>NZ_LRRH01000127.1 GCF_001646785.1 Rhodococcus phenolicus
GAGGTCAGCCGGTCCAGGGTCGCGGTGATCTGTGCAGTCGCCTCGGAATTCATGTCCTGATACGGGGGGAAGGCCGCCAGCATCACATCCGCCAGTTCCTGCCCGAAGTCCCGGCTGGGAGCAGGATCGGTGAGCAGACTCCGCCGGACAGCAAGATTCTCCATCATGCCGTCGAGCTGCCCCTCGTCGAGAGTTGTGCCGCGCAGCAAGCCGAGAGTGGACTCCTCTATGTTCATCGCGTTCAGCGCTGTGAGACGTGCAGTCTCGGGATCGCGGGCGAAGAGACCGAGCGCGTTCGCCTGGTCGAGCATCGTCCGCTGGGCGTTCCAAGCGGAGAGCAGGTTTGTGCCCGCGGTGAGCACGTCGCCGTTCTCGGTCAGGTCGAGCAGTGCGCGGAAGATCCCTTCGCACCGGATGAGGAAGTCGACCATGCGATTCGCGAGTTCGTCGGCCGACATGTCGCCTTGGGGGTCCGTACCGTAGAGAGTTCGACCGTCCACGAGGAGGCGCGCAAGACCGTCGGCCACTCTCGGCTCCAGAATGTCCGCGGTGGCGAGTCGGTCCACCTCGGCGGTGGCTTTCTCGAAGTGCTCCGGCGCGACCAGGACCGGCATGCCGAGACTCTTTGCGGTGGAGGCGCTGACGACGTCGTTGGAGAAGACGAAGAGAGCAGGGATCGCGGCCATCTGATCGGAGAGCGAACCGAAGCGGCGAGCCTCGTCGAGCTGGGTGGAGACCCGCAGGGCGCCGAGTGCGAGCGCGGCGAGAAACGGAACGGCGAGCACGACGGCGAGCTTGCGCGACAGCCGCCAGTGTGAGATCCCCAGTGCCCGGTTCACGAGCTGCGTCCTCGGTCGATTCGCCGCTCCGGGCCGCAAGCGCCGCGCGGAACGGGGCACCCGACAGCACTTCTCTCCGCCCGCAGGGGATACGCGCCACGGGCGCGGCCGAACACTCGGCCCGCAATCCGGGCTGCGAACCCGTCACCGTGTCCCGAGTTCGGAGGGCGGCGCCGAGGCGTTGATACGGCACACTCACGGGCTGTCCCCGACCCGCTGCCGGGGCTCAGCATCACGTCATGGGAAAACAACCGAGCCAGAGCGTGTTTCGTCGAGGCAGCGCAGTGCGGCCGAGCGAACTCGAAGTCCATCAGTCGATGGTCCGAGAGAGCGACATCGGCGGCAACGGTGTATCCCGTTCAGCAGACGAGTGGATTCGGGATGTGGATGCCGGTCAGCCGCCTTCACACCGACGGCGCCCGAAATCCGAATCCCCCGCCATCCCCGGATTCCGCTCTCACACGGTCGGCGAATTGCACGGACCGGCCCGTGTCACCTCCCGAATTCCCGGAAACGGCGCAGGTAGCGAACGATCCGACGAACCGGGACGGAGCGAGGCCAGTCGTCGGATCGGAAGTATGCGTCGGAGCCGCCATCGACGAAGACGATACTTCCGCAGAGGAAATCAGCAGCGTCGGACAACATGAACACGGCCCAGTCGCCGAGTTGACCGGCGTCACCGAATCCTCCGGCAGGCACCGGGAACGAATGAATGACCTTCGCTTCCGCCGGTGTCGCAAGCTGCTTCTCCAGCAACGGAGTCATGATCGCTCCAGGAGCGAGCGCATTCAGCCGGATTCCGGAACCCGCCCACTCGGGCCGAACCGCATTCCGTCGCACCCATCTGCTGACCGCGATCTTCGATCCTCCGTATGCGATTCCGGGTGCTCCTTTTCCGAACAGCCGGACCGAGCGCACCGCACGGTCAGCGTCCCCGTCGAGGAGCGCCTTGATCATTCGACCGGGCACAGCGGGTGTGGTCGTCGTCGAGTTGCTCGAGAACACGACGACCTTCGCTTTGCCCGCCGACGCGAGCGCACTTCTCCAGCCGTCGAGAAGGTCGACGACGCCGAAGTAGTTGACCTCGGCAATCAGCCTCGGCCGGCCCCGCCCCGGTGCCGGTCCGATCCCCGCCGCAAGCACGGCCCCGTCCAACCGACCCCCTGCGATCTTCAGCACCTCTCGTACCGCTTGCTGCCGACCACCGGGGGTCGAGAGGTCGGCAACGACGTCGGATTCCTTGATGTCGACCCCGACCACAGTGTGGCCGGCGGAGCGAAGTCGGTCCGTAACCGCGCGGCCCATACCCGACGCCGCACCGGTCACCGCATAGATACCCACAGCATCATCCTTGTGTTCTCGAATGCCACATCCCCAGTGGCCGATATTTGACACACTATGCCAATAATGGTGTCCTCGGAAGTGTGAGTTGCGAGAACTCTTCGAGCGCAAAGTTGTCCACCGAAGCCGGCGGGGGCCGGGGACGTGGCCGTCCCACGGTCCTCGAACCCGAATTCGTCGCGGAAACAGCGTTCCGGCTCTGGTCCCTCCGCGGCTACGACTCGACGAGCTGGAACGACATCGCCGACGCGACCGGAATCAGTACCCGGACCCTCATCCGGCACTTTTCGACCAAGTCGGCGATCGCCTGGGTCGGTGTCGCATCCGCGACCCAGCGGTTGCGCGAATCACTGTCTGCAGTGCCTGATTCGGTTCCGCTCGGTGAAGCGGTGCGAACGGCCGTCGCCGATTCCGTGTCACACCACCCCCGTGTCCAACGCGTCGGCCCGGATTGGTTGCGTCTGATCGCATCCACGCCCGAACTGGTCGCAACGGCCTCCCAGGCGTACCGGCCGTGGATCACCGAGTTGGCCCGCTACATCACTCGTCGGAACCCCGAGGTACCGCCGGCGGTCGGCCGAGCATTGGCGACCGCTTATCAAGCTGCCGCGTTCGCCGCGTTGACAGAGTGGGCCGAGGACGGCGCGCACGGAGACTCCGCCGATTCCGTCGAAGCAACATTGCGCTGGTTGGACATCACATCGCAACTCTCGTCCGCACCCGACCGACTCCCCTCACAGCCCGAGAAACACGGAGATCGACATGTCAGCACCCAACCTCACGACCGCAGTTCCTGAGTTTCCGGATCCGCTCGCGCCCGCCCGTCTCGGTCCGATCACGCTGCGCAATCGCGTCATCAAGTCCGCGACTTTCGAGGGAGTGACGCCCAACGCCCTCGTCAGCGACCGGCTCGTCGACTTCCACGTAGCGGTCGGAGCCGGCGGCGTCGGAATGACGACGGTGGCGTATCTCGCTGTCGCCCCGGAGGGTCGCACCGAGCGCGACCAGATCTACTGGCGGCCGGAGGCGCTCGACGGCTTGCGGCGACTCACGGACGCCGTCCACGAGACGGGCGCCAAAGTCTCTGCACAGATCGGCCATGCAGGTCCGGTCGCCAATTCCCGATCGAACGGTTTGCCTTCCCTCGCACCCTCCGCCAGGCCCAACCCGCTGTCGATGAGCTTCGACCGGAAAGCGAGCGACCACGACATCCGCCGGATCGTCGACGCCCACGGCCAGGCCACCCGCTACGCCCGCGAGGTCGGATTCGACGCCGTCGAGATCCACCTCGGACACAACTATCTCGCCAGCTCGTTCCTGAGCCCCAAAGTCAACCGCCGCAAAGATCGATGGGGCGGTTCCCTGGCCAACCGGGCCGAATTCGCCCGCCGCATCGTCGCCGCGGTCGCGGAGGCCGCCGACGGTGAAATCGCGGTGCTCGCCAAGATGAACATGGCCGACGGCGTACCGGGCGGACTCTGGCTCGATGAATCCCTGACGTTCGCGAAGATGCTCGAATCCGACGGCCATCTGGATGCACTCGAGCTGACGGGCGGATCGTCCCTCTCCAATCCGATGTATCTGTTCCGAGGCGACGTTCCGCTGAACGAGATGGCGGAAACGCAGATACCCATCCTGCAGATCGGGATGAAACTGTTCGGCAGAGCGGTGTTCAAGCACTACCCCTACGAACCTCTGTACTTCCTGGAGTACGCGCGGCAGTTCCGGGACGAGCTGTCCCTCCCGCTCGTGCTGCTCGGCGGCGTCACAGACCTCGACGCCATGGAAGTGGCCATGCGCGACGGGTTCGAGTTCGTAGCGATGGCACGGGCGTTGCTCCGCGAGCCGGACCTCGTCGCGCGAATTCAGCGCAACCGCGACACGCGATCCCTGTGCATCCACTGTAATCGTTGCGCAGCAAGCATTTTCACCGGCACGCGCTGCCCACTGGTCCCCGGCACTCCGGGCTGACCACCGGAAGAAGCGCGGGGCCGCTGCCCGTTCGGCAGCGGCCCCGCGCTTCGGATTGTCAGTGCAGCCGGGGTACGTCCGGCCCGTCCGGCAGGTCGATTCGCGATTCGGTCAGCTCGTTACGCGCCACCGCACGGTCGATGGTGCGATGCAGCGCACTGCAGCCGCGTCGGGTGTCCCCGAGGGATCGCGCGGTGTCCCTGATCATCGGGCATTCCGACGCTTCGGTCATCCACTGGACAGATGTGTGGGCAGCGCTGAACTTCTCGACGAGAACAGCACTCCCGCACGTCTCGCAATTCAGCGGTTGCATCGTCATGTCCGAACCGCCGCTGCGAGAGGTGTCTCGGCCGCCGCCTGCGCTGCGACGTAGCCGTACACGAGTCCCTGCCCGATGGTCGCGCCGGCGCCGGGATACGTTTCGCCGAAGACGTTGGCGGCGGTGTTGCCGATCGCGTAGAGACCGTCCAGGACAGTCCCGTCCTCGCGCAGCACTCGCCCCTTCTCGTCCGCACGCAGGCCACCGCAGGTTCCCAGGTCACTGAGCACGACCTCGACAGCGAACAGAGCTTTCTCGTCGAGAGCACGAAGATTCGGATTCGGTGTCACGGTGGGATCACCGTAGTAACGGTCGTATGCGCTTGCACCGCGGCCGAACTCGTGGTCCACGCCCTTGGCGGCCGAGTTGTTGAAATCGCGTAGGGTCTCCTCGAATGCTCTCGGAGGCACTCCGATCCGCTCGGCCAGCTGCTCCGGCCCCGTCGCACGGTGCGCGATCCCCTGCTCGTACCACGAGTCGGGCAGAGGCTGCCGCGGAAACAGCCCGCCTGCGAACAGGTAACTGTTGCGGTACCGCTGGTCGAAGACGATCCACATCTTCTCGACCGGTTCGCCCGCCTTCTCCCGGGCCAGCATGCGCTGACCGAACGACATGTAGTCGACCGCCTCGTTGACGAAGCGCCTGCCGTTCTGGTCGACGATGAACGAACCGGGCAGTGACCGATCGGCGAGCAGTACCGACGGCTGTCCACCGCGAACCGGCGCCACCGCCGGAAACCACCATGCCTGGTCCATCAGCCCGACGGCCGCGCCGTGAGCCTGCGCCAGTTTGACGGCATCACCGGTGTTCGCCGAGCAGCCCAGACTGACGTGATCTGCCAGGCGCTCCGACTGGAAGGCGTGCCGCATCTCCATGTCGTGGTCGAAACCACCGGCCGCCAGAACGACACCGCGTCGGGCGACAACGGAGATCGGCCGTCCGTCCCGCTCGACGACCGCACCGGTGATCCGTCCGTCGATCCCCACCAGGTCGACCAGAGGAGAGTTCGTCCACACCGGTATTCCGGCGCGCACGACACCGGCGAACAACCCCGCGGCCAGCGCCTGCCCTCCTGCGACGTACCGTCTGCGTAGCGCCACACCGCCGAGTCCGATACCGAGCGCCTTCAGCGCTCTCCCCAGGGATTTCCTCGGCATCCTGGTGAGCAGATTGAGCCACTTGTAGTCCGCGCCGGTCACCGGCATCGGCAGAGGAGCGTCGAGAAGGCCTGGTCGCAGCCGCGAGAGTTCCGACCCGAGAACGGATGCGTCGAACGGCTTGCACTCGCAGGTGCGGCCGAGCGCCGAGCCGCCCGGCTTTTCGGGATGGTAGTCG
Organism: Rhodococcus phenolicus; assembly: GCF_001646785.1. Taxonomy (GTDB): domain Bacteria; phylum Actinomycetota; class Actinomycetes; order Mycobacteriales; family Mycobacteriaceae; genus Rhodococcus; species Rhodococcus phenolicus. Next base: position 5,806 of record NZ_LRRH01000127.1, read on the forward strand.
GAATAGCCTTCCGCCCACATGAACTTCATCGGCGTCGTGCGTTCGAGCATTGCGATCGCGGCGCTGCCGTGATCGAGGAAGGACTCGCCGCGCGCGTCCGGGCCGGTACCGTTCACCACTGCGTGCACATAGGTGCGGGCGTCGGCAAGCGTGTCGGACGGTGCCAGTGCGGACAGCACCGGGTTTCCCGGCACCCAGAAGGCACCGCCCGACCGTGCCGTCGAACCACCCACGTACTCCGACTTCTCCACGACCAGCGTCGAGAGTCCGGCCTCCGACGCGGCCAGTGCCGCGGCCAGGCCGGTACCCGACCCCACCACGAGCAGGTCGACCTCCACCCGCCCGTCCGAAACGATGGGGTCCGAGTTCATCCCTCGATCCTCTCGACCGTGGGATCGATGAAGTCGAAGGCATCCGGGTTCGGTTCCCGCAACAGGGTCCAGTAGTCGACCAGACGCCACGGGCACGGCACCACTGCCCGCCCCTGACTGTTCCGGTAGTAACCGTTGACGTTCGTGCCGGGGTGCACCCACACGGTCTTGTCGAGCGCCTCGTCGACCTTACGGTTGTATTCGTCGAGTACGTCCTGCCTGACGTCCATCGCGTCGTGCCCGTTTTCGAGCAGGTACTGGAGGCACTCGATGATGTAGTGGACGTGTTCCTCGCTGAGAATATTATGGCCGGCACCGTGATTCGGGGCCGAGTTGGGTCCTGCGGTCACGAACAGGTTGGGAAATCCGGACACCTGGATCCCGAGGTACGCACGCGGATCGTCACCGTTCTTCCACAGGTCGGCAAGTGTGCGCCCGTCCCGCCCACTGATGTCGATCGACGTGGTGAACTCCAACTCGAATCCTGTCGCCAGGATGATGACGTCCGCAGGGACGAATCTGCCTTCGGTGGTGATCACACCGTCCGTGGTCACTCGCTCGAACGATGCCCGATGGAGGGTCACGTGTTCACGCGTGAGCGCCTTGAAGAAGCCGGGATCCTTGACGATCCGCTTACCGTACGGACGGAAGTCCGGAGTCAGCTTCTCGATCAGATCCGGGCGGTCCGCGAAGCTGGCCTGCAGGTAGTTCCGTGCCGTCTCGAGCACCATCTCGTTGGCCGGAGAGGCGGAGAAATGCGTCTTCGCCCATTCCGGGTCGATCCGCGGCAGCGTGTACAGGTTGTCGGACGCGAACCAGTAGGAGCGAAGCCGGAACCACTCGTGGTAGCGCGGAATATGAGCGAGCGCCCACTTCTCTCCGTCCGGAACGTCGTTCACGACGGATTTCTCCGGCACGATCCAGTGCGGTGACCGGACCACGACGTCGAGCGCCTTCACCTTGTCGACGATGCTCGCGACCACCTGCACGGACGTGCAGCCGGTACCGAGAACGATCACCCGCTTGCCGGTCAGGTCGAGGTCCTCGTCCCAATCGGCGGTGTGCACGACCGTGCCGCCGAAGGAATCCAGGCCCTCCACGTCGGGGATGTTCGGCGAATTGAGCATGCCGAGCGCGGTCACCACCGCCTTCGCACGGTGCACCTCACGGGAACCGTCGGCGGATTCGGTGGTCACCTCCCACACATGCTGATCGTCCAGCCAGCACGCGGACAGTACCCGCGTGCGGAACGAGATGTTCTCGGCGATCCCGTAGGTGTCGACGACACCCTTCAGGTATCGCTGGTACTCGGTACCCGACGGATAGTACTTCGACCAGTCGGGGTTCAACTCGAAGGAGTACGAGTAGTAGTGGCTGGGCGTGTCGACCGCGGCACCCGGATAGGTGTTGCGTGACCAGGTTCCGCCGATCTCGTCGCGGGACTCGAAGACCCGGTAGGTGAAGCCTGCGTCCCCGAGCTTGATTGCGGCGTTGACACCGACGATCCCGGCACCGATGACGATGACGGAGAAGTCCGTGGGCGGCGTGACCGTCACCGGAACACAGCGCTCCCCGAGGACGAAACCGGCCTGTTCGAGCAGAATCGGGACGAACTCCTCGTCGACGCGCTCCGACGTCGCCACCTTCGCCATATGGAGGAACGTTTCGCGGTCGGGAACTCCGAGACGATCGACCATATCGGGAGTGAGCAGCTCGTGCGCACGGGCGCGGATGTCGGCGACGACGTCTGCCGGATACTGCCCCGGTGGAACAGCCGGGCGCGTTCCGGTCCGATAGTGGTTGCCCGGTTCGCCGATGGTCAGCCGCGCTCCGAACTCGTCGAGAAGACCGAGGTCTCCGGTCACGTGCACGAGGGACATGAGCAACGGAGCCGGATCGCACACATCGATCGCGGCAGCCAAGCTCGAGTCACGGCTCTCGGCACCGGCATCGGAGTCCACGGACATGGTTTCGGTCATGATCGACCTCTCGTCGATGAATGTGTCGTCGTCATCTCAGGCACCTTCGACTCCGACGATGTCGAAGCCCTTGTAGCCGGCCGCGGCGACCTCGGCGCAGATGTTGCAGTAGTTGGCGAAGCCACCGATGTAGGGCATGAACACTCGCGGCTTACCGGGAATGTTGGCGCCCATGTACCACGAGTTCGCAGACGGGAACAGAGTGCCCGCGGCCTTTTCGTTGCATTCGGCGACCCACTCGTCGACCGCCTGTTCGCCGGCCTCGATCGACCTGGCGTTGTGCTCGTCGAGATGATCGAGGCAGGCGGCGATCCAGTCCACCTGCTGCTCCGCCATCAGCACCATGTTTGCCAGCACACTCGGGCTGCCCGCGCCCACCATGAAGAACATGTTGGGGAAGCCGTTGGACGACAGGCCCAGATAGGTACGCGGTCCCGCAGCCCACTCGTCACGCAGAGTGCGGCCGTCCCGTCCCCGGATATCGATCCGCGACAATGCACCGGTCATCGCGTCGAAGCCGGTGGCGTACACGAGAACGTCCAGCTCCTGGTATTCCTCGCTCGTCCGGATCCCGGTCTCGGTGATCTCGACGAGCGGAGTGCGCCGCAGGTTGATCAAGGTCACGTTGTCACGGTTGTAGGTCTCGAAATACCCACTGTCGGTGACGATCCTCTTGGTTCCGATCGGATGGTCGGTCGGGATGAGCTGGTCGGCGATCTCGGGGTCGTTCACCATCTCGCGGATCTTCGACTCGACATACTCTCGGGCGGTGTCGTTCGATTCCAGGTTCACCGTCTGGTCCGGGAATGCCTTCGCGAACAGGTAACCGCCGCGCTGCCACCACTCGTCGTACACACGCCGGCGCTCGGCCTCGTCGACCTCCATCGCGCCCTTCGGGTAGGGCGTGAACGGGGTTCCGCCACCGCTCAGACGCGCAAGTCGGCGGCGCTCCGGATACGAGGCCTTCACCTCCGCAATCTGCTCGGGAGTAAGCGGTCGGTTTCCGGCCGGGATCGAGTAGTTCGGACTGCGCTGGTACACGAACACATGCTCGGCGTCCTGCGCGATCAGCGGGATGGACTGCATTCCCGAAGAACCCGTCCCGATCACGCCGACGCGCTTTCCGGTGAAATCGACCGGGCTGTGGGGCCATTCACCGGTGTGGTAGGACTCCCCGGCGAACGAGTCCCGGCCCGGAATGTCGGGCCGGTTGGTCGCCGACAGGACACCGGTGGCCATGATGCAGAACCGCGCGATCACCGTACGTCCCGTATCCGTGGTGACGGACCATCGCGCCGACTCCTCGTCGTACACGGCCGAGGTGACCCGCGTGAGGAATTCGTAGGCGGGACGAAGGTCGTGACGGTCGGCGACGTGCTCGAGATACGACAGAATCTCCTCTTGGGTGGCGAATCGCTCCGACCACGTCCATTCCTGCTGGAGTTCCTCGTCGAAGGAGTACGAGTAGTCGATGCTTTCGACGTCGCACCGCGCTCCCGGATAACGGTTGTGGAACCAGGTACCCCCCACTCCCGCCGCGGATTCGAAGCCCCGCACGGTCATTCCGCGCTGCCGGAGCTTGTACACCGCGTAGAGCCCGGATATGCCCGCACCGATCACAACCGCATCGAAGTCGTGTGCGTACGTGTCCACTGTGTTCACTTCCTCGGTCATGCGCTCTCGGCCTTCGCCTGTCGGGCCCACATCCACTCGTGGCCCCAGTAGCTGTCCGCGGTGATCTCCTCCGCGGTGTAGTACGTCTCGTCGACGACCTTGCCCTCGGTGCCGTACTCGATGTCCCATCCGCCCGGTACCTGGACGTAGAAGGAGATCATCTTGTCGTTCGTGTGCCTGCCGAGCGTCGACGAGACCGGGAAGTTCCGTGCCTCCACCTGGTCCAGGGCACGGCCGACAGCGTCGAGCGAGTCGACTTCGACCATCACGTGGATCAGTCCCGGGTCACGCCCCTCGAGGGTCGGCATGATCGCGAGGCTGTGATGTCTCTGGTTGACACCGAGGAAGCGGATCCGCTGCGGCGGTGTCCCCGGAGGCGTCGGCATCCGGAACGCGCCGCGAGGCAGGAATTCGAGTACCTCGGTGTAGAAGCGGTACGACTCGTCGAATCGCGCCGTCGGCATGACCACGTGTCCCATGCCTTGCGCTCCTGTGACGAACTTCTGTCCGTACCGGGTGATCACCGGACTGTGGTCGAGCGCCGGACCGAAGAAGAACTCCAGAGGCGTGCCGCCGGGGTCTTTCATGACCAGCCCGCCCTCGACGCTGCGATGCTCGCAGATCTCGACGGGCATGGCCGCGTACTCACAACCGTTCTCGTCGAGTCGGTGCGCGAGCCTCCGGAGCGCCGCCTCGTCGCGAACCTCCCACCCGACGGCTGTCACACGGTCGGCGTCACCGTGCTCGACGGTGATCCGCGCCCGGCGCTCGTCCATCCGGAAGTGCAGCGCGTTCACCTCGGGTCCCGACCCGGGCGCGAAGCCGAGCACGTCGAACCCGAGCTCGCGCCATCGCGCTGTGTCCGTGGCTTGCACACGGACGTATCCGAGTCCCCTGATCTCAGTCACTATGTTCCTTTCCAGTCCGTCCGGATACTCAGATCATCACGCGCAGAGGACCGTTCGGTACCTCGATTCCGAGCGAAGCCATGGCGGCCGCATGATAGGTCGTGCTGCTGACGTGGATAGCATGATGCAGGCCGGCATGCGCGTCCCGCCAGAATCGCTGCAACGGGTTATCCACGCGCAGAGCGTTTCCGCCGGTGCGGTCGAAAACCTCGTCGGCGGCACGGACTGCCCGCCACGCCGATCGGACCTGGTTCCGGCGCGAAGCCGCCCGGGTCTCGAAGTCAACTTCCTTGCCCGCCTCGACGAGATCCCAGATGCGGTCCACGTTCGCGAGCAGCTGCTGGCGGGCCGCGTCGATTTCGGCGGCGGCTTCACCCAGCGCGTGCAGGACGTACGGATCGTCCTTGATGGCGGTACCGCTCGCGCCGACGCGGGCGCGCTGGTAATCGACGCCGGCGGCGAGGACGCCCTCACAGATGCCGATGGTGGCGGAAGTGATACCGAGTGGGAACATCGTCGACCACGGCATCCGGTACAGGGTCTCGGTGACTCCGTACTCTTTCGCCGCGGTCCCGTCCATCACGTCCTGGGCCTTCATCACCCGGTAGTCGGGAATGAACGCATCCTTGACGATGATGTCCTTGCTGCCCGTGCCGCGCAGGCCCACGACGTCCCACGAGTCCTCGACGATCGTGTAATCGGACCGGGGCAGAATCACGTGCAGCCCGACCGGCGGCATGATCGGCTTGCCGTCGTTGTCACCGATCATCGCGCCGAGGAAGATCCAGTCGCAGTGGTCGGTGCCGGACGAGAACTGCCAGCGACCGGTCATCCGGTAGCCGCCGTCGACCGGGACGGCTACGCCACCCGGCATGTACGGTGACGCCTGCCAGGTGTCGGAGTCCGAGCCGAGCACCTCGTCCTGCACCTTCGGATCCGCGAACGCGAGTTGCCACGGATGGACACCGACAATCCCACCGACCCAGCCCGCGGAACCGTAGAGGCTCGCCGTCTTCATCACGGTTTCGGCGAACTCACGCGGGTGCGCCTCGTAGCCGTTGTACTTCGTGCGCTGCAGCAGTCGGATGATCCCGGCGTCCTTGAGACCCTTCGCCATCTCGTCGGTCAAACGACCGAGCGATTCGGATTCCTCGCCTCCGGCACGGATCTGGTCAGCGATCGCGACGATGTTGTCGAGCGCTTCGTAACTCATATCGATCTCCTGAAAGTTATGGGGTGATATTTCGGTCTAGGAATCCGTGTCTGCCGTCACTGCGTCACGGGTCCGGGCGAGATTCGGGGCGAAGGCACTGCGGCCGGCCGCCAGATTCTCGTCCACCTCCGCTTGCCAGCTCGTCAGCGCTCGCTCGGTATCGATCTCGTACTCGAAACGGCCGACCATCTCCGGGCGGATGTCGTCGACATCGACGTAGAACTGCTCGTACCAACGGCGGAGCTGGTAGACGGGTCCGTCCTCTTCGCAGAGCAACGGGTTGTCGATCCGGGATTTGTTCTTCCAGATGTGGACGTCCTGTTCGAATCCGATCGCGACGCCCTGGGCGACGGCCTGGGCGATCTGGTCGGCCTGGTCGTCGGGCACCCCCACCGGCTTCTCGACGATGACGCCGTACTGCAATCGGAAGGACGTCGGTGTGATCGGGTAGTGGCAGTTGATCAGGTAGATGTTCGGGGCGGATTCGGGATCCCTGCCACCGCTCCACAGCTTGTCGATCATGTAGGACGGTCCGTAATATGTTGCGTCCGATTGGCTCTCGACACTGTAGTTGGTGGACTGACTGACACCGACCGCGTCGGCTCGTGGCCGGGACCGCATCACCTGCGTCGCAGTGTGTCCCTCGAAGACGTTACGGAAGAAGGTCGGCATTCCGTAGTGCACGTAGAAGAAGTGCGCCATGTCGACGATGTTGTCCACGATCTCACGGCAGTGCGAGCCGGTGACCTCGATCGAGTTCCACACCCAGTCGGTCCATCCGGAATCTCCGTACGTGGGGACCTCGGGAATCGCCAGTTCCACCGGGGGCTTGCCGCCCCGAGGGTCGTGCCACACGAAGAGCTGGCCGCTGACTTCGGCGACCGGCCACGTCCGCGTGCGGGCGAGCGGAGGCACACGACGCGCGTAGGGAATCTCGGCGCACTTTCCATCGCCGCGCCAACGCCAGTCGTGGAACGGGCAAGCGATGGCATTCCCCTTCACCGTTCCCTGCGCGAGATTTCCGCCCATGTGCCTGCAATACGCGTCGAGGACGTTCAGCTTCCCGTCTTCTCCGGCGAACACGACGAGTGCGGTTCCGAATGCGTTGACCTGATGTGGCTTTCCGTCGGCAAAGTCGCGCACCAACCCGAGGCAGTGCCATCCGCGAGCGTAGCGTTCCGGTGGTGCACCCGTGTCGATGACGCGAATCTGGTCCTCGGTGTCAGTGGGATTCACTGTGCCTCCTGATCGACTGACCGCGACAACTCACCGTCGCGTTGAGGTCAGCCTGTCAAGCGGGCTTTGCCCTGTGACGCGTGTCTCCCGCACAACGGGAGGGTAGTTCGGGCCGCGTCTCCACCGTTCGAGAGAATGAGTGTTCGCGCACTCGGTCACCTGGCCGTTCGACGACGATGCGTCGCGCATACGACGGACAGTCGTAGAGCGGATTGATGCGCACCGCACATCGCAGGTATCGTGATTCACATCACACCTATAGTGGGTGTCAGGAGGATGGGTTGAACACGTCGAACATCGAGGGAATTCCGGTCTCCGTCGTAGAGCGGGTCTCGCTGGTCCTGGAGGCCCTCAGTGCGGGCCCCATGACGCTGGCCAAGGTGACGACACGGACCGGACTGCCCAGGTCGTCAGCGCACCGGTTGCTCGAACAGCTCGCCAACGCGGGGTGGCTGGCCCGGTCGCCCGATCAGACATACGAGCTCGGGGTCAAGGCCTACGAGATGGGACAGGCCGCACTCAATCAGAATCGCCTCCTGCACCATGCGCGTCCCGTGATGCACGCCTTCGCGCAGCGCACCGGTCTGACCATCCAACTGGGCGTCGTCGACCGGGGAGATACCGTGTATCTCGCGAAGGTGAACGGTCGTATCTCCGGCCCGACGCCGACTGCGGTGGGTCAGCGGGTGCCGGCCCACCTGACGGCGTTGGGCAAAGTGGTCATGGCGTACGCATCGTTGTCCGGACCGTTGTCGCGGCGAGGACCGCAGGGTTCCCCTGCGGAGAAGTCGTTCACGCCCTCTGCATCAACACGTTTCGAAGAGGAGCTGGCCCAGGTCCGCGACCGGGGCGCCGCATTCGACCGTGGTGAGGCGTTCCCCGGCATCGCCTGTGTGGGCGTGTCGATCGGTCCGCCCGAGCACATGTACGGCAACCTGGCCGCGCTCTCCGTCTGCGCGCGCGTCGGAGCGTTCGATCATCAGAAGATGGTCTCCCCCCTGCGTCTGGTTGCAGGCGAGATCTGGCAGCGTTGTGTGACCGCGGACCTGGCGAACCACTGAGCAGAATCTTCGAGACCCGCCCGGCATGCGTCGGCCGCGGCGCCCCCCTGCGGACGCCGCGGCCGATCGTGCTGCCGCCCCCTCTCTTACCGTCCCCCGGCGGCGCCTGGGTTCAGGCCGGTGTGAGGTGCCGCACCATGTCGCCGACCGCTCGGTACGCCGACACCATCCCCGACCCGAGCGGTACCCCCGGGCCCGGGTACACGGCACCGGCCACCGAGGCCGCCGAGTTTCCGGCCGCGTAGAGCCCGGACACCGTCGAGCCGTCGGCGCGCTTCACCGCACCGTCGGGTGTGACGACGGCGCCTCCCTTCGTACCGAGGTCTCCGAGCACGAGACGCACTGCGTGGAAGCGCGTCCCCTCGATCGGCTGCAGACACTGGGCGGCCGACGTGGCGCCGACGAAGAACCGCCCGAAGGGATCCTCACCGCGACGGAAGTCCTGGTCATGGCCCGCTTCCGCGAACGCATTGAACCGTGCGACGGTGTTCGTCAGCGCTTCGGCGTCGACGTCGATTGCGGCAGCGAGTTCCGCGATCGTGGGGGCGGTGTGCCACAGCCCCGCTTCCCTCATCTCGCCTGCGTCCGGCGCCGGAACGCAGATCGCAGGCAACTGGTCTCCCGCGCGGTCGTCGAAGACGAACCAGAACTGCGGACTGTGACCGGCCGCCATCCGGGCGCGCATCGCGTGCCCCATCCGGTCGTACGGCAGCATCTCGTTCGCGAACCGTCGTCCGGAGTCGTCGACCACGACCCCGGCGCGAAGACCGAGGGTGAACGCGGCGTGCCCGTTGGGGAACAGCGTTGCCGGACACCACCACGACTGATCGAGAAGATCGAGTTCGGCGCCCACGGAGTCGAGCATCCGAAGCGCATCCCCGGAACCGGTGTCGGGGTGCGAGGACGACCAGTCGGCTGTCGGCATCTGCTGCCAGACCTGCCGCAAGCCGGCTGCTCGTTCGAATCCGCCCGCCGCGACGAGAACCCCGAGCCGGGCGTGAACGACTCGGCGGGTCCCTGTCTCGTCGTCCGTCGCCCGAACCCCGACACCGACGACGCGACCTGCCTCGTCCTGGACGAGTTCCTCGACCGTGGTGTTCAGTGCCAGCTCCGCGTTTCCGGAGCGATCGAGCGCCATGACCAGACGGGCGACCCATGCCTGACCGCCGTCGAGGACCGACCGGTCCACGTCGATTCCGAACTGGTCGGCAGGAACCATCGGCCGGATCTCGTTCAATCGCGGCCCCACCTCCTCCGCTGTGATCGCCCGCGCGAAAACGGTTCGACCGTTCGCGCTCCGTCCCGGCGCATCGAAGTAATCCGGGAAGGGGCGATGTTCGAGGGGAATCCCTGCGGTGTTCTCGAGGAAGTCGACCAGGGCGGGGCCGGTTTCCAGGTAGGCACGCTGTCGTTCCTCCGAGGTTCGGGATCCCACCAGCGAATGGAAGTAGGTGTATCCCTTCGCCACCGAGTCGTCGACGCCGTCCCGTTCGAGCACGTGATTCCCGGGAAGCCACACACTGCCTCCCGAATACGCCGATGTGCCACCGAAATAGGCGGTCTTCTCGATGACGCATACCGATCGTCCCCGTGAGGCGGCAGCGACGGCGCCGCACAGAGCAGCCACCCCGGAACCGACGACCACAATGTCGAACTCGTTGTCTCGCAGCATGTGCGGACCATATATGCGCCGACGGCCCGCGACCGGGGGGCCTCCCGCTGAACGGTCAGGGCTCCAGGGCGTCCGGCCGCTGCACGAATTCCACAAGGTAGCCGTCGGGGTCGCGGACGATTCCGATCACCATGTCGTACGCCTCGAGTCGCGTCGGCGGAGTCACCTCGGTACCGCCGTGCGCGCAGGCATCGGCCATCCGGGCACGGGCGTCGGTGGTGTTGGTGACGATCTTGACCAGCATGTTGCCGTGATCCGGCGTCTCGCCAGCAGCACCGTCCGTCGGTAGCACGAGTTCGAGTCCGGCGGCCCCGGCCCGGACGATCGTGGCCCGGAAGGTGGAGGTCGTGAGGTCCTTCTCGTATACGAATCCGCAGCCCTGAACGTAGAATTCGACGGCACGGTCGAGGTCGGCCACCCGTATCGCGGTGAGCGACATCGTGGTCTGCGGATGCGAACTGTTCGTTGTCATCGCGTCTGGGAACCGCCGTTGAAGTCCATCGTCTGCCCGGTGATGCCGCCGGCTTCGTCCGAGGCCAGGTATGCGCAGAACGCTCCGACTTCGATGGGGTCTCCCAATCGGCCGATCGGAATGGTCCGCAGGATCTGTTCGATCATCTCGGGGGGCATCTTGTCCTCGAGATTCTTCTGGTGCCCGAGAGCCACGATGTTCGCGGTGACGCCGTACTGCCCGGTCTCGGCGGCGAGGTGGCGGATGAAGCCCTCGATACCACTCTTGCCCGTCGCATACATCGACTGGTTGATGTTCTGTCCCGTTCTCGCAGATCCCGACGAGATCTGGACGACCCGGCCCCAGCCCGCGTCGCACATACCGTCGAGGACGACCTTGATGCAGTTCATCGCACCGAAGATGTTCAGGTCGATCGGCGCACGCCACTCCTCCGGTGACAGCTCCCGGAAGGGTTTGATGACGCGCCCTTCCGCCACACCCGCGTTGTTGACGACGATGTCGACATGGCCACCGAGCTCCTTCTCCGCCGCCCGCACGTGGTCGAGAGTGGATCCGAAGTCGGTCACGTCGAACGCCGCGGCGACGGCGACGTTCCCCTCTTCGACAATCGCTGCGGCGACCTTTTCGGCGCGGTCCGCGAACAGATCGTTGACGATCACCGCGGCTCCCTGCCGTGCAAGCACTTTCGCAATTCCCTCGCCGACACTCTGGCCTGCTCCGCTGACCAGTGCGATACGTCCCGCCAAGCTGAACACAGCTACTCCTTCCCGCCGACCTTCTGCGGCGAATCGTGGTGTGGCCCAGTGCACAGCAGGCAACCGTTTTTTGTCAACCAATATTGGATCCAAAATCGCCTACAATCTGTTACGGTCTGCACATGACCCAGACTTCTTCCGGCACAGACCTGGGCGCAGGCCCGACGGAACCGCCGATTCTCACATCTGTCGCAGACGGTGTCGCCCGCATCACCCTGAACAATCCCCGGCGCAAGAACGCCATCACCCTGGCCATGGCCGCCGAGATCGTTGCCTTCTGCGACCGCGTCGAGTCCGATCCCGCGATCGGCGCCGTCGTGGTCGACGCCACCGGCACCTACTTCTGCAGCGGCGCCGACACACGTGATCTGGCATCGTCGTCCGCGGATCCGGCATCCCCCGAGGCAGTGCAGCGTACGTCGGCGGTATACGGCTCCTTCGTGAGAATCGGGTCGCTGCCCGTACCGACCGTCGCCGTCGTGGTCGGTGGCGCCGTCGGCGCCGGCCTCAACCTCGCGATGGCCGCCGACATCATGGTGACCACCCCCGACACCGTCCTCGACAGCGGTTTCTCCGCTCGCGGCATTCACCCCGGCGGCGGCCACATCTCCCTGCTCGGACGTGCCATGGGCTGGTCCGGGGCAGTCGCTCTCGCCGCCTGCGGGCAGTCGCTCACCGGCGCCGAAGCCGTTGCACGCGGCCTGGCGTACACCGCGGTCCCGGCCGAAGAGATTCAGGCCACGGTCGACGAGCTGACCCGCACCGCCGCCGCCGACCCCGAACTGACCCGCCGCATCATGACCAGCGCACGTCTCGAGTTGGGTCCGCCCGCAGTCGGCTGGCAGTCCGCACTCGAAATCGAGCGCGGCGTGCAGATGTGGTCGATGTCCCGGAAGGGCAAGGCGTCGTGGTCGTCGCGAGGACCCAACCGCTCATGACCACCGAACTTCTCGACCGCGTCGAGTCCGAGCTCGAGGAACTCCGCACCGAGGTACGCACCTTTCTCTCCCACGAGATCGCCACCGGGGGCTTCACCCCGGACACCGACAGCTGGATGACCGGATTCGACTCCGCATTCAGCGCCCGCGTCGCCGCCCACGGATGGCTCGGCATGACCGTGCCCACCGAATACGGCGGACACGGCCGAAGTCCGCTCGAACGCTTCGTCGTCAGTGAGGAGATGCTCGCGCACGGCGCTCCGGTGGCAGCTCACTGGATCGCCGACCGGCAGATGGCACCGAGCATCCTCGCGAACGGTTCGGAGGAACAGAGAGAACGATATCTTCCCGGAATCGCTTCGGGCCGAACCTTCTTCGCGATCGGCATGAGTGAACCGGACGCCGGATCGGACCTTGCTGCGGTTCGCACACGCGCCGTCGACAACGGCGATTCATGGACGATCAGCGGAACCAAGGTCTGGACCACCGGCGCACACCTCGCGCACGCGATGGTGGTGCTCGCCCGGACGGACGGACAACACGGCGACCGCCAGAACGGCCTGTCCCAGTTCGTCGTCGATCTCCCCCACCCCGGCATCGAGATCCGCCCCCTGCGCAGTATCGACGGACAGTCGCACTTCAACGAGGTCGTCTTCCACGACGCGGAGGTACCCGCCTCGGCGCTGCTCGGCACACGAGGCAACGGCTGGGCGCAGGTGATGGGTGAGCTCGCATTCGAGCGCTCCGGGCCTGAGCGTTACCTCAGCACGATGCCTCTGTTGCGCGCCTGGGCGGCCCACCTCGCCGAAGCCGGCGCCACTTCCGAGCAACGGCAGACGCTGGGCACACTCACGGCACGTGCGTGGGCCCTGCGCCGGATGTCGCTGCGGGTCGCTGCCGAACTCACCGCCGGCCGCAAGCCCGACGTGCTCGCCGCAATGGTCAAAGACCTGGGATCGACGTTCGAGGGTGAACTGGTCGAGGCCGTGCGATCGTCGAGCTGCGTGGTCGCCCGTCGTGACGCGGCGGATCCCTTGGCCCGCATGCTGGCCCAGAGCGTCCTGCACACACCGGTTTTCACCCTGCGGGGTGGGACCAACGAGATTCTGCGCGGGATCGTCGCGCGCGGACTGGGGATTCGATGAGTGAGTTCTTTGCCGAGCTGGTCTCGGCCACCACGTCGATGATCGATCGTGTCGGTGTCGACCGCGAAACTCCGGCCTCCGGCATGGCCGGCGCGATCTGGACGCAGCTCGGCGACGCCGGCTTCGCCACGGTCGGCGTTCCCGAAGAGGCAGGCGGGGGTGGAGCAACACTGGCCGATGCCCTCGCAGTCGTGTCTGTGGCAGCGGAACAAGGCGCCCTGACCCCGATCGTCGAGCACGGGATTCTCGCCGCGTGGCTCGCCGCCACCGCTGGCCACACGTTGGAATCGCAGACGGCATCGGCTGCCGCTGCGGGCGATACCTGCTCGGTCCGCCGACACGACGGAGTGGTCCTGCTGGACGGTGCCGTCGCTGCGGTTCCCTATGCGGCAGACGCAGACACCCTTGTCCTGCTTCTCCCGGCCGAGACCGGCGTCGATGGCTCGTCGGTCGCCGTCGTGCCGATGTCCGGCACCGGTGTGACGGTGTCGGACGAGACCGACCTGACCGGTGTGTCCGTCGGCGATGTCACGTTCGACGAGGTACCTGTCGTCTTCCACGGCACATCGCCGGTCACGCTGGACGAGTTCCTCCGCCGCGGTGCTCTCGCCTGTGCGGTGGCAACCGCCGCGGTCGCCGCCGCCGTCCAGGAGCAGACGCTGCGCTACGCCGCCGAACGCGTGCAGTTCGGTCGCCCCCTGGCGAAATTCCAGGCGGTTCAACAGCAACTGGCACAGCTCGCCGCCCGGACCACCATGATGAAAGTCGCCGTCGACGCCGCCGTCGACGCCGCCGTCGACGCGCACGAGACCACCGAGGACCCGCGAATGGCGACGGCGGCGGCAAAGGTCGTGACCGCGATATCGGCCCACCCTGTCGCCGCTGCCGCACACCAGATCCACGGCGCGATCGGAACCACATCCGAACACCCGCTCGGCCGGTTCACCACGTCGCTGTGGAGCTGGCGTGACCGTTGCGGCTCCGAGCAGTTCTGGGCCGACGACCTGGCGAGCCGGATCCTCGACGACGGCGTCGACGTCTGGGACGTCATCGTGGGGCGACGGTCTCCGCACGACAGCACACAGACCACCGACAGGAGCCCGGCGTGAACGTGCCCACTTCGACAGGCGACGCGACTACGCAGCCGACCGTCGCCGACGAACCCCATATCGACGGACGCGCCGCGTGGCGCGCCGCAGAGGAGGACACCGGCACCGGGGCACTGGCCGGACTGCGCGTCCTCGATCTCAGCAGGGTACTGGCCGGACCGTACACCGCTCAGACGCTGGCAGACCACGGCGCCGAGGTGATCAAGGTCGAGGCACCGTCCGGAGACGAGACACGCGGATGGGGACCGCCCTTCGCCGAGGACGGCCGGAGCAGCGCGTACTACGCCGGTCTCAACCACAGCAAGGACAACATCTGCCTCGATCTGCGGACGGATGCCGGTCGAGGCGTCCTGGCGCATCTGCTGCGCGGGGCGGATGTGGTGATCGAGAATTTCAAGGCCGGCACGATGGCCCGCTGGGGTTTCGACTACGAGACCGTTCTCGCCGAGGAGAATCCCCGGCTGGTGTATTGCCGGGTGACCGGATTCGGCGTCGACGGCCCGATGGGCGGACTGCCGGGATACGACGCGGTTCTGCAGTCCTTCGGTGGGTTGATGAGTGTCAACGGCTACCCGGACGGCAATCCGCTCCGCGTCGGGGTGCCGATCGTGGACATCGTCGCTTCCCACATGGCGGTCAGCGGAATCCTGCTCGCACTGAGGGAACGCGACCTCAGCGGTCGTGGGCAACTCGTCGACATCACGCTCCTCGACTCGGTGATATCCCTCCTGCACCCTCATGCCTCCAACTGGATCTCCAGCGGGAAGGTGCCTCAGCGAACGGGCGACTACCATCCGACGGTCGTGCCCTATCAGGTCTTCGCCGCTCGCGACGGTGACTTCTTCGTGAGCGCGGCCAACGACCGGCAGTTCCGCTCGCTGGTGACGGCCCTCGGCGTACCGGAGCTCGCCGAGGATCCACGTTTCGTCACCAACGGTGTCCGCTCACAGAACCGGAACGTGCTGGCGGCACTGCTCGGCGACCGCATCGCCGAACGAAATCGCGACGACCTCGCTGCCGAACTCGAGCGCGCCGGGGTCGCAGCCAGCCCCGTCAACACCGTCGACCAGGCACTCACCGCTCCCCAGACCGTCCACCGCGGGCTCTTCCTGGACACCGTCGACTATCGTGGTCTGGGCGTGCCGATCAAGCTCGGTCGGACTGCGACGCGGACGCCGCGCCGGGCGGTGTCCCTCGGAGCCGACACCGATGCGATCCTCGGCGCGATGGGATACAGCGAGAAGGACATCGACGTCGTGAAGACCGGTGGTGCGCTCGGCGACGTCTGACCGATCGTCGCCACGAGTCATCGGGCCGGGCCGGCACGAGAAGGGACCACGGTGAATCGACGATCGACGGCGGCGGACGGACGGGCCACGGAGCGTGATGCGTCGTTGGTTCGTGACGCCGACTGGGTGGCCGCTGAGATCGAAGGCATGATCATCACCGGCGATCTTCTTCCGGGTCAGCCCGTCCGCCAGGAGCTGATGGCCGAGCGGCTCGGTGTCAGCCGCCTTCCGATCAGGGAGGCCCTACGCCAGCTCGCGTCGCAGGGACTCGTCGAACACCGCCGCAACGTCGGATATACGGTGGTGCGGCTCGAGCAGTCCGAGTTCGACCAGATCTACCTGATGCGCAACGCTCTCGAGCGTGAAGTGCTGGCGTCGCTCCCCCACTTCGACGACGATGCGCTCGCCGAGATCCGCGGCCTCGGCGACCGCGTCGCCGAGGCCGCGGGACGCGCCGACCTGCTGGAGATGCGTCTGGCGAACCAGGACTTCCACTTCGCGATGTTCGACCGCTCGCCGCTCGGGCTGGTCGTGACGGAGATCCGCCGCCTGTGGCGACTGGCCATGCCGTACCACGCTGCCTACATCTTCGACGCGGACGTCCGGCGGCGGGTGATCGCCGAGCACGATGCGATGATCGACGCCCTGACGAAACACGACAACGAACGTCTGATCATGTTGATGAACGAGCATCGACGGGGCGGCGAAGCCGGCGCGACCATGCTCCTGCGCAATTCGACCGCCCGACCGTCCGTCTGACCAGCCGCATCGACCCTGGCACTGTGGACCCCTCGAACCACATCGCTCCGGGACCGACGACACGAGAGCGATGAGCCGGCAGGACTTCATCCTGCCGGCTCATCGCCATTTCACGCTGAACGGACCGACCCCAGCAGCTTCTTCAGGGGAATCGAACTGTCCGCCAGATCGTCTTGCGAGATCCGCTGCCCACGAGCGAGCGCCGAGCGCAATGCCACGAAATCGGCGGGCGCATTGACACATTCCGCGGCGACCAGCCGGTCGTCCTCGAAATAAAGGCTGACGCGGCGCTGTGGCTTGTCGGGATCGGTTCGGACGATCACGTCCGTGTGCCCACCGGCCGTTCCGACGATCTGCAGCTTCCACGGTCCCTGGTCGGACCAGAACCACGGCGTGGGCCGTTCGGGCGCCTCGCAACCGAGCAACACAGCGGCCGCTACGTTGGCCTGCTCGGTCGCGTTGTCGACGGATTCGAGACGTATCCGAGCGCCTCCGTGCATCTCCTGAACGGTGCAGTCGCCGATGGCGAGGATGCGTCCGTCCGAAGTCGTGCACCGCTCGTCCACCACGACGCCCCGGTCACAGGTCAGTCCGAGTTGCTCAGCGAGCTCGGTACGGGGTTCCGCACCGACACCGACGAGCACCGTCGCCGCAGCGATGTCGCGACCGTCGGCGAGACGGACCGCACGAACTCCGTCGCCGTCGACGGCGATCTCGACGGGTTTCACGTCGAGGAGGACCCGGACACCCATTTCCCGGTGTGCTGCGAGCAGGAACTCGGCCGTTCCGGCCCCGACAGCACGACCCATCAGTTGTGAACCTGCCTCGACCACCGTGACCTCGACGCCCAGACCACGGAGTGTGGCAGCGACCTCGAGTCCGACGAAGCCGCCCCCGATGACCACGACCGGTCCGGCTGCGACACGTTCCGCCAGCCGGTGTGCATGGTCGAGTTCGCGCAGCACAAGCACATCCCGATGGTCGGCACCCGGAATGTCCAGTCGACGCGCCCGGGCACCGGTGGCGAGGACGAGGCGATCGAATCTGCGTGTTCCGGTGGAACCGTCGGTGTGATCGAGGCTCAGGACGATCCCGTCGTCCTCACGGCCGACCCTGCGGACGGTCGTACCGAGCAACACCTCGATGTCGTTTCCCGGGTAATGATCCGCGGCACGCAACACGAACGAGTCCGACGCCGCCTCGCCCTTCAGCCATGCCTTCGACAGCGGAGGCCTCTGATAGGGCAGATGCACTTCGCTGCTGACGAGTGTCAGCGGGCCCACGTATCCCCCGTGCCTGAGCCGGTCGGCCAAGTGCACTGCTGCGTGCGAGGCACCGACGACCGCCACGCTGTGTGGCAGCGTGCCGGTGCCTGTTGCGTGCCTGGTCATCTCAGGCCTGCTCATCCGGAATCGTCACGTGCAGATCCACTCCGTCCCGGAGAAGCAACTGGCACGACAGTCGCGACGAATCCTCGCGGTCACTGGCAGTGCAGTCCAGCATGTCGTCCTCGTCCTCCGAAGGAGGCTCGAAATGATGCCGATCCTCCTCCGCGAGGTACACATGGCAGGTAGCGCACGACAGCGAACCGCCGCACTGTCCGACGATCCCGGCGACACCGTTGCGGACGGCCGTCGACATGACGGAATCACCAGCCCGCCCGTCGATCACGCGCTCGGTTCCGTCGGGCTCCACATAGAAGACCTTGGGCATGTCGAATCCCTACCAGGTGACGGGGAGATCGACGATGGGAAGGGTGAGGTTGTCGTTGTCCACGACGGCCTCACCCGCCAGTGCGAGACCCGGGAGACGTTTGAACAACTCCGTGATCGCAACCTGCATCTCCATCCTGGCCAACGGAGCGCCGAGGCAGTGATGCAGTCCGTAGCTCAGAGTCAGGTGCGGGTTGTCCTTTCGGCGAACATCGAAGGTCCCGGCGTCCTGAACTGCGATCCCGTCGTGATTGACGGCAGCCGGGTCCACCAGCACCGCTTCACCTTCGGCGATGAGCTGGCCGTCGATCTCTACGTCCTCGGTGGCCACGAACGGAACCAGCCCGCCACCTCCCGCGACGGTGTCGTAGATGGCCATGCGGCCGTTGCGCAGGATCTCCTCGACGGCGGTGGGCGCTACTGCGTCGACGTCCTCGAGGAGAACCGCCAGTTGCTCGGGGTTCCGCAGGAGAGACAGGACGCCGGAACAGATGAAGTTCGCAGTGTTGTCGAAGCCTGCCACGATGAGAATCATCGCGATGGGCAGGATTTCGCCGTCGGTGAGCGAATCGTCCTTGTCGGGAGCGTTCGCGAGATCGCTGAGGAGGTCTTCGCGAGGATTCTTGCGGCGATCCTCGATCAGTGCCATCAGGTACATGAAGAGTTCGGTCATGTTCTGCACGACCTCCTCCTCGGGCATGTTCGCCACAGCGAGTGTTGCCGCGCTCCACTTCTGGAACTTCGGACGGTCCTCCGGGGGAACGCCGATCAGGTTCGACAGCATCTGGATCGGCAACGCCACGGCGTAGTCGCTCACCAGATTCGCCGACGTGCCCTTCGCCACCATTTCGTCGATCAGATGGTTGGCGAATTCGACGGCAGATTCGCGCATCGCGCGCACGCGCTTCGGGGAAATCGACTTCTGCACGAGTTTCCGAAGTTTGGTGTGGTGCGGCGGATCCTCGAACTGGATCGTCGACTTCAGGAAGTCCGGGAACTCGACGAAGTAGGGTACCGGCCGTGCACCCGTCCGGAAGGGCTCGCGCACGAATCGGGGATCACTGAGCATCTCACGTGCTGCGGCATTCCGATGGATGACCCAGACGTCACCGCCGATCGGCATCGTCATCTTGGTCATGGGCCGATCGGCCGCGATCGCGATATACCTCTGGACGGCTTCGTTCGCCGGGACGGCGGCAAAAGGATAGGAGGTGTCGACTGCCTGGTCGGCGGTGTCCGTGGAAGTTTCCGTTGAGCTCACTGCAATTCTCCTGGGGCTGAACCGTTGTCGTCAGGATTCTGCTCAGGACGAGGCGGGAACCTCGGCCGGGGCGACGACCTGAGGGATGGCGTCGGCGCTGATCGCCATGATCTCGTCGAACCGGTCGGCAACGGTGTCGACCGTCAGGGCCGGGTCGTGGATTCCGGCCGTGTTGACGAGGGCGAGGCGGTTGACGATACCTCCCGCAACGTTGAACACTTCGCCGGTGACGGTGCAGGCCGGATGGACGAGGTAGGCCGCAACCGGTGCGACGTGCTCGGGCCGCAGCTGGGTGCGCATGTACTCCATCACCTCCGGGGAAAGGGAATCCGCAGAGGCCTCCGCCATGCGGGTACCCGCACCCGGTGCGAGGGCGTTGACCAACACACCCGAGGCCAGACCCTCGACCGCGAGGTTACGGGTGAGCCCGAACAGAGCACCCTTCGAACCGCCGTAGTGCGACATGTCCGGATTACCCAGCATCGCTTGTGAAATGGTGTTCACCACGCGACCGGCCGGCGACTTGATCAGATGCGGCCACGCCGCACGGCACAGGCGCAGCGGGCCGAAGTAGTGGACGTCCAGGTGACGCTGGTACTCCTCGTAGGGAACCTCGTCGAATCGCGCAGTGCGGACGATGCCGGCGTTGTTGATCACCGCGTCCAGCTGCCCGAACTCCGACAGTGCGATGTCGACGAGGGCGTGGGCTCCCTCCTCGGTCGTGATGTCGGCGTTGCACGGCACGGCGCGTCCACCGGCCGCAGTGATCGCTTCGGCGACCTCGCGGGCGGGGTCGCCCTCTTCGACGCCGGAGCCGTCGATGGTGGCGCCGAGATCACCGACGACCACAGCGGCACCGCGGGAAGCGAGCAGCTCGGCGTGTGCCCGGCCGATGCCGCGGCCTGCACCGGTGATGACGACCACGCGGTCGGAGAAGTCCAGTGTTGTCATGAATTGTCCTCGAATGTGATGGGAGCAGTGGGCTGTCAGGGACGGGTTGCGCCGCCCCGCGCGGAGACGTCGGCAACCCAGATGCTGCCCAGCGCCTCCCGGGCCGACTTCTCGAAGTCGAACACCTCGACACCGACAGTCATGCAAAGCGTCGAGCGGTCGGGTCCGCCGAGCAGGCACGCCGAGGCAACGCCGTTCTCCAGGGGAAGCGGGATCGCGTCGGTCATCCCGTTCTCGGTGAAGCGGGCGACATAGCCGCTGCCCGGCATTGCCGCCCACACACCGCCGTCCTCGTCGAGTCCGATCCCGTCGGGCAGGAACGGGCAGGTGGCGAAGGCACGGGGGTTGGACAACGTGCCGTCTGCCGCACGGTCGATGACCGTGATCTTCTGGGCCATCACTTCGGCGGTGAAGACCTTCGTTCCGTCTGCGCTGATAGCAATACCGTTGGCGCACAGCAGAGGCCCGACCTCGTCTGCCGTGGAGGCGGTACCGTCGGGTTCGACGACGATGAGAGGAGACGGCACCGGATCCTGCCCTGCGAAGAGATCGAATCCGAGCTGGGTCACGTAGGCACGTCCGTCTGCATCGACAACCATGTCGTTGATCGCGGCCTGTGCGAAGCCGGAAACGTCGGCGAGGACTTCGAGGTCCTCAGGGCCGTTCCCGCCGTGCACGAGGACGAGCTTCTCGTGCATGGAGGTGACGATGAGCCGTCCGTCCGGAAGCCACCCGAAGCCGCCGAGAACGATCGGCACGTCGGTGCCCGCACGACGCCCCGAGGCGTCCACCACGACCGTCGCGTTTCCTTCGGCATCGAGGGTCTTCAACGTTGCGGTGTACATGTCGGAGAACCAGAACGTGTCGTTGTGCCAGCGCGGGCACTCCGGCCACGAGAAGCCGGTCGCGATCTTGCGGGGTTCGACGACGCGCGCGCCCGCTTCGGCGACGGCGGCAGCGGTGTCGGCAACTACGTTGGTCATGTCGAGCCTTCCAGTGAGGGAGACCGGGCGCAGGTGTCCTGCGGTGCGGTAATGCGAAGCGTGACTACGGCTCAGGAAGCCGTGAACAATGTCACAACAACTGTCATGTGGGACCATATGTTTCGAAAAATGCCGTGGACGGGGGCATCCCGCTGAGCGGTCAGCTTCCTCGCGACGGTTGTGGGCATGTGCGGATGTGCTCGTCCGCGGTGTTCAGAGCACGCTCCTCATCTGCTTGGCGACCAGATTCGTCGCCCAACGAGGCGCAAGGCGGACGAGGCGATCGAGCAGGTTGGCGTCCTGGCCGACAAGGACACGGAAACTGCCTTTCTCCATGCCGGAGACGATCAGTTCGGCTGTGCGTTCGGGCGTGGTTGCCCTCACCTTTCTGCCGCCCGCATCGATCATCGCGACGCCGGAGTTGCCGCTCAGGTTGGTGCTGATATTGCCGGGAAACACCGTGGTGACGGACACATTGCTATCGGCGAGTTCCTGGTAGAGCCCCTCGCTGAACTGCTTGACCGCCCCTTTGGTCGTGCTGTAGATCGTCTGTCCCGCGAACGGGAGCAACCCGGACAGGCTCGAGATGTTCACCAGCCCGGCCTCCGGGCGCTTCTTCAGTTCGGGTACGAACGTCAGACACATGTTCATGACGCCCCACAGATTGACCTGCACGACCCGCTCGATCTCGCTTCGTTCGAGATCGAGGACCGGTACGAATCTGTGGATCACGCCTGCGACGTTGATCAGTCCGTCGATCTGCCCGTGCTCGGCGGTGACTGCCGCGGGCAACGCACCGACGACGGTCGAATCCGTGACGTCGGCGACGTGGAGCGAGACACGCGCGGCCCGGTCGCCGGCAAGCTCGCGGGTCTCGTGCAACCAGTCCTCCTTCAGGTCGACGAGCGCTACGCGCGCGCCCCGTTCGAGCAGCGTCAGAGCTGTCTGTCGTCCGATACCGTTGCCGGCTCCGGTGACGACGACGACCTTTCCGTCCAGTCTCATACGGTCCTTTCTCCTGGGGGTGACGCGTGTTGCGGCACCGCACACTCACCGTCTACCGGACGAACTGCGCCGGAAGGCAGCTCCCGACCGCAGAGCGGGAGACCGAATGCGCTCCTCCGGGATCACGAGCTCACGACGTGCGTGTCCTTCGTCGCGCTGTGCTCCTGCGCAGAACCCAGATAGGCGTGTTCGATCCGCACCGGATCGGACCTGAGGGACGATGCCGACTCCGCCAGAGCCACCGAGCCGTGCACCAGCACGACGGCTTCGTCGGCAACATCGAGCGCGAGGCGCACGTGCTGCTCGACCAGGACGACGGACATCTCCCGTTCCTTCGCCAGACGCCGCAAGACCGTCAGGATCTCGTCGACGATCACCGGGGCCAGCCCCATGCTCAATTCGTCGATCAGCAGCACCTTCGGCCGCTGGAGGATCGCCCGGCCGATGGCGAGCATCTGCTGCTCGCCGCCGGAAAGACGTCCCGCGGCGACACCGAGCCTCTTGTCGAGCGCCGGAAAGTACTCGAGTACCTCGTCGACGGCGCCGGATCGACGACGACGCTCACGCACTGCAAGACGCAGATTGTTGGTCGTGGTCAACTCGCGAAAGAGCGCCCGGTCGTCGGGAACGAGCACCATTCCGGACCGCACCGCGTCACGTGGACGGCCGGCGGTCACCGCCGAGCCGTCCACGAGAACTTCGCCGTCGAACCGGGGAAGCAGGCCCGCGAGGGAGAGCAGCAACGTGGTCTTGCCCGCGCCGTTGGGCCCCAGAAGACAGGTGATCGTCCCTTTCTCCACCTCCAACTCCACATCTCGGACGCAGGGCCGCTGCTGGAGATAACCCGTCGAGAGGTTCCGAATCGTCAGTCTGCTCACGAGAGCGCCTCCTGTGCATCATGTTTGGGAGCGGCCGCGAGTTCGGGGATCGCGTCGTGCTCGAGATCCGCCTGATCGACCGGGAGACCCAGGTAGGCACTGATCACTCGCTCGTCTGCCCGGACCTCCTCCGGAGTGCCGCAGGCCACGACCCTGCCGAGATCGAGAACGACGACTCGATCGCAGATGGTCAGAACCAGTTCCATGTCGTGGTCGACGAGCAGAATCGACGTCCCTGCGTCGCGGGCGGCACGAAGACGCTCGCCGAGCCAGCGGCTCTCCGCACTGTCCAGGCCCGCGGCCGGTTCGTCGAGCAGGGCCACCTTCGGAGAAGCGACCAGCACGCGGGCCACCGACACCAGCTGGCGTCTGCCCTGCGACAGGGTCGATACCTCGGCATCTGCGACGTCGCCGAGCCCCACGGTTTCGAGGACCGCACGCACTCGCTCCGCGACTGCCGGCGTGGAGGACTCGTCACCTCGCGCCGCACCCACCGTCACATTTTCGGCGACCGACAGATCGTCGTACAGTTCGACGTCCTGGAAACTGCGGCCGAGACCACTTCTGCTGAGCCGGTACGGTCGTAGACTGCTGACGTCGGCACCGTCCAGGACGACTGTTCCGGTCGCCGCCGCGAAACCGGTGATCGCGTCGATGACCGTGGTTTTGCCCGCGCCGTTCGGTCCGATCAGTCCGACGATCTCGCCACGTCGGACGTCGAAGGTGACATCCGATGCTGCTTGGACCGCACCGTATTTCACGCTGACCCCCTGCACCGACAGGAGCACGTCGCCTGTCGGGGACAGCGGTGTCCGCGCAGTCGCCGGCTCGGTGCGACGCTCCTCGTTCCCGGTGCTCACCGCAATCTTCCGGGCGGCGGGCCAAGGGATTCGGGGGAGTTTGCCCGCGATCCCGTCGGGATTGACCATGATCGTGACTATCAGCAGAATGCCACTGATCACCGCGTAGTACTCGCCGATGTTCAGGAAGCGGTCGACAAGCAGGTACAGCAACCCGCCGGGTGCGATGATCCCGGCCAGGACGGCGCCCGTGATGGACGTGATGCCCGCGATGTACATGATCGCGAACAGGGTGATTCCCAGGAACACGGTGAACGGTTCCGGTGTCGCCAACGTCTGCTGATAGGCCATCAGCGAACCGGCGAGGCCGGCAAGGAACGCGCCGATCGCGAAGGCTGCCAGTTTCGTACGTGGAACGTTGATTCCCGATGCCGCGGCCGACCGCTCGTTCGCCCGGACCGCCAGCATGTCCGTTCCGAGGCGGCTTCGCCGCAGCCATGCGACGCCGAGGGCAGCAGCCACGAGCACACCCAGGCACATCAGAGCAAAAGCGAGCCTCGGATAGGCTTCTCCTGCACCGATTCCCAGATCGACGCCGAATATTCTCGGTACGTCCACCGGGGCACCGGCGACACCGCCGTTGAGTTGCGGATTACGGAACCAGAAGGCCTCCAGGAACACTGCCAGCGCGAGCGTGACCACTGTGAGGGGCAGCCCTCGCACACGGAGTGCCGGCAGCCCGATCACGACACCGATCACCATTGCGAACAGCGCGCCGATGAGCGGAGCGAACGGAAACGGGATCCCGAGATGCGTGTTGAGCACGCTGATCGAGTAGGCGCCCACTCCGGCCAGCGTGAGCTGCGCCAGAGAGACCTGCCCGGTATAGCCGGTGACGACCACCTGGGAGAGAGCGATCACGGCGAAGATGATGCTGCTGACGATCGCGGCACGGTAACTGCCGCTGGTCACCAGTAGGCCCACAACGACCACTGCGATCGCGAGGAGACCGGGCGCAAGGATCCGCTCGGGACGCGGGGCACGACCCAGCCGCTGTCGGACGATGCTGCCGCGGTCGGGCAGCGGCCGCCCCTTGAACACCAGAAACACCAGAATCAACAACAACGGAATGGCTTCGGCCATGCCCGCACGCGGGAACCAGTCGAAGTTCGCCTGCAGATTCGTGGTCTCGGCCTGCAGCGACCCGATCACGATGCCGGCGACGAC
The DNA here is from genome assembly GCF_001646785.1 of Rhodococcus phenolicus. GTDB lineage: Bacteria > Actinomycetota > Actinomycetes > Mycobacteriales > Mycobacteriaceae > Rhodococcus > Rhodococcus phenolicus. The sequence goes on from NZ_LRRH01000127.1 coordinate 31,204, forward strand.
GGTCAGCCAGATCGAGCGGAAATTGCCGACGAGGGTGGCGGCGAGTGCAGGGACGATGAACATCGAGTACGCAATGGGATTCAGTGCCACGATCGGCGCGATGAGAATGCCTCCGAGTCCGGCGACCACGGACGACAGCGCCCAGTTGCTGAACGCGATCCGGTCCGGCGACAGCCCGGTGAGATAGGCACCTTTCTCCGACTCGGCGGCAGCCTCCGTCGCGATCCCGAAGCGGGTGAAGCGGAACACCAGGGTGGCGGCCAGCGCAATCACAATGATGGTGACGGCCAGCCAGATTCGGTCGGTCGGCGCCTGCCGGGAGCCGATCGCGATGCTGTCGAGAGCGAAGATCGGTTCCACCGCGACGATTTCCGTTCCGACACGCAGAGCGATCAAAGCCTGGAGCACGATCATCAGGCCGATGGACGCGACAGCTTTGGCGATGACCGGCGCATGACGAAGCGGCCGGAAGATCAGCGCATAGAAGATCACACCGAGTAGTGCCGCGACCACGAGCGACACGGCCATGGCCGGGGCAACCCCGAGCGGTCCACCGAGATCGACCGTTCTGGGGAGCCCCGGAATCGGGACCATCAGCTCACCCGTGCGCAACAACGCGTACGTATAGGCGGTGTAGAGGGCCACCGCACCGGTGGCGAAATTGACGACACCGGAACTCTTGAATGTCATCACGAGCGCCAGTCCGATGGCGGCGTACACGGCACCGTTGCCGAGGCCCAGCACGAGATAGGCGAGATGGTCGGTCATATTGCTTCCTTGTGAGGTTTTCCGGCCGGACCGTCAGCCCGTGACGGTGAGGTTCTCGGGGATGCCCTGATCGTTGATCTCACCGATCAGCATCTGCGAGGAACAGATCGACGGCATCATCGAGAATGCGGTCCCGTTGCAGGTGAACGTGATTCCGCCGCCCGCAGGCATTTCGACGTTCGCGGCGGTGCGCAGCGCCTGCTGGATCGACGCGGCATCCACCTCACCCGAAATGCCGGTCGTGGCGGCAGCGAGAGCCATCACCGTCTGATAGCCGGTCGAGCCGTACCCGGTCGGCGACAGGTCGGGGGCGTACTCGGCGAGAATCGACCTGTACAACACTGTGTCGGGTCGCTCGGACAACGCATCCGTCGCGGTGATACCGATGTTGCCCTCGACGTTGTCGATACCGATCGCCTTGACGACGTTCTCGTCGAGACAGGTCGGAATCAGAACCTTCTTCACCGTCGGCGCGGTCGTCTGTACCGCTTTCAGCACAGACGTGCATGTGGCGGCATCGCCGATGAAGCTCACGCCATCGGGGTTGCTCGTCAATCCGGCCGTGACGACGGGCGTGGGGTCCGGGACGCCGAGAGGCATGGGCACGACTTCGAGCTCGACACCGAATCCTTGAAAGATCGGCTTGCCCATCTGGTCGATCATGGCCGCGATTCCGCCGCCGTCGCTGGCGAACATGGTGAACTTCGCCATTCCCTCCTGCTTGGCCGCGGTGGCGGCCGCTGTCAGAGTCCCGGGCAGCCCTGCGGAGAGGGATGCGACCTCGGGCGAGGTCAGTTCGATCGGCGCGACACCGTTGAGGGTGACGTACGGGATTCCGGCGCCGATGACGATCGGAACGATGGCCGGTCCCTGCGACGTTCCCGGCGACAGGACGGCGGCGACCTTCTGCTCGACGAACTGATTCGCGCAGGCCGTCGCGGAGGTCGGCTCCTCCTGCTGCTTGCAGACGACGAGATCGACCGGTCGGCCGGCGAGCCCGCCGCCGTTGTTGTTGAGGTACTCGACCGCGGCTTCGGCTCCCTCCCGCATTTCCGGTAGTGACACCGCTGCCCCGCCCTCGGTCGAGACGAAACCGATCTTCACCGGCTCTCCGCCGGCAGGGTTGCTCGGCAACGCGGATGTGGACGCGACTTCTGCTGCGCCCTCCGGCGATTGGTCTCCGGCGCATGCAGCGGTGCCGAACATCGCGGCGAGCAACAGTGCGCTGGTCCCGGCGACAGTCCGGAACTGTCGATTTCGACCGCTCGAGTTCATAACGTGGACTCCTTCAGACGATGGCAATGCCCGACTCGACGAGGTGCCGGACACAGTTTCCGGATTGAGTGATCCAAGTCACTTCTGATTTGGCGGTGAATTATGCGTACACGAAAGAGCGCCGTGGACGGGAGCCTCCCGTTGAACGGGACGCCCGTTGCAAAACCGATCCGCGCAGTACAGCGGCGGCAACTTCCCGAGACCCGCAGACCGGGCGGTGATATGTCGGTGTGGCTCCCATTCGACCGCGCGGGAGAGGTGCAACGGGAATCTCGATTCAGTGGCCCGCTCAGTGGGAGACTCGGGTCCATCCCGAGGAGTCCGGGCGTCACCCTTGCGGCCGGAGGGTTTCCGCGTCCCATCGGCGAACACATCGTCGAGAAAGTGAGCCAACGGAAATGAGACAGCTTCGACGCTATGAGGGCCGTCGCGTGCTGGTCACCGGCGGCGGATCCGGTATCGGCCAGGAAACCGTGTTACGGATCCTCGCGGAAGGGGGCAGTGTCGTGGCAGCGGATGTCAGCGAAGCGGGATTACGCGACACACTGTCCAAGGCACACGATGCCGAGCATCGCCTGAGCACGACCGTGGTGGATGTCGGTGACGAGGATTCCGTGCGCGGCGGGACAGCCGAGGCTGTCCGTCACCTGGGCGGTCTCGATACATTGGTGAATGCCGCGGGTGTGTTGCGATCGGCCCATTTCGAGGAGACGACGCTCGCGGCTTTCGAGCATGTGCTGCGGGTCAACCTCGTCGGCACCTTCCTGGTGACCAGAGAATCGATCCCGGCATTGCGGGCGGGAGCGAGTCCCGCCGTGGTCAATTTCAGCTCGACGTCGGCGATGTTCGCTCACCCGTACATGTCCGCCTATGCCGCATCCAAAGGCGGAATCCAGGCAATGACCCACTCGCTGGCGATGGAGTTCAGCAAGCAGGGCATCCGGTTCAATGCGGTGCAACCGGGCTCCATCTCCTCTGGAATGACCGACGGTACCGGCGAGGCACGCCGGAGCGTCGGACCGGGCTTGCCCGCGGACGCCGACTACACACTTTTCACCAAGATCTCGCCATCTCTACCGCTGGCCGACGGAGCGATGTTCGCCGGTCCGGATTCGGTGGCTGCGGTGGTTGCGATGCTCGGTTCTCCGGACGCCTACTTCATCACGGGAACCGAGGTGCGCATCGACGGCGGATCACATATGTGAGTGCCGCCGAGTGGGCCGGCAGCCGGAATCGACCGACCGCTCAGTGGAATCCGCCGTCGCCGCATCGATCGGCGGCCGGTCCAATCGGGGTATGCATCCACCACCGTCCGGGGGACGGTGGACCCACCCCACACCCGGAGGATCCGATGAACGGTGACACGCGCTTCGCATTCACCAAGATCTTTGTCGACGACATCGAGGCCCAGGCCGCCTTCTACTGCGCGGCCTTCGACATGACCGAGAAAAATCGGCTCACCATCGGCGAGGGCGAGAGCGCGGTCGAAGAGATCATCCTCACGAGCGGGCGCAACGACGATTCGTCCCTGATCGTCTGGCGCTACGTCGAGCGTCCCACCCCGGTGCCGGGAGAGGCCGTCCTCGGATTCAATGTGCCGGACGTTCAGGCCACCGTGCGTGCAGTCCGAGAGTCCGGAGGGACAATCGACACACCGATCGAGCAGATGCCCGACATCGGCTTCGCGGTCGCGTTCGTGAAAGACCCCGAGGGGCACCTGATCGAGGTAACCCAGAACCTGCGGACCACGGAAGGCGCTGGTGCATGATCTCGTTGGCGGATACGACCGCAATCGTCAGCGGTGGAGCATCCGGTATCGGCGCCGCAATCGCGCGCGGTCTCGCCGGCCTGGGCGCCCACGTCGTCATCGGTGACGTGCGCGTGGACGAAGGCAGAGCCGTCGCCCGTGAGCTGGGGGGAACCTTCGTTGTCTGCGATGTGAGCATCCCCGAGCAGGTCACCGAACTCGTCGACACCGCGGTCACGTGTGGCCCGCTTCGTCGAGTGGTGGCCTCCGCCGGTATCGGCCACACGGAACGTACGTTGGCGGGAACTCCCGGCGAACAGCGTATTCACGACCCGGACGCGTTCGAGCGTGTGCTCCGGATCAATCTGTTCGGAAGCTTCGACCTCGTGCGACGAGCCGCCGCGGCGATGGCTGGGCAGGATCCGGACCCAGCGGACGAGCGCGGCGCCGTTCTCCTGGTCTCGAGCGTCGAGGCGTTCGACGGGCAGGCAGGTCAGGTCGCCTACTCGGCCGCAAAAGCGGCACTGGCGGGCATGACCCTTCCGCTGGCCCGCGACCTCGCGGACTACGGCATACGCGTCAACACGATCGCCCCCGGGTTCATCGACACACCCATCTACGGCGATCCCGGTACTTCGGCCGCGTACAAGGCACTGCTCGCAGAGGACGTACTGTTTCCTCGACGGCTGGGCAGCGTGGAGGAAGTGGCAGAACTGTCGCTGGCATGTCTCGGCAACCCCTACCTCAACGCCGAGACGATTCGCATCGACGGCGGAATACGGATGCGTCCCTTCCTTCCTGCACGCTGATCTCTTCACGCTCCGAATCGGCACGGCCGATGCGCCTTCGATGCGTCGGCCCCACCCCATTCTCGGGGTGGGGCCTTCCGCTGTCGGACACGATTCACCGTACGTCCAGCGGTGCCTCCGCCGGGTACTCGCGGGGCGCCATGGCGTAGAAGTCGGTCAGCTGCGCGATGAACGCGGTGTCGTTCATCGCATCGCCGGGTACCTCGACGGTGGCACCCTTGGAGCGCATGTCGTCGATCAACATCCCGAAGACCTTGTCCGGGTCGAGATCGTCGGTATGGTCCTGGAAGCGCCGGACGTCGGCGACGTCGTCGAACAGCAATGCGGTGTAGTGCACGAGCATGCGCAAATCGTCCTCGCCGAAGCGTCGGATCTCCTTGTCACCATTACGGATCGACCATTCACCCCCGTCCACGGCATGGAGTTCGGACGTGATGTCCAGCTCGGGGTAGTCCCGCTGATCCCTCCTGCCGTTGGCTTCCCGCCGGTGATACATCCGAGAATTGTCGGTCAGGAATGTGGTGTTCCAGAACGGCGCTGTCAGCCGCTCGGGAGCCTTGTCCGGTCCTTGAGGCCAATAGGTGAAACCACCGTCGACGTCGGATCGCGCGAAGTAGGTGAGCACCTGCGCGGTCTTGACTTCCCACTCGTCGAAGAGACCCGACTTCGTCATGATCGCCAGAAGCCAGATCGGCGTGTTGAACAGGCCCATTCCACGGAATCTCCCGGTGTCGAAGTGCCCGGCATCGAAACTGTGCGAGGGGCCGCACAGGTTGAACAGGAGGTCGTGTGCCATACCGTATTTGGCGCCGTGAAGGGAGCGCGCGGTGTCGAGGAGCTTGCGGCCGAAGTAGATGTCGTGCAACTCGGGATGGAAGACGACGCCGTCGTTGGCCAGGAATCCCCGGAACACCGGTGCGACGAAGTCTGACAGCTTTGCGTCCGGTTTCCGGTCCTTACCGCCCGAAATCGCCAGGTATTCCTCCGTCGACGAGAAATGGTGGGCGAGAATCAACCGCCACGGACCCTTCGCGCGAATCACCGAGAAGATCGTATCGATTTCCTCCGGCGTGTAGAAGTCCTCGATCAAAACCGGTGGTGCAATGGGGATCATCGGATGTCGTTCGATGGTCGTCATTGACGCTTCCTCTCTACGCAGTGGATACTCCGCGGCGAACTCAGTGGCTCCCGTCACGGTATGTGCGTTCGAATGCCCTCGCCGAGAGCAGATCCCATCAGGCGGGAGACCTGCACCGACGGCAGAAGATTCAGGGGCGGCAACGTCGAACGACCCGTTGTGTGGAACACAGGGTTCGGGCGGGTGGATCGTCGTGTCCTAATCAGACGGACCCGGCGCTCACTCGAAGCACGCCGACTCTCTGCCGAAGTCGAGGAGAACCTTGTGAAGATATCCCCACGCATTGCTGCGATCATCGGTGCAGGCGCTGCCGTGGCCACCTTGTTGAGTTCCTGCTCCGGATCGACCGCCCCCGCCGACACCTCTTCCGGTGAGCCCCAACGCGGTGGCAGCCTGACGTTCGCTTTCAACACCGAGGCACAATCGGTGGACCCCGCCACGTGCGCCATCGGCGTTGGAATGCACCCGTGCCAGGCGATCTACGGCGCGCTGATGTACTACAACCTGGAAACCCGCGAGTTCGAACCGGGCATGGCCGAGTCCTTCACGACCGAGGACGGCAAGACCTGGACGTTGTCACTGCGGCCGAATCTGACCTTCACCGACGGAACGCCGTTCGATGCCGAAGCCGTTGCATTCAACTGGAATCGCATACTGGATCCCGCACAGCTCTCCCGGGGCGCGGCCGTGGCACGAACCCTCCGGTGGGAGGTCGTCGATCCTCGGACACTCCGGCTCGTTTCGGAGGAGGTCAACTATCAGCTCCCGCTCGCGCTGACCGAGGACCTCGCGTTCATCGGGTCACCGGCCGCCATCACCGGCAAGGGCGCGGATTACGGCAGCAGCCCGGTCGGCGCCGGGCCGTTCACGCTCACGTCGTGGGCTCGCGGCACCGAGATGACCCTCGATCGCAATCCGGGCTACTGGGACCAGCCACGACCCTACGTCGACCGGCTGGTGATCAAGACGATCCCTGCGGACGATCAGCGATTCAACGCCTTGCAGGCCGGCGAGCTGGATGTCATGGCAGTTACATTGGAGAAGTACGCCGACCGCGCCGAGAGCGCAGGAATGAACGTCGTCACAGCCGAAATGCTCGGCGGAACGGGCTTCCGGATGAGCAGCCGCGGCAAGCTCGCCGATCACGAACTGCGGACGGCCATCGACAAACTCGTCGACAACGAGCAGATCATGAATGCGGTGTATCCCGGCGAGGCGGTCGCGACGGGCTTCACCCCCGAGAACAGCCCGCTCCACAGCGCCGGGGCTTCGTGGCCTGCGCGAGACGTCTCCGGTGCACAGGCCCTCGTCGACGGATACCGGGCACGCAACGGCGGCGCGGATGTCGAACTGAGACTGAATATTTCCGCGGGAAGCCCCGTGCTGACCCAGGTCGGCGAGCTGCTCCAGGCCCAGTTGCAACAGGTGAACGGACTGAAGCTGGACATCGAGCCACTCGACGGTAGCGCCTATGCCGCTGCGCTGAACTCCGGCAACTACGACCTCATCATCGCCTCCGTGGGCGGTGCACATCCCGACAATCTGTACAAGGTCTTCCACACCGAGGGTGCGTCCAACGGGGCCGGGCTCTCGGATCCCGCCGTCGACGAGGCACTGGATCTCAGCCGTGCCTCCGGTGATCCGGTGGTGGTCGACGACGCCTACCGGTCCGCGATCGAGAGGATTGTGGCGGCGTCCACATACCGGTTCTGGCGACACGCCGAGGTCAGTCTCCTCAGCCCCGACGATGTTCACGACGTTCGGCCCGCGTACCAGTACTGGTTCCGGCCGGACCTCGCGTGGATCGGGTAGCGACCGCCCTCCCTCGCTCGGCAAGCCGATGTGCCGAGTGATGCGATCCGGTGGCGTCGCCGTCCGCGCAGGCCTCGGCGTCCCGTTGTCTCCCGGATCGTCGCCGAACTCGGCGACGATCCGGGGGTCGGGCCCGCCTGCCTGCGGGAATCGGCCACGCTCCGGAGCACCCCGCGGTCGAGGTGCCGTCAGTCGAGCTGTTTGCGCACCCGGTCGACCCGGTCCTGCCATCTGTCGAACCAGTCGGGCGAGGGGAAGATGTGGGTCTTACGGGCTGCCATGGCGGCGACCACGAGGTCGGCAACGTACGCAGGTGAGACGCCCTGGTCGATGTCGCTGTTCACCTTGTCCCGCAACTCCTCGAGTTGCGGATCTGCCTGCGCCCGCGGGACGTGCCCGGCCGGCGCGTTCCGCTCGTCGTTTCGAATCGAGGTGGACGTGTACGCCGGGCACAGCACGGCGACACCGACGTGCGGATACTCCGTTGCGAACTCGTGCGCCATGCTCTCCGACAACGCGACGACAGCCGCTTTCGAGGCGATGTACGGGTGAAGCGGTGCTGTGGTCGTGAAACCCGCCATCGAAGCGGTGTTCACGATGTACGCCTCGTCCTGAGCGGCCAGGAGAGGAAGGAAGATGTTGCAACCGTTGACAACTCCCCACAGGTTGACCCCGAGCGTCCATTCCCACGTGGCGAGGGAGGTGGTCGCGAAGCGCTGCATTCCGCCCACGCCGGCGTTGTTGCAGAGAACGTGGACCGCACCAAAGTTCTCCACGGTGGCGTCGGCGAGCGCCCGGACCGAGTCGGGGTCGGCGACGTCGGTCCGAACGGGAAGGACCTCACCGAGTGCACCGAGTCGGCCGGCGGCCGACTCGAGATCTGCCGCGTCCAGGTCGGCAATGACGACCTTCATGCCCTCCTGGAGGAAGCGGGTGGCGAGGCCGTAGCCGATGCCGTTCGCGCCACCGGTCACGACCGCGACACGTCCTTCTAGGTTTCTCACCAATTTTCTCCTGATATGAGATCGGTTGTTCCGTAGGTGTTCGGAAGAGTCCGGGCCGATTCCGTTCGCACCGCCGGTGACGACGGCGACGCGGCCATGCAGTTCCTTCATCTTCCTCCTCGACAATTCGTACTGAGCGGGAGGTCAACGTCCCGGGAAGGACCCGCCGTTGAGGTGGATGGTCTGCCCCGTGACGAATTCCCCCGCAGCCGAGCACAGCCACAGGCATGCGGCGCCGACGTCCTCGCCGGTACCCAAGTGCCCCATGACGTTTCCTTGCCAGATTGCATCGATCACCGGAGAATCACCGGCTGCGATCGTCTCGCGCAATTTCTCCATCAGCCCCAGGGCAAGGGTGTTGACGGTGACGCCACGCGGTCCGACCTCCGTGGCGATGTGCCGCACCGCTCCCTCGATTCCCGCCTTGCCGGCCCCGTACATCGATCCGCCGAGACCACGGCTCGCCACCGAACCCGATCCTGAGGAGATCTGCACAATGCGGCCCCAGCCGCGCTCCACCATCCCCGGGAGGACCACGTGCATCATGTTGAGCGAACCGAAGATGTTGATGTCGATGTACGGGCGCCATGCTGCAGGCTTCGAGTCGAGGAACGGCAGCATCTGCCCACCGATCGGCAGGCCCGCGTTGTTGACGAGGATATCGATCGGGCCCACTTCTTGCTCCGCCGCCCGCACGCCGGAGAGGACCGCGTCGTAGTCGGTGATGTCGAACGGCATCGCGATTGCAGAGCCGCCCTCTTCGCGGATCGCCGCGGCACCGGCTTCGGCGCGCTCGGACATCACATCGTTGACGACCACAGCGGCGCCGTACGCCGCAAGGGTACTTCCGATACCGAGTCCTGTGTTCTGGCCCCCTCCGGTCACGAGTGCAACCCTGCCCTCCAGGCCGAACCTGACTGCCATGCAATCCACCTCCGTGCACGCGAAGCCGAAAATCGTTTCATCCCATCCGAATATCCGAGGTGTCGCCCGGACCACCCGACCACCCGCTCAGTGGAACATCCGGTTCAGCGGCCGCTGTGACGTGTGACCTAATGCACTCGCCGTCTTTGGTCCCAATTCGAAGCGTGCCCGTTCACCCGGCTTCGTCGAGGAGAGTGCTGTGAAGATCCGTCCCCGTCTGATGGCAGCTGCCGGTCTCGGTACCGCCGTCACCTTGTTCCTGTCCGCCTGCGGCGGCGAGCCGGCGTCATCCGGCGCGTCCGGTGGTGATCCGGTGCGCGGCGGAACACTCGTTTACTCGTACAACACAGAAGCACAGTCGGTGGATCCGGCCACCTGCGCGATCGGCATCGGTGTGGCCCCCTGCCAGGCGGTGTACGGTGCGCTGCTCTACTACGACACCGAGACCGGTGAGATCCAGCCGGGGATGGCCGAGTCCTTCACGACCGAGGACGGCAAGGTCTGGACGTTGAAGCTGCGTCCCGGTCTGACATTCACCGACGGCACCCCGTTCGACGCCGCCGCCGTCGCGTTCAACTGGGATCGAATTCTGGATCCCGCCCTCCTGTCTCCCAGCGCGTCGGTTGCCGGCAATATCGCCTGGGAGGTCGTCGATCCGGCAACACTCCGCATCACCTCCGACGAGGTCAACTACCGGTTGGACTTCGGCCTGACGGAAGCCCTCGCCTACATTGCCTCCCCCACCGCGATCCGCGAAAAGGGAGCGGACTTCGGCAACAACCCTGTGGGGGCCGGACCGTTCACACTGACCTCCTGGGCCCGCGGCACGGAGATGACACTCGACCGCAACCCGACCTACTGGGACCAGCCCCGGCCCTATGTCGACCGGCTGGTGATCAGGACGATTCCCGCCGACGACCAGCGCTTCAACGCACTGCAGGCGGGCGAGGTCGACGTCATGGCGGTGACCGTGCACAAGTATGCGGACCGAGCCGAGAGCGCGGGCATGAATGTCACGCGGGCCGCACTACTCGGCGGAACCGGAGTACGGCTCAGTCACCGTGGTGCCCTCGCCGATCCCGGCGTGCGCACCGCGATTGCGAAGCTGACCGACAACCAACAGATCATGAACGCCGTCTACCCCGGCGAATCCGCAGCGTCCGGCTTCACCCCCGAGGACAGTCCGCTCTACGATCCGGGATCGGCGTGGCCGGAGCCGGACGTCGAGGGAGCACAGCGACTCATCGACGAATATCGTGCTCGTACCGGCAGCGGCGACATCGAACTCACCTACGTACTCACAGCCGGCAGCCCTGTACTGAACCAGACCGCCGAACTGATCCAGGCACAACTGCAGCGAGTCGACGGTCTGCGAGTGCGCATCACACCGCTCGAAGGAGGCGCGTTCGCTGCGGCGATGACCTCGGGTGACTACGACCTCATCGTCAGTGGGCTCGGTGGCGCGCACCCCGACAACCTCTACAAGGTCTTCCGGACCGGAGGTTCGTCCAACAACTCGGGCTATTCGAACCCGAAGGTCGACGAGGCCCTCGATCTCACCCACACCTCCAGTGATCCGGAGACGGTGGCGAATGCATACAAGACCGCCGTCAACGAACTGGTCGCGACCAATGCGTACCGCTTCTGGCGACACGCCCGGACCGATCTGATCAGCCCGGCGAATGTCCACGGCATCGAAGTTGCCTACCAGTACTGGTTCCGGCCCGAACTGGCGTGGGTGCAGCAATGATGTACAGAGCCGCAGCACGACAGATCGCGAAGCTCGTCGCAGTTCTCGCTCTCGTCAGCGTGACTACATTCCTCCTGCTCGAAACGATCCCCGGCGATCGGCTCGCCTCGGTCCTGCCGGAGGGGGCAACTCCGGAGATGCGCGCTGCTGCCGAGGAGAGATTCGGTCTGGACGGATCTCCTGTGGAGCGGTTCTTCGGATGGCTCGGGGGCGCCCTGCACGGCGATCTCGGACGGTCGATGCAGTCACAGGTCCCGGTGGCCGAGTCGATCCTCGAACGTCTGCCAGTCACAATCGAACTGGCCACCTTGTCCATCGTCCTCGCGCTGCTCATCGCCATCCCCATCGGGGTGTACTCGGGATATCGCCCCGGCGGCGTCGTCGATCGTGTCGCAACGTTCCTGTGCTCGATCACCCTGTCGATTCCGAGTTTCCTTCTCGGCGTATTGCTCGTCTTCGTCTTCGCGGTGACGCTGTCCGCACTTCCCGTCACCGGCTGGACACCACTGTCGGAGGGCTTCGTGCCGCATGTCCGCGGCCTGGTGCTCCCGGTCGTGACCCTCGCCGCCGTCGAGACGGTCGGGTTCATCAGACTTCTCCGCAACGACATGGTCGCCACCCTGCAACAGGACTTCGTCCTGTCCGCCCGCGCTCGTGGACTGCCCACCCCACGAATCCTGCTGGTACACGCTCTGCGCCCTTCCGCATTCTCCCTTCTCACCGTGATGGGTGTGTCGCTCGGTCGATTGATCGGAGGGACGGTGATCGTCGAGACTCTGTTCTCCCTCCCGGGGCTCGGCACGTTGGTGATCACCGCCATCACCGGTAGGGATTTCGTCCTGGTCCAGGGCATCGTGCTGGTGGTGGCCGTCGCCTACGTACTGCTCAATGCTCTTGTCGACCTGACCTATCCGCTCCTGGACCCGAGAGTGAGGACTTCATGAGCCGTAGCCTGGACAAACCCACGTCGGTCGTCGAAGTGGACCCGGCTTCCGATCCGGGTCCCATGGGCGAGCGGCCGCCCGTGGACGAGTTCACTCCCTCTCCGGCAGCAGCGAAGCCGGCCGGGCGGCGCCGTCGGCGTCGACGCGATGTCGGCGCCGTCCTCGGCGGGTGCTGGCTGGTGCTGATCGTGCTGGCGGCGGTCTTCGTGGACTTGCTGCCACTGCCTGCCCCGGACGCGATAGGCGACCTGTATTCGCTACCCCCGTTCCAGAATCCCGACCATATCCTCGGCACCGATCAACTCGGCCGCGACCAGCTCAGTCGCGCACTGTACGGCGCCCGGGTGTCACTGGCGGTGGCAATCGGCGCAACCCTGTTCGCCATGGTGACCGGCACTGCCGCAGGTCTCGTCGCCGGTTACTTCCGCCGCACATTCGACGTGGTGTTCGACCTGTCCACGAATACAGTGCTCGCCTTCCCCCCTCTCATTCTTCTCATCGCCCTCGTCGCACTTCGCGAGCCCAGTGCCGTGACACTCGCGATCGGTCTCGGCGTGGTCGGAGCACCGACATTCGCGCGCATCGCCCGCGCCAATACGATCGCCTATGCGGAACGTGAATTCGTCGTCGCGGCAAAGTCCATGGGTTCGACCAGCACGCGCATCCTGTGGCGCGAGATCCTGCCCAACGCGCTTCTGCCGGTCGTCTCGTTCGCCACTGTGGTCGCGGCGACACTCGTCGTCGCCGAGGGCTCGCTGAGCTTCCTCGGTCTCGGCGTTCCGCCGCCGGCACCGAGCTGGGGTGGGATGATCGCCGCCGGACGCGAAAGTCTCTACGAGAACCCTGCTCTGGTGCTCGTCCCGGGCATGTTCTTCTTCCTCACGGTCTTCTCTCTCAATCGGGTCGGCGACTGGGCACGCGGACGTGTGGGGCGGGAGTCGTCGCTGTGATCGTCAACGGAAAGGACACCGGTACTGTGCCGGAAGTACTACAGCGGCCGCAGGATACGAAACTCCCGACGTTGTCGGTGACCGACCTGCGGGTGTGGTTCGACACTCCGCGCGGCATGGTGCGCGCGGTCGACGGCGTCACGCTCGATGTCGCGCCGGGACGCACGCTCGGCATCGTCGGGGAATCCGGCTCCGGTAAGTCCGTATTGTCGCGCGCCGTGATGAACATCCTTGCCCCCAGCGCCGTTGTGCAGGAGGGCTCACGCATCGAGTTCGAGGGCCGCGACACCGCGACGCTGGGGCGGGACGAAGCACGAGGGTTATGGGGTGCACAGCTGGCGATGGTCTTCCAGGACCCGATGACGTCTCTCACGCCCGTCCTGACGATCGGCTCGCAGCTCACCGAGACGCTCCGTCGTCATCTGCCGATGAACAAGGCGGACGCTCTGGCCCGGGCAGAGGAACTGCTGGGATGGGTGGGTATCCCGGAGCCCCGCAAACGGCTGAATCAGTATCCGCACAATCTGTCCGGGGGTATGCGACAGCGCGTGGTGATCGCCCTGGCGTTGGCCTGCTCTCCCCGTCTGCTGATCGCCGACGAGCCGACGACAGCGCTGGATGTGACGGTGCAGCACCAGATCCTGAATCTGCTCGAGCGCTTGCAGCACGAACACAACATGGCGATGGTGCTGATCACCCACGACCTCGGCGTCGTTGCAGGACGATCCGACGAGATCGCGGTGATGTACGCGGGGCGAGTGGTGGAACAGGCACCGACCAGAGTGTTGTTCCGCGAGATGCGGCATCCGTACACTCGCGCGCTGGTGGGCTCGATCCCGCGGATCTCCGATCCCAGTCACACTCGGCTGCGGGCGATTCCGGGCCGGCCACCGACCGTCGTCGACCCGCCACCCGGGTGCGCGTTCGCGGCGCGCTGCCCGCACGCGAGACCGCGTTGCCTGGCCGAGACACCCACCCTGATCACCGGCGGCACCGTCGGCGACAGGCACCGGCACGCGTGCTTCTTCCCCGTCGGCACGCCCGCCGGGGACGAGGCCTGGACAACCAACTTGAACGAAGGACGGACCGCCGCAGGTCTTCCGGTGGACGCGAGGAGTGTGCTCTAGATGGCGGGAACAGGAACAGCGCACCTGCGTGAGGCGGAGAGCGACGAGCTGCTGCTCACCGTCCGCAATCTGGTCGTGGAGTACGACACCGGACGCACAGGAAAGGTGCAGGCGGTCTCCGATGTCAGCTTCGACATCAAACGAGGCGAGACACTGGGCGTGGTCGGCGAATCCGGCTGTGGCAAGTCCACCGTTGCCAAGGCCGTCATGCAGCTCCCGCCGCCGACGGCCGGTGAGGTGAAGTTCAAGGGCGTCGACCTGGCCGCCATGTCTCCCCGCGAACTGCGGGCGGCGCGCCGAACACTTCAGATGATCTTCCAGGACCCCATATCGTCTCTGAATCCGCTGCGCAAGGTACGCCACATCGTCGCCGAGGGGCTCGATGTGGCGCGCGGCCACAGCCGCGCCGAGAAGCAGGCGAAGGTCGACGACATCCTCTCCGTGGTCGGACTCGACCCGGCCGCCGCGGGTGACCGACGGCCACACGAGTTCTCCGGTGGCCAGTGCCAGCGCATTTCGATCGCTCGTGCCGTGGTCGTCGAACCGGAACTGGTGATCTGCGACGAGCCGGTCTCCGCCCTCGACGTCTCGGTCCAGGCCCAGATCCTCAATCTTCTCGAGGACATGAAGGAACGCTATGGTCTCACCCTGTTGTTCATCGCCCACGATCTTGCCGTGGTCAAGAACGTCAGCGACCGCGTGATGGTGATGTATCTGGGAAAACTCTGCGAGGTCGCCTCCCCCGACGCGCTCTACGCTGCGCCGCTGCACCCGTACACCGAGGCGTTGTTGTCGGCGATCCCCGAACCCGACCCGGAGGTGGTGCCCACGGACAACGCACTGTCGGGAGACCTGCCCTCGCCCATCGATCCGCCGAGCGGATGCCGCTTTCGCACCCGCTGTCCCCGGGCCGCTGCGGTCTGCGCCGAGCAGGAACCGCAGATGCGGGAGGTGCGTCACCGGCATTTCGTCGCTTGCCATTTCCCCTTGGACGCCGATCTCGTCCGGGCGGCGGAAGGAGTTGCATCCTGATGAAAGAGCATCCCATGATTCCGGCCGCACGTCCCCGATTCGTCGAAGATATCTACACGCCGGACGAGCAGGCCGTTCTCTTCGACATCATCCGCACCCGCGGTCCGTGGCGGCTCATCGCAGCACAACACTTCTCGTCGGCTGAGGAATTCCTGGCTGTAGCCGGTGGCAGGAACCACACTCGGATGTCCGCCCCGGCACTCTCCGACTTCTTGACACCGACGTTCCGAGGCTACATCGGCAACTACGGCACGGTGCTCGAGCAATCAGCGCACGACATCTACTACAGCCGACGGCTTCTCGACATGATCAAGTCCATGCACGGAGCGTCGTACGCGGTTCCGAACAGCTTCCTGTTCAATCTGCGCGCTCCCGCACACAGTTTCGATGCGGGACATTTCGACAGCCCGAGCTGGCGTGGAATGGACAAGTTCAACACCCCCACCTGGTTGTTGAGCGTGATGGCGAAGTCCGGGCTCTTCGACCGGTGGGAACTGCGATCTGGCCAGGTGATCGCCTACTACTACGACTCGGACGTCGACGGTGGATTCACCTACTGGCCCGAGGGTCCCGACGCGCCCCCGGCCCGGTATCCGGCACCGTTCCGGAACAGCGGCATCCTCACCCACAACGAGAAGATGTTCCACCGGGGAGAAGCCAGTGGCCCTCGCCACATGCGGTCGGTTCCCGATTTGCAGCTCGATTCGGCGATCCACGGAGTGGGCGACTCCGAATGGGCGATCTGCAACGGCGACGAGGAGATTGCACGCTATCACGACCGCCATATGCGCTTCCTTTTTCACTACGGCGCGTTCGTGTTCGACGACATGGCGGAACTCCGTCGCTATTTCGAGCACACCGATGATCTGGACCTCGATACCGCGGTAGCGATTTTCACGGACGATCTTCGCGGTCGTGGGATCCGGTGCCCGGAGCCCACCGATCCCTTGCATGATCGTGACTTCGTCTCGGTACTCAACAGTGCATACGCGATGGCGCCGGCCGAGTATCCGGCCGAAGCGCCGTTGGATGTCCCGAACACGGCATGATCCGGTTCACGGCTCGAAGCGATTCCGGCGGACCGGGACCGCTTCGAGCCCGTGGCCGGACGTCACCGAATCTCGTCCATGATGTGCGGAAGGTCCTGCGGCACACGAGACGTGAATACGGGGTCGCGCTTCTCGAGAAACGCGGAGACACCTTCCTTGCCGTCGCCGACACTCGTGTAGAACATAGCGAGGGATTCTCGTCTGTGCGCTGCCAGCGGCGACGACTCGGCACTGTTTCGGTACATCATCCGACGCGTGAGGGCGGTCGCAACCCGGGACCTGCCGTCGACGAATCGGTGAGCGAGCGCGCGGGCGGCCGGAAGCAGGTCTTCCTGTGCATGGACGGAGCGGATCAGGCCGAGTTCCTTCGCGGTCGTTGCATCGACGATATCCGCGGAATAGACCAGTTCCAGAGCATTCTGCATCCCGACCACACGAGGCAGGAACCAGGTCGAGCAGGCTTCGGGCACGATACCCAGACGACCGAACACGAACCCGATCCGCGCCGACTCCGAAGCCAGGCGGAAGTCCATCGGCAGCGTCATCGTCGCCCCGATCCCGACCGCCGGGCCGTTGATCGCGGCGATCACCGGCTTCGGGCACGCGTGGATCGCCAACGATACGCGGCCGCCGGTGTCTCGGACGCCACGGACGATGTCCGGATCGTCGAACCGTTCGACCATGTCGTCGACGGTCGGCCTGAGAGTCTCGTCCAGCCCGAAGACATTTCCTTCGTTCGACAGATCCATGCCGGCGCAGAATGCCCGCCCCGCTCCCGTGACGACGACGGCGGCGACGGCGTCGTCCTCGGCCGCTTCACCGAACGCCGCCTCGAGATCGTCGGCCATCCCGACGGTGAAGGCATTGAGGTTGCCCGGCCGGTTCAACGTCAGGGTGAGGATTCCGTCCTCGACATCGAAGATCACGGTGTCGCCGTGCATGATCAGTCCCCGTCCACAGGTCCGCGTGCGGCACCGATTCCGGCGCGGCGACCGAAGAAGCTGCCGTCACCGAGACTGGCACCACTGGCGTATCCACCGGCACAGACACCGGCCGTACACCGGCCGGCAGCAAAGAGGCCCGGTATGGGTTCTCCCGACACATGGAGCACCTCGGAGTCCACGCTCGTCTTCAGGCCGCCCAGGGGAAATCCGCTCGTCATTCCACGCAGGTCGAACGCGGCGATCGGCGTCCCGATGGGCTTCACCCATTCGGCCTTCTTGGAGAACAACGGATCGGCCCCGGTTGCAGCGTGCCGGTTGTAGAGATCCACCGTCGAGGTCAGGGCGCCGGCGGGCAGTCCCATCTCCGACTCGAGCTCCACGGCGGATTCGCACACCCAGGTCGGTTGCGGACCGGGAATTCCGGGACTCAGAGCTTCGTCATGCGCGGCCTGATCGATGATCAGGAACGCCTCGTTGTTCTGCTGGAACAACATCGCCTGTCCGATCCTGCCCGGATAGGTGTCCTCGGCGATGAATCGCTGACCGTACGCGTTGACGAGAATGCCCCGGACCATCAGTCCGGGCACGGTATGAACCGCGACCTCGGCTGCGTCCATGTGTGCCGTCGCAGCGCCCAGCGCCTGCCCGATCCGGATCGCCCGGCCGTCGTGCGCTTCGACAGCAGAGCCCGGCCGCCCCACGAGCACGGGGGCGTGATCGCGCACCATTTCCTCGTCGAAGGCGAAACTGCCCATCGCGAGCACGACGCCCCGCCGAGCACGAACGGTGATCGGCTTGCCGTAACGTCGAGCGACGACACCCACCACCCGCCCCTTGTCGTCCACGACGACCGTCTGGACCCGGATATCGTATTCTGCTGCGACCCCGAGCTTCTCGGCTGTCTCGACCAGTGGCTTCATCAGCATGTACCCGCCGCCGCGTTCCCCGGTCCTCTTGTTGTCCATCCGGGGGAGATGTCCGCGCGGTGCCGGTGGGATCATGTCCTTGAACGGTGCCGCGTTCTCACCCCCGGAGTACATCAGTCCTTCGTCGTGGGCGGGTTCCCAGCCGGGTTCGCCCCAGAATTCCTCCTTGAACGGCACCCCTGCTTCCACGAGCCAGTTGTAATGGTCGACGCTTCCTTCGCAATAGGCATCGATCTTCGCTTCGTCGGTGGACGGACCGAGTGCGGCTTTCATGAACGCTTTCATGTTCTCGACCGAGTCGTCGAATCCACATGCCTTCTGTAGCGGTGTCCCTCCCCCGAGGTAGATGAAGCCGCCGGCCATCGATGCAGCACCACCCCACCCGCCGGATCGTTCGAGCACCAGCACCTCGGCACCCGCGCGCGCGGCTTCGACCGCTGCGGCGACGCCCGCAATTCCGTAGCCGGCGACGACGACGTCGGCGGTGAGATCCCAGTCCGAAATCTCTGATTCGAGAACCGGACGGACCGTATCAGCAAGCATGTGAATCTCCTCGACGTCCCGCGGATGCACCAGCGGCCGCACGGTCTCACCAACGTTCCGCCGGACGGGAGCTTTTCTCCCACTGAGCGGTCCACGGAGGCGGCATTCGGGAGAGCCACCGCGGAGACTCGGTCCGGCCGTCCTTCGCACGGCACGATGCGTGCATTGTCACGTCGGAACCGGCGCGCTCGACTACGGAAGCCGCGCTCGACCCGCACAAAGGAGAACAATCGATGTCCGACCCCGCAAGGCAGGCAGCCGCAGGTGTCCCCGATCGTGCGACGGTGCCGAGATCCTCGTTCCTGGTCATCACCGCCCTGGTCCTCGCGGAATGCGTGAGTGCCTTCGAGGCCGGCATGGTCTTCATCGCCCTCCCACGATTCGGGGAGATCTTCGGGGCCCCCGCATCCACGACCGGGTGGGCTGTGACCGCCTACATGCTCGTAGCTGCAACCACAGCGTTGGTGGGTGGCCGGCTCGGCGATATGTACGGCCGCAAGAGGGTTCTCATCATCGCGATGATGGTGTCGATACTCGGGTCCGTCATCAGCGTGTTCGGCGACTCGATGGGCGCGATCATCCTCGGCCGAGGTGTGCAGGGCGCCGCCGGTGCGATTCTGCCGCTCTGCTACGGCCTCGCACGTGAGGTGTTGCCCCCGGCGAAGGTGTCCCTGGCAGTCGGCTACATCAGCGGCGCGGCACTTCTCGCAGGCTCGGGCGGTTACTTCATCGCGGGAGTGCTCCTGGACGTGGCCGACTGGCACATGATCTTCGTCTTTGCTGCCGTGCTCGCCCTCGTGGCGTCTGCCGTGGCCGCGTTCGCCCTGCCCGGCACCCACACCCGCGGGGAACTGCCGCGCTTCGATTATCTGGGTGCCGCACTGTTGACACCCGGCCTGGTCGCACTTCTCTTCGGCATCACCCAAGGGCCGAAGTGGGGATGGACCAGTCTCGGTGTCGTCGGGCTCATCGGCGGTGGCGTTGTGATCCTCGCCGGGTGGACCGTGTGGGAACTGCGTCAGAGCGATCCCCTCGTCAACCTCCGTGCCCTCGCCAGCAAGAGGATGGCACTCAATCTGATTGCGGTGTCCGTGCTCTCCCTCGGGCCTGTCGGAGCCGTGCAGATCGTCACCCCGCTGATTCTCCAGGCACCGGCCACCCTTCCCGTCGGACTCGGCGCCTCGGCGAGCATGGCGGGTCTCGTCGGTGGTGTAGGTGCGATCATCGGTTTCGCCGCCGCTCCGGTCGCCGGCGTGGTCGCCGGACGCTGGGGTGGCCGAAGCGCGTTCCTCGTCGGGGCCGCGCTGTTCGCCGTCGCGAATCTCATGATCCTCGTCGGTCACAAATCCATGCCCGTCATGATCGGCGTTTTCGTAGTCGGCGCTGTTGCAACGGCATTCGCCTACACCGGCTACCCGAAGATCGTCATCGAGTCCGTCCCCGAGGACGTCACCAGCGTCACGACCGGTGTCCTGGCCACCGCCCGGCAGGCCTTTTCGGCGGTGAGCGTAGCCATCGTCTCGGTCATGCTCTCCCTGTGGACCGTGCCGGAAACGACCATGCCCACAACGGCATCGCTGAACCTTGCTGTCGGATGGTTCATCGCATGTTCGTTGATCGTTGTGGCGATCTGTCTGTTCATCGGTCGGCCGCAGTCCTCCGGCGGGACCGCCGACGGCACGAAATCCGGGGAGATCGCAGCTTCGGCCACTTCCGCCTGACCGTTGCACCGCATCGTTCCTGATGCTGCGGTAGGTTCCTCTCCCGCGAGGCGGGAGAGGAACCTGCCCAGGGCATTTCGCAACCGTAGGGTTCCGGACATGGCAGACGAGACGATATACGTGGTCGACCGTGTGGTCACCAAACCCGGATGTGCGCGCAAGTTCGTCGAGGCATACGTCGCAGAGTACGTACCGGGTGGACGCCGGCGCGGGATGACACTCGACCGGATTCTCGTCAGTCCTCCCGTGTGGTTCGACGAGGACTGCAATACGGTCACCATCACATGGACCGTCGACGGCGTCCGCTCCTGGTGGGAAATGACGCGTCGGAGCCGGCAGGACCCGACGCTCGGTGAGTGGTGGTCGAGCATGGACGAATTGATCGCGGAACGAACCCGAACGATGGCAGCCGAGGCCGACGACATCGAAGGACTGAGCAATGTATAACGTCACCCGGGTCGTCCACTTCGACGCCGCCGCCGACGCCTCGGATCGCGCCGAATACGTCGAGGACGTACGCCTCGCCGTCAAAGAGTTCGAAGCGCTACGCCGCCTCGTCTCCCCGACGCTGCCGGGTGTGATCAACGGCGGTGATCTGCTGGTCCACCTTCGGCTCCCGACGGCGGACGATGCGGCCGCGGTGGTCCGCTCCTTGGACAGCATTCTCGGATCACCGATCACCGCTCGGCTCGACGGGGTGCAATACCACGCGCGCCGGGCTAGCTCACGCCCGGAGACACCTCGGACCGTCTATCGCGCACTACTGCTGCGGGTCGCGGCCGACACACCGGAAGAAACCGTCGAGCAGTTCGAGCGCGATCTTCTGGCGATGCCCGAGCACATCCCGTCGATCGTCTCGTGGCGTCTGAGTCGCGTGGAGAAGTCCGTCGGCCCGACGTCGTGGACACACGTGTGGGAGCAGGAGTTCTCCGATCACGCATCGCTCATGGGCCAGTATCTCGACCATCCGATCCATTGGGGCGTGGTGGACCGCTGGTTCGATCCCGAGTGCCCCGAGTCCGTGGTCCGCGATCGCGTGTGCCACACGTTCTGTGCTCTCGAGGACACAGTCATCGAATGAGGTCCTCCCGCCGCGTCTGAAAGGCAGCGTCCCGCGCTGCCACCGATCGTGCGGGACCCACACAGCCCTCGCAGTTCGGTGTTCCGGTCACCGGGAAGGGGTCTTCGGTCCCGCAGGGACGATGCCCACCATGAACGAGAGTAAATCCGTCCCTACGGACCGGATCCACTGTTTCCGGAGTGAGGATCACAATGAGTGCGGCTTCCGCCTCTTCTCGCGTGGACGATGACGACCGCGTCTACGACGAGGATGTCCGGGTGATGGTCGACGCGATGCGCGCCCGTCGATCCCCTTCCCTGCAATCAACGGGAGTAGGACCGGCACGTGATGCGCTCGAATCGATCTCACGGCCGCCCGGCCCCGACATGCAGACCGTTCGCCGCGTCGAGTTCGAGGGCCCACACGGCCGGGTGCCCGTGCGTGTCTACCGTCCACATGGGGCACCGGAACAGACAGCGCCGGTCGTGGTCTGGTTCCACGGGGGTGGAATGATCATGGGCTCCCTCGAGTCGTTCGATCGCCTCGCACGGGAGGTTGCCGCCGCGACGAACGCTGTCGTTGTCAACGTCGGCTATCGGCTCGCACCGGAACATCGATATCCGGTCGCGCACGACGAGGCGTACGCGGCCGTGCGCTGGGTACGGGAAACTGCCGCGCGGTGGGGTGTGGACCCCGACCGCATCGCTGTGGGTGGTGACAGTGCCGGCGGCGGTCTGGCCGCTGCAACTGCTCTGCGGGCACGCAACGAGGGCGGCCCGCGCCTTGCGCAGCAGATCCTCGTCTATCCCGGACTCGAACGACGTTGTGATCGACCGTCCATGCGCACGTTCGCCGACAGTCCGTTCCTGCGTGCCGAGGACATCGACTGGATGAAGTCGCTGTATCTCGGTGACGACCCTTCGACGGACGACGAGTACGGCACACCTGCTGTCGCCACGGATCTGGCGGGACTGCCGCCTGCCGTCGTGGTGTGCGGGTATGCCGATCCGCTCCGCGACGGGGTGGAGGATTACGGGCGGCGACTTCAGGAGGCCGGAGTACTCACGGCGATCATCCGCTATCCCGGTGTGGGCCACGGCTTCTTCATGCAGTCCGCTTCCGTGGCCCGGGCGCGCAGCGCGATCGCCGAGGTCGGCGGACTGGTCGCCGCACGCTTTGCGCGGAACTCGTCCGCCGTTCCCGACTGACGTGGACGGGAGCACAGGCGGTCGCACAGGTACCGACTTCCCGCTGACCAGACAGTAGTGTTTCCGCACCCCCGCCGGTCCTCGTAGCGTTCCGCCGGGCGGTACAGCCGTGCGCCCGTAGAGATCCGAGGAGGGCGATGTGTCTCGAAACCCTGATCCGCGCTGGGACATCCGCGACGGCGCACACGTCGACGTGGTGGTGGTCGGCATGGGCGCCGCCGGCTGTGCCGCGGCACTGGATGCGCACGATGCGGGCGCCCGTGTGATCGTGCTCGAAAAGACGGGCGTCGCTGAGGCCGGGGGAAATACGCGAGTGTCGGGTGGGGGGTGGTTCCATCACGACGATCCGGAACAAGCTGCGAACTACCTGCGCGCACTCTGTGGCGACCGGGAGCTGCCCGAGTCGATTGTGCAGGTGTGGGCACACGGTACCCGTGAGGTGTCGGCGTGGATGCAGGCACTGGACGTCCGGGTCGGTCCACACGGCCATTACAACGCCACAGGCGCCGAGTACCCGGAACTGCCCGGCAGCGAATGCTACGGCGGTTTGCACTGCGTCGAAGGAGTACTAGGCCGAGGTCGGCTGTTCGACACCTTCGAGAAAGCGCTCCGCGAGCGCGGAATCGAAGTGCGGTACGAAACGGCCGCCGACCGGCTGACGACCGATCCCGCATCGGGCGCCGTGACAGGCATCGTCACCGCCACCGGAGAACATATCCGTGCGTCGGGCGGAGTCGTGCTCGCCACCGGTGGATTCGAAGGCGACCCGACGCTGGTGCGCGAGCATCTCGGTCTCCACGATGTTCCGGTGTGGGGCAGCACGGCCGCAACGGGCGACGGGCTCCGCATGGCGCAGCGGGTCGGAGCCGACGTGTGGCACATGGACAACATGATGGCGGTCAACGGCATCACCGAACCTGGTTCGCGGCACGGCCACTTCGCGATGTTCGTCTACTCACGGGGACTGATCTGGGTCGACGGGAGCGGAGCGCGCTTCGTCGACGAGTTCGTCCCCTCGGGGCACGGTCAGGCACTGATCGACGGACGGTACGTGTTGCATCCGCATCGTCCCATGTGGGTCGTGTTCGACGAGAAGACGAGGGCGGCGGGACCGATCAGCGGTTCCGCGGACGTCCTGCCCGTCGGGTGGAACGTGCTGATGAACGAATACCGCTGGAGTGCCGACAACAGCACGGAGATCGACGCGGGGTGGATCCTGCGAGGCGACACGCTCGAAGAGCTGGCTGCAGCCACGGGCCTTCCGGCGGATCGGCTCGGCGACACCGTGGCGGAGTACAACGCCGCATGTGCCGCCGGCGTCGACGGACGCTTCGGGCGTTCCGCCGCAACCCTGGTTCCGCTCCTCGAACCGCCCTTCTACGCCTATCACAGCGGACCGATGCTGGCGTGGACCAACGGTGGCCCCCGCCGAGACGAGCACGCGCGTGTCCTCGACACCGACGGTGCCGTGATCGACGGTCTCTACGCGGCCGGCACGGTCAGCTCCACGTTCAGCTGGGCGAAGGACGGGGGGTTCCACATCGCCGACGCCATCGTGTTCGGCCGGATCGCCGGAGAGCACGCAGCACTACGCGCCAGGTGACATGCCCGTGAGGCCGGCCTGGTTCGGCCGGGCCGGCCTCACGGTTCACTCTCAGTTCTGCGCACCGACCTCGGTCGGCTGGTCATCACTCGCCTGGAAAGCCTCGATCCGTGGGTCGGACGTGATGAATCGTCCGGCTGCGAGGTTCTCCTCGACCTCCTCACGCCAGAAACTGATCGCGCGTTCGGTGTCGATCTCGAATTCGAAGCGCCGGGTCATTTCCGGAGTGACGTCTTCGACGTCGACGTAGAACTGCTCGTACCAGCGACGCAACTGGTAGACCGGGCCGTCCTCTTCGCACAGCAACGGGTTGTCGATCTTCGCCTTGTTCCGCCAGATCTCCACGTCCTGAACGAACCCGAGTTCGACACCCTTCGTGAAGGTCTCGGCAATCTCCTTGGCCTGATCGTCGGTGAGCCCCTGCGGCTTCTTCACCGCGGCGCCCCACTGCAGCACGAAGCTCGTGGGCGAAACCGGATAGTGGCAATTGATCAGCACCGTCTCGAGTTGCCCCACCGGTGACTCGTTCCACAAGTAGTCGATCATGTACGAAGGCCCGTAGTACGCGGCCTCGGAACGCCCTATCGAATCGTCACTGCGGGAGTAACTGGTACCGAGGTCCACGTCCTCACGCGGTTTGGTGTTCATGTTCTGACTGGCGATATGACCTTCGAACACGTTCTTGAAATACACCGGGAACGAATAGTGGATGTAGAAGAAGTGTGCCATGTCGACCACGTTGTCGACGATCTCACGACAGTTCGAGCCCTCGATCGTCAGACGGTTCCACGTGAAGTCGGTCCACTCGCCTTCGGCGTATCCCTCGATCTCCGGGATCGTGACTTCCGGCGGCGGCGGGTTGCCCTGTGGATCGTGCCAGATGTACAGCTGGCCGTTGCGTTCCAGCGTGGTCCACGCCTTCGTCCGAGCGAGCGGCGGAACCCGTCGCGCATAGGGGATGCTCGAGCAGCGACCGTTACCCGCCCATCGCCAGTCGTGGAACGGGCACGCCACGGAGTCACCCTTGACCGTGCCCTGGGTGAGATCGCCGCCCATGTGCGGGCAGTAGCCGTTGAGTACGTTCAACGAGCCCTTGCTGTCTGCGAAAACGACCAGTTTCGTGCCGAACACGTCGACCGCATGCGGATTGCCGTCGCGGAACTCGTCGAGGAGCCCCAGGCAGTGCCATCCTCGCGCGTAGCGGGTCGGTGGCGGGGCCGATTCGATGACGCGAACTTCGTTGTCCGGGAGTGTCATTGTGTACCTCCGATACAAGTGGGGTGGGCCGAGAGGGTGAGATTCCGGGTCCCGGGCGGGATCTGTCGGACGGTAGTGACTTCCCGACCCTGGGTGTAGTGCATGTTGCGTTGAGCGGGAGAGGTCGTGCCGGAAGAGACACCGACGTGGTTGCGACGGAACACCTCGGTGACCGATCCATTCCGGATCGGCTCGGAACCCGTACCACTCGAGCCGCCGCCCGGGTTCTCGGGTCCGGCCGCGTCGGTCGTCCGAGACGCATCAACGCCCGCGAGGTGTCGTGCTTCACAATCAGGCGGCCATGTGACAGTATTCCTAATAGAAATACCCACGTCCCCGCGTCAATGACGCCGCGACTGTAGGAGAACACATGACGATCCAGGTCGAAGCCGACCGCCTGACCCCCAGCGCAGTACTCGATCGCGTCAGCCTGGTACTGGACGCGTTCGACGGCGCCGGCCGACTGACCCTCGCCCAGATCGTGCGCCGAACGGGCCTGCCCAGATCGTCCGCTCACAGGATGCTCGAGCGACTCGTTTCGATGCGGTGGCTCCACCGCGAAGGCCGTGACTACACGCTGGGCCTACGCCTGATGGAACTCGGCTCTCTCGCCGTTCATCAGGACCGGCTGCACGCAACCGCTCTACCGCACCTCCAGGAGCTGCAGCGTCTCACCGGCTTCGTCGTACACCTGGCCGTCCTCGACGGGAACGACATCGTCTATCTCGAGAAACTCGGTGGACGACTGATGTCCGCCGTTCCCACACGCATCGGCGGGCGCCGTACGGCGCACAGTACAGCGCTCGGCAAGGCTCTTCTTGCCTACACGGGCACCCCCGGACAGGCTTACGACCACATCCGGGAAAGCGGAATCGCTTACGAAAGAGAAGAATCCGTACCGGGATTCGGGTGTATCGCCGTTGCGATCGGTCCGGTGGGGTCTCCGGTCGCCGCGCTGTCCGTGTGTGGGCCCCTATCCCACCTGCGGTTCGACCACCGCATCAGCGCACCCGTCAGGATGACGGCGACTGCCGTCTGGCGCATGCTCGACCGCAATCACGTCACACCGACCCTGCAACGTCACCGGCCTCTGTTCACGAGTTCCCCTGCGGGCGAGCCGCAGTACGCCTGACCGCCGACTACCGTTCGCCGGGGACAGGCTCGTGCTCGTCACCCCCGATCTCGGTGGAACCGATCGAGAGACCCTTCCAGCTTCCCGGAGTCCGGGGACGGGGCATCCCCTGTGCATCGATGTCGCTGCGCGCGAACTGCGCTGCTGCCTCGTCGATGTCGTCGAGGAGCTGCCTGGACAGATCGATCTCGGCCCGGAAATACCGCTCGGCCCACCGCAGACTCATTTGTGAGAACGCCCAGCCCGGTTCACGGTCGGAATGATCCGCGTGCTCGCCGGCGCGACGCAGCTTGTCTTCGAGATTGACGATGTGGTCGTGCACGATGGCCTTCAGCTGGTCCGGATCGTTCAGGTGCCCCATGTACATCCGGAGCATGACACCGTGTTTGAGCACGGGCAGCTCCACCGGTGCCTCACGCGACCACGTCCGCACCGCGCCCAAGCCGTCCTCGGTGATCGCGTAGACACGTCGGCCACGCGTCCCGGGTTCGCTCACCACACGGGACCGGACGAACCCGAGCGTCTCGAGCTTCTTCAGTTCCGCATAGACCTGGCTGACCGAGGGGCTCCAGTAGTAGAAGCCGATGCTCCAATCCGCCCACTTCTTCAGATCGTTGCCGGTCAGTTCCTCCCCGAACGAGAGCATCCCGAGTACGGCCCAGCTCGTCGCGGGAAGAGAGGGGTACTGGTCGGTATCGGTCTCGGACACCACGAAAGCGTAACAACGACGACAGGCGTCCCCGGACCGGAAGCTCCCGCTGCGTGGGAGGCTGCCCGCTCATCGGGCGCCGCCGCGGCTAGCGTCGGCGGATCACCCCATCGTCGTGCCGTTACAGGAGCAACAATGACTACTTCCGAGACAGGTTCCCAGACGGAACGCATTCGCGCGACCGTGAACGCCTATCTCGCTGCGGTGGCGTCCGGCCGCGCCACCGAGGTCGCCGCACTGTATGCCGAGGACGCCACCCTCGAGGACCCCGTCGGCAGCGAGCCTCGTATCGGACGTGCTGCCATCACCGAGTTCTACAAGGGCATCGAGGCCACCGAGAACACGACCGAACTCCTGACACTCCGGATCAGCGGAGCGAACGCCGCGTTCCATTTCCGCGTCGTCACGAAAGCCGGCGAACAGACGTACGAGATCGACCCGATCGATGTGATGACTTTCGACCAGGACGGCCGGATCACGAGCATGCGCGCCTTCTGGGCACCGACCGACATGGTTCAGCGCTGACTTCACGCGGACGGATCGACATGCAGCCCGTCACGTGCCGCACCTGCGGCAATCGCGTACTCGCCGAGAAACACAGCGAAGCTCACACCAGCATCCAGTGGCTCACCGACGCCGCGCACGCATGCCCCCGTATCCGCAACGACACCGGGGCCGGCCACACACCGTCCTGGATCCCCTCCTGCGCCGATCTCCGCGACACGATCGACGATCTCGCCCGTCGCGGCGAACTCGTGACGAATCGGCGCAGCCACCCCGCCGCCGACCTCTCGACCAGGAGTTCTCATGACCGCCCGTGACATTCCCGACGTCCTCGCGTCCGCGACGTTGGGCCCGATCACGCTCCGCAACCGCATCATCAAGGCCGCCACGTTCGAAGCCGCCACCCCCGGTGCGCTCGTCTCCGACGATCTCATCGAGTACCACCGCCGCCCCGCGGCGGGCGGGGTCGGTATGACCACCGTGGCGTATTGCGCCGTGGCACCGGAGGGCCGGACCGAGGCCGATCAGATCTGGATGCGCCCCGAGGCAGTGCCCGGACTCCGGCGCCTCACCGATGCGATTCATGCCGAGGGGGCGGCGGCCTCGGCTCAGATCGGGCATGCCGGCCCCGTCGCCAACGGCGCGAGCAACGGGTCTCCGGCGCTCGGGCCGTCCCGTCAGCTCAACCCGCTCAGCATGCGCACCGTCCGTGCGGCGACACTCGGCGACATCGAACGGATCCGTCGTGCACACGGGAACGCCGCACGCCTCGCCGTCGAATCCGGCTTCGATGCGGTGGAGATCCATTTCGGTCACAACTATTTCGCGAGTTCGTTTCTCAGCCCCAAGATCAACAAGCGCGACGATGCCTACGGCGGATCGTTGACGAATCGGGCCCGGCTGGTGCGGGAGACCGCCTGCGAGGTGCGGGACGCCGTGGGCGGCAAGGTCGCGATCCTCGCGAAACTGAACATGGACGACGGTGTACCGGGCGGATTCTGGCTGGACGAGGCCGTCCAGGTGGCGCAGTGGCTCGAGGAGGACGGCTCCCTCGATGCCATCGAGCTCACCGTCGGCAGTTCCCTGTTGAATTCGATGTATCTGTTCAAGGGTGACGTTCCGCTCCGGGAGTTCGCAGCCGTCATGCGCGAGCCGGTGCGCACCGGAATGAAATTGGTCGGCGGACACTTCCTCAAGTCCTACCCCTACCGTGACTTGTTCATGCTGGAGCAGGCGCGGCAGATCCGTGCGGCGGTGAAGATGCCGCTCGTGCTTCTCGGCGGTGTCACCGACCGGGCCGGAATGGATACGGCAATGGCCGAGGGGTTCGAGTTCGTCGCGATGGCACGAGCGCTGCTCCGCGAACCCGACCTGATCAATCGGATCGCGGCCGAGCCGGAACATCGATCGCTGTGCATCCACTGCAACAAGTGCATGCCGACCATCTTCACCGGCACCCGATGTGTGCTGGCCGGGCCGGCACCCGTGCACTGATTCGGAACCGTTCGTGGTCGGGCAAGCGGTCCCGGCCCCGAACGATCCGCCGAGTTGTGCGAGCTGCGGGACGACATCCCGGCCGAACTACGTCGCGGTGATCACCGGCATCGAGTGCCCCACAGAGGCCGCCGACTCCCGGTCGCGCCCCCCGGGGGGGAAGATAGACGACCTAACTCGTGTCCCCGGCCCTGCCCACGCCGCTCTGGTGCGCCGGACCCACTCCCTCGTCGGACTCGACCGCCTCCTCCGTCTCCGCGGCCGGCTGCTCCTCGGCGGACGAGGCGACCGCGCCGCGGGGAGTGTCCTGCGGGTCCGGGGCCAGAGGATGCGAAGTATCGACGTGTTCGTCGTGTTCGGGCCGACCCTCCGCGGTCGAGGTGGTGGGTCCCTCACAGGGCGGAACAGCCGGTTCGGCATCACCGGGAGGGCGCGAACCAGCCCCGCGCTCGCGGACTCGCTCTGCTCGATTGCATCTCCTCCTGGTCGAACGCCCCGGCAGGGCGGTCGGTCGGTCCGCCGCCGGCCTCATCCGCTCCGGTGTCGCGCGAACCCTTCGAGCCACGCTCCGATTGAGGTTCTTCGTGCAGGTGCTGCCCCGGTTCGGTGCCCATGATTCGTCCTTGCCAGTTCCACCGGCTGCTCACTGTTCGCCGAGGCGAGTCCGGTACAGGGCTCAGCCCTCGACCGATGCGGTCCGAACGGCGGTCCAGGGTCTACCAGTACCCCTCCGGACAGTACGGACCCGAATTGTCGACCTCACTTTCCTGGCGGGCTTCCACTCCCTCGCCGCGAGGGAGACCACCCGGTCACCGGGTCGAAACCCATGACAGTGATGCCCCGTGTGAACGAACCCGAACAGCGCGAACATCGCGAGACACATCCGAAGATGCCGATTGCCCGACGACAGGAAAACGCCGACGAGGGCCGGCGGGTCCTGTTCCGACCTGAACCCGACCATCGAGGCCCTCGTTCGTTCAGGTCACCGAGTGCGCAGCTCCGCGACCACGGACGCCCGCTGTCCGGGAGCGCCCTCGCCGCCCGGACGCCCGATAGCGGACACTGGTCCCGAAGCCGACACCCGATTGGAGCATGTCAACGCCTCTCCTGTCCGAAGGCAGGAGATTCCCGGCTCAGACCGCAACCGCACCACCACCCGAAGGGAGGTGATCCACTTGACTCACGTCGTCGACACCGGTGTGGCCACGCTCCGCCACAGCCAGAATCACCCTGGCAGCGTTCCGGTCCCGGCATGCGGTGTGCCCACACACCCAGCACCGGAAAATCCGTTCCCCGAGCCCGAGGGGTTGCTTGGCTCTCGCGAAACACCCCGAACACGTCATCGTCGTATACGCGGGCCGCACCACCACCACCTTCCGGCCGGCCCGCCTGCCCTGTTCGACAAGTTCACGCTTGATGGCCCCCACCGCGGCATCCGCTGCCTTGCGCGCCATGTTCGTCTTCGACAGAAACCTCGGCTTGAAGTCCTCCACCGCGATGAGGTGATGCGCGTCGACCACGGTCTTGGCCCAGATCCGGCCGTCGTGCCGGTTCTGCCGGGCTGCCTTCTTCTGCACCTTCGCCGCCGTGCGGCGGGCCTGCCGGTAGCCCCTCGACGGCGGATGACCCCTCCCGTGCCGGCGCCGCGCCATCCGGCGTTGGGATTTCGCCAACTCCGCCGCACACCGTTTCCGGTGCCCGGCATGCGGCAGATCGAACCGCTCCTCGGTCGCCGTCGCGGTGCGGGACACCTCCCAATCGATCCCGACCGCACTGGTTTGATCGGCGACCTGGATCGACTCGGCGACGCGAGTCACCACGAACGAGGCATACCAATGGCCGAGAGAATCCTGAATGATGCGCACGCTCGTCGGCTCCGACGGCAACTCCCGCGACCACACCACCGGAATCGAGACACCCTTGGGCAACACCAACCGGCCCTCCCGGATCCGGAACCCGCGGCGGGTATACTCGAGCGACGGCAACGTCTTCTTTCGCGCCTTGAAGCGAGGCCAGCCCCGGCCCTTGACCGTGAACGAGGCGTCCAACGCTTGCGCGTAGGTGCGCAGCATCTGCTGCTGCGCGACCTGGGAACCATCCCGCAGCCACGACGACCGTGCTCGAGCCTCGGTCAACAGCTTGCTCAGTTTCGCGAACGTCGGCCGAACACCGGTTTTGGCCTGGTGGACGGCTTCGTTCCACAGGAACCGGCAGCGATGCCACTCCTGGGTCAGGGCGCGCTCGGCAACAGCGCCCGGCCGCAACCGGTAGTTGTAGCGCACCACCTCGATCCCCATGGCCGGCACGTTAACCGACCCCACCGACAAGGTTTGTCCGACACCACAACACACATGAAAGGAGGACGGCGCTTCCTCTCCCCCGTGAACGAGGGAGTATCCGCGCCGAACACCCGATGACCGCAGAACACGCAGTGCTGGATCCGCGCCGGATGCGCGATGTGATGGGCAACTTCTGCACGGGAGTCACCGTCATCACCGCCTTGGACGGCGACGAACCGCTCGGGTTCGCGTGCCAGTCCTTCACGTCCGTGTCGCTGGATCCACCGTTGGTCTCGTTCTGTCCGGCACGCACGTCGACGACGTGGCCGAAGATCCGGGAGATCGGCACGTTCTCGATCAATGTCCTGGCAGCGAGCCAGCGCACCCTGTGTGCGGCGTTCGCGGTCAGCGGCGGCAACAAGTTCCTCGGTGTGGAGTGGACGCCCGGCGACAACGGCGCACCCGCCATCGAGGGGGCGATCGCGCGCGTCGAGGCGACGATCGAGGCCGAGCACGACGCCGGCGACCACACCATCGTGGTCGCGCGGGTGACCGGCCTGACGGCGCTGCACAGCGGTGGTCCGCTGCTGTTCTACCGCGGCACCTACGGTCACTTCGACGAGATGTGATCGGTACCGGGCGCGGCCGGCAGGAATACCTGCCGGCCGCGCCCGGTTGTGCATCAGAGGTGTGCCCGGCGTCCGATCCCGGGCCCTGATGCGAAGGATCACCGGTGACAGTTCCCCTCTCCATCCTCGACCTGGCACACATCGGCAAGGGCGAAACCGCGCGGGACAGCTTCGCGGCGAGCGTGCGGATGGCGCAACTTGCCGAGGAGTGGGGCTACCGGCGCATCTGGTACGCCGAGCACCACAACATGCCGTCGATCGCGTCGTCCGCGACCAGTGTGCTGATCGCGCACGTCGCCGCGCACACGTCGTCGATCCGGCTCGGTGCCGGGGGCATCATGCTGCCGAACCATTCGCCGCTGACGATCGCCGAGCAGTTCGGCACGCTCGAGTCGCTCCATCCCGGCCGCATCGATCTGGGTCTGGGCCGTGCGCCGGGCAGCGACCAGAACACGATGCGCGCGCTGCGGCGTGATCCGTCGTCGGCGGACAGCTTCCCGCAGGACGTGCTGGAGCTGCAGGCCTATCTGCGGGGGCAGACCCGCATCCCGGGTGTCGACGCGATCCCCGGCAAGGGCGCCGATGTGCCGCTCTACATTCTCGGGTCGTCACTGTTCGGTGCGAAACTCGCCGCGCTGCTCGGCCTTCCGTACGGCTTCGCATCCCATTTCGCGCCGCAGGCCCTGGAGGACGCGGTCGCGTTGTACCGGCGCGAGTTCCAGCCGTCCGAGCAGCTCGCCGAACCACACGTCATCGCCGGTGTCGGGGTGATCGCCGCGGACACCACCGAGGAAGCGCGGCAGCTGTTCGAGGCCACCAAACGGAACCGCGTGGTGCAGATGGTCGGCCGTGGCCGCAGCTTCACCGACGAGGAGGTCGAACTGCTGCTCGACTCCCCCGCCGGCCGTCAGGTGACGCAGATGCTGCACTACACCGCCGTAGGCGACCCCGCCGAGGTCCGCACGTACCTGGACGCGTTCACCGAACGCGCCCAGGCCGACGAACTGATCGTGGTGTCCTCGGCGCCCGGCCGCACCGCGTGGCTGCGTTCTCTCGAACTGCTCGCCGACGTCAGCGGCCTCGTCCCCGCCTGACCCGCCGTTTCTTTGGTTTCCTGGTCTCCCCAGCCGCCCGTCCCCTCCGGGTGATGGGAACCAATATTCGGTCTATCCGGCTGAAGGTTCCCATCACCGTGCGGCGGGAGGTCGCCGCTACACGAGGGTGGCGGCGAGGTGGGTGCGCCAGGAGCCGGCGGCGGTGATGTCGCGGGCGGCGGCCGCGGCGTCGTCGCCGCACACGAACCCGGTCTCCCATGTGCCGTCGTCCAGCTGCACCGAACCGAGCCCCATCGGCGACGGCAGCGCGGCGAGGAACCGGCCG
Organism: Rhodococcus phenolicus; assembly: GCF_001646785.1. Classification (GTDB taxonomy): domain Bacteria; phylum Actinomycetota; class Actinomycetes; order Mycobacteriales; family Mycobacteriaceae; genus Rhodococcus; species Rhodococcus phenolicus. The sequence continues at coordinate 64,922 of NZ_LRRH01000127.1, forward strand.
AGCGCGGACGGTGAGCACACCCACCGCTCCCCTGCCAGCGACGCACCGCCGTCCGCGCAGCGCACCACCGCCGGCTTCGGTGGCTGCGTGGGCAGCGCGGTCATCCGGTACTCGGGTGCCGTCGAGACCGATCCGGCCCAGCGGGCGCCGAGCGCGGTGAGCTGACCGGCGAGCGGCTGATCGCGCAGGTGCGCGCCGAACACGATCAGCGGGAACGACTGTGCCCCGGCCTGTTCCGGCCACGACGGGGTTTCCGGGTCGCGCGGGACGCCGGTCAGGCGCGCAGCGATGTCCGTCGCGACCGCGTCGTGACCGGCAGGCGCCAGCACCGTCACACCGAACTGCGCTGTGCTGCCGTCGGATTCGACGACCTCCCCGGCCGGCACCGCGACCCCGCACAGGTCGAACAGATTGCAGAAATTCGTGTACGTGCCCAGCCGCGAGTTCACGCCGACGGGATCCGCCTCGACCTGCGCGATCGTCGGATGGAAGGGTGCTGTCGGCACCAGCACTGCCGCACAATCACCCCATGCGTCCATCGCGCGCTCGCGCAGTTCGGCGAGGGTCGCGCGGTCGCGCAGCAGGTCGACGGCGGAGAACCGGGCGGCGCCCCGCACGATCGCCGCGACCACCGGATCCAATCCCACCCCCTGGTGAGGGGAACCTTCAGTCGGACAGACCGAATATTGGT
>NZ_LRRH01000128.1 GCF_001646785.1 Rhodococcus phenolicus
GCTTATGAAACACGGCCTAGAGGGGGTCGAAAGCTACTACCGCAACTCCACCGGCCGAGTTGTCACCAATTCCCCGTGGACGGTGCTGGAGTACTGGAAGATGACCCGCCGCCCGAACTTCGACGACTATGTGAGTTCACCGGTACGCACCGGCGCTTCGAGATAACCACGTTTAGTTAATTTAGATTCTGGTATTTTCTCAAACAGGACGATACGATGTGTTGGTCGTCACAGCGGCCGGGTACAGAGTCCGTCCCACTGCCATAGCGCCCACCCTGTTCCCAAATCCATTCAGGCTGCCGAACCGAAGCGTCGACGGACGCTCCACGACGAGGTCCCTGGCTGAGAAATCACTCCGAGGAGGAAGCCGTGCCTGAGCAGCACGTCATCGACGCAGTTATCGACGCTTTTTCGTTCGCAGCGCCCGACGCCACCCTTGATCAGGTGCGCGACGGGTACGACGTGAGCATGGAGAAGGCCGGCCTCGCCGCAGGGGTGACCCGCACGGAAGGAATCGTGGGAGACGTACCCGGCGCATGGTTCCGTCCCACCGGCGCCGGTCGCCGTGCCGTGCTCTATCTGCACGGCGGTGGCTTCCAATTCGGCTCCAGCCGCAGCCACGGACCGTTGGCCGCTGCACTGGCTGATGCTGCCGCCGTCGATGTGTTCGTACTCGACTACCGTCGCGCACCGGAACACCCGTTCCCCGCCGCACTCGACGATGCCACCGCAGCGCTGCGGGCACTGATCGCCGAGCGCGGAGCCGACAACGTGGTGGTGGCCGGGGACTCTGCCGGCGGCGGTATGGTGCTGGCCACCCTGTTGGCTGCGAGAGAGTCCGGCATCGCGACGCCGCTCGGTGCCGTCGCCTTCTCACCGTGGGTCGACCTGACTCAGGGCGCCGCCAGCATCATCGACCGGGCGGCACGCGACCCGTTGGTCACCAAGGAGCAGCTCGACGCCAACGCCGCCGCGTACCTCGGCGATGGGGACCGCACCAATCCTCTCGCCTCACCGCTGTACGGCGATCTCACCGGCCTGCCGCCGTTGCTGGTGCAGGTGGGCACCGAGGAGATCCTCTTCGACGACACTGCGCGCCTGGCCGAGAAGATCCGCGCCGCCGGTGGCCGCGTCGAGGTCCAGGTCGAGGACGGCATGCCGCACGTACACCAGATTCTGCTCGGCCGACTTTCCGAGGCCCTCCCATCGCTCGAGCGCGCCGGAACCTTCATCCGCACGCTCGATTGATCCCCTCCAGAACGGACCATTGCCCATGAACACTCCCCGAATCGACTCGGCACCTTCCGGAACCCTCGACGTGCTGGTCATCGGCGCCGGTATCTCCGGCCTCTATCAGCTGTACCGACTGACCCAGACCGATCTGACCTTCGCAGCGGTCGAAGCGGGCAGCGGGGTCGGCGGAACCTGGTACTGGAACAGGTACCCCGGAGCGCGCTTCGATTCCGAGTCCTACACGTACGCATTCTTCTTCTCCAAGGAACTCCGCGAGGAGTGGTCCTGGTCCGAGCACTTCGCCGGCCAACCGGAGATCGAGAGCTACCTCAACCACGTGGCGGACCGCTTCGACCTGCGCAAGTACATCACATTCGACACCCGCGTCACGGCCATGGACTTCGACGAGGACACCCACACCTGGAAGGTGACCACCGCGAACGGCGACGTGATCCACGCTCGTTTCGTGATCACCGGCATCGGCATGCTCTCGGCGCCGCAGTACCCCCCGGTCCCGGGAATCGACGACTTCCGCGGGGTGTCGGCACATACCGGCCTATGGCCCCAGGAAGGCGTCGACGTCGCGGGCAAGAAGGTCGCCGTGATCGGTACCGGGTCGACCGGAGTCCAGGTGATCTCCGCCATCGCCGGCGAGGTCGGTTCGCTGACCGTGTACCAGCGCACACCCAACTGGTGTACACCGCTCAACAACGCGCCGATCACCGACGAGGAACAAGAGCAGATCAAGTCCACCATGGACCAACTGCACGAGTCGCTGAAAAGCTCCTTTGCCGGGTTCATGCACAATTTCGCGCCCGTCGAAGCCGGGGCAGTCAGTCACGAGGAGCGCCTGAAATTCTGGGAGCAGCTCTACAACGCACCAGGATTCGCCAAATTACTCGGCAATTACATGCAAGTCATGACCGACAAGGTCTACAACCGCGAGTTCTCCGACTTCGTGGAGAGCAAGATCCGGACCCGCGTCCACGACCCGAAAGTCGCCGATCTGCTGGTGCCCGACCACGGCTACGGAGCCAAACGTCCGCCGTTCGAGACCAACTACTACGAGGTCTACAACCAGCCCAACGTCGAGTTGGTCGACCTACGAACCACACCGATCACCAAGATCACAGAGACCGGAATCGAAACCACCGAAGGCACCGAAGACTTCGACGTCATCATCTACGCCACCGGATTCGACGCCATCACCGGCGCCTACGACCGAATCGACATCACCGCCGGTGGCGCGTCGCTGAACTCAGCGTGGGAAGACGGACCTTTCACATTCGTCGGTGCGTCGGCCCCCGGTTTCCCGAACCTGTTCTTTCTCGTCGGACCGCACAGCTCCAGCGGAAACGTGCCCCGCATGTCCGAACGGCAGGTCGACTTCGTCACCGGCACGCTCGGTGAAGCGGTGCGCCGCGGGGCGACGCGGGTGGAGGCCACCTTCGAGGCAGCCAAGGAGTGGACCGATCACGTCTACGAGCTGAACAGCACTTCGCTGGCGGCCGAGGAGAAGATCGACTACACCTACGGCACCAACACTCCGGGCAAGAAGATCGTCTTCCGCCATTACGACGGCGGCCTGGCCGGACTGAACGCCAAGATGACCGCAGTCGAGGATTCCTCGTACGCTGGCTTCGAGTTCAAGTGATGTGCCGATGAAGGCCGTCCAACTGGTCGGGCCCCGCGACCTTCGCGTCCACGAGATTCCGGATCCGGTACCCGGGCCCCGCGATGTGCTTCTGAAAGTTGCCGGCGCCGGCATCTGCCATTCCGATCTGCACGTCGCTCACTCCGAGCAGCCTTTGTTCCGCCGCCCGGTAGTGCTCGGGCACGAAGTCACCGGTCACGTCGTGGACATGGGGAGCGAGGTTGCCGGGTGGTCCCTCGGCGACCGAGCGATCGTGCACCTGTGTTGGTCGTGCGGCGAGTGTGTCGCCTGCCGGCGCGGGGACGACAATCTGTGTGTCGCCACCGGCCGACGGGCACAGCCACCCGCGCCGGGGCTCGGCCCCGACGGTGGGATGGCCGAGTTCATGAAGGTGCCGGCACGGTTTCTGGTACCACTCGGCGATCTGGATCCGGTGACCTCGGCGCCGCTCGCCGACGCCGCGATGACCCCGTACCACGCCATCGAGCAATCCCGATCCGTCCTGAAACCCGGCGCCACAGCGCTGGTTATCGGGATCGGCGGCCTGGGCCACGTGGGGGTGCAGATACTCGCGACCCTGCCCGACGTACGAATCGTGGCATTGGACGTGGACGAGCTGCGGTTGAAGACGGCGCTGACTCTCGGTGCCCATGACACCGTCCGAGGCTGCCCGGACGCTGCCGCGCGGGTGCTCGAGCTGACCGGTGGTCTGGGAGCCGACGCCGTCTTCGACTTCGTCGGCAACGACGCCACCACCGCAACAGCCGTCGACGCCGTTGCACCGGGAGGGATGTGTCAGTTCTCCGGACTCGGCGGCGGTTCGATTCCTGCCAGCGCCGAGGCTCGTACCGGCCGGGGCTGGCCGTGGGGTGCCTGGCTGCGCAGCTCCTATGGCGGCACCCGCACCGACCTGGAAGCCTGCGTTCGCCTGGCTCAGGAAGGCCGGATCACCATCGAGGTGGAGACCTTCCCTCTGGCAGATGCACTGGACGCATTTCGTGAACTCGAGAGGGGCAACGTCCGAGGCCGGGCAGTATTAGTACCCTGACGGCCACGTCGGTCCTGTCCCCAAAGGCACCGGGGTTGTGTTCTTTCGTCGGTCACGCTGGTCCTGCTCGCTGATGCGCATGCAGGACCAGCGAACCACCCATCTGGCCCAGTGCATCCTCGCGAGTCCGTCACGGTGTCACCTGGTCGGAGACCGCACTGCTCGACGGATCTGAGTGCTGCTTCGACTGGCAGGTGGTGATGGCACAGCGACCTCACCTCCGGACTTTCCAGTCGATCGGAAAGATTGCTCAGAATATGTATGGCACAGGCGGTTTCGACGGTATCCACACCGTAACCTACGAGTTCACCGACACTGGGACCGGTGAGACGTTGTTCCGCCGCACGATGTCGTTGCGAACACCACACGGGGGTCGGATAAATCGCGAGATCCTTCTTGCGTACGAGCCCGTCACGACCGAGTGGTACCACGAGGCCGTGGCAGAACACTTGCCGAGTCGCTGATGTAGCGCTTACTCGGTTCACGCGCGCAGCATCGAAAGCCCTACGTGCAGGTCGTCAGTTTCCGAGCGTGTCCTCGACGAAAAGAAGGTCGCTGGTCGGCGTCCTCGTTCCGTACTTCTGGAACGAGGACGCCGAGCTGCGTGATGACCCTGTGCGATCTACGGCGGAGATTGCCACGCGATGTCCTTCGCTCGGCGATAGGGATGTGAAACGCGCCCGGGGAAGACAGAGGCAGCCGTGTGCTCTGTTCTGCGGAAATCGGGTCGTGCGATATCCGAGTCATCGTGTTGTACAGCCTGCAACAGCGTTCGCCGGCAAGGGGATCGAGCGGCGCGTGCGCAGGTCGACGTGGACATAGCGGGTAACCAGGTTGCACACTCGATGTCCCTCGGGCTCGAACAGGTCGGTGCGGATCAGCAGGGTGCTGGTGGAGGCGGTGAGCAGCGAGGCTTGTGCGCTTACCGGAGTGCCCGGCGCCGGCACGTCGCCGAAATCCAACTGTTGGGTCACGACGAACAGTCCGTGCTCGGTTCGTTCGGCGCGAGCCTCGTCGAAGCCGAGAGAGCCGACCAGCAGAGGGCGTACCCCTTCGGTGAGCAGGGTCATCCACGCTGCACTGTCCGGTAGACCGTTGCGTAACGACGGCGGCGCCACTCCCACAGGATGGGGAGTGGCGCCTTGCGGAGTCGATGCGATCACGCCAGGGAAAGAACCGCGCGTCCACTCATGGTGCGAGTGCCGTCGGGTAAGACCGCACTCAACTTCAGCACGAGCGTTTCTTCCGAGCTTTCCTCGGGCACCGACTCGGCGCTCAGGCGGGGCTCGGCCAGGACAGGCGTGATTGCGGTGAATCGGGTGGACAGCTCACGGATCCGCGACTGAGGTACCGCGTCGGTGAGCAGCCGACCGAGATAGGCCATCGACAACATGCCGTGCGCAAAGACATCGTCCAGACCGGCTGCTTTCGCCGCGTCCAGATCGATGTGGATCGGGTTGTGGTCACCCGATGCGCCGGCGAACAAGGCCAGCGTGGTGCGCGTGATCGGACCCGGCTCGAGGTCCGGGATGGTGATCTCGGGTGCGCTCACGAGGCGATCCCTCCGTTCTTGACGACGGTGGTGGACTCCATCTCGGCGACCTTGGTGCCCTCACGCAGCACCTCGCAGCGGCGGATGAGGAAGTCGAGGCTGCCACCGGCCTTGGAATACAGGTCCACGTACGAGGGAGCGAAGACCACCGTGTCGCCGGCGTGTACCGGTTCGAAGTAGCGGAACGTCTGTTCTCCGTGCAGCACCTGACCGAGGTCTACGCCGTACTCACCGAGCACGTCGAAGATGTCGGAGCATTCCAGTTCGAGACCGAACAGGAACGTCGGAGGAGCCGGCAGGTCCGGATGGCCTGCGGCGCGCGCCGCAGCAACATCGGAATAGATCGGATCCTGTTCTCCGATGGCCTTGGAGAACTGTTGGATCCGGCCGCGTTCCACGACGACTTCGATCGTGGGGTCGGTTCGCTGCAGGATGGAGGCATCGAGAGGCATCAGGAGACCTTTTCGTAGAGAGAGACCACAGCGGCACCGCCGAGTCCGATGTTGTGCTGGAGCGCGAGCTTTGCGCCGTCGACTTGACGATCCCCGGCCTGGCCGCGCAACTGCCACACGAGCTCGGCGCACTGGGCCAGACCGGTGGCGCCGAGAGGATGTCCTTTCGACAGGAGACCACCGGAAGGGTTGGTGACCACGCGGCCGCCATAGGTGTTGTCGCCGGCAAGCACGAACTTCTCCGCTGTGCCCTCGGGGGTCAAGCCCAGCCCTTCGTAGGTGATCAGCTCGTTGGTCGCGAAGCAGTCGTGCAGCTCCACGACCGGGATATCGAGAGGGTCTACTCCCGAATCCTCGTAGACCTGCCGCGCTGCTTCGCGGGTCATCTCATAGCCGACGACCTTGAACATGTCGTTGCCGTCGAACGTGTCTGCTACATCGGTGACCAGAGCCTGGCTGCGCAGCCGAATCGAAGCGTCGATCCCCTTGGACCGGGCGAATTCGTCACTCATCACCACAGCCGCTGCAGCACCGTTGGTGGGCGGGCAGCACATCAGCAGGGTCAAGGGACCCCAGATCGGCTTGGAGTTCATCACCGTGTCCAAGTCGATCGGATCCCGGAACACGGCCAGGGGGTTTCGCGCGGCGTGGCTGCGGGCCTTGACCGACACCCGTCCGAAGATCTCCGGGCCGATTCCGTACTTCTCCATGTAGGCGACCCCGGCACCACCGAACGTCTTGGCGGCCATCGGCGCGGGGAGATCACCGCCGCGTTGGGCGGTCGTGATCGCCTCGCCGCGACCGGTGGGGCTCGGGCGGTCGTCCCAGACGTTGACCAGCGCACCCGGACGCATCTGCTCGAAGCCGAGGGCCAGAACGCAATCGGCCACCCCTGTCGCGACGGCTTGACGCGCAAGCCACAGCGCCGACGAGCCTGTGGAGCAGTTGTTGTTGACATTGACGATCGGGATGCCGGTCAGGCCGACTCCGTACAGCGCGGTCTGACCACAGGTCGAGTCGCCGTATACGTAGCCGACATATGCCTGCTGGACATCGGCGTAGCCGATGCCCGCGTCGGCCAACGCCCGGCGTGCGGCGTCGGCACCCATGACGTCGTAATTCTCACTGGCACCGGGCTTGGCAAAGGGCACCATGCCCACCCCGGTGATGCAGACGTTGCGTGTTTCGCGAGTGCTCATTAGGCCCTCCAGCGGTTGACGGAAGTGGACGTGAACGCAATCTAGCAGATTCTTAATTAACTGAAAATAGCCGATATGCCTTGAAAAGTCGGTGTTGACTACATAGCGCAAGTGAAATTACGGTTCACACATCGAGAGTTCGGAACCCTATGGAGGTGTCTTGTGACTGGAAAGCTGACTCAGAAGGTGGCCCTCGTCTCCGGTTCGGGGCGCGGCATCGGCCGCGCCGTCGCCGAGAAGCTTGCCGCCGAAGGAGCCCGGGTCGTGGTGAACGATCTGGACGACGCCCCGGCCAAGGAAGTCGTGGCCGCGATCGAGGCCGCCGGCGGTGAGGCTGTGGCCGTGGTCGGCAGTGTTACCGACCCGGACTTCGCCGATCGCTACGTGACCACCGCCGTCGATGCCTTCGGTGGCGTCGACATCATCGTGAACAATGCCGGGTACACGTGGGACAACGTCATCCAGAAGATGACCGATCAGCAGTTCGACGACATCCTCGACGTCCACCTGCGTGCCCCGTTCCGGATCCTGCGCGCCGCACAGCCGGTCATCAGCGCCGCAGTGAAGAAGGAGCGCGCGCAGGGGCTGGCAGTCCCGGCCCGCAAGGTGGTCAACACGTCGTCGACGTCGGGCCTCTACGGGAATCCGGGCCAGGTCAACTACTCCACCGCCAAAGCCGGGCTGGTGGGCATGACCAAGACCCTGGCCAAGGAATGGGGCCGCTACAACGTGACGGTCAACGCAGTGGCCTATGGCGTGATCGAGACCAGGTTGACCACGGTCACCACCGAGGAACAGACGATCGACGTGGATGGGCGCACCATCAAGGTGGGTATCAACCCGGCCGTGCACGAGCAGGCAACCGCGCAGATCGCCTTGGGCCGGGCCGGCACGGCCGAAGAGGCTGCCGGTGCCGTCTATCTGCTCTGCGCGCCGGAGTCGAGCTACATCACGGGGCAGGTGCTGGTCTGCTCGGGCGGTCTGTGATGACCACCGACGAGACCGTCCGGCACTACGAGGATATCGACTACCGAGTCGACGAGGGGATCGCAGTAATCGTCCTCGACGCAGCGGAACGACGAAATGCGCTGCGCAACCAGATGCTTCGCGACCTGGCCGATGCCCTCGATCGCGCCGACCGTGATCCGGACGTTCGAGTGGTTCTACTCACCGGTGCCGGCGCCTCGTTCTGCGTCGGTGCTGAACTGCACGGTCCGGACACTCTGATCGAAGCACTGGAGGAGGACGTAGCAGGGCACACCCCGACCGGGTACCGCGAGCCCGGTGGTCGGGTCAGCGAGCGACTGTTCGACATGAGCACCCCGGTCGTCGCAGCGGTCAACGGCGACGCAGTCGGTGGTGGCGCCTCGATCATGGCGGCGTGTGACATCAAGATCGCCAGCTCGACCGCCCGGTTCGGATTCGTCTTCACCCGCCGCGGCGTGGTTCCGGAAAGTGCGTCTTCGTGGTACCTGCCTCGCCTGGTGGGGTTGGCCACCGCCACCGACTGGCTGCTGTCGGGGCGTGTCTTCGAAGCGGACGAGGCTCTCAACGCCGGCCTGGTCACCCAGCTGGTGCCACCGGAGCAGGTGCTGGACCGCGCGATGGCCTATGCGCGAGTGTTCGTCACCGAGACCTCACCCACCTCGGTGGCACTCGCCAAGCGATTGCTCATGGACACCTGGCGACACGACACACCTCGCCAGGCGTCCGAGATCGAGTCGCGGGTGTACGCGAGCAGGTTGCGCACTCCCGATGTGCGAGAGGGAGTGTTGTCGTTCCTGGAACGTCGACCGGCGGTCTTCGGGCCGTTCGCACCGGGCCCGGACGAACGCTTCTGACGTCCGACTCCCGCAGAGTTGCGCGGGTGGTGACCCCAGGACACCGCCCGCGCAGCTACGGCGACAACGTCCGGCCGGGAAGACTCGCCCGTCTACCGCTGACTCTGCTGAATCAGCACTACAAACACAAAAAAGTTAATCACAATTATAGTTGAGCATTGAACGTAAGAGGGTAGCCGGGAGACGATCCGAACTGTCGAGCCGTCCCGATCCCCTTCATCCGACCAGATCCCGCCTGTTCCCGGCGCTCGATAGCCGGAGCGGAAAGAGGACCCATGCCCCACGAAGTGTTCATCTACGATGCCTTGCGCACACCACGCGGCAAGGGCCGCAACGGCGCCTTGCACGGTGTGAAACCGGTGACCTTGGCCGTCGACCTGCTGAACGCCGCCCTGACCCGCAGCCCCGGACTCGACCCCAGCGTCGTCGACGATGTCGTACTCGGTTGCGTCTCACCGCTGCGCGATCAGGGCGCCGACATCGCCCGCACCGCGGTTCTCGCCGCCGGCTTTCCCGAAACAGTGGCCGGCGTGCAGCTGAACCGCTTCTGCGCCTCCGGGCTGGAAGCCGTCAACACCGCCGCCCAGAAGATCGCCTCCGGATGGGAGCGCATGGTCTTCGCCGGTGGCGTGGAGAGCATGTCCCGGGTACCGATGAGTTCGGACGGCGGCGCCTGGGCCAATGACCCCGAGACCAACCTGACCACCGGCTTCGTTCCGCAGGGCATCGGCGCCGACCTCATTGCGACACTGGAAGGTTGGAGCCGCAAGGACGTCGATTCGTTCGCCGCCGAGTCCCAGGCCCGAGCCGCCAAAGCTCAGGCGAACGGATGGTTCGACCGCAGCATCGTCCCGGTCGTCGACCGCAACGGCACCGTAGTGCTCGACCGCGACGAGCATCTCCGCCCCGGCACCACCGTCGAGACCCTCGCCCGACTCAAGCCGTCGTTCGCAGGGCTCGGGAAGGCCGGCTTCGACGCGGTCGCCCTGGAGAAGTACCACTGGGTGGAGCGCATCAACCACGTGCACCACGGCGGCAACTCCTCGGGAATCGTCGACGGCGCCGCTCTGGTGGTACTCGGTAACGAGCAGGTGGGCACTGACCTGGGACTGACGCCGCGCGGCCGTGTCGTGGCCACCGCCGTCTCCGGATCCGACCCCACGATCATGCTGACCGGTCCCGCCCCCGCCAGCCGAAAGGCCCTGCAGGCCGCCGGACTCACGGTCGACGACATCGACCTGTTCGAGATCAACGAAGCGTTTGCATCGGTCGCGATGCGCTTCATCCGCGACCTCGATCTGGACCACGAACGAGTCAATGTCAACGGTGGCGCGATCGCGCTGGGGCACCCGCTCGGCGCCACCGGAGCAATGCTCATCGGCACCGTACTGGACGAGTTGGAACGACGCGATCTGCGCCGCGGCCTGGTGACGCTCTGCGTCGGCGGCGGCATGGGCATCGCCACGATCATCGAGCGGATCTGAGGAGCACCCGGATGAGCACCACTTTCAGCACGCCCACCATCTCCACCAGCAACGTGGACGGCGTGGTGACACTGACTTTCGACGACCCGGACAAGAGCGTTAACACCCTCTCCGGTCGCACCGTCGACGACCTCGGAGCCGTCGTCGATCACCTCGCCGGTCTCGGGGACAAGCTGCGCGCGGTCCTGCTGGTATCGGCCAAATCGACCTTCATGGCCGGTGCCGACCTCAACGAGATCGTTTCCATGACCGACGATGTGGACGCAGCTCAGGCTCTGGCGACAACCGCCAAGACCCACCTGCGTCGCCTCGAGTCCATCGGGGTGCCCGTGGTCGCCGCCATCGGCGGCACCGCACTCGGTGGAGGCTTCGAGCTGGCACTGGCTGCGCACCACCGAGTGCTGGTGGACGATCCCAAGGTCCGCGTCGGGTTGCCCGAGTCCACACTGGGCCTGCTACCGGGCGGTGGCGGATTGGTCCGTACTGTCCGGCTGCTCGGTCTCGACACTGCCTTGGACCGGGTACTGCTTCCCGGTACCTCACTGAAGCCCGCGGCCGCCCTCGAGTTGGGCCTTGTCGACCGGGTGGTCCCCGCCGGGGAACTCCTCGAGACTGCTCGCACGCTGGCGTTGGAAACCACAACGGCCGATCAGCCCTGGGACCGTAGAGAACCGATCCCCGGCGGCACCCCGGCCGACGCACACGTCGAAGCGACCCTGCCGCTACGGGCCGGGGCGCTGCGGGCAGCGAACAAGGGGGCGCCGATGGACGCCGCCGCCGCGATTCTTTGTGCTGCCGTCGAGGGAAGCCAGGTCGATATCGACACCGCATTCGAAATCGAGACACAGTGGTTCGTCCAGCTGGCCACCTCGCCGCAAACCCGAAACATCATCCAGGGCACCTTCTTCGATATGCAGACGGTGCGTTCGGGCGCCAGCCGACCCGAGGGATTCGAACCCTGGCAGGCCACCCGGGTCGCCGTGCTCGGTGCCGGAATGATGGGCGCCGGCATCGCACTCAACGCAGCCACCTCCGGTATGATCGTGCACCTCAAGGACGTCGACCAGGCCGCCGCCGAGCGCGGAAAGGCCTACGCCGTCAAAGTCCTCGACAAGGACGTCGCTCGCGGACGTCGCAGCCAGGAGCAGGCCAACGCGATCGCCGCTCTGATCCAGCCGACCACCGACGTGACGGACCTGGCCGGCGCGGACCTGCTCATCGAGGCGGTCTTCGAAGACCCTGCGCTCAAGGCTGCCGTGCTGGCCGAGGTCGTGGACGTATTGGCTCCCGACGCGTTGCTCGCGTCCAACACCTCCACCTTGCCGATCACCGGACTCGCCGAGAACGTGGCCCGGCCCGAGGATTTCATCGGCCTCCACTTCTTCAGCCCGGTCGAGCGGATGGACCTGCTCGAGATCGTCGTGGGTGAGAAGACCAGCGATGCGACCGTGGCCCGCGCGTTCGATGTGGCCCGCCAGCTGGGTAAGACGCCGATCGTCGTCAACGACGGCCGCGGCTTCTACACCAGCCGTGTGATCCTGACCCGGTTGCTCGAGGCCGCCGCCATGCTCGCCGAGGGTGTGCACCCGATGACCATCGAGCGAGCATCGCAGAGGGCCGGTTACCCGATGGGCACCCTGGCGCTGCTCGACGAGGTGACTCTGGCGCTGCCGCACAAGATCCACAGCCAGTTCGCCGAAGCGGCGCGCACTGCGGGAACACCGTTCACCCCGCACCCGGGCGCCGAGCTGCTCCATCGGATGATCGAAATCGAGCAGCGCCCCGGACGTGCAGCCGGAGCAGGATTCTACGAGTACGTCGACGGACGGCGCACCGTCCTGTGGCCGGGGTTGACTGACAAGTTCGGCCCGTTCCGGATCGTCGACGACATCCAGGAACTCACCGACCGCTTGTTGTTCGCCGAGGCGCTGGACACCGCCCGGTGCCTGGAGTCGGGCCTGCTGCGCAGTACCGCTGACGCCAACATCGGCTCACTACTGGGTATCGGCTACCCCCGGTGGACCGGCGGCACTGCACAGTTCGTCGAGGGCTACCCCGGTGGAGTCACCAACTTTGTCGCCCGAGCCCGCGAGTTGGCAGCACGGCACGGGGAGCGGTTCACCCCTCCGGCCTCTCTCATGGCACCCGTGAAGGAAACCGTCGATGCATAGGACTATCTACACCTCAGAACACGAGGAATTCCGCAAGGCGTTCCGCACCTTCCTCGAACGGGAAGCCGTGCCCTACGTAGCCGACTGGGAAGCGGCCGGTACACCGGACCGCACATTCGTCAAGGCAGCCGGCCAGGCCGGGTACCTCGGCTTCGACTTCGACCCGTCCCTGGGCGGCTTGGGAATCAACGACTTCCGATACAACGCGGTGATGACCGAAGAGGTTGTCGCTTCCGGGATGGCCGGGGACCTGTTCAGCATGCAGAACGACATCATCGTGCCATATCTGCGCGATCTGGCGACCGACGAGCAGCGGGCCCGCTGGGTACCGCGCTTCACCGCCGGCGAGTTGGTGGTCTCGCTCGGGATGAGTGAGCCGGGCGCCGGCTCCGACCTAGCTGCGATCAGTACCACCGCACGCCACGCGGGCGACGAATACGTCCTCAACGGTTCGAAGACGTTCATCACCTCCGGAGCAACCTGCGACTTGGCAATCGTGCTGGCTCGCACCGGCGAACGCGACGGCCGCGGCACCAGCCTGATCGCAGTCGAGTACGGCACCCCCGGCTTCAGCCGAGGCAAACCGATGCACAAGATCGGCCGACGCGGCCAAGACACAGCCGAGTTGTTCTTCGACGAATGCCGTGTACCGGCATCGAACATAATCGGCGAGCCCGGCCGAGGATTCTTCGGTGCCATCGCCAATCTGCCCACGGAGCGGCTCTCCATCGCGGTCGCCGCGGTGGCCTCGGCCCGAGTCGCCCTCGACCTGGCCTTGGCGCATCTGACCGAGCGCACCGCGTTCGGTGGTCCCCTGGCCCAACTGCAGTCGGTCCGGATGACTCTGGCCGAGTTGCACACGGATATCGAGGTGATGCAGACCTATGTGGACCGCTGTGTCACCGCGGTCGGCGACGGCAGCCTGACCGCGGAGGAAGCTGCCGGCTGTAAGTACAAGGCCACCGAACTCCAGTGGGCTGTGGTCGACCGGGTACTCCAACTCTTCGGAGGGTACGGCTACATGGAGGAATATCCGATCGCCAGGATCTGGCGCGATGCCCGGGTACAACGGATCTACGGCGGCGCCAACGAAGTGATGAAGGATCTCATCGGCCGACGGCTGGTGGGCGCATGAGCACCTTGTCAGGACGCACTGTGTTGGTCACCGGAGCCTCTCGCGGAGTCGGCTGCGGCATTGCACTCCGCCTCGGCGCCGCCGGCGCCGCAGTAGCAGTCAATTACCGCCGCGACGCCGACGCCGCAGCAGAAGTGGTCAAGGCTATCCGAGCCACAGGAGGCCAGGCCGAAGCCTTCGCTGCCGAGATCGGCTCACCCGGGGCAGGAGAACAACTGGCAGCCGCGATCCGGGACCGACTCGGACCGGTGGATGCATTCGTCAGCAACGCCGGTGCAGCAAGCAAAGGCGCCACCGTGGCTTCCACGTCGGTGGACGACTTCACCTCCCAGCTCCAGGTGCACACACTGGGGCCGATCACCCTACTCCAGGCACTGCTGCCCGATATGAGAGCAGCCAAGCGCGGCGACGTGGTGATGATCTCCAGCAACACCGTGCCGCTGACGCCGGCCCACGCCGCGCCGTACACGATGGCCAAAGCCGCCATGGAGACGTGTGTACTGACCCTTGCTCGGGAAGAACGGGCACACGGGATCCGCGCCAATGTGGTAGCGCCTGGCCTGGTGATGACCGAGATGGGACGCCGCCTGGTCAAAGCCTCAGCAGGCGCCGACATCGAAGACCTCGACGCGGCCGCCCCCTTCGGCCGGGTCTGCCGCCCTGACGATGTGGCCGGAGTGGTCGAGTTCCTTCTATCGGAGGGCTCCGGATACGTGACCGGCCAGCGGATCAACGTCGACGGAGGCGGCCGTGACGCCGGCATCTTCTGAAGACGGGCACTGACACCTCGGTACTTGGCAATAATTCCGATCTCTTCCAGGAGGACCAAATGACAACTCGACGTTTCGATTCGAAGGCGGCGATCGTCACCGGCGGAGCGCGAGGAATCGGCTTCGCTACAGCACTGCGTCTCGCAAAAGAAGGCGCTTCGGTCGCGGTGTTCGATCTGGACAGTGAAGCTGCGTCCAGTGCAGCGAAGGCGATCGCCGAAGAAACCGATGCACGGGTGATCGGCCTGCCTTGCGATGTGTCGGACGCTACAGCAACAGAATCAGCGGTCGAGCAGGTCGTCACCGAACTCGGCGGTATCCACGTGTTGGTCAACAATGCCGGGGTAACCCGAGACAACCTGTTGCACAAGATGTCCGAACAAGACTGGGACATCGTACTCGGGGTGCACCTGCGCGGCGCATTCCTCATGGCCCGGGCTGTCCAGGCTCACTTCGTAGCCCAGAAATACGGCAAGATCATCTCCCTGTCCACCGTCGCGGCCCGCTTCGCAGCGCGCGCGACCTTTCGACCTTCTGCGAACTCGACGGCGGCGATGAAAGCGGCGCCCTTCATGATCTGACCTCGATACTTCATGATCTCGGTCTGACCGTTGACCGTGAGCACACCCGCCAGCCGATCGCCTTCACGGTAGAGCGCAACGATTCGGCCGTCCTCGTCAAGATTTTCGACCACGACGATCTCGTCCGCCGCGGGCGATCCGACGAACTGGATCCGCACGTCGTACCAGTCGGACCAGAAGTACGGAACTGTCGAATACGCCTTGGGTGCATGCGGCTTCAGGGCATTCCGAGCGGCTGTCGCCCCCTGCTCGGCAGCACTGGTCCAATGTTCGAGTCGCATGAGACGGTCGAAGGTTCCGTTATGCCAGCGCGCCACATCGCCCGCCGCGTACACACCGTCCACACCGGTCCAGGTCAAGCCCCTGGTAGTG
>NZ_LRRH01000015.1 GCF_001646785.1 Rhodococcus phenolicus
ATCCCCGCCTACAGCGTCGGGGAACCCGCCCCTGCCCCGTGACGGTCACTCGTTCTTCATACCTAGATCTGCTAGGGTCACCTCTATACATAGAACCACTAGGCATTGGGGCGACATGTTCATCGAGAAAGATCTGGTGGCCGCCTCGGCCACTCCACTCGTGCTCGGAATCCTCGCCGAAGGCGAGTCCTACGGGTACGCGATCATCAAACGCGTCAACGAACTGTCGCAAGGTCGGATGCAATGGACGGACGGGATGCTCTATCCCCTCCTGCACCGCCTCGAGAGGGCGGGATACGTCTCGTCCACCTGGCACGTCGCCGACAACGGACGACGACGCAAGCACTACGCCCTCACCGACGCCGGCCGCGCCACACTCGCCGAACGCGCGGCGCAATGGACTGTCGTCGCCGACGCACTGCAGCAGGTGTGGCAGTCGACGCAGTTGCCGCCCGCTGCCGCGCCGGGGTGGTCGTGATGACACTCGACGCGCATCTCGAATCCCGCATCGCCGGGTGGCGCAGTTACGTCGCCGGCCGGCGAGTGATCTCACCCGCGGACATCGATGAGATGGAAGATCATCTCAGAGAACAGATCTCGGATCTCGTCTCGGTCGGATTGACCGCGGACGAGGCGTTCATGGTCGCGGTCGGCCGGATGGGTGGTCTCGACGAGCTCTCGCGGGAGTTCGCCCAGGAACATTCCGATCGACTGTGGAAGCAGCTCGTCCTCACCCGTGACGCCGACACGGAATCGGGCACTGCGCGCCGGCCCCGGGAACTCGCGGTCGTGCTCGCATCCGCGCTCGGCGCCGGCCTGGCGGTCAGGGCCGGAGTGGAGTGGCTGACCGAGTCGGCACTCGTCCGAAACGCCGCCCTGCTCGTCCTGCCGTTCCTCACCCTGTACTTCGCATGGAAACGCGACATGGGCATCAGAAGGACTGCGGCCCTCGCCCTCCCGTTCGCCGCGGCTGCGGTCGTACTCAACGTGTTCCCCTTCGAGCCGGGGGGTGTCACCGAGATCATCGCGGCGATCCATGCGCCCGTCGCCCTGTGGTTCGCGGTGGGAGCCGCCTACGTCGGGGGCGATTGGCGTTCCCATCGCCGGCGCATGGACTTCGTGCGCTTCACCGGGGAATGGGCGGTGTATCTGGCGTTGCTCGCCCTCGGTGGTGGCGTCCTGGTGGGACTGACGGCGGGAGCCTTCGGTGCCCTCGGAATCGACATCGAACCGTTCTTCGAGCAATGGATCGTTCCGTTCGCCCCAGCGGGAGCGATCGTCGTCGCAGCGTGGCTCGTGGAAGCGAAACAGCAAGTCGTCGAGAACATTGCGCCCGTCCTCACGCGGGTGTTCACACCGATCACGATCGTCATGCTGATCGCACTGTTCGTCGCGGTGATCGCGTCCCGCAGTGTCGTCGATGTCGACCGTGACCTGCTGATCCTCATGGATCTGATCCTCGTGCTCGTGCTCGGGCTGCTGCTGTACTCGATCTCGGCCCGGGACCCGCACGCCGCACCGAACGTGTTCGATCTGCTGCAGGTCGTGCTGATCGCGGCGGCGCTCGCCGTCGACCTGCTGATGCTCACCGCGATGGCCTCACGCATCGCCGAGTTCGGGTTGACCGCGAACAAGGTCACCGCGCTCGGCCTGAACCTGGTCCTGATGGTGAACCTGGCGTGGGCCGCTCGGCTCGGCGTCTCGTTCCTCCGAGGGCGTGCGGGTTTCTCCGCAGTCGAGAGGTGGCAGACCCGGTATCTGCCCGTCTACTGCGGGTGGGCGGTACTCGCGATGGTCGCGATTCCACCGCTCTTCCGGTTCGTGTGAGCGCCTCCGGCACGGGACCACGGTACGTGGGCATCGGCGCGCCCACCACGTCGATCATCGACCGGCCGCCGAACGACTCGGCGGTGGTGCTCGGTCAGCACGTCATGCCGGGCCCGGCGGCACCGTGCTCGCCAGCCCCGGGACGGCAAGGGCCGCAGCGCGAAGCGTGCAGACCAGGATGTCCGGTCGCGGGCGGGCATCTCCCGGATCGCGAACGCCGACTCCGACGCGTCCGGTGCTGCGGTGAGCTCGGTCCGGCGTCCGATCGCCGATTCGGCATGGTCCCACTCCACCCATGAGGGGAGGCAGGCACCGTTCCGGGGCCGCGGGTTCGGCGCATCGGAATGACCGACTGGTGTGGCTCTCGTGTTCGGTCCTCCTCGTCCTGTGAAACAGGAGCGCCCTGGCCGCCGGGCTGTTCACCGGCCGCCAGGGCGCCTGTCGAGGCGGATCAATCCCTGATTACCTCGTCGGCGAACCGGCGGATCGAATCGAGCCGCGCCGCGCGGCTCGTGAAGTCCGCACCGTAGAAGTGCCATGGCGAGATCCGGCACTCCGTGACACCGATCTCGGCCAGCACCCGATACCCGTCGACGTCTCTCACGCCCGTCGGAGACACATTGATCTCGAAAGGCTCATCAGCACATCCATATTCGGTCCGCAGCTCGCCCAACCGTGTGATCGCGGAGGCGAGTTCGTCGACGTGGGCATTGACCGAGATCCACCCGTCGGCCAAGCGGGCGGCTCGGCGCAGACCCGGCTCGCTGTGACCACCGACGTAGATCGGCACCGGCCGGTCCGGGGCCGGGCTGATCATCAGCCGGTCGAAGTCGAAGTGCTTGCCGTGGAACTCGACCCATTCGGGTCCGTTTCCGGCGCACACCGCCTTGACGATCCGAATGGCTTCGTCCGTGCGAGCGCCCCGGGTCCGCATCTCGGTCCCGGTGAACCGGAACTCCTCGGGGATCCAGGACAGGCCGACGCCGACTGCGATCCGGTTGTCCGACATCACGGCCATGGTCGCGATCTGTTTCGCGGTGAGCAGCGGATCCCGCAGTGGAAGCTTCAACACGTTCGTGTAGAAGCGAAGTCGCTCGGTCACCGCTGCCATGGCCGTCATCGCGATGAACGGGTCCGGCATCGGCGTCTCGGGCGCCCACATGCGTTTCCCGTCCGGCGAATACGGATAGTCGGCCGACACCGTCTCTGGGTAGAACACCGAGTCCGGCATCGCAATCGAGTCGAACCCGACCTCTTCTGCGACCCGGGCCAGCTCGCACAGGTCTCGGGCGTCGATCATCGCCGCGGCCAACGACCATTTCATCGAATCGGTACTCAGATCTTCACGACCTTCGACGTCGGGATCGGGTGCGAATCCGCCTTGATCCAACGCATCGCCCAGGTGCCCTCGCTGTGGCCGTCGGTGCTGATCCAGTTCCCGTAGCCGGGGTCCTCGGCTGCGACCACGATCGTTAGAGTTCCGTCGTCGTTGACCTTCGCGGTGTGGTTGTTGATGTAGATGTTCGCCCGGTGGTAGTCGAGAGATTCCACCCAGAAGTTCTGCAGCACGAAGTTGTAGTACTCGCAGTTCGGAATCTCGGTGTCGATGACCCACGCCTCGTCGTCGGCGAGCTTCCAGTACCCGTGGAAGTAGAAAATGCTCGGATCACCGCCGGCGTTCTGGAACTGCTCCTGTCCCCGGTCGAAGATTTCGTTGGGCTGCGGCATGAACTCACGCGACCATTCGAGGAAGGTGTCGGCCGAACCCTTCAGCATGCCGATCGCGCGGTCGAGTCGCTGGCTCAGCTCGTCCTCGGTCAGTGGAACGACCTCCCCGTCCGGGTTCAGGCATTCGATCGACAACTCTGCCGGAGTCTCGTTGCGGCGGTCCCGGTAGGTCTGGCGGACGGAGATGAGGTTGCTCTCCGGGTCCATCGGCAGCCACGCAGTGCCGTCCGTCGGCTTCTCCGCGCTCGCGATGAACTCGAATCGACCGTGCTCGTCGACCTCGAGGTCGTGGATGTGAAGGTCGCCGGTCTGCAGCATGGTGCCGTCGATGTGGTACCGGTTGATGCGGGAACCGAAGGTGATCAGGGGGATGGTCCCCCGCGTACCCGTGATCCGGTAGCTGTACTTACCGGAAATGTTCGCGCGCATATAGATGTTGTCCGGATTGTCCGCACCGATCTTCGTCATCATGTTCGGGTTCGGCGCGGACGTGAACTGCGGCCACCGCGGATCCGTGTACTCGACGCAGTTGATCGTCGAGTAACGCAGCAGACGCGACAGGTAGCGCACGCCCTCGGCCTGCGTCAGCGGATCCTGCGGGACGATCGGGTCCGACAGGATCTTTCCCACGTCGAGCAGGTCCGCGCAGAATTTCTCCCAGGTAGCGTTCATGTCAGTATCCCCGTTCCGGTGTCTGTGTCGGATGGTCAGCTTGTGGTCGCGAACTTCGCATCGACGTCGGCAGCAGTGACGCCGAACTCCTCGAGCGAATAGCGGTGCGCCGGCCGGCGATGCTCGGCGAGACTGGCCTGGTGCGACGCCACCACCGCGTCGCGGGCCGCGTCCGTGAAGGGCAACGCGAACTGCGCATAGATCTTCTCGACGGTGCCGACCGCGTCGGAGACGAAGTCCTGGTAGTCGACGTCGATGAACTGAGCCGGGTTGTACCGGCGGCGGGCCGTGTCGAAGTGCGCGTTGCCGCGCGCCCAGAGATCCAGCTGGGTGCGGCCGATGGTAGGACGGTCGAAGGCCTTGGACATGTCGTGTCCGCCCTGCTCCGAAAGGCTGAAGGTGGACGCCATCGACGTGCGGGGGTCCCGGAAGGTGCGCACGAACAGCGCGTCCGGGTAGACCGACATGATCTCGTCGATCGCAAATACATGGCTGGGGCTCTTGAGCACCCAGCGCCGATCGCGATCGTTCAGCCCGATCAACTGCAGATTCTTCTTGTGGCGCGCATATGTCTCGGTCCAGTCCTGCCGGGCCAGCCACTCGGAGTAGGTGGGCACGTGCGCGGTGGTTTCGAAGGAGGTCGAGAGCATCGTCTGCTGCAGCAGCCGCCAGCATTCCTCGACCTCCTCCGCTCCCATGAAGTGCACCTTCATCAGGTCGGCCTCGTTCCGCTGGCGAGCCCGATAGAAGGCGTCGGTGCGCAGGAAATCCTGGTTCTCTGCCCACCTGTGACGAGCGGGGCGTGGCTGCGGTCTTTCGGCGAGCCACATCTCGACACCCTGATGTGCCGGGTCTGCTCCGAGCAGGCGGTGCAGCGCGGTGCTACCGGTTCGCGTCAATCCGACCACGAAGATCGGACGCTCGATCGGAACGTCCACATGCTCGGGATATTCGGTGAATCCGGCCTCGCTCACCAGGCGCCCTGCGAGAGCAGCGATGATCATCTTGCGGGCGATGATCTTTCCGTGGGGAGTGAGGTCGGCGTCGCGCTCGTACGATTCCAGGAGGACCCGGAGGCCCTCGCAGTAGCCGTCACCGCCGAAGTCGGCGTACCCGGCTGCCTCGCGCGCGGCCTGCTGCAGGTCCTCGATCGAGCCGATACCGTTGTAGTCGTGTGTCATCGATAGTCCTTGGGGAAGTGGATCAGTGGTGCGCGTGGCCGCAGTTGACGTCCAGGCACTGTCCGGTGATCGCGCGGGCGAGGTCGGAGGCGAGGAACAGCACGGCGTTCGCGATATCGTCGGGTTCGGGTAGCCGGCGCAGATCGGTGCCGGCCGCGATCTCGGTGTAGACCACGGCCGGATCGACGCCGCGCTCCTCGGCCTGCTTCTCGACCATCCGCTTGACCCGCTCCGCCCAGATATAGCCGGGGGCAACAGAGTTCACTCTCACACCCATCGGCCCGAGTTCGACCGAGAGACTGCGGGCGAGGGCGAGCAACCCGGACTTCTGCACGCGGTAGGCACCGAAGTTGGGCAACTGGTTTCGCAGGACCATCGAGTTGATCATCACCACCGATCCCTGGGAACGTTCGAGCGCGGGCGCCAGTTTGCGGGTCAGGTTGAGTGCCGACAGGAGATTGATGTCCAAGCCCTGCCGGACCGTGTCGAAATCGGCGTCGAGCAGACGCTCGTGCGGTGGCTGCACGAACGCGTTGTGCACCACCGTGTCCACGGTTCCGAACTCAGCGAGTGCCGACTCGACGAGACGTGCCACCGACGCGTCGTCGGTGAGGTCGGTCGGGACGGTCACCGCGGTACCGCCCAGTTCACGGATCTCCTGGGCCACCTCGGTCAGGCGTGTCTCGGTGCGGGCAGCCAGGACGATCCGGGCACCGGCGAGCGCGCCACGGACCGCCACGGAACGGCCGAGCCCCGTGCCGACACCCGAGACGACCAGGACTTTGCCTTCCAGCAGTGCCGGCACCGCTGGCGTTGTCCCGACGGCGTTCGTCATGCCCGTGCCGCCGGATCGATCACGACGCTGAGCGCGACGATCCGTCCGTCGTCGTCGAACTCGAAGAGGTCGGCTGCGAGGAATGCCGGCATCCCCTCTCGTTGGACCCGCAATTGCGTTGCCGCATAACGGCCGGAAACGACGATCGGTGAGTGGCGGCTCACCGAGAACGCGACCTTCGCGTTCTCGACGTCGAACGCGCGGATCTCGTCGACCCCGCGATAGGTTCGCACGCCGAGCGGCTCGTGCTGAACCGCGTCGTCCGCGAACAGGGAGACCAACCGATCCACATCGTGATCTCCCAGATGCTTCACGTACGACTCCACTACCGAACAGATCTCGTCTCGTGTGGGCAAGAAGGCCGCCTTTCGTGATGGTGGGTGGTACTCGGGAAACATTCAGACGATCGTTCCGAGACTGCGCAGGTGCTCGATGATCAGCCGGGCAGCCTCTTCGGGAGACGTCGCGGTGGTGTCGATACGCAGGTCCGGGTTCAGCGGCGGCTCGTACGGGGAGTCGACGCCGGTGAAGTTGATCAGCTCCCCGCGTCGCGCCTTCCGGTAGAGCCCCTTGGGATCACGCTCCTCCGCGACCTCGATGGGGGCGTCTATGAAGATCTCGCAGAAGTGATCCGCACCGACGAGCTCACGCGCAGCTTCGCGCTCGGCACAGAACGGCGAGATGAACGAGGCGAGGACGATCAGTCCGGCGTCGGCCATCAGTTTGGCCACTTCGGTGACGCGCCGAATGTTCTCGACACGGTCGGCGTCGGTGAAGCCGAGGTCCCGTCCCAGCCCGTGCCGCACGTTGTCACCGTCGAGGAGGTAGGTGTGGCATCCGAGGGCGTACAGCCGCCGTTCGAGTTCGTTTGCGACGGTCGACTTCCCCGAACCGGAGAGCCCCGTGAACCAGACGATGTGCGGCCGATGGCCTTTGAGCAGCGAACGGGCCTCGCCGTCCACGTCGACGGCCTGCCAATGGATGTTGTCCGACCGGCGGAGCGAATGCGCAATCATTCCGGCACCGACGGTGGCGTTGGTCAACCGGTCGATGAGGATGAAGCCTCCGGTGTCGCGGTTGTCGGCATACGGATCGAAGGGCACCGGCCGATCGAAACTGATGTTGCAGACGCCGATCTCGTTGAGGGCCAACGTATTGGTCGCGGTCTGTTCCAGCGTGTTTACGTTGACCTTGTACTTCGGCCGGGTGACCCGGGCCTGGACGGTCATCGTGCCGATCTGGCACAGGTACGGCCGTTCCGGAAGCATGTCGTGCTCACCCATCCACACCAGATGCGCCTCGAACTGGTCGGCCACGCACGGGAGGGCGTCCACACCGGCGATGACGTCGCCGCGGCTGATGTCGATCTCGTCGGCGAGCGTGACCGTGACGGACCGGCCGGCCACGGCCTCGTCGAGATCGCCATCCATCGTCACTATCCGCTCCACCACGGATTCACGCCCGCTCGGCAGCACGCGAACCCGGTCTCCCGGCCGCACGACACCACTGACGATCCGACCCGAGAAGCCTCGGAAGTCGAGGTCGGGCCGGTTCACCCATTGCACTGGCATCCGGAAGGGCGCGGTCTCGTCGGCGTCGTCGATCTCGACGGTCTCGAGGTGGTCGATCAGCGTCGGACCGGTGTACCACGGAGTGTTCGGACTGGGCGCGGTGAGGTTGTCGCCCATGTACGCCGACATCGGGACCGGCACGACGTGTGTGAGGCCGATCTCGGCCGCGAACGCCGCGTACTCGCCGGCGATGCGCTCGAAGACCTCCTGCGAGTAGTCGACGAGGTCGAGCTTGTTCACCGCCAGCACCACGTGCCGGATGCCGAGCAGCGATACCAGATAGGAGTGCCGGCGCGTCTGCGTGAGCACGCCCTTGCGGGCGTCGACCAGGATCACGGCGAGGTCGGCCGTCGAAGCCCCGGTGACCATGTTGCGCGTGTACTGCTCGTGTCCGGGGGTGTCGGCGACGACGAACTTGCGCCGTTCGGTGGTGAAATAGCGATACGCGACGTCGATCGTGATCCCCTGCTCGCGTTCGGCCGCGAGTCCGTCCACCAGCAAGGCGAAGTCGAGTCCTTCGCCCTGGGTGCCGACCTTTTTCGAGTCGCTCTCGAGTGCACTCAACTGGTCCTCGAACACCAGCTTGGACTCGTACAGCAGCCGCCCGATCAGCGTGCTCTTTCCGTCGTCGACGCTGCCGCACGTGATGAAGCGCAGCATCGACTTGTTCGCGTGCCGTTCGAGGTACTGCTCGATGTCGTCGGCGATCGGATTGGGCGCGTGGGCCATCAGAAGTACCCTTCCTGCTTCTTCTTCTCCATCGAGGCACTGCCGTCGTGGTCGATCACCCGGCCCTGGCGCTCGGACGTGGTGGTGAGCAACATCTCCTGGATGACTTCGGTGAGGGTGGTGGCGGTGGACTCGACAGCGCCGGTGAGCGGATAGCAGCCGAGGGTCCGGAAGCGCACGCTGCGCATCTCGGGAACCTCGCCGGGGCGCAGGGGCATTCGGTCGTCATCCACCATGATGAGGGTGCCGTCCCGTTCGACGACGGGCCGCTTCGCGGCAAAGTAGAGCGGAACGATCGGAATGTCCTCCTGCCGGATGTACTCCCACACATCGAGTTCGGTCCAGTTGGACAGGGGGAACACCCGAAGCGTCTCTCCGGGCGACTTGCGGACGTTGTACATCTGCCACAGTTCCGGGCGCTGCCGCTTGGGATCCCACCGATGCTCGGCCGAGCGCACCGAGAAGACACGTTCCTTCGCGCGGGACTTCTCCTCGTCGCGGCGCGCGCCACCGAACGCGGCGTCGAACTTGTGGAGGTCGAGGGCCTGCTTGAGGCCCTCGGTCTTCCACATGTCGGTGTGAGTCGACGAGCCGTGGGTGAAGGGATTGATCCCCTTCTCGATGCACTCGGGGTTCCGGTGGACGAGGAGGTCGAAATCACCTGCAGCGGCGGTCTCGTCGCGCAGCTTGTACATGTCCCGGAACTTCCACGTCGTATCGACGTGCAGCAGCGGGAACGGCAGGCGGGACGGATGGAATGCTTTACGGGCAAGGTGCAGCATCACGGCGCTGTCCTTGCCGACCGAATACAACATCACGGGGTTCTCACTCCCGGCGACGGCCTCCCGCATGATGTGAATGCTCTCGGCCTCGAGTCTCTCGAGGTGGGTCAGCGCACGGGTCATCGTGCAAGTACCTCCAGTGCTGTGCCTGCCCACTCGGGGCGGCAGATCAGTAGATCGGGCAACCAGGGGTTCTCCTGGTTGTAGACGAGTTCGGACCCGTCGATGCGGGAAACGTGAAGTCCGGCAGCACGCGCCACGACAACCGGCGCCGCCGAATCCCACTCGTACTGGCCACCGGCGTGGGCGTAGATGTCGACGTCGCCACGAACCACCGCCATCGCCTTCGCACCGGCCGAGCCCATCTCGACCAGTTCGGCATCGAGAGCCGAGGCCAGCGCCGTGACGGCCTCCGGACGCCGGGTCCTGCTGACGACCACCCGCGGCACGCTACGCAGCGGTGGTCGGTCGACGGGAGCATCCAGAGTCGAGTAGGTGATGCCGGCGGCCGGCATCGCGACGGCACCGGCGGTGAGCACGCCGCCGTCGACGAGGGCGACGTGCACGGCCCAGTCGAACCGATCCGGTTCCCCGAATTCGCGGGTGCCGTCGAGCGGGTCGACGATCCACACCCGGCTCGCGCCGAGCCGGGCGTGATCGTCCGCGCCCTCCTCGGAGAGCACCGCGTCGTGCGGAAACCGATCCCGCAGCGCGTCGACGATGAACTCGTGACCGAGCCGGTCGCCGGCGGACCGGACTTCCGAGGGGTCGACGCCGGGCAGCGACAGACGCTTCCGCACATCGATCAGCAGTCTTCCTGCGTCCGTTGCGATTCCGACTGCAGCGTGTGCATCGGCACTCGCTCCGGCGGCGCGATCGAAAGTGGCCGAGGTCACGTCGGGAGTGGTCATGAGAGTGACTGTAGCCACAGAATGAACAATGTTCAATCCAGGAACGAACATTGTTCATTCTTGGATGCGGGTAATCGGCCCGGCTACAGTGTTGCGGTGAGTGCAACGAGCGGAGGGTCGATCTACGGCGATGCGGAAGCCCGGCGCCGCCGAACACTCGACGCTGCCGCGGCACTACTGGACGAGGGCGGCTACTCCGCACTGACGATCCGGTCCGTCGCACAGCGCGCCGGGACGAGCACCGGCCTCATCTACCAGTATTTCGCGGACAAGCAGGACATCTTCATGGCCCTACTCGACGAGAACATCGTCGAGTCGACGCAGACCATCGCATCCCTCCCCCGAGACCGAGGCGTCACCAGCCTGATCGCCGCGATCATCGCCGAATCCACCCAACGCTGGGGACACCTCGGACGCATGTCCCAAATGTGGCGCGACGCCGAACGCGCCGCCGGCACGGACCGCGAATCACTACGCGCAGTACACAGTTCCGGAGCACGCTACGACGAAGAAGTCCTGAAGGCCGTCACCGAAGCCGCCGCACAAGAAGGACGCGTCCTGCGCGAGGACACCGCAGTTCTCCCCTTCGTCCTGTCCGGAACACAAGGCGTCGCCGCCACCGTCGCCAACAATCGCATACCCCACCTCGACCCGACCGAATTCACGCAATTCTCCGCCGCCGCACTCACCCGCGCGATCACACTCATCGAACCCTCTGCCTGAACCGCAGGACCTCGTCGCGCCTTCGGATCCGGTTTCTTCGAGCACGTTCACGACCTCGCGGCCGCGTCGGCCGGCCGAGTCGAGCGGCACCGGCCCGTCTGCACGGGCGGGTGGCAGAAGTCCACCCCGAGATCGGCGGTCACACTACGGTCGTGCTGTTCAGTGGACGAGGGACGCGCCCACATCGACAGGGTGCTCGAAGTTCCGGTGAAGGCGAATCTCGGTACCTCCGCGCAATGACGTGATCCGGAAATCATCACTGCAGGCACGCATCAGCGGCAAGCCGCGACCACGACGGCTGCGAGTGTTGTCCGTCGGCGGCTTCCATGCCCCGCGGTCGACGATTGCGACGGTCAGGACACCGTCGTCGGTGCGACCTTCGGCGAGCAGATCGAATGTGCCCATCTGCCCCGGCGGGTAGGCATGTTCGACGACGTTGGCCAGCGCCTCGTAGGTCGCGAGCGATACGTCGGCGACTGTTTCCTCGGGAAGCCCGACTTCGTGGGTGAACTGCGTGAGCTGGGTGCGGATTGCGCCGAGTACATGCATGTCGGCCGGGACTGCATCGAGTGTGAGGCGGTGACGTCGGCTGTTCTTCGTGGTGTTCATCGCCGAGGGTCGCACGGTCTGTTGTTCCTCGCTCATACCGTCGACAGGGCCGCTTCTACTGTCGGATGGATCTCGAGCGCCTCGGTCAGTCCCACCAGCCTCATGGGCCCGACAGTGGCGGGCCCCTCGGCAACGATCAGAAACCGGCAGCGACCGTCCAGGTCATCGGCTGTGCGCATCAACGCTGCCAATGCCGCCGACGGCAGGAACTGCACCCCGAGCAGATCCACCAGCACAGCGCACGTTCGGTACCGCTCGGCCATCTCGGTGATCGCGCGTTCGAATGCCGGAGCGGTGCGCACGTCGATGTCGCCGGACGCACGCAGCATCGCCAGGTCTTCGGTCACTTCGACTCCGATCCTCAGGTGGAAACCGGAAGCATCGGTGGCACCGAGCTCTGTCGTCACCGGCTGCACATGTGTCACGCCACCTCATCGCTCCCTCTGCTGTGTGCCGACGCGCCGACTCTGCCTAGAGCACCGGATACGGCGGGCGGCAGTAGCCGTGATCAGCATGTGATGCTTGGTCTCTCTGCCGAAGTCACCGGGTCGCGATCGCAGCGACGCTGCCCGCTCGACCCTGGACCGGCGGTCCCACGAGAACGCGATGACTTTCGGGTCCGAATCCGGTCGACACCGGAGAACAGATCCGTTCGACTCCGGGAGAGACCATGACCCGACGGACCGCCAATGCCCTACCTCCGATCGTCGACCAGCAGACCTGGCAGGCAGCACTCGACAACCTGCGGAGACGGGAGAAGGCCGCCACGCGTGAACTCGACGCCATCGCAGCGCAACGCCGCAGGCTGCCGATGGTCGAACTGCCCGACTACACACTGATCGGCCCGAACGGCCCGATCCGACTCGTCGATGTGTTCCAGGACCGCTCACAGCTCATCGTCTACCACCACATGTGGTCCGACGGCGCGGAGTGGCAATGCGGCGGCTGCACCGGCCTCACCTCGCAGTGGACCCGGCTGGGCATCCTCGACAACTACGACGCCCGCATGGTCATCGTCACCAACGGCCCCATCGCCGAAGCACTGGCCTACAAGACCAAGGTCGGCAACGAGATGGACTGGTACTCGTCCTCGGAGAGCTCGTTCGGCGCAGACCTCGACGCGCCGCCCGGCGGCGGCTTCGCAGTCAATGTGTTCCTGCGCGACGGCGACAAGGTCTACCGCACCTGGCACACCACCGGACGCGGAACCGAACAGCTCAGCTACACATTCGCCCTGATCGACATCCTTCCGTGGGGCCGCCAGGAGGAATGGCAGGACTCCCCCGAGGGATGGCCGAAATCACCCACCTACTCCAAGTGGCTCGACTCACCCGACGTGGCACGGCTCTACGGGCCGGCCACCGATAACCGGTAGGAGCCAGCGAATCGGCGGGGCGGAATCCGGTGATCCTCGATGACGGCCGTGGTCGTTCTTCGGCCCCGTGACCGCGAACGCAGTCGCGCCCCTCCCCGGCTCTCCTCGCATCCGCTCGACGCCCAGCCATCCGCCGGCGCCATCGTCTCAGCGTATGGCCGGGGACCGAGCGGATACGTCGTGCGCACGGCCGGGGAGTTCGGAGGAGCCGGGACTCACGGACGCCGGTCACGCCTCGGACGCGAAACAGGCGCCCGAACCGGTCATGTGCTGTGCGGCGGCGACGAAGCCGGGGCCGCTCTCTCCCGTCCACGACGACCTGGCAGGATACCCGGATGCCCCAGAACCGGATTCGAGCGACGGTCGGAACCGAGTTGCGCCGGGCCGGTGTCCTCGCGCGGCGGTTGTCCTCGGTCTTCGGCCGATCAAGCCTCGCGCTGACGGGGCGCCGTGAGCACTTCGACCCGGCGCATCCGTGGTTTCTCACCGACGCGGAACGCGGAAACAGCGACACCAGGATCCAGCCATGGACGGACGGCAACGATGCCGTTCCGCTGATCCACGGCAAGGTGTATTTCGCGGCGTTGGCGGAAGCCCTGCACCGCGCCGGCCCGAACGACCTGGTGCTGTTCACGGATTGGCGCGGCGACCACGACCAGCAGCTCGTCGACGGGGTGACGGTGGCCGACGCGTTCGCGGGCGCCGCCCGCCGCGGCGCGGTCGTGAAGGGCATCAT
Source organism: Rhodococcus phenolicus (assembly GCF_001646785.1). GTDB lineage: Bacteria > Actinomycetota > Actinomycetes > Mycobacteriales > Mycobacteriaceae > Rhodococcus > Rhodococcus phenolicus. The sequence goes on from NZ_LRRH01000015.1 coordinate 13,680, forward strand.
GTGGCGCTCTCACATCGAGACGCTGGGCTACCCCGGTCGCCGTAACCGCACACTCGCCGAGATTCTCGAGGCGGCCGGCGGCGAGGTGATCCTCGACCAACGAGTTCCCTCCCTCGGCAGCCATCACCAGAAGTTCGTCGTGGTGCGCTACGCCGACGCGCACACGCAGGACGTCGCGTTCGTCGGCGGTATCGACCTCGCGCGGGCGCGACGCGACGACGCCGACCACTACGGTGATCCGATGAGCCGGCCGTTCCCACCCGAGTACGGCGAGACCCCGGCATGGCACGACGCGCAGTTGCAGATCCACGGTCCCGCCGTCCGCGACATCGAAGACGTGTTCCGTGAGCGCTGGGAGGATCCTGCTGCGCTGTCTCGACTGCCGTGGCACGCCCTGCCCGACATCCTCCGGGGCCTCACCCGAGCACCGTCCGAATTGCCCGCTCCTGCACCACCACCCGCTCCGTGTGGAACCTGTTCGGTGCAGTTGCTGCGAACGTATCCGCGACGTCGCCCCGCGTATCCGTTTGCGAGGGACGGAGAGCGGAGCGCAGCCAGGGCTTACGCGAAGGTGCTGCACCGGGCCCGGAGTCTGGTGTACGTGGAAGATCAGTACCTGTGGTCGGTGGATGTGGCGCGCGTGTTCGCCGAGGCGCTGCGCCGCGAACCGCGACTGCGAATGGTGGCGGTCGTCCCGAAGTTCCTCGACGACGACAGCCCCATCACCATCCCGTCCGCATTGCTGGGGCACTCGTCGGCGCTCGAGACCATCCGTGAGGCGGGCGGAGACCGCGTGCTGGTACTCGACCCCGAGAACGATCGCGGCATCCCCGTGTACGTGCACTCCAAGGTGTGCATCGTCGACGACACGTGGGCCGCGGTCGGCAGCGACAATTTCAACCGGCGCTCCTGGACCCATGATTCGGAACTGACCGCCGCCGTCCTGGACACCGCGCGGGACGAGCGTGTGCCGGTCGATCCCGCCGGGCTCGGCGACGGCGCGCGCCGCTTCGCTCGTGACCTACGGCTCCGGTTGGCCTGCGAGCACCTCGGCAGGGACGACGGTGACGACGCGGACCTGATCGACCCGGACCGGTTCTTCGATGTCGTCGCTGCCGCCGCCGATGCCCTGGACCGCTGGCACAAGGCTCCGTCGGCAGGTACCCGTCCGGCGGGCCGACTGCGCCGCCACGACATCGACGTGCCCCCGAAATGGCAGCAGCGCGCCGCCGCCCTCGTCTACCGGCTGGTGGTCGATCCCGACGGGCGGCCTGTCCGGATGCGGTTGCGTCGCACCTACTGAGACCGGATCGACGTCTTCCTCCGCGTGCGCACAGCGCCCGTCACCGTCCCGCGGTACTCGCGTACAACGACTGCGCGCAGGCGCCGACGATTCCGGACACGTCGGCCAGCCGCGCATATGCTGCGGCGCCGTGACCCCGCGCGCTGTGGGTCTCCGATCGGATACCGATCCAGTCACCGACCGGATCACGATGGACGACCACGTGCAGGTCGGAGTTGATCGCAGGATAACGCCGCGGACCGCGGCCATACTCACGCCGCTCGACGAGTCCGCGAGAATCAGGTACCCGTTGCCAGGGCGTGAGTTCCTCGCCGGGCAGGCGTGTGCACAGCGATCTCCCCCACGCCTCCGCCGGACCGAACTCGGCGAAACTTCCTGTGGTGAAACGGAACTGTGTGGCGCTCAGGTAGCCGTCGACGTGGGCCCCGGGGATCACGCCACCGTCCTCGGCCCGATCGGTCTCGCCACGCAGGTCCGATGCGATCTCGGGAGTGGCGGGGTAGTCACCGCCGATCCGGGGAAACCTCCATGCCCGAACGCACAGCACCGGACGGTCCCCCACCGTGCCGGTTGCTTCGAGCAGGGCGGTGCGCTTGCCCGGACGCATCACCGAGGTGGTCACGGCGATCGGCGCGACCCGTATCGGCGCGAGAATGTCCACCGACACCCGGCCCAGCCGCTGATCGTCGGCGACGTACTGCTGCTCGGTCCTCGGTCATGGGCCGATCCGATCGTCACGGCGGGCAGCCGACGGCCGAGCGGATCCGAGGTCGTCCTTCCGAGCGCCGCAGCGTGGATTACCTTCCGCATTCGTGTCACCGTGGAGACGGATCCTTTCCAGGAGGTGCACATCATGGAGCACACTCAGCCCGGCAGCGCCGTACAGGAATGCCCGGACTGCCACGCACTCGCCGCAGACCTCGAGGCTCACAAGCAGTGGCACTCCAGGGTCGTCCACGACCTCGCCGTCGCCGTAGAGAAGGAAGTGGGCAGACGGACGAAGACGCCCTGACCGGAGCCGGTCCGGGATTCGGACGCGCCGGCGGCGACGTGCGAACGGGGCAGATGCGCTGGTGGCCGCTCGCGGGCGCGGCGGCGTTCGTTGTGCTGCTCGCCGGGACGGGCACGATTCCGACCTGGCCGGGGCTGATCCACCTGGTGGCACTGCCACCGCTGGATCAGTTCGCCGACCTGCGGATCCTGCTGTCACGGGCATCGTCGTGGTCCGCCTTCCTGGTGTTGCTCGCCGGGGTGACCGCCGCCCGGGTGGTGCTCATGGCATGGCTCCTGGGCGGACTCGACACCCGCCGCCTGCGCTTCGCGGCGCTGTTCTACGCGGTCGCGCTCGGGCCGATGCTTCCGGCCGCGTTCTTCGACGCCGCCGCCTACGCGGTGCTGTACTCCCGGCTGTTCTGGCCCGCCGTCGCCCTGGTCGGGGTGCTGGTACTCACCCTCGGCCCGGTGCCGTGGCAGGGCGGTCCCGGGTTGCGCGGGTCCATCGTCCTGACCTGGCGACGGGGACTGCGGGCCGAGGTGATGCTGCCGTACTGCGCGGCGATCCTGGCGTTGGGTGCCGTGGCAGACCGGGTCCCGGTCCTGACCGTGCCGCTCGTGCCGGTCTCGGCGCTCGCGACCGGCCTGACGATCCGGGCGATGGACCGCCGGGCGCTGCGCCGACCGGGGGTGGTCCTGGCGGCGCTCGTCGTGGTTCTCACCGCCGCGTCGGTTGCGTTCGTCGCGACCCGAAGGTACGACGTGCCGGAAACCGGCCCGCCACAACCGGGTTCGCTGTTGATCGTGCCCGGAATCGACTCCGCGTCGGGCCGGGGCCCGATTCACGCGACGGACGTGCACCGTCTCGGTTACCGCTGCGACCAGGTGTATTACTACTCGTATGCCGGTCCCGGCGACGGGCGGCCCCAGGGGGACGCGCCCTGTCCGATCCGTACCGGGGCTCTCTACGGGCCCGCCGACACCGGGAGACCGTTCGACGAGCAGGTCGATCTGTTCGTCGAGCAGGCGTCCCCACTGCCTCGTCCACTCGTGGTCGTCGCGCATTCGCAGGCCGCCTGGGTGGCGTGGGAGGCCGTCGCCAGCGGGCGGGTCCACGTCGACGCGCTGCTGCTGGTCGGCGCGTTCACGAGCACACCGACCGGCTACCCTCCGCCGCACGTGAACGATCCCGGCCGCGTCCCGGGCGACCTGCTGCGTGTCGCAGCATCGGCAGCCGGTCGCGTCGACTTCCACTTCGACCCGGATTCCCCCGCCGCGCGGGAACTGCTCGGCACGGCAGGGGCGGCAGAATCCGTTCTCGCTCGGCCACTTCCGCCGAGCGTACGTGCCATGAGTCTGCCTTCGGTCACCGATCTGCCCTTGATGGCGGACCACCGGCCGGCTGTCGAGCGAAACGACTGCCCGGCGCGCGTCGCCCACTCGAACCTGCCCACCTCGGCGGCATTCGAGGACGCGACGATCCGCTTCCTGAACGGCCGCCCTCCCCCACCGTGCCCGCCGTGGCGGGACCGAGGCGCCGTGGTCGTCCGGCCGTTCGGGATGCCCTCGGGACAGGCATTGCGATGATTCCGATGTCCGCGTCGAGGATCGCCACCGAGGTGGGTTGCCGAAGGAGCATGATGGACAGGTGACCCCTGCGGCGCCGGAGGTCGCCGGTCGATGGTGCCCGGCCGGATGCCGGGCCGTAGGACGTTGCCCCACAACATGTTTTCTCGCTCGTGGCACCACACGATGAGGAGTGACCGCCATGACATCGATCCAACCCGGCGGCAGTGGAGGTGGCGGGACGATGGCCCGCCCGAACTCGTCCGGCCTGGCGGAGGTCATCGACACCATTCTGGACAAGGGCCTCGTCATCGACGCCTTCGTGCGAGTCTCCCTCGTCGGCATCGAACTCGTGACCATCGACGCCCGCATCGTCGTCGCCAGCGTCGACACCTACCTGCGGTTCGCCGAAGCGGTGAACCGGCTCGAGATATCCCAAACCGAACCGAAGGGCCTACCCGAGATTGTCGGCGACGTCGGAGGCAAGGCCATCGAAAGCGCCGCGGGGCACAAGACCAACAGTGCCCTGGATTCGGCGGCCGAGAAGATCCTCGGATTCCTCGACGACGTCTCCGAGCAACGCCGGCGCACCCCGCGGCCAGTGCGCGGCAAGGGCGACGACCGGTGAAGACCGGGACACCGACTCACGGGAGTACGGAATGGGCCTCATCCACATCGAACTGTTCACAACCCTCGATCTGGTCGGGCAGGCACCCGGCGGCCCCGAGGAGGACCCGGTGGGGTTCCCGTTCGGCGGCTGGCAGGCACCCCTGCTCGACGAAGTCACCGGGGCGCAGGTCGGTGCCGCGTACGAGGGCACGGACGCTCTCCTGCTCGGCCGGCGGACCTACGACATCTTCGCCGCCTACTGGCCGCACCAGGAGGGCGGAGAGGACAACGACATCGCGACGCTCTTCAACCGCGTTCCCAAGTACGTGGCCTCCCGCGGCAGACCCGATCTCTCGTGGTCCGGGTCCACACAACTCGGTCCGGATCTGGCCGGTGCGGTGCGCGAGATCCGTGACCGGCACGAGCACATCAAGGTCGTCGGGAGCCTCGACCTGGTGCAGACACTCCTGCGTGAGAAACTCTTCGACCGGCTCGACCTCTGGGTGCACCCCATCGTGCTCGGTATCGGAAAGAAGGTGTTCGACGGTGGCGCAGTGCCCACGAACGTCACCCTCCTCGAACCACCGACAGCCGGCCCGAAGGGCGTCGTGTACCTGCGGTACGGGCTCGCCGACGGCACGCCCGGGACGGGGGACATGAGCGCACCCGATCGCGGAGCCCTACAGGACTGAGCGCGACGGGCAGGTCCGGGAACGGCCGACCGGGTGATCGGACGGCTCGTCCCACAGACCTGCGCGGACCCTACTGTGCGGCCCGAGCGGTGGCCCACCGGTAGTCCGCCTTGCCGGCGGGAGTGCGTTTCACCTCGTTGACGACGACGATCGAACGCGGGATCTTGTATCCCGCCAACGACCTGCGGCAGTGTTCCTGGACGTCCTCCAACGTCAGCTCGTCCGCGTCCGGGTAGGTGGCGATGACAGCAGCGACGGCCTGTCCCATACGCTCGTCCGGTACCGGCACGACGAGGGCGTCCGCGACCGCCGGGTGTGCGTGGAGTGCGGCCTCGACCTCTTCCGCGAAGACCTTCTCACCACCGGTGTTGATGCACTGCGAGCCGCGCCCGAGGAAGACGATGGTGCCGTCGGCCTCCACTCGGCCCATGTCGCCGAGGATCGAGAGGCGGGTGCCGTCGGCGCGGGCCGGGAACGTCCGGGCCGTCTTTTCCTCGTCCTTGTAGTACCCGAGCGGGACGTTTCCGATCCGCGCGATGTAACCGACGGCGTCGGAGCCCGGCGGGATCTCCTCGAGTCGTTCGTCGACCAGAATCATGTTGGGCGACGGTGGCATCCGCAGATTTCCGGCTTCGTCGACGGTGAACGCGCCGTCGTTGCCGGATTCCGAGGCGCCGAAGTTGTCGCGCAACAACAGGTCCGGTTTCACCGCGAGCATCCGGTCGCGCACACTCGTCGACCAGATCGCGCCGCCCGAGGTGATCGAGAAGAGCGAGCTGTAGTCGACCTCCCCCTTCCTGCGTTCCATCTCGTCGACCAACGGCAATCCCATTCCGTCACCGACGATGAGGATCACCTGCACCTTGTCCTTCTCGATGGCCTCGACGACCTTCTTCGGGTCGAAGTCCCGACGCAGCACGACGCGGGCGCCCAACGTGAAGAACGTGAAGAGCGAGTACAACGCGGCACCGTGCATGAGAGGCGCAGCGATGAGGAACGCCAGGTCGGGAAATTCCTTTGCCCCGGCCGCGACCTCGGCGAGATCCTTGCGCGGTTCGTTGCCGTACGGATTACCTCCGGACAGCGGCTTGCGGAAGAAGTCGTCGTGCCGCCACATCACGCCCTTGGGGTACCCCGTGGTCCCGCCGGTGTAGAGCAGATACACGTCGTCTCCCGAGCGCGCCGGGAACTCGGTCGTGGTGGGCAGATCGTGCGCGTCGGCGAAGGAGATCAGGGCGACGGACCGGGCCTCGGCGGCGTCCCGGAGTTCGTCCGTGGTGTCGCCGACGACGAAGACCGATCGGATCAGCGGACAGCTGTCGAGCAGTGAGGCGAGAACCCGCTGATGGTCGGGAAGCTCGACGACGACCGCGACCGAATCGGAGTTGGTGAAGATGTACTCGAGTTCGGTGGGCGTGTACCGGTAGTTGACGTTGATCGGCACAGCGCGGATCTTGATGAGGCCGAGGATGCTCGTGACGTGCTCGACACTGTTCTTGAGGAACAGCGACACGTGATCGCCCTCGGAGATCCCGGCTCGGGCGAGGAGTTGCGCCGTGCGGTTGGCTTCGGCCTCCAGTTGCGCGTAGGTGAGGTTCAGATCTTCGTAGGTGAGTGCGATGCGATCCGGCACCGCGGCGGCGACCGTCTCGAATACATCCGCGAGGTTGAACTGCATCGTGAATCCCCTCCTGCAACCGTCCGAGTCCGTTTCGTCGGGCTCTGCCCTGGAATCTAGAACACGTTGCACCCTTATCGGAAGGGTTCGCGCGGATTGCCGCCGTGATCGGTGGCCTCGTCGCTCACCCGAGCGGCGGAACCGGCGCACGCCCGGGGCGGGAGCTCGTTCCGGCCTGTTCGGCGGGTGTGCTCGTCGACCTCGACCGGCCGCCGGCCATCCGCAGACGCGAGGGTCGCGACGAATGGCCGGCGGCCGGACGGGTCCGGTTCGGGACTACCGGAACGTTGCGGCTACCGCTGCGCCGGGACCGGCACTCACGGCACCACCCAGATGGCCGCCCAGCCGTCGTTCCCGTAGTTCTGGCAGTCGTAGGTGTTGCCCGGTGCCGCGTTGTCCATGATCCACTGCGCACAGGACCATTCACTGCTCAGGCCGGTCTTCAACGGAAGTCGAGTCTCCGCCGAAGCGGTGCCCGCCGCGCCGGCGACGACGGCCGTCGTACCGGCCGCCACGATCAGTGCTGCGATCAGTTTCCTCATTCGAGTGCTCCCCACTGTGTGTTCGTCGGTGAAGAGGCGTCCGTGCGCTCTTCACGGATGAGAGTGCGGACCCGCACGCTATGTTCCCTGTCCGCCGAAAAGATCTCCGCTGGTGGATTTTTCGGCTTACGGAAACGGACCGGCACGCGACCTCCGGCGAGTTCCACACGGCCGGGAACATTTCCGGCTCCCCCCGCCCTCATACCTTCGGAAAAAGCGACCGCACCCCGATGGTAAGGAACCAACCGCCATGACCAGTCCCGCGCAGGACACCGACCGGACCACCACTCCGGCATCGCCATCCACGGAGGCCGCAGCCGCACCCGCCCCGGCTCCCGCACCCTCCGCGCCCACACCCGCTCCGGATCCGACGAGCACCGCCTCCGATCTCGGCATCGACGTCGGCGGCATGATCAACGACCCGAACCGATCGGTCGACCTGTCCATCGACGTCGTCGACGGTGGCATCGACATCGACACCGGCCTCGAGACGGGTGCCGGCGTAGAGGTGTCGGTCAGTGCGCCGGGTGGCGTACCCCAGGTGAGTGTCGGTGGTGGCGGTCGAGTAGCGGCCGGCGGACAGTTCGACACCCACGGAAGCTACGACGACATCGATGTCGCCACCGATGCCGACGCCGGCACCATGGACGCCGATATCGAATCCGTCGACGCATCCGCTTCCGGATACGGCGGCATCGAGGCGGGCGCCGAGTTCGGAATCGACTTCTCCGCGAGCCCCGTCGACGGCGGTATCCCCGGGATCGGGGTCGGTGGCGAAGTCGGGTTCGACACCCGGAGCGGACTCGATCTCGACGCCGGTTACGGCAACTTCGACCTGCACAGCGACACCGGCATGTGATGTGTGCTCGTATCCGGCGAACCCGAATCACCGGAAACAGGAGACATAGTCGGCGAAGGGCACCTGACCGGTGGGTCTGGCCTCGACGGCGGCGGCACGAGCGAGTGTCGAACCGTCGTGTCGGTGAGGATCCGGGCACCAGCATCGATGACCTCTGCTGCCTCACGGCTACCGCCGATTCCACCGCCGGTGACAAGCTCGTGATACTGCCGGTCGGACAGTGCGTCGGCGGGGTGCTCCGCGTCTTCGCTTCGGGACCGCCGCAACTGCGTCGCACACAGCTCAACCTCCCAGAACACCGTCGGGAGATCGGACACGAGCCTGCGATTCAATGCGTGGCTCGTTCGAGTAGTCCCGGGGGCGAATCGGCGGAGTGAGGTACGGACATACTCGGTCACCGGGTCGCCGGAGGAAGCACACTCGTCGTATGTCCGATGAGCTGAGCGATCGCGAACGTGCCCTGCGACGATTGCCGCTGCCGTACTCACTGGCGTTGAGACTGCGCGACGGAGGAGTGGATCCCGAGGTGATCTGCGAATACATCGGCGTCGATCCCACCTCGCTCGGGGGCGTGTTCCGCATGGCCGAAGCCAAGCTTGCATGCCTGAGCGATGCGTGGTCCGGCACGAGCGGCGACGATCCGGGCGCAGTTCGCGGCATGCCGGCGGCGCCGGATCCGTAGTATCGATGTGGTGATGCAGGAGTGGCCCCTGATCGGCCGCTCGGAGGAGTTGACGTTCATCGACTCCGCGCTGCGGCGGCGTGACTCGGCGAGCGGAGTGGTGCTGGCCGGGGGCGCCGGTGTCGGAAAAACGCGTCTCGCTCGCGAGGCCGTCGAACTCGAGCGGCGGCGCGGCGCCTGCGTCCGCTGGGCGACTGCGACCCAGTGTGCGCGTGCGGTTCCGCTGGGGGCGTTCGCGGACCTCCTGCCGGAACCCGGCGATCCGCAGACACTCGTGCATCGAGTTGTCGACCGGCTCCTGGGCGGGCAGAGCCGGGTCGTGGTCGCGGTCGACGACGCGCATCTGCTCGACGACCTCTCGGCGCTGGTGGTGAATCAGCTGGTGCTGCAACGACGAGCGACGGTGGTGGCGACCGTGCGCGCGGGTGAGCGGGCACCGGATGCGGTCGCGGCGGTGTGGAAGGACGAGCATCTGGAAAGGCTGGAAATCCAGCCGTTGTCCGAACAGGAGATCGATGCCCTCGTCTTCGCCGCCCTCGACGGGCCGGTCGAGGGCGGGGTGGTGCGGCGACTGTGGCGGCTCAGCCGGGGAAATGTGCTGTTTCTCCGGCAGCTCGTCGCGTCCAGTGAGTTCCGACGCGACAGCGGCGTGTGGCGATTGGCCCGTGAGATCGATGTACCGCCGGTGCTGTCGGACATCGTGGAGGCCCGGATCATGGCCCTGCCGAGCACAGTTCGCGCAGTCGTCGACCTGTTGGCCCTGAGCGAGCCGTTGCCGGTCGATCTGCTCGACGACGCGGTCGAGCGAGGTGCCGTCGAACGGGCCGAGGATGCCGGAGTGGTCTCGGTGGAGCCGGACGCAGACCGGTGCGACGCCCGGTTGGCACACCCACTGTTCGGGGAGGTCCGCCGAACCGGCATGGGCCTTCTGCGTGCGCGACGACTGCGCGGAGAGATCGCGACAGCCTTGGGAGACAGCGATTCTCGGCACTCCGATGTTCCGGCCCGGCGTGCCGTGCTGCTGCTCGACTCCGATCTCGCGGCAGATGCGGAACTGTTCATCCGGGTCGGTGAACACGCTCTCGGCCTGGCGGACTTTCGGCTCGCCGATCGCCTCGGCCACGCTGCCCTCGATGCCGGCGGCGGGTTCCGTGCGCAGGCGATCGTGGCGTACGCGGCGATGTGGTCGGGCGGGCCCGAGGTCGCCGACGTCGAACTAGCGGAGCTGGCCGTGCTGGCCGGCGACGACAGCCAGTTCGTCAAGGCGACGGTGACCCGGGCGACGAACCTGGCCTTTTTGATCGCCCGGCCCGACGAGGCCCGCGCGATCCTGACCGAGGGTGTCGACCGGGTCGTGGACCCGCTGCTGCGCGACACGATGCGGGCGCTGGGCGCGATGATCGACGTCACGACCGGTCGCCTCGGCACGGGACATGCGGTCGCGGCGGAGGTTCTCGCCGACACCCGTTCCACCGATGCGGCGATGGTGTTCGCCTCGTGTGCACTGGTCCTGTGGGCAGCGACCACGGGCCGGGACGAACTGACCACCTATGCGGAGCTGGGGTCGGCCGCCTGCGAGAAGGTCACCGAATTCGGCAATTTCCGAGTGCCGCTGCTCATGCAGTACATCAGCGGCCTGATCTGGGCCGGCCACCTCGACCGTGCCCGAGCCGAGGCGGAACGGTACCGGCGAGCGGTCGGGGACGCCCCTCTGGCGGGTGGCATCTACCTCACCGGCATCACGCTGCTCGCCTGCGGTGACCTCGAGGCCGCGCGCACCGTTCTGCTGGAGGCGCGAGCCGCGACCGCGGCGACGCGGAGCCAGGGCGGTTTGCTCTACGGAACGCTGGTCGAGTTGACACGCTGTCTGGCCGTCCGCGGCGAACTCGACGAGGCCCGTGAATCCCAGGCGGAGATGCGACGCCGGGCGAGTGTGTCCGCCGCGTTCGACGAACCGCTGGAGCACCTCACCGATGCGTGGGTCGCGGCTGCCGAGGGCGGCATCAGCAACGCGATCACCCTCGCGCACGCTGCGGCGTCGACAGCGCAGCAGCGGGGCCAGCACATGCACTCGGTCATCTGCCTGCACACCGCGGTGCGATTCGGGGATCGGACCGTGGCCGCCGCGCTCGGCGAACTGGCGGCCGAAGTGGACGGGCCCAGGGCAGCGGCCGCGGCCACCCACGCAGCGGCGCTGGCCGCCGACGACGCTCCCGGCCTGGCCGCTGTCGCGGCGGCTTTCGAACGTATGGGTGACCGGCTCTGCGCCGCCGACGCGGCCGCGCATGCGGCCGACTCCTATTTTCGCCACGGCCGCAAGGGTTCCGGCAACCTCGAGGCGACACGTGCGCTGCGGATCGCCGCCGATTGCGGCGGCGCGCACAGCCCCGCGCTGTCACTGGTGGCCCGTCCGCTGCCGCTGTCGGCCCGGGAACGGGAGGTCATCACCCTCGCCGCCGAGGGCCTGACGAACCGGGAGATCGCCGCGAGGCTCACCCTCTCCCAACGCACGGTCGAGGGTCATCTCTACCGCGCGAGCACGAAGCTCGGTGTCACCAGCCGTCACGAGTTCGCCGCGATCATCGGCCTGGACACCGAATAGCGGCGCTCTCCCACCCGGCAGCACCCGTCGAGCCGGGCCGCCTCGACGTACGAGGCGGCCCGGCCGCGGCGGGTGGTCAGGAGCCGATCAGCTCGTCGATCTGGTTGATCGCCGAGGAGGCACCCTCGACGACGCCCATGTCGAGCACCGTCTGGAGCTCCTCGGCGGATGCGTAGGTGCTCACGTAGGTCGCGCGGGTGCCTCCGTCGTGTTCGGCGAAGGTGAAGACGTTCTCGGAGACCGGCAGTTCCGGATTCGGTGTGAAATCCTCGTCCGCGAAGCCGTCGTCGAACGTGAAGCCCGTCGGTTCGTCGACAGATTTGATCTGCCAGTATCCGGCGTGCTTGTCGCCTTCCGGTCCCGTCATGTAGTAGGTGACGCGGCCGCCGGGCGTGAGGTCGTGATCGACGACCGTCGCGGGATAGGTCGGCGGGCCCCACACCTTCTCCAGCTGGCGCGGATCGGCGTAGACCTGCCAGATACGCGCGACGGGCGCGGCGAAATCGGCGGTGATGGTCAGTGTTCGGGCGTCGATGTCGTGTCGGACGTCGGTGACAGGCATGTCGTCAGTTCTCCTCGGTCGAGTCGGATGCGATGAGTTCGTCGATGCGTGCGATGCGACCGCGCCATACCTGCTCGAGGTCCGTGAGCATGGACCCCACCGATCGCACCGCCGTCACGTCGCCGCTGGCCAGCTGCTCCCGGCCGCTGCGGCGTTTCGTCAGCAGGCCGGCCTTCTCCAATACCGCGACGTGTTTCTGGACAGCGGCGAAGCTCATGTCGTAGTTCGCCGCGAGCGCGGAAACCGAGTGCTCCCCGGCCAGCACCCTGCGCATGATGTCGCGCCGGGTCCGATCGGACAGCGCATGGAACAGGGCGTCCGCCCGGTCCTCGTCGTCTCCGCTCACAAGAACCAATATACAACCTTTTGGTTGCACGTTGTCAAGACCGTCGCTCCTCGCGGGGACCGTCTGTGCGACAGTGACTCATGCCCGACTCAGCCCCACCGTCACGCTGGTGGACCGCAGCGACCCGGACGACCGCGGTTCTCGTGGGACTCGTGTGCGGCGTGATCCTGTGGACGTTCCTGCCACCGGTGGTCGTGTTCCCGTATTTCGCGCTCGCGTCCGCAGTCCTTCTGGCACTGGGCGGGATATGGGTGATCCTGGGCCTGATCGGCTGGGTCAGGTTCCGGGCGCTGCGTCCCAGCGTGACCGCCCCGGTACTCGTACTGATCACCGTCGCGGCGGTCGCGGCGTCCGTCCCGTCCCAGTTCGCGTTCGCCGTGTCGAAGAACCGGCTGACTGCCGTCGCACGCGAATGCCCGAAGACGTTCGACGACCGCAGGATCGGGGTCTACCGGGTCTGGCAGATCCGGCCCGTCGACGGCGGCTGCCTGTTCTACATCGAGGGCGGCCTGATCGATTCGATCGGACTCGCCCATCTCCCGAACGGCGCACCGTACCTCGGCGAGCCCCGGCACGACGGCGACATCGGCTACCGGGAATACCACGGCGACTGGTATCGATTCGTCCAACGTTTCTAGCGTCGGCACGAAAACCCTTTGTGTGGATTCGTGTCCGCCAGGCGAACACGAATCCACACAGAACGGTCAGGATTCGACTTCGGGCCCGGCGAGCGCGTTCTGCGGGCTGCCGTCCACGCGGACCGTGGCGAGGACCGCACGGTGTCGCGGGCGCAGGAATTCCGGTAGCGCATCATGATCGACCTTGTCGGCAGTGGCGATACGAGGCATGTCGAACCTTCCGATCGAGCCGTACGGACAGACGGAAAGCTACCGGCCGGCTCACTCCCCCTCCGCCTGATCCGGTTGGCGAACGCCTTTGGACAGCATGCTCTCCGGATCCGCGTCGGGATCTTCGGCCGGGTCGTACGGCTGCTGGGACGGGGACAGTGCGTCCTTCTTCTCCGGACCGTCCTGAGCCGGGCCGTGCTCGCTGCTTCGGCTTTCCATGTCGGTCCCCTCTCACTCGTCGGATCTCCCGGACCGGGTTCCATCGACGGCAGGATCCGAAACCACCCGGCCGGGTGGTGGGACTCGGCGGTCAGGTTTCGGTGTTCGAGTACCTGGTGAGCAGCTGACCGATCTCCGCCACGTTCTTGGTCAGTTCGAAATTGACCCATCCGGCAACCTCCCACAGGGGTGTGTCGTCCGGCATGAGCCCGGCGATCGGCTTCGCGAGGTTCGTCGTCGCGAGAACGTCCCGCCACCGATCCGCGAGCGTCCGGATCCGGTCCACCGAACCGGACCACTCGTGGCTGTCGGGCCCGACGGCGTTGCCGTCGCGGCAGACCTCGATGGTGTTCGACCACCACCACTCGATATGCCACAGCAGCCACGCGATGGTCGTCTCCGGAAGAGGAGATGCGCTTTCGTCCGGCCAGTCCGCGACGAGGACTCCGTCGACGCGACGGACGTCCACGCAATTCGCCGACGGTGCCCGGTGCACCACCGCCTCGTCGATCCGCGGCAGGACGTGCTCGTCCGCGAACAACATGATCAGATCGAGCTGAGTTCGCAGCGTGCGCTCGGCAAGGGTTCCTTCGGTCTCGCTCACGGAGGGGAATGCTCCCAGGCCCGTCGATCCCGAATCAACCGGATTCGTCCCGCAGATCCGTGCGTTGCAGCCGGGCGGCGGCGTTCACTGCACAGCGCGCAGACCCTCCAGCCGGGCCAGAACGGGCGCGCGCCAAGTCTCCAGATCCTCGGGCCCGTTCTCGGCCCACAGCTCGTACAGCTCTGAGGTTTCGCCGTCGGCGATCGCCCGTTCGATCGTCACGAGAATCCACGCGCGCTGCTGCTCGGTCAGCGAGCGCACATATGCGGCGGCATCGAAACCCTCGAACTCCGGCGGCGCCGGCCGAAGGTCGTGTGCCACCGCCAGGACCTCGGCGAGCACGACGGCCGCCTGCGCATCGTCCGCCTCCAGGTATCCGTCGACGTACCCGCAGTAGTCGTCGATGTCGAAACTGCCTGCCCGGAGCGCTGCCAGCAGATCTCCCGCCCCGTCGTTCTCGAACGGTCCCGAACCCCACGTTCCCACGCCCGACTTCTCCTGTTCCGCGGACCGCCCGGCCCGTCACCCCGACGGTAGGGCCGGCCACCGACACGCCCGTCCGGCGCAGCCTCCTCTCGGCGAATCGGGTAGTCCATTACTCGTGTCGGTCCCGGCCGTGCGTTCCACACTCGAAGGACCACAACGGCGGAGGTTCCAGCGACCCGCCCGTTCGTCCCCGACCCATCGGAAACACCATGAGAACCGACATCAGCGACTTTGCACCGGCAACACCTCGCCTCGAGCACGTCGACGTGCTGATCATCGGGGCCGGGTTCTCAGGCATCGGCCTGGGGTACCACCTGACGACGAAGCAACCCGACCGCAGTTTCGCGATCCTCGACGGCCGCGACGCGATCGGCGGCACGTGGGACCTGTTCCGGTTCCCGGGCATCCGGTCCGATTCGGATCTGCACACTTTCGCGTTCGCGTTCAAGCCGTGGACGAGCGACAACGCGATCGCCGACGCGGGCGAAATCCTCGACTATCTGCACGAGACGATCTCCGAGAACGGTCTCGCTCGTCGTATTCATCTCGGGCACAAGGTTCTGCGCGCATCCTTCTCACGAGAGGACGACCTCTGGACGGTTGTCGTGGAACACGACGGCGAGCAATTCGAGGTCACCTGCCGCATCTTGTTCTCCGCGGCCGGTTACTACGACTACGACTCCGGTTACACCCCGCACTTCGACGGGGTCGAGGCGTTCGGCGGGCGGATCGTGCATCCCCAGTTCTGGCCGGACGACTTCGACTACAGCGGAAAGAAGATCGTCGTCATCGGCAGCGGCGCAACTGCCGTGACGATGATTCCGCCTCTGGCCGATCGCGCGTCGCATGTGACGATGCTGCAGCGGTCACCTTCCTTCGTCCTGCCCTTCCCACGTAAGGATCCGATCGCGAACGGCCTGCGCCGGCTCCTGCCCGACCGCCTCGCCTTCCGTATCACCCGTCGCCTCAACATCGCCCGGCTCCGGTTGATCTACACCTCCAGCCGGCGCCACCCCCACACGGTGCGGCGCATCCTCCGAACTCTCAACAAGAGGATGCTCCCCGCCGGGTATGCGGTCGACATCCACTTCGAACCGCGTTACCAACCGTGGGACCAGCGGCTGTGTGTCGCTCCTGACGGTGACCTCTTCAAGGCCATCTCGCGCGGTGCCGCGTCGGTGGTAACCGATCGCATCGTGCGATTCACCCAGCACGGGATCCTGCTCGAATCGGGAACCGAGCTCGAGGCGGACATCATCGTCACGGCCACGGGGCTGAACCTGCTTCCGTTCGGCGGCATCTCCCTCTCCGTCGACGGTGAGAAGATCGCCGTCGCCGACCGCTTGGCCTACAACGCCATGATGCTCGAAGGCGTCCCCAACTTCGCGTTTTCCATCGGCTACACCAACACGTCCTGGACGCTCAAGGTCGACCTCGTCGCCGAGCACCTGTGCCGGCTGCTCGCCCACATGGACCGCCACGGCTACAGCGCGGTCACCCCCGTCGCCGACGGGCCGGTGCAGGCCAGGAAACCGTACTTCGACCTCGAGTCCGGCTACATGCGCCGCGGTCGGGACCTGTTCCCGAAACGGGGGTCGGACGGCCCGTGGACCGTGATGCACGACTTCGCGTTCGACCGCGATCGGCTCGCCGGACGGGTCGACCACCCTGCGCTCCGCTTCACCGACGGTCACAGCCCGACCGGTTCCGTTCCCCCGAGGGGTGAGCGCACCGGCGCGCCCACCGTCCTGGCCGTCCACGGGCGCCCCACCCGCGTTCGCATCGCAGGCGATGCCGGCAATCCACCGGTGTTGTTGTTACACGGCCTCGCCCGCAGCCTCGACGACTGGTCACCGCAGTATTCGCGGTTGTCCAGGCACTACCGGGTGATCGGTCTCGACCTGCCGGGTTTCGGATACTCCGCCCGGATACCCGAACCGAGCAACCTCGACGTGCTGGCCCGTGGTGTCCTCGAGACCCTCGACGTTCTCGGTGAACACCGGCCCACGCATGTCGTGGGCAACTCGCTCGGCGGGGCGGTCGCCCAGCAGATCGTCGTCCTCGCCCCGGAGCGGGTGGCCAGCCTGGTGCTGGTCGACAGCGCGGGCTTCGGATCCGAGGTCACCGCACTGATCCGGATGATCGCGGTGCCCGGCCTCGGCCGGCTCGCCAGCCGGGACACCACCCGGCTCGGCGCACTCGTCGTCGAACGCTCGATCTTCGCCGATCCCGCGTTCGTGACCGAGGAACGGATCGACCGGGCACTCGACATCGCCCGTCGCCGCGATCCGAGCGACATGGTGTTCGAGACGGTCCACGCACTGTGCGGGGTTCGCGGCGCCGACCCCGGCTGGCGACGCGAACTCGTCGCCGCGGTCAACCGGCACCCCCGTCCCATTCTCGTCGTGTGGGGCGACAAGGATCGCATCCTGCCGGCACACCATCTCGCCGCCACGCCGCATCTGTACCCGCATGCCGAGACCCACGTGTTCCGAGGAGTCGGGCACATGCCGCAACTCGAGTGCCCCGACGACTTCGCGTCCGTGGTGTCGACATTTCTCGACGGCGTTTCCGTCGGGGAGGGGCCGGATCGCCGGGCGTCGGTCCCGGCCTCGGACGGTCCCCTGTGACATCGGGACCGGTCGTCGACGTGGACATCGGCGGCTGTCGCGCGGAGACTGCGGGGTCGTTCAGGCCGGATCGCGGCCCTGCCAGGTGCTGACGCACACCTCGTTGCCCTCGATGTCGGCGAGGACACGGAATGCCGGTGCCGCCGCGTCGCCGACGAGGACTCCTCCGGCGGCGAGCGCCGCACGGATCCGCCGGGCGGCCTCGTCGTGCGGGACGGCGATGTCGATGTGCATCCGGTTGCGTTGCGGGCGGGGTGCGTCCATCTGCTGAAACCAGACCTGCGGCCCCTGACGCGCCGGATCGGCGAGCGGTCCGGCCGCCGCTGCGCCGGGCGCGTCCACGTACCCGAGTACCGCTTTCCAGAACGGCCGGACGGCGGTCGGCTCCAGCGCGTCGATCGCGATTTCGAGAGCCTGCACGGACCGTCCGGCGGGGTGCGCGGTCACATCGAATCCCGCAGCGCGCACCGCGTCGGTGACACGCCGTGCCAGCCGGACGTCGCGCGCGGTGACCCTGCCGCCGGCCGCGGGCTGCAGCACCACCTCGACGCGGTCGCTGCGCAGGTCCAGCCGCAGATGCTCGTCGGCATCGGGGCCGCAGGCCTGCGCCGCCGCGGTCGCCACGTCCACCGCGGCCCGCAGGGACGGCACGACCACCGTCGCCGCCAGCGCGCCCAGTAGGTAGCGCCAGCCGAGTGCCTCCACAGCGTCGGATGCATCGGTTCGGGTGAGAGCTTCGTCGGTGGTCACATCTCGGGTGATATCCGATCGAACTCGTGGCGGGAAGGGTTGAACTCACCCGTCGCAGAGTGTTATCCGGTGGGACTGGGCGCCGGAACCGGTGGCGGCGCGAGCGAGGTATCCGGGATCGAAGACGCCACCGGACACCAGAGTCCGGATCCACGTGGCCATGTCGCCGGCGGTGGGGATCGCACCGCCGGCGGCGGTCGCGTAGGACGGGGTCTGGTCGGTGTAGTCCATCGGAAGGAGCGTCCCGTCGCGCGCGGCGGCAATGTTCTCGCCGGGCCTCCGA
>NZ_LRRH01000129.1 GCF_001646785.1 Rhodococcus phenolicus
TCGGGGGGGGTGGGGACGGCCGAGTCGGTACTGTGTGGGGCGCTCACCCGACGATTGTGCCAGGTCACCGTTCACCGAGCGGGGTCCGGTGTGTCGACGGGGACGTTTCGGCGACCGGCTGCGTCCGCGCGGCCGCGGTACGGCGGCGGCGCGACACGCGCCTCGCGACGGCCTTGCCGGTCTCGTCGACCCACAGGACGATCGACCCCACCGCGACGGCCAGCGCCCACTGCGGCAGCGTCAGCGACGTGGTGTCGAACAGTCCCTGCAGCACACCGGCCTGCACCACACAGACCTGCAGCACGATCACGGCGACGATCGCGATCCAGACGGTGTGATTGGTGAACGTCTGCAACGAGAAGACCGACCCCAGATTCGAACGCACGTTGAACAGGTTGAACACCTGGAAGAACACGAACGTCGTGAACGCGAGGGTCGTCGCGAACAGGGGGTCACCGGCACTGTCGGGGAACAGATCGGGCGCGAAGTACAGCACCGCGATCGTGCCGGTGGCCATCACGACACCCAGCCCCAGAATCCGCCGGACCCTGGCCCGGTTCAGCAGCGCCTCGCGGGCCGATCTCGGCGGCCGTTTCATGGTTCCGGGCTCGGCCGGGTCGACGCCGAGGGACAGCGCCGGCGGACCGTCCATGATGATGTTCACCCACAGGATCTGCAGCGCGGTGAACGGTGCACCCCCGGCCAGTCCCAGTACCCCCGCCGCCAGGAAGATCAGAACGAATCCCCATGCGGTGGTGAGCTGGAACTTCACGAACTTGACGATGTTGTCGTAGATGCCGCGGCCCTCGGCGACCGCGGCGACGATCGTCGCGAAGTTGTCGTCGGTGAGGATCATGTTCGCGGCGCCCTTCGACACGTCGGTGCCGGTGATGCCCATGGCCACGCCGATGTCGGCCTGCTCGAGAGCGGGGGCGTCGTTCACCCCGTCACCCGTCATCGCGACGATTTCGCCCCGGCTCTGCAATGCCTTGACCACCCGGATCTTGTGCTCGGGAGCCACCCGGGCCAGGACACCGAACCCCGCCGCGCGGCCCTGGAGTGCGGCGTCGTCGAGTTCGTCGAGATCCGCGCCGCTCGCCGCGCTGCCGGTGATACCCAGTTGCCGCGCGATCGCGGAGGCCGTCACCAGATGGTCGCCGGTGATCATGTGCACCGCGATCCCGGCGCCGCGCGCGACCTCGATGGCCTGCTCGGCCTCCGGTCGCGGTGGATCGACGATGCCGACGACCGCGTACAGCGTCAGGTCGGACGCGCGCTGCTGCAGCGCGTCGGCGTCGCCGCGGGGCACCGCGTCGAGGTCGCGGCCGGCGATCATGAGGGTGCGCAGGCCTTCGCCGGCGAGGTCGTCGATCGCGGCCCTGATCCGTCCGTGGTCGGCGTCGCCGATCGGGACCGGCCCGTCGGCGCCGAGCATCGTCGTGGCCCGGCCGAGCAGGACACCGGGCGCACCCTTCACGAAGACCCGGTAGCCGCCGTCGGGAACCGCGTGGAAGGTGGCCATGTACTTGTAGGCCGAATCGAACGGCACCTCGGCGAGCCGCGGCAACGCGGCGCGTGCCCCGTCGACATCGATGCCGCCCTTCTCCGCCAGTACGACCAGCGCGCCCTCGGTGGGATCGCCGACCAGGGTGCCGTCGTGGACGGTCGCGTCGTTGCACAGCGCCATCCCGAGCAGCGCCGCGGTCATATCCGGTGCGGGCAGGCCGTCGCCGACGAGGATCTTGCCGTCCGTGCCGTACCCGCGTCCGGTCACCCGGAAGCTGCGGCCGCGCACGAGCAACCGCTGCACCGTCATCTCGTTGAGGGTGAGCGTGCCCGTCTTGTCGGTGGCGATGTGTGTGGTGCTGCCGAGAGTTTCCACCGCGGACAGTTGCTTGACGATCGCGCCGCGCGCCGCGAGCCGCGACGCTCCCATGGCGAGGGTGAAGGCGACCACGGCGGTGAGGCCTTCGGGAATCGTGGCGACCGCGAGGGACACGGCGGTCAGGAGCAGCTCCGACCAGGACTGTCCGCGCAGCAGGCCCAGCACGAAGACCAGGGCGACGGTGACCAGCGCGACGGCCGTCAGTGTGCCGGCGAGCTGACCGATGCGGCGTTGCAGCGGGGTCTGCTCCACCCCGGCGGTCCCGAGGAGCGTGGCGATCGCACCCATCTCGGTGTGCATGCCGGTGGCGGTGACGATCATGGCGGCTCGTCCGCGGGTCACCTGCGTGTTCATGAACAGCATGTCGGTGCGGTCTCCGAGGGGCGCGGCCGGGTCCGCCACCGGCTCGATCTCCTTGTCGACGGGGTGCGACTCCCCGGTGAGCGCGGCCTCGGCGACCTGGAGTCGCACGGCGGTGACGAGTCTGCCGTCGGCGGGGACCGAGTCGCCGGCCTCGAGCAGCACCACGTCTCCGGGGACCAGGTCGGCGCGCGGCAGTTCCGTTTCCCGGCCCTCCCGGCGGACCCGCGCGGTCGAGACCGACATCTGCCGCAGTGCCTGCAGGCTGTTCTCGGCGCGCGCCTCCTGCACATAGTTGAGGAGCGTGTTCAGCGCGATGACGGCGAAGATGACGACAGGGGTTTCCCATTCGCGCGAGACGGTCGCGCTGACCACGGCGGCGACCACCAGCACGAGCGTCATCCGGTCGGCGAGCAGTGCGGCCACTTTGCGCCACACCGGAACACGCGGCGCCTCGTCGAGCAGGTTGGGTCCGTGTTCCGCCTGTCGCCGCTCGACCTCGGCGGCGGGAAGTCCGGTCGCGGGATCGACCCCGAGGGCTGCGGCGACCTCGACCGGCACCCGGATGTGCCACGGCGGTTCGGCAACGTCGGTCATGGACTCCCACGCTATCCGGGGATCCTCCGCCGTGCCCTCCGTTCCACTGCACGGCCGCGCGGTTCGTGATGTGCTGGATGCGTTGGTATGCCCGTCGAATGATCGGAGGAGCCGATGAGCGAGCCGACGGATGCGGACGACACCGCCGCCGTGCTCGGCGAGGACGAGTGCTGGGAGTTGCTGGGAACCGTGCAGATCGGCCGGTTGGTGGCGATCGCGGACGGCCGTCCCGACGTCTTCCCGGTGAACTTCGTCGTCGGGGACCGGAAGGTGTACTTCCGTTCCGGGGAGGGCAGCAAACTGTCGGAGCTGGCGGTGCACGCGCAGGTCGCGTTCGAGGCGGATCTCGTCGGCGAGCGCACCGCATGGAGCGTGGTGGTGCACGGCAGAGCGCGAATCCTCACTCATTTCAACGAGATCCAGGCCGTCGAGGAACTCGGTCCGACTCCCTGGGTGGAGTCACCGAAGTACAACTTCGTGGAGATCACCGCGTCCGAGATCACCGGTCGCCGGTTCGCGCTCGTCGAGCACTGAGCGGTGACCGAACCGGGGCAGCACCGCCTGCTCATTCGGTGCATGTTGCTGTCGGTCGCGACCGCGCTGACCACGATGGCGTTGAAGGCGGGCGCGGCGTGGATCACCGGTTCGGTGGGTCTGTTGTCCGACGCGCTCGAGTCGGGCGTCAATCTGGTGGCCGCGGTGGTCGGTGTCTTCGCGTTGCGGACCGCGGCGAAACCCCCGGACGAGAATCACGATTTCGGGCACGGCAAGGCCGAATATCTGTCCGCCGCGGTGGAAGGGGCGATGATCTTCGCCGCGGCCGCCGTGATCGTGTGGACGTCGGTGCGGCGGCTGCTGGAACCGCAGCCGCTGACCGAGGTGGGTCTGGGCCTGTTCCTGTCGGCGGGCTCGTCGATCCTCAATCTCGCGGTCGGGCTCCTGCTGCTGAGGGTCGGGCGGCAGCATCGTTCGGTCACGCTCGTCGCCGACGGCAAGCACCTGCTCACCGACGTGTGGACGTCCGTGGGGGTACTGGCCGGAATCGGGCTGGTCGCGGTGTTCGGCTGGTACGTGCTCGATCCGATCGTGGCGCTGCTCGTCGGCCTGAACATCCTGCGGATCGGCTACGGCCTGGTGCGGGAATCGGTCGTCGGTCTGCTCGACGCGGCACTGCCCGCCGACGATGTCGCGCAGGTGCAGCAGGTGCTCGATCGGTACCGCGCCGACGGATCGGTGACGATCCTGCCGCCCCGCACGCGGGCGTCGGGCCGACAGCGTTTCGTGTATCTCACGGTGCGGGTTCCCGGCGACTGGACGGTGCGGGCGGGACACGATCTGCTCGACCGTGTCGAGGAGGATGTGCGTTCGGCGCTGCCGGGGACGACGGTCTTCACCCATCTCGAGCCCGTCGGGAAGGTCGCGCGGCGTCGCTGAGCGGCCCGGGGCGCGGGTCAGTTCCCGACCGCGAGTCCCAGCCCCAGGCCCACCATGAGGACCGCGACGGCACCGTCGAGGATGCGCCAGGATCCCGGCCGGGCGAACCACGGCCGCAGGTAGCGCGCGCCGTAGCCGAGTGCCCCGAACCACACGATGCTCGCGACGACGGCGCCGGTGCCGAACCACCATCTGCCGGGATTGCCGTGGGTGTTGGCGACCGACCCGAGCATGAGGACGGTGTCGAGGTAGACGTGCGGGTTGAGCCAGGTCAGTGCCAGGCAGGTCGCCAGTGCGGCACCGATGGTGATCGCGCCACCCGGTGCCGCGCTCAGCGCGGACGGCCGCAGCGCGCGACGGGCGGCGAGCAGACCGTACGAGACGAGGAAAATCACTCCGCCCCAACGGATCACCTCGAGCGCGCCGGGAGCCCGATCCAGGACGGTCGCGATGCCGGCGATGCCGGCGGCGATGAGCACGGCGTCGGACACGGCGCACACCACGATCACCGGCAGCACGTGCCGGCGGGCGATGGCCAGACGCAGGACGAAGGCGTTCTGGGCACCGATCGCGACGATCAGCGAGAGTCCGGTGAGGAAGCCGGCGAGGACGAGGTTCACGGCGACCACGGTAGGAACGGTCACGAGATAAGAACAGTTGATTTCTCTTAAGGAACATTAGAGTTCCTTCATATGGATCTGGACTTCGCTCAACTCCGCACATTCGCCGCTGTGCTGGACGAGGGCACCTTCGACGGTGCCGCCGCGATCCTGCGGATCACCCCGTCCGCAGTGAGCCAACGCATCAAGGCCCTCGAACAGCACGTGGGGCAGGTCCTGGTGCGCCGCACCCGGCCGGTGACCGCGACCGGGCCGGGGGAGGCGATCATGCGCCTGGCCCGTCAGGTGGCCCGGCTCGAGCAGGACACCGCCGAGGCGCTCGGTATCACCGCGAGCGCGGACAGCTACGTGACGGTGCCGCTCGTGGTCAACGCCGACTCGATGTCCACCTGGATGCTGCGGGCGCTGGCCCGGATGCCGCAGCACCACCGCGCGCTGTTCGAACTGCTCCGGGAGGACGAGTTCCATTCCACGGCGCTGCTGCGGGACGGAACGGCGATGGCGGCGGTCACGTCGGTGCCCGATCCGGTGCAGGGCTGCACGTCCGAAAACCTCGGAGCCATGCGCTATCACGCGATGGCGAGCGTCGACTTCGCCGCACACTGGTTTCCCGACGGCATGACCACGGCCACCCTGCGCGAGGCCCCCATGCTGACCTTCGACCGCAAGGACGACCTGCAGAACCGCTTCCTGCAGCGGCGCACCCGCACCCGTTTCGACCCACCGCGCAACTACGTGCCGGGCGCGCGGGAGTTCGTCGACGCCGCACGGCTCGGGCTCGGCTGGGGCATGCTGCCGGAACCGATGCTCGACCTCGCAGTCGGCGGCGACGCCGAGTTGGTCCGGCTCGCCCCGGACGAGCCGTTCGACGTGCCGCTGTACTGGCAGCGCTGGCGGTTGGAGTCGCCGGTGCTCGATGCGCTCACCGAGGTGGTGCGACGGACGGCACGGGAGGTGCTGCGCCGGTCAGTCGGCTGACATCGCGCCCAGCCGGGCCAGCAACGGGGCGGCGTCGAGGAGTCTGGCGGCCTCGTCCTCGCTCATGCCGTCGAGCAGCCGGCGGACGCCGTCGAGCCACATGTCGTCGATCCGGGTGTTGTTGCGCCTGGCGAGGGGCGTCTGGTGCAGCCGGTGCGAGCGGCCGTCGGCGGGGTCGACCTGCCGCTCGAGCAGGCCGCGGTCGACGAGGCGGCGCACCGTGGTGCTGACATTGCTGCTCTGCAGACCCAGGTAGCGGGCGACCTCGGAGACGGTGCTTCCGGGGCGTTCCGCGAGCGTCCGGAGCACTTCGATCTCCGACTGGGGAAGGCGGGACAGGCCCGCTTCCTTCTCGCCGAAACGCCGCAGCGCCCAGACCAGCGACCGGGCGGTCCGGGCCAGGCGCCGGACGTCCTCGTCGGACGCGATGTTGCCGCCGGCAGCGGACGGATCGTTGGACACGACCGCAGTCTAGTCGCTATTTTAGATATAGATTTAGATCTACTTTTAGACATTGATGTGGATCCATCCCGACTCGAAGGGTCGCCTTGAACCAGCACTCCCCGCACGCGGGCACCGCCGTGGCCGCGCCCGCCGACACGTCCACGACCGTCCCGGACACGGCGCACTTCCCGGCGACACTCGTCGGCACGCTCGCGCTGCTCGCAGCGGTCGCACCGCTCGCGATCGACATGTACCTGCCCGCATTCCCCGGGATGGCCGCCGAATTCGGTACCAACGCCTCGGCCGTGCAGCTCACCCTCACGACGTTCCTCGTCGGCCTCGCTCTCGGCCAGCTCGCGTTCGGACCGCTCTCGGACCGGTACGGACGCCGCCCGCTGCTGCTCGTCGGCACACTGGTGTGCGCGGTGTTCAGCGCCGCCTCGGCCCTCGCCCCCGGCATCGAGCTTCTCGCCGCGTCACGGTTCCTGCAGGGCTTCGCCGGCGCCGCCGGCATCGTGCTCGGACGGGCCGTGATCTCCGATCGCGCCCACGGCCCCGCCGCGGCCAGGCTCTTCGGGCTGCTCGTCGTCGTCAACGCCGTCGCCCCCGTCGTCGCGCCGCTGATCGGCGGCACGATCGTCACCAATGTCGGCTGGCGCGCGGTGTTCTGGGTGCTGACCGCACTGTCGCTGCTGATGTTCGCGTGCGTCGCCGCACTGGTACCCGAAACCCACCCGGTGGAACGCCGCTCCACCGGCGGCATCGCCGCGATGATGCGTGACGCCCGCGGCATCCTCCGCAACCGGCGGTATGTCGGGTTCACCCTCGCGTACGCCTTCGCGTTCGGCGTGATGTTCGCCTACATCTCCGCGTCGCCCTTCGTGCTGCAGAACGTCCACGGCCTCTCGACCGGCTGGTACACCGTCGCGTTCACGGCCAACGCCATCGGCCTGGTCCTGTTCAGCGTGGTCAACGGCGCGGTCGCGGGACGGCTGGGCGAGCGCGCGACGCTGCGGATCGGGCTGGCGCTGCTCGCCGTGTTCTCCGTCGTCATGCTGATGAACGCACTGGCCGGCCCCGCCCTCTGGGTCACCCTGATCGCGCTGTGGTTCACGATGGGCAGCCTCGGTCTCGTCATCGCGAACGCGACCACCCTGGCGCTCGGCGAGGCGCACCGCGCCGCGGGCACCGGGTCGGCCGTGCTCGGCGCCCTGCAGTTCCTGCTCGCCGCCGCGATCTCACCCCTCGTCGGCATCGGCGGCGAGGACACCGCCCTGCCGATGGCGATCGCGATGGTACTGAGCGCGGTGATCGCCCTGGGCGCGCTCACGCTGACCGGTTCCCGCGCCGCCGAGTAGACCGCGCAACGACGGCCCGGCCCGATCGGTAGGTGACCGATCGGGCCGTTTCCGTTGTGCCCGGACTACTTCAGCATGCTGCCCGCGTCCACCGTCATGGGCAGACCGGTGACGTAGCGGGACTCGTCGGATGCCAGGAACAGCACCGCATTGCTGATGTCGACCGGGTCGACCCAGCCGACCGGCAGCACGTGCATCAGCTTCGCCACGATCTCCATGTCCTCGGGGCCCGGGCTCTCGAGATCGGGACGGAACATCTTGAACGTGCCCTCGTTCATGAACATCGGCGTCGAGACGTTCGTCGGATGGACCGAGTTGACGCGGATGGAGTGCTGTCCGAGTTCGACGGCGAAGGTGCGCATGAGGCCGACGACGCCGTGCTTGGCGGCGATGTAGTGCCCCGTGTGCGGGTAGGCCTTGAGCCCGCCCACCGAGCTCGTCAACACGATCGACCCCCCGCGGCCACCCGAGATCAGGTGTGGCACACCGGCCTTCACCGCCTTCCACACCCCCGACAGGTTGACGCCGATCATGTCGTCCCAGTCGCTCTCGCTCGTTTCGTGGAGCACTTCGCCACCGTTGCCGATGCCTGCGTTGGCAACGATGATGTCGAGCCGGCCCAGCTGTTCGACACCGGCGTCCACCGCCTCCTTCACCGCCGGATAGTCACGCACGTCGACCTGGGCCGTCACGATGCGGCGGCCCGCGTTCTTCACCAGCTCGGCCGTCTCGGCCAGATCGTCCGGAGTGGACGCCGGAATCGGGCTGCCCTCGGTGATCGGTCCGCAGATGTCGACGGCGATGATGTCGGCACCCTCCTCCGCCAGCCGCACCGCGTGACTGCGCCCCTGCCCGCGCGCCGCACCGGTGATGAACGCGACCTTCCCCTCGACCCGTCCCGCCATGTTTCCTCCCCTGCTCGGTGTTCGTGTTCGAACATCGTTCGTGTTCGAAAATCCTGATTGCGCGTGCCGGCCGCTCTACGGATCCGCGTCCGCCCGGCCGGGATCACCGGAGAAATCAGCCTTCGAGACGTCGACCACGAGGAACCCCTCTCGGATGTGCGGTTCGGTCAGTGTGGAGAAGGAAAACTGATCGATCGATCAGGCTGATACAGTGGCCACATGCTTGCATGAGGCGTAGATCACAGTCAAGACCCCGCCGGGTCTGCTGCCATTGATCACGCCCCTGACATGGGCCGGAGGTGTACGGAGTGGGCAGACCGCGGGCGGACGAGGGCAGGGAACCGGGAGCCCGCGAGCGGTTGCTCGAGGCGACCGCTCAGATCATGGAGGAGGAGGGCTACGCCGCGGCGACATCGCGGCGGGTGGCGACGCGGGCCGGTGTGAAGCCGGCGCTGGTGTACTACTACTTCCCCACCATGGACGACCTGTTCCTCGCGGTACTGCGCGCCGGCGCGGAGACCGTGCTCGAACGTCACCGGCTGGCACTGTCCGAGGCCGATCCGCTGCGGGCGCTGTGGCGGATCAATTCCGACACCCGCACGACCCGGCTCAACACCGAGTTCATCGCTCTGGCCAACCATCGCAAGGCGATCGGCGCGGAGCTGAAGGCGTATGCCGAGCGGGTCCGCGACATCGAGACGACGGCGCTGACCGTGGCGATGCGCGCGCACGGTGTCGACCTCGACGACTTCCCCCCGGTCGTGATCTCGATGTTCCTCACCGGCCTCGCCCGCACCATGGTCAACGAGGCGGCGATGGGTGTCACGCGCGGCCACGAGGAGGCCCGGCTGTTCATGGAGCGCTACATCGGACGGTTCGAGACACTGGCCTCCCCGCCCGAGCGGGCGGGACCGGTACCGGACTCGGCCTGACCGGTGAGCGTTCGGTTTGCCGGTTCGGCAATCCAAATTGCCTTCTTGTCGTGCCGAACCGCACAGTCGGGACAGCACACGAAAGGATGTCACCATGGCCGACGAATTCGACCGGGAGTTCTGGGAGGACCGCTACCGGGGTCACTCCACGACCCACCGTCACCCCAATCCGCAGCTCGTCGCCGAGGTCGCGGACCTGCGACCCGGCCGGGCACTGGACGCCGGTTGCGGCGAAGGCGGCGACGCCCTGTGGCTCGCCGAGCACGGCTGGCAGGTGACCGCGGTGGACATCGCCGAGGCCGCGTTGGACCACGCGCGTGCCCACGCCGAATCCGCCGGCGCCGACATCGCGAACCGGATCGACTGGGTCCGCGCGGATCTGGCGGAATGGACGCCCCCGCACGCCGGCTTCGACCTCGTGACCTCCCACTACGTACATGCACCCGGGCCCCGGGACGAGCTGCTGCGGCGCCTGGCCGACGCGGTCGCACCGGGCGGGACGCTGCTCGTCGTCGGCCACGACCATCCCGCGGATCCGCACCCGGCCGATCGATCGGCGCCCGAATCACGGGTCACGACAGACGATCTCGCGGCGGGTCTGGATCCGGACCGCTGGGACGTCGTCGTCGCCGCGTCGCGCACCCGCACGGTGACCGGGCACGGCGAACAGGAGATCGCGCTGCACGACGCGGTGGTCCGCGCCGTCCGCAGGTCCTGACGCCGCGGAAGATCGGTACGCCCGGGACGGTCAGCCGCAGAATCGGTCGGCGGCCGGGTCGTAGGACGGGCGCGCGGCGCGCCGCCGCAGCGCCCCGAGCGGGTCGGTGTACACCGCAGACAGCGAGGCGCCGAGCGCACCGGCGTCGCCGATCCGTTCCCCGAACGACGAGAAGGTGAGCGGCAGCGGGGGCAGCGCGCTCGCCCGCGCGTAGCTGCGCGCGAGGACCTCCCGGCCGGGACGGTAGGCCACCAGGCCCCGGCCTCCCACTGCGACGACGTCCGGGTTGACGATGTCGCGCATCATCGCGACCGCTCGCCCGACGACGTCCGCTCGCGAATCGAGCAGGGCCGCAGCATGTCCCGCTCCCGCGGCGGCGGCTGCGTACAGTGCGCCGATCCCCCGGGTCGCCGCGTCCGGGCCCAGGGCACCGTCGCGAACCGCGGTGGCGAGCAGCGTCCGGTCGGCCACGGTGACCTCGAGGCATCCGACGCGACCGCACGGGCACGGCACGTCCGAACCCGTCGCGAGATGACCGATCGTGCCGGCTCCGCTGCGCGGTACGGGGATACGCCCGTCGACGATCCATGCGGCACCGAACGGTTCGTCGACATGCAGATACAGATAACTCGACGGGCCGGGCCTGCCGGTGAGTTCCAGTGCCTGCAGTTCCCTGGCGGCCATCGCCTCGACGTGCGGGGCGATCGTGACCGGCACGGGGATCGCGGCCGGCCACGCGCCGTCCGCCACGTCCCTCCAGTCCGGCCCGCACCCGCGGTCGGCACGCCGGTCGGAGCGTCCGTCACCGACGATCCCGACCCACAGCGCGCACCGGGCCGGGAAGGCGAGCCGGAAGCGGCGCAGCGCCGACCCGACGACGGGCAAGGCCTCCTGCGCGGTGTCCGGCACGTCGAGCACGAGCCGATCGAGCGCCCGTCCGCGAAGATCACCTGCCACACAACGCAATCGACCCTCGTCGACGTGGACACCGACGGTGAAGTACGCCTCGGCGTTCAGGTCGAGCGGAATCTGCGGCCGGCCGACCACCCCGCCGACGGTCAGTTCCGGGCGGTCGCGCAACAGCGCACAACCGAGGAGCTCCCCCACCACCCGATTGACCGCGGACAACGAGAACCCGGTCTGCCGCGACAGTTCGCTGCGGGTCGCCGGGCCGATCCTGCGCAGCACGCGCAGTACCTGTCCGGCCGGGGTGACCGTGTCGGACGCGGGACTTCCCGGACGGTGCGGGTGTGGGGAGGCGCGCACCGTCGCGGCCTGTGCCGCCTTCGACGCCGTGGCGCGTGCGGCGATCCGGAGTTTCGACGCGTCAGCCATGCGGTCATTGTCGGCGCGGCGGGGCCGCAACTGAACGCTTACGCTCAGCGAGCGCAAAAGGAGTGGACGTTCGACCGCCCCGGAATCCGGGCGTTCACTCCACCAGCGCGCGGAACTGTGCGTCGTACAGCCGGGTGTAGGCACCGCCCGCCCGGAGCAGATCCTCGTGCGTGCCCTGTTCGACGATGCGGCCGTCCTCCATCACCACGATCCGGTCGGCGTCGCGGATGGTCGAGAGGCGGTGCGCGATGACGAAACTCGTGCGGTCGTCGCGCAGCCGCGCGGTGGCCTGCTGCACGAGCAGTTCGGTGCGGGTGTCGACCGAACTGGTGGCCTCGTCGAGGATCAGGATGGACGGCTTGGCGACGAAGGCCCGCGCGATCGTGATGAGCTGGCGCTCACCGGCACTGAGGCTGCCCGACTCCTCGTCGATGACCGTGTCGTAGCCGTCGGGCAGGGCGCGCACGAACCGGTCGACATAGCTCATGCGGGCCGCGGACAGGATCTGGTTCTCGGTGGCGTGCGGGTTGCCGTAGGCGATGTTCTCGCGGATCGTGCCGCCGAACAACCAGGTGTCCTGCAGCACGATGCCGATGCGCGTCCGCAACTCGGCACGCGACATCGAGGTGATGTCGACGCCGTCGACGAGGATGCGGCCGGAGTTCAGCTCGTAGAACCTCAGGATCAGATTGATGAGGGTGGTCTTGCCTGCGCCGGTCGGGCCGACGATCGCGACCATCTGACCGGGCTCGGCACGCAACGACAAATGTTCGATGAGAGGACGTTCCGGGTCGTACGAGAACGACACGTCGTCGAATTCGACGCTGCCGTGCCGGCCCCACGGCAGTGTCGGTGCCGGGGATTCGGGGTCCTGTTCCGGTTCGTCGAGGAGCGCGAACACCCGCTCCGCGGATGCGGCGGCAGACTGCAGCAGGTTCACCATCGCACCGATCTGGGCCAGCGGCTGAGCGAGCTGACGCGAGTACTGGATCAGCGCCTGCACCTCACCGAGGGTGATGGTGCCCGACGCGACGCGCAGGCCACCGAGTACGGCGACCCCCACGTAGCTGAGATTGCCGAGGAAGGTCACCAGCGGCATCACCGTGCCGGACACGAACTGGGCCCGGTAGGCGGAGCGGAACAACTCGTCGTTGGTGTCGGCGAAGCGGCGCTCGACGTCTTCGGTGCGCCCGTAGGCGGTGACGAGTTCGTGACCGGTGAAGGTCTCCTCGATCTGACCGTTGAGTTTGCCGGTCGCCGCCCACTGCGACGCGAAGTGCCTGCGTGACCGGCGTGCCACCAGTGCCGTCGCGACGACCGATGCAGGCACCATGAACAGCGCCACGAGCGCGAGCAGCGGCGAGATCCACAGCATCATCACGACGAGGCCGATCAGGGTGAGCACGGCCAGCACGAGCTGACTGATCGATTCCTGCATCCCGGTCGACACATTGTCGATGTCGTTGCTGACACGGCTGAGCAGGTCGCCGCGCGAGTGGGTGTCGAAATAGCGCAGCGGCAGACTGTGGATCTTGCGTTCGACCCGCGACCGCAGGTCCCGCACCACCCGCTGGACGATCTCGTTCAGCCCGTACGCGGCCACCCAGATCAGCGCCGACGACAGCAGATACAGCGCCAGGACGATGATCAGGAGCCGGCCGAGCGCACCGAAGTCGATGCCGACGCCGGGCACGGCCGCGGTCCCGGACACCATGTCGGCGAACTGGTCGCTGCCCTCGCCGCGCAGCTGCGCGACCGCCTCGTCCTTCGTGAGGCCGGCCGGCAACTGGAGGCCGATGACTCCGTTGAAGATGATGTCGGTGGCGCGCCCGAGCAGCAGCGGCGCGATGACCTGCGCGACCACGCCGAGCAGCACCATGACCAGCACGCCGTAGACGATGAACCGCTGCGGGCGCAGCAACCCGATGATCCGGGTGATCGACTGGAGTCCCTGCTGCGGCTGCGCGGGCAGCGTCGGGGCGGGCTGGGTACTCATACGGCCGCCATCCGCTGCGACTCGACGATCTCGACGTACTCCGTGCAGCTCGACAGCAGATCGAGATGGGTGCCGGACCCGACGACCGTTCCGTGGTCGAGCACGATGATCCGATCGGCATCCTGCACGGTCGACACCCGTTGGGCGACGATCAGGACGCACGCGTCGCGGGTCTCGGGCACGAGAGCCTCCCGGAGTCGGGCATCGGTGGCGGGGTCGAGCGCGGAGAACGCGTCGTCGAACAGGTAGATCGACGGCCGGCGGACCAGTGCGCGCGCGATGGCCAGGCGCTGACGCTGTCCACCGGACACGGTGGTTCCGCCCTGCGCGACGACCGTCTCGAGCTGCTCCGGCAGTGCCGCGACGAAGTCCGCGCCCTGCGCGACCTCGAGCGCGTGCCACAACTCGTCGTCGGTCGCGTCGGGATTCCCGTACCGCAGGTTCTCGGCGATCGTGCCGGAGAAGAGGTACGCCTTCTGCGGCACCACCCCGATCTCGCGGCGCAGCACCGCCGGGTCCAGGTTCCGCACGTCGACCCCGCCGACCTCGATCGATCCGGACGTGACATCGATCAGCCGCGGAATCAGGCGCATCAGCGTGGTCTTACCGGACCCGGTGCCGCCGATGATCGCCGTCGTGGTGCCCGGACCGGCCCGGAACGAGATGTCGCGCAGCACGGGCGCGTCGGCCCCCGGGTAGGAGAATCCGACGCCCGACAGCTCGACGGTGAGCGGCCGGGCCAGCGTCGACACGGCGTTCTCCGCGCGCGATACGGACGGCTCGGTATCGAGGACCTCGAGGATGCGGTCCGCGCAGACCGCCGCGCGCGGCGCCATCAGCGCAACGAACGAGGCCATGAGGACAGCCATGAGGATCTGGGTGACGTAGGTGATCAGAGCGGTGATCGAGCCGATCTCCATGGCGCCGCTCTCGATGCGGTGACCGCCGACCCACACCACGGCCACGGTGCTCGCGTTCGCGATGAGGATCACTGCGGGGTAGAGCATCGCGTTGATCCGTCCGACGCGCAGCGCGGTCGCGGTGAGGTCGGTGTTCGCCCGGTCGAATCGGGCGCGTTCGGAGTCGTCGCGGACGAACGCGCGCACCACGCGGATGCCGGTGATCTGTTCGCGCAGCACCCGGTTGACGGCGTCGATCTTGACCTGCATGACGCGGAAGGACGGCAGCATCAGCGCCATCAGCCCCAGGATCGTGAGGATGAGGACGGGGACCGCGACGGCTACGACCACCGAGGTCCCGCGATCCTCGCGCAGCGCCATGACGATCGCCCCGACCCCCATGATGGGTGCGGTGACGACGATGGTGCAGGTCATCATGACGAGCATCTGGATCTGCTGCACGTCGTTGGTGTTGCGGGTGATCAGCGATGCCGCCCCGAACTTTCCGTGCT
Organism: Rhodococcus phenolicus; assembly: GCF_001646785.1. Classification (GTDB taxonomy): domain Bacteria; phylum Actinomycetota; class Actinomycetes; order Mycobacteriales; family Mycobacteriaceae; genus Rhodococcus; species Rhodococcus phenolicus. The sequence continues at coordinate 14,974 of NZ_LRRH01000129.1, forward strand.
CGCGGGCGGAGAACTGCCCGACGCGGCGGACCAGCGACAGCCTGATGTCGCGGCCCACGGACATCGCGGTCCTGGCGGCGAAGTACACGGCCCCGATCGCGCAGGACACCTCGAACGCGGCGATCACCAGCATGATCCCGCCGGTGCGCATGATGTAGCCGACGTCGCCGCGGGACACACCGTTGTCGATGATGCTCGCGTTGAGGCTGGGCAGGATCAGCATCGCGACCGTGGACACCAGCTGCAGCACCACGACTGCAGCCAGTGCACCACGGTGAGGCGCGAGGTATCGCCGCAGAAGCCTGACCAACATGGGATCAACCTACCTGGGCGGCCACGTCACGCCGCGACCGTTCACGCGTGAACCGTGTCCCGCTCGGCCGCCTCGAGTTCGCGGGTGAGCTTCTCGCCCTCGACGTCGACGTTCGGCAGGATCCGGTCCAGCCACTTCGGCAGCCACCAGGCCTTGTCGCCGAGCAGCGCCATGACGGCGGGGATGATGACCATCCGCACCACGAAGGCGTCGAAGAACACCGCGGCCGCCAGTGCGAAACCGATGGACTTGATGAACGCGTTGGGTTCGGCGACGAAGGCCGCGAACACCGAGATCATGATGATGGCCGCGGCGCTCACCACGCGGGCACCGTGCCGGAACCCGGATCGGACGGCGTCCGTGGCGGTCGCGCCGTGCACGTAGTCCTCGCGCATGCGGGTGACCAGGAACACCTGGTAGTCCATGGCCAGGCCGAACACCACGCCGATCAGGAAGATCGGCATGAAGCTGACCAGCGGCTGCGGGTTGGAGATCAGCCCGCCCCAACCTTCCTGGAAGATCGCGACGGTCGCGCCGAAGGTCGCCAGGACACTGAGCAGGAAGCCGAGGGTCGCGGTGAGCGGCACCAGGATCGACCGGAAGACGAGCATCAGCAGGATGAACGCGAGACCGACCACGACGGCGAGGTACGGGACGAGCGCGCTCTGCAGGGTCTCCGAGACATCACCCTCGAGGGCGGTCTGACCGGTGATGCCGTAGGAGATGCCGGTGCGGGCGTCGAGGTCGGCTTCGCCGGCGCGCAGGTCAGCGACCAGATCCATCGTCGCGGCCTCGCTGGGGCCGGACCGGGGCGTGACCATGATCTGCGCGGTGTCGCCGGCCTCGTTCACACCGACGACCTGTGCGTTGACGACCTCGTCGTGCCGGTACAGGTCCTGCACGACCTCACCGAACGCGGCGGGCGCCGACATGTCGGCGTCGCGGGCGTCGGCGACGACGAGCAGCGGGCCGTTGCGGCCGGGCCCGAACGCCTCGTCGATCAGGTCGTAGGCCTGACGGGAGCTGGTCTGCGGGTCGCCGGTCGCTTCGGTGGGCAGCGCGAGTCGCAGGTTCAGTGCCGGGACGGCAGCGATGCCGAGGATCAGGACACCGGCCACGAGCGGGATCAGCGGCTTGCGGGTGACCCACCCGATGTAACGCTGGGCGGCGCCCGGCTTCTCCGTGTCCGCGTCGGGATCGTTCGCCTTCACACCGGGGACGCGTCCCGCGAACGCCTTGCCGCCGAACAGGCCCAGGATCGCGGGCAGCAGGGTGATCGCGATGAGCACGGCGATGAACACGGTGAATGCCGCCGCGTAGCCCATGGCGGACAGGAACGGGATGCCCACGACGCTGAGCGCGACCAGGGCGACGATCACGGTGAGACCGGCGAACACCACGGCGGAACCGGCGGTGCCGACCGCGCGTCCGGCCGCTTCGGCACGGTCGGAGGTGACGGTGATCTCATGGCGGAAGCGCGAGACGATGAACAGCGAGTAGTCGATGGCGACGGCCAGGCCGATCATGATGGCCAGCGTCGGGGTCATCGAGCTCAGGTCGGCGAAGCCGGTGGCGATGGTGATGCCGAGGCTGCCGATGCCGACGCCGATGATCGCGGTGATGAGCGGCAGGCCGGCCGCGACGAGCGAGCCGAACGTCAGGGCGAGGACGACCGCGGCGACACCGATACCGATGAGCTCGGTGACTCCGCCGGGCATCTCGGCCTCGGCTGCGGCAGAGCCGCTGACCTGCACGTTCAGGCCGGCGTCGCGGCCCACTTCCGCGGCGGCCGCGATCTGCTCACGCATCGTCTCGTCGACGTCGGTGAAGGTGCCGTCGAACGGGACGGTGACGAAACCGACGGTGCGGTCCGCGCTGAGCGGGGACAGCGCGGCGGCGTCGGCGAGTGCGGCTTCCTCGGTGCCGCCCTGTTGCTGCGCGGCGGCCTTCATCTGCTCGACGAGACCGGCGTTCGCGGTGACGGGATCGACGAGGACGCCCTGCTGCTGTTCGGGAGTGGCGACGGCCGGGTCGACTTTCGCGGCCGCGGTGACCTTGTCGATTCCGCGTGCGGCGGCGAGGACCTCGTTCATCGCCGCCATGTTCTGCGGCTCGTCGAGCGTCTGGCCGTCGGGGGCCGCGAATACGTAGCGGGCGCTGAGCGCGCCCATCGGGTCGGCGGCGTTGGGGAACCGCTCGGCGAGCAGGTCCTGCGCCTGCTGCGCGGGGGTTCCCGGGATGGAGAACGAGTCGGTGGTGGGTCCGGACAGGGTCGCAGCGCCCACGCCGAACAGGACGAGGATCGCGATCCACAGGGACAGGACCGTGCCTTTCCGCCGGTAGGCGAATCTGCCGATCCGATACAGGTAGGTAGCCACAGGGCGCCTTTCTTCGGATGTGTCGCAGCGGAAGCCGACTACGAGATTCCTTGCCGCAGCCGATCGAACGCGGCTCGGATGAGTTCTTCGGGGGATTGCGCGCCGGAGGTCCCGGCCATCCACAGATCGATGGATGCGCGGATCGCGGCCACCGCGCAGTAGTTGAGCAGCGCGGGGTAGATATCGGCGCCGGCGTCGCGGCCGCTGCGTTCGGCGATGGTCTCGACCAGCAGCGGCGCAGTGCACGTCTGCATCTCGATGCTGCGCGAGATGAGTGCGGGGCTCTGCTCGACGAGTTCGAACATTGCGCACAGTTCGTCGAAGTCGTCGATCTCGGCGACGACCTCGAGAGCCGCTGCCTCGATCGAATCCCACACGTGCTCGCCTGCCGGACGGTTGCGCAGCCGGTCGAGCCAGTTGCGCAGCAGACCGTCGAGGTGGTCGAGGACCGCCTCTTCCTTGCTCGCGAAGTAGTTGTGGAACGTGCGGGTCGAAACACCCGCTTCGGCGGCGATGGCGTCGGCGGTGACCGCCTCGATACCCCGATCGCGGGCGAGCCGGGCCGCGGCCGCACCGAGGGCTGCCCTGGTGGCAGCCTTCTTGCGGTCGCGCAGTCCCGGCTCGGTACTCATGTCCTCCACGGTACCGAAATTGCAGAAGACTGTAACTTTGCAGAACTGTGCAGATTTATGGGTTTCGCCACATTCGGCGAGCGACGGTGACGGGCGTCACGCCTCGCGACGCGCCCACGCCCCCGGATCGGCGATGAGTTCGAGGACGAAGGCGGGCAGGTCGTCGTCGACGACCTCGGCGAGGGTGACCTCCTCGAGGACCGCGCGCAGGTTCACCCGGACAGCGATCCACACATCCCGCAAACGTTCGGCCGGGCCGGTGTAGGCGATGTCCTCGGGCCGCTCCCCGCGCACCGACGCCAGCGGACCCTCGACCGTGCGGATGATGTCCGCGATGGAGATCTCGCCGGGCGGGCGCGCGAGCCAGTACCCACCCTCCGGTCCACGACGGCTGCGCACGAGACCGCCGCGCCGCAGGTCCGCCAGCACCGCTTCGAGGAACTTGTGCGGGATCTGCTGTGACTTCGCCAGCCCCTCGGCCTTGGCCGGTGCGTCACCGGCGGCCGCCAGCTCGAGCAACGTGCGCACGGCGTAGTCCACTCTCGCGGTGATGTGCACTGCCGCCTCCTCGCCGTCGCCGTTTCGCGCACCATTTCCTATCGGAACAGGGGGAAAGTATGCCAGGACCCGGAGACCGCGGTCGCGGCCCGGGAACCGCCCGGAGTGACCCCCGACACACTTCGGTAGATTGGATGCCTGCCCGCGCGAAACCGGAGGACGACATGTGGGAGACCCTGATCCACTCGTGGGGGTCGCTGCTCGAGCCGCTGCAGGATCCGGTGGCGCTGGCCATCCCGGCGTTCCTCGTCTTCCTGATCCTCGAATGGACCGCCGCCCGCACCCTCGAACACGTCGAGCCCGGCGCCGACGGCAGGACCCGGCCGCCGCGCGGCGGATACGAGGCCCGCGACGCGCGCGCGAGCATCTCGATGGGGCTGGTGTCGATCGGGACCAGCGCGGTGTGGAAGCTGCTCGCGCTCGTCGGCTACGCGGCGATCTGGGTGTACATCGCGCCGTGGCATCTGCCCGCCGATGCCTGGTACACGTGGGTGATCCTGCTCGTCGGCGTCGACCTGCTGTTCTACTGGTACCACCGCATCGCACACCGGGTCCGAGTGATCTGGGCGACCCACCAGGCTCATCACTCGAGCGAATACTTCAACTTCGCGACCGCGTTGCGCCAGAAGTGGAACAACAGCGGCGAGATCGTCATGTGGATTCCGTTGCCGCTGATCGGCATTCCGCCGTGGATGGTGTTCGTCGGGTTCTCCGTGAACCTCGTCTACCAGTTCTTCGTCCACACCGAGCGGGTCCGCACCCTCCCGCGGCCGATCGAGTTCGTGTTCAACACGCCGTCGCACCACCGGGTGCACCACGGGTGCGATCCCGAATACCTGGACCGCAACTACGCGGGCATGTTCATCGTGTGGGACCGCATGTTCGGCACGTTCCGGGCCGAGACGCACCGGCCCACCTACGGGCTGACCAAGCCGGTCGGCACCTACAACATCTGGGATCTGCAGACCCATGAATACCGGGCGATCGCGCGGGACTGGCGGTCCGCGTCGACGTGGCGCGACAAGCTCGGCTACGTGTTCGGCCCGCCCGGCTGGGTGCCGGACCGGGACAAGTCCGCGGCGGTCAGTTCTTCGCGAAGCTGACCAGGAAGTCGACGCTGCCGCGGTCGTCGACAGTGACGAACCCGAGGCTCGGGGCCTCGACGCCGAAATCCGACCAGGTCACCGGGACACTGCCCGACGCCACCAGATCGGTTCCCGAGCGCAGGATCTCGACGTCGGCGGTCACCGGCAGCGACCTGTCCTTGAGTGTGAGCGTGCCGGCGACCGGCAGCGTCGCGGTCGTGCCGTCGGTGGGCACCGCGGACAGGTCCACCGGATCGGTGAGGACGAAGGTCGCCGTCGGATAGGTGTCGGTGTCCATGACCCGGCCACGGAACTGGCCGTCGCGCTGCGAACTGTCGGTGGTGATCCCGGCGACCTGCACGGTCACCTCGGCGCCCGTGAGACTGTCCGCGTCGATCGTCGCGGACCCGGAGACCTGGTCGGTGCTGCCGACCACGGTGACGTCGGCGCCGCGGAGGATCTCGTGGACGGTGTACCCGGCGGCAGTGCGATTGGCCTCCGACCCCGGCGTGATCGTCCACGAACCCGCGAGATCACCGGTCGCGGCCTCCGCACCGGACGTGGATACCGACGCGGCGGGCGCGTCGTCCTCCGCGATGAACGTCCCGTACACCCACGGAGCGACGAAGAAGCCGAGCACCACGATCACCACGACCGCCGCGAGAGACCACCAGAGCTTGCGCATGCCCCAGAGATTAACCGCGGGTTCGGCGCAGCGGGTGGGTTACTTCGGCGTGCCCGACCGGATGATGCGCTCGAGCGCGCGGTACAGCCCGTCGACGTCACCGGCAGCCTCGGCGTCGTCCGGCACGTCGATGACGAGCACCGACTGACCGGGACCTGCGATCGGTCCACCGGCGCCGGACCCCTCCTCGCCCTCGACGTGGTGGGCCGTCCCGACGACCTGTCCGTGTGCTCCGACGATGACGGTGAGCTTCATGGCGAGTCCGTTCGTCATGCCGTGTCGCGCACCGGAAGGTCGTCGAGCAGCACGATCTCCAGCCGGAACGCCACGGTGATGTTGCTGTCGTTGCGGATCTTGAACTCGTAGAACACTTCCGACGGGTACAGCTCGTTGGGGCCGGCGCGGCACTTGGCGATGTCGTAGGTCACGAGCACCACCCGCTGAGGCGGGACGTCCTTCGGGTCGGCGACGAAGAGGACCGGCCCGCGATCGGCGTCGGGTTCGCCGTGCCAGTTCCACGTCCAGCACTGGACGGCCCCCGCACCGATGGTGAACCCCCGGTCGATTCTCAGACGCTGCGGCATGGTGGGCCTCCGGTCGGATGCGTCAAGAATATTCGATCCGCACCGCAGGCCCACCCGTTCCGGTCAAGGCGACGGCGTTCCGTCCACCGGCTGTTTCCGCAGCACCGAATGATGCCGGCTGTACGCGAAGTAGATGACGACACCGATGGCCATCCACACCACGAACCGCAGCCACGTCTCCACCGACAGGTTGATCATCAGCCACAGGCACGCGATCACCGCGAGGATCGGGACGAGCGGCACGAGCGGCACCCGGAAGCCGCGTTCGAGGTCCGGACGGGTGCGGCGCAGCACGATCACCCCGAGCGACACCAGGACGAACGCGAACAGCGTTCCGATGTTCACCATCTCCTCGAGGGTGCCCAGCGGAATGAATCCGGCGAGGATCGCCACGACGACCGTCACGAGGACGGTCGTGCGGACCGGCGTGCCCCGGCGGCCCGTGTGCGAGAGACGCCTGGGCATGAGGCCGTCACGGGCCATTGCGAACAGCACACGCGTCTGCCCCAGCATGAGCACCATGACGACGGTGGTCAGGCCGGCGAGCGCGCCGATGGAGATGAGGTTCTTCGCCCAGTCCATGCCGTTGAGTGCGAACGCCGTGGCCAGGGTCGACTCGTCGCCGGCCAGTTCGGTGTAGTTCACCATGCCGGTGAGGACGAAGCTGACCGCGACGTACAGGACGGTGACGATCGCGAGGGAACCGAGGATGCCGATCGGCACTGCCTTCTGCGGGTTGCGGGTCTCCTCCGCGGTCGTGGCGACCACGTCGAACCCGATGAACGCGAAGAACACCAGGCTGGCCGCGGCGAGCAGTCCGTACCAGCCGAACGTGCTGCCACCGGCGCCGGTGACGAACGAGAACAGCGACTGGTGCAGACCCTCACCGGTGTCACCGGACTCCGAGGGCGGAATGAACGGACTGTAGTTCTCCGTCTTGATGTAGAACGCGCCGAGGACCACGACGAACACGACGACCGCGATCTTGATGGAGGTGATCACCAGCGAGACCCGCGACGACAACTTCGTCCCGGTCGCGATGAGCACACCGATCACCAGGGTGATGAGCATGGCACCCCAGTCGACCTTCACGGACCCGAGCATGAACGACGAGGACAGACCGCCCATCACCTCACCGAGATACAACGACCAGCCCTTGGCAACGACCGCGGCGGCCAGCGCGAACTCGAGGATGAGGTCCCAGCCGATGATCCACGCGACGAACTCACCGAAGGTGGCGAACGAGTAGGTGTAGGCGCTGCCGGCCACCGGCACCGTGGACGCGAACTCGGCGTAGCACAGGGCGGCGAGAGCACACGCGATCGCGGCGAAGACGAACGCGAGCGACACCGACGGACCCGCCACGTTGCCGGCGGTACGGGCCGTCAACGTGAAGATGCCGGCACCGATGACGACGGCGACACCGAAGACGATCAGGTCCCACGCGGTGAGGTCCTTGCGTAGCTTCGAATCCGGTTCGTCGGTGTCACGAATGGATTGCTCGACCGATTTGGTGCGGAACAGTCCGCTCCTGCGTGTACCGCCGACCTGAGTCATCTCAGCTCCTCTCCTTTCGAGGAACGTACCGCCGCGGCCACCTTCGTGTGCGAAAAGTTCGCCGCGCGTCGTCGCGGCCGCGGGGACACAGCCCCGAACCGGACCCGGTCCCACCCGTCCGGCCGCGCTCCCGGCCGGTTCCGTCCGGATCCCCGAGGAGGAGGCGCGTGCCGTCGCAACCCGCCGGCCGGCACCCCATCATCGGAAACGCACGAATGCCGCGGGTCCCGAGGCGGGACCCGCGGCATTGCGCTGGCGGCTACAGCGAGCCCGTCAGCAGAGCCGGAGCGATCGCCAGGATGAGCCCGACGAGCTGGCTGATGACTTCGAAACCATTCGTGATACTGCCCATCATTCCTCCTGTGCCCGCCCGGAGGCCCTGTGTGCCCCGGGCACCGAATAGGACGTGCTCAGCTGAAGAACTCGGCGCTCTGGGAGAGCAGCGAGAAGATGAACGTGATGATCTCGGTAATCGTGGTACTGCCCATCGATCCTCCTCGAAATTGCATCCAAATATGCTGTGGCCCAAGCATTTTCATGCTCTTGTATGCCGTAGATCACATTACGACGAGGTCTCGGTTCCGTCAAGGTTTCACGGGAACTTCTTTGAAAAGCGCACACCGTAATCACTTGCAGGAGAGACAAACCCAACTGCAGCGGCATGATCGTCCCTCCACCGGCGGAGCACTCGGCCGCCATCAGGCGACCCCGACGGCACGCGCGATCATCGGCCACGAATTGTGCAGATCGTCCTGCCAATAACCCCACGAATGCGTTCCCCGGGAACGGAATTCGAATCGTGCAGGTATCCCGAGTTCGTCGAGACGAGCGGCAAGCCGGTGGGTGCAGGCGTCGACGGCAGCCTCGATGACACCACCGACCACGATCTGATTCAGCAACAGTCCTGGGTCGTTCTCCACCGACCTGGCGCCGAGATTCTCGTGCGGCCCCGGCAATCCGGTCGCCGACGAAATGTACAGGTCGATACCGCGCAGCTTGTCGGCATTGACATACGGGTCGTTCGCCGCCCATCCCGGCCCGTCGACGGGTCCCCACATGTTCTCGGCATCGGCCTCCCCGCGGCTCTCCACCACCGTCCGGACGTACAGTTGCCCCAGCTCCGTGCTCGTTTCGGCGCAACCGCTGTAAGCCCCCACCGCCCGGTACAGAGTGGGAGCCGCGATCGCGAGGCTCAACACCGAGGTTCCCGACATGGACAGGCCGGCAATGGCATTGACCCCGGACGTCCGAAATTGCTCGTCGATGATCGGCGGGAGTTCCTGCGTGAGGAACGTGGTCCACTTGTTGCGACCGAGCGCCGGATCGTCACGCTCCCAGTCGGTGTAATAGGTGAAGGACCCGTCCAACGGCGTGACGACGTTGACATTCTTGTCGGCGAAGAACTCGTCCACATCGGTCCGAGCATCCCACGTGGCCTGCCCGTCTCCGCCACCCGCTCCGTTGAGCAGGTACAGCGTGGGCCGCGGCTCGCTGGTATCTGCCGGCGTCCGCACCCGCAACCGGACGACGCGGTCCATCGACGCGGAATACACGTGCGCGATCACCGTGCGCGCACTCTCGACCTCGATGCGCGAAATGGATGAAACCGGCTCTGCCGAAGCCACATTCGGAGTCACGAGCATCAGCGCTCCTACCGACAACGCGACGCACGCGTGCCGGAACCACGCCTGGATCATCGACCGCCCTCCCGAAATCCTTCGATACGCGATCACGCGATCCCCGGTGAACGAGGACCGTAATCGTTTGCACACCGAATGGGGGCACAACGATCACAAAACGGGCGTATTCCCGAAACTGCCGGTTACGGACACACGCGAGAACCTCACGTCCGGCCGGCCCTGTCCCGCTCGGCAGATTCCGCCCCACATCCCGTGGTCGCTGTGGCCACCGGCGCCATGGCGAGACCGTCGCCGACGTGCGCACGCGCCCGATGGGTCGACGAGCAGCCCACCCCGCGCGAGAGGCGATCTTGTCCGCCGGAGCCCGGACGAGGCCCGCTCTTCGCGAGAGAGTCGAGCCATTCATCCACCAGAGTGCAGCCACGCCCATTCCACGGCTGCGGATCGGATGCGCCCAGAGTCCATACTCGACCCGAACCCCGTGGGTCAAGTCCCGTGAGGTGGTGTACGACGTCGTCGCGTGATTCCTCGTTGTCGGGTTATGCAGTCAACGCCGGTGCCACCTCCTCGACAGGTTCGGTGACGGTCTCAGCGGACTTGTCGCTACGAGAGCGAGCGAGCACGTCGAGTCCGAGATAGCGGCGTCCTTCGATCCATTCGTCGTGCTGCTCGGCCAGGACCGCGCCGACAAGCCGGACCAACGCCGTACGATCCGGAAAGATCCCGACTACATCGGTTCTGCGCCGGATTTCTCTATTGAGGCGCTCCTGCGGATTATTGAGTAGTGCCCCATAGAGT
>NZ_LRRH01000130.1:0-645 GCF_001646785.1 Rhodococcus phenolicus
CGGACGTGGGCGGTACGCGATCACCGGCCGTGCATGAACTTGAGCATGGCGGCCGAGATCTTCATGTCCCGCTCGGAACGCTCGAGCGACATCAGGTTCAGCGGTGCCTTGAACTTCTCGACCGTGACGGCCTTGGGGCGGCTGAACTCGCGCAGCCCGTCCGCGCCGTGGATGCGGCCGAAACCGGACTCGCCGATCCCGCCGAACGGCAGCGACGGGATGCCCGCGAAACCGAGCACCGAGTTCACCGAAACCATGCCGTTGTTCAGGCGCTCGGCGAGCGCGCGGCCCCGTGATCTGCTCTTGGTGAAGATCGACGCGCCGAGTCCGTAGCTGGTGCCGTTGGCCCGCTCCACCGCCTCGTCGAGGTCGCGCACCTTGTTGACGACGACGGTCGGGCCGAACGTCTCCTCGCAGACCGCGCTCGAGGTTTCCGGCACGTCGGTGAGGATCACCGGTTCGACGAACCGCTCCTGCACGGACTCGAGACCACCGACGACGGCGGTGCCGCCCTTGGCGAGGGCGTCCTCGACGTGGCTGCGCACGATGTCGATCTGGCGCGGCAGGGTCATCGGGCCGTACGTCGAATCGTCGGTGCCGCCCGGGACCGCCCGCTCGACGGTCTCGACGAACTTGTCCAGGAAC
>NZ_LRRH01000130.1:717-879 GCF_001646785.1 Rhodococcus phenolicus
CACCGCCATGACCTTGCGGGCGGTCGGACCGGAACCGGTGAACGCGATCTTGTTCACGCCGGATCGGGCGAGCGCCGCGCCGGTCTCACCGAGACCGGTGATCACCTGGAATACCGGCTGGGTCGGGGCGATCGAGTTCCACTTGGCCTCGAGCCACTTGCC
>NZ_LRRH01000131.1 GCF_001646785.1 Rhodococcus phenolicus
CGGCGAGGGCCAGCGCACACCGGGTCCGCGGGCGCCGCATCCGGGGACCCCGGGGGGTGGCCCGGCCGCGGGGGCGGCCCGGCCCCAAACCCCGCCCCCGTCCCGGGTGGTCCGCCGGGGGGGGCGGGGGGGGGCCCGCCCCCCGCCCCAACCGCCCACACGCCCCCCGACCCCGCCCGGGCGCCCCCGCCCCCGCCGGACACCCCCCCGCCCGCGCCGCGGCCCGCCTCTCCACCGACACCCCGGAGCACATCTCCGTTGCCGAGGACGGCACCGACCCGGTCCGCTGTCGCGCGGGCGCCGTCGACGACGGACCGCACCGGATCCGTGATCTGCACGTGCTCGGTGTGCCCTGAGCGGGACGCGACGGCTGCGAGGTCCTGCGCACCGACCGTGTCCGGCGACGCGGCGGTCAGCGGCGGCGGTGCGGTGAAACGGTCGGGAATCGCGGCGAACACCGACGAGGCCTCGTAGGCCTCCATCGCGGCGGCCGCCCGGAGATCGAGGGCCTTCTCCGCTGCCTCCGCGGCCGCGGCGCTCCCGTTCACCGCGCCTCCGGCCGTGTAGGCGGCGGCCTTCGCCGCCTGAACCGCGGCGATCTCGGGCAGGCTGGGCATCGTGATCAGCGCCGTCGCGTACGCACCCGACCCGACGGCGGCCTTCTGCGCTGCTGCGGTGGCCTCCCCGGCGACCGATTGCGTCCACGCGATGAACGGGCCGAGTGCGGTGAGCGCGGTACCGCCGGTCGTTCCTTCCCAGTTCGGGCCCAGTTCCGCCGCGACCCGGGTGAGGGTGATGTCCGCGTCCGTGAACGCCGCGGCGACCGCGGCCCAGGCCGGTCCGGCGGCGCCGATCGGCAGCGGTCCGGTGCCCGTGGTCAGGCTCGTCGAGTTCACGGTGGCGCCCCGCGGAAGCCACACGACCCCGGTCGTTCCGAGTGTCATGGGTGTGCCTTTCTGACGGTGTGTAGGGAGAGGTCGGTCACATCGTGGCGGTCAGGGCGACGACCCGGCGCGCTTCGAGATCGATGTAGTGTGCGGCCTGGCTGCGGAGGGTCCGGGCTGCGGTGCGCAGTTCGTCGACGCCCCGCGCGGCTGCCGGCCGGAAACTCGCCGTGAGCCCGCCGAAGTGCTGGGAAATCAGGCGCGACACCTCCTCCGATCCTGGTGGCGGCACATCCAGGGCGGGGTCTGCCGCCTGTACGGAGGCTTCGAGGCGCACCGCGAGGGCCTCGAGTTCGGCGGCAGCGAAGAGCAGGGCGTCCGGATCGACGTGGACATGGTCGGGCACGGGCCGTTCTCCTGACATCTCGGGGTGCGATTTGCGGGTGCGCGGTGGTCCGAACGCCCTCGGAGGGTTGGACGCGACGCGGTCCGGATCGGTTCCCCTCGTTTTCTGCCGGTATCCTCGACCCGTCAGTGACAGAGCGATCGATAGGTTGGGGCGCAGGCATGGAAACTTCCACCGACGACACCGTCACCGATGGGGTGGCCGTGCCCGATTGGCGGAAGCTGGAGCCGACCGAGCTCACCCCGATCCTGTCCGCCGCGCTCGACGCGTTCTACGAGACCGGCTTCCACGGCACGTCGGTACGCGAGATCGCGCGGCGTGTGGGCGTGACGGTTCCGGCCCTGTACTACCACCACGAGAACAAGGAAGGGCTGCTCATCGCGCTGCTCGAGTTGTCCACCAGCGATGTGCTCTCGCGGGCGCACGCCGCGGACGCCGACGGCGGCGACGATCCGGTGCAGCGACTGTCCAACGTCATCGAGGCCATCGTGCTGCGGATGACGCTGCGCGCGCGCCTGGCTGCTCTCGAGGGCGAGTCGCGGTACCTGAGCCCGGACAACCGGCAGCGTTACCGTGCGGTCCGCAAGGGTGTCGAGCACCTGGTCCGCAGCATCGTCGAGGAAGGGACCGCGAGCGGCGCGTTCGACGTCGACGACCCGGCCGAGACCACCCGCGCGCTGTTGGGCATGTGCCAGTCCATTCCGCGTTGGTACCACTCCGAGGGCACACTCACCCCGGAAGAGGTCGCGGCGAAGTACGTGACGATCGCGCTCAAGACGGTCGGGGCGGCCTGACCGTCTCCGGCCCGGCCGCCCCGTGCCCCGATCGTCGGGTCAGCGGTTGCGGTACACGGCCGGACGCTTCTCGATGAACGCCGTAGCGCCTTCGTGGAAATCGTCGGCGGCAAGCAGTCGCAGCTGGCCGGCGCGTTCCCGCGCGAAGGCGGCGTCGAGTTCGGTCAGGGTCGCGTCGTTGATCGCGGCCTTCGTGGAACCGAACGCGTCGGCCGGGCCGTCGGCGAGCCGCTGGACCAGAGCCTCGACCGCCTGATCGAAGTCGGCGTCCGGGTAGGTGTCCGCGATGAGTCCGGCGGACACCGCTTCGGTGGCGGGCAGGCGTTCCGCGAGCAGCGCCATCTTCAGGGCCCGTGCACGTCCGATCGACGCCGCGACCAGGGCGGAAGCGCCGCCGTCGGGCATCAGGCCGATCTTGGTGAAGGCGAGGAGGAAGTACGTCGATTCCTTGGCGACGGTGAGATCGCACGCCAGCGCCAGCGACACGCCGACGCCGGCCGCGGGGCCGTTGACGGAGCCGATCACGGGACGGGGAAAGGCGCGGATCGCGGCGACGGTGCGGTTGGCGGCGTCGATCACGGCGGGGGACGGGGAATCCGAGGTCTTCTCGACGGCGGACAGGTCCGCACCGGTGCAGAAGGCTCGGCCGGCCCCGGTGAGAACGGCGACACGCACGGCGCCGTCGCCGGCATGCTTCTCGAACGTGTCGGCCAGCGCCTCGAGGGTTTCGGTGGTGACCGCGTTCATGCGACCCGGGCGGTTGACGGTGACGCGCAGGACGCCGTCGTCGACGAGGCTGTCGACGCCGGGGATGTCGTTGCTCATGGGGAATGCTCCTCGAAAGTGTCAGGGCTGCAAGGACAGTGCGACCTTGCCGGTCGCGGAACGGTGGGCGAGCGAGCGCAGGGCCTCGGCCGCGTCCGCGATCGGGTGGAGCGTGGGTTCGGGGACCCGCAGGGCGCCGGAACGCAGCAGCGGTTCGAGCTGCTCCCACTGCCGTGCCGGGTGGTCGGGGAACGTGCGGACGTATTCGCCCCAACCTGTGCCGAGGACCGAGATGTTCTTCAGCAGAAGCCGATTGACCTTGACGGTGGGAATCTCCCCGCCGGTGAAACCGAGTACGACGACACGTCCGTTGGGGGCGAGGCTGCGCAGGCTGTCGGTGAAGCGGTCACCGCCGACCGGGTCCAGGACGATGTCGACGCCGCGACCGCCCGTCAGTTCGAGAACCCGGTCCTTGAAACCGTCGACCGGCACGGTGTGGGTCGCCCGATTGGCCCGGGCCACTTCGGCTTTCGCGTCGGAGCTCACGACGGCGACGGTCTCGAGACCGAGCGCCGCCGCGACCTGGAGGGCGGCGACACCGACGCCCCCCGCCGCGCCGTGCACGAGCACGGTTTCGCCGGGGCGGTAGCGGGCGCGTTCGTCGAGCGCGAAGTGCACGGTCAGGTAGTTCATGAGCATCCCGGCACCCGCGGCGAGCGACACCGAATCAGGGAGGGGGAAAACGGAATTCGCATCGACAGCGACGGTTTCCTGCCAGGCGCCACCGGTCGCGAGTACGGCGACGCGCTGCCCGGCGGCAAGTCCGCTGTCCGTCGGCGCGGAACGTACGACGCCGGCACCCTCGACGCCGAGGACGAACGGCAGCGGCCGCACCACCTGGTAGGCGCCACTGGTCTGCAGCAGGTCGGGGAACGACACGCCTGCGGCGTGCAGGTCCACGATCACCGCGCCGGTCCCCGCGTCGGGTTCGGGAATGTCCACCAGGCGCAGACCGTCGGGCCCGGTCGTCTCGATCAGCTGCACTGCCTGCATCGGGTCTCCTCTTCGATCGGATCGACCGCCCGGCGGTCGTGCGCCGTGGTCCGAAACACAGGGCTCAATGCTTACCAGAGCCTACTGATCGGGCGCTAGCTAGACGTCGCGTTGACCGAGCGATCGGTCCGTGATAGAGATTTTAGCGATCGATAAGTCAGATTCCTTGTGAAGGGACACCGATGGCCGACGAGCAGACGATGACCGAACCCGCAGCTCTCTACGAGCGTCGCGGCAACGTCGCCCTCATCACCCTCAACCGCCCCCGCGCCCTCAACGCGGTGAACGCCGAGCTGTCGACCGCCGTCGGCACGCTGCTCGAGCGGGCCGAGGCGGACGACGAGGTGCGCGTCGTCGTGATCACCGGCGCGGGCCGCGCGTTCTGCGCCGGTGCCGACCTCAAGGCGCTCGCCGCGGGCGAGGACACCTCCGCCGCGGGTCATCCCGAGTGGGGATTCGCCGGCTACGTCCAGCACTGGATCGGCAAGCCCACCATCGCGGCGGTCAACGGATTCGCGCTCGGTGGCGGCACCGAGCTGGTGCTCGCGTCGGACCTCGCGGTCGTCGACGAGCAGGCGCAGCTCGGCCTTCCCGAGGTCAAGCGCGGCCTGTTCGCCGCGGCCGGCGGCGTCATCCGCATGCAGCAGCAGATCCCGCGCAAGATCGCTCTCGAACTCGCCCTCACCGGCGAGCCGATCACGGCCGCCCAGGGCAAGGACCTGGGCCTGGTCAACCGGATCGCACCGCACGGCACCGCGCTCGAGGTCGCCCTCGAGCTCGCCGAGACGATCGCCGCCAACGCCCCGCTGTCGGTACGCGAATCGAAGGCCATGATCCACCGGACCGCGCACGGTGACGACTGGGCCTCCGACGTCTGGAAGGCCAACGCCGCCGCGATGAAGGTGGTCTTCACCAGCGCGGATGCCAAGGAAGGCCCCACGGCCTTCGCCGAGAAGCGGCAGCCGGTCTGGCAGGGTCGCTGACCCCCACGAACCCTGGCCGCACCACATTCCCTCCGAAAGGAAACCGTCATGACCACAGCCGTGATCGTCGACGTCGTCCGCACCGCGGTCGGCAAGGGCAAGCCCGGTGGTGCCCTGTCCGGCACCCACCCCGTCGAACTGCTTGCGCACGTGCTGCGCTCGCTCGTCGAACGCAACGGCATCGACCCCGCTCAGGTCGACGACGTCATCGGTGGCTGCGTCGCCCAGGTCGGCGAGCAGTCCCTGAACATCTCCCGCACCGCACTGCTCGCCGCCGGCTTCCCCGAATCCGTGCCCGCGACCACCATCGACCGCCAGTGCGGGTCGAGCCAGCAGGCCGCGCACTTCGCCGCGCAGGGCGTCATCGCCGGCGCCTACGACATGGTCATCGCGTGCGGCGTCGAGTCGATGAGCCGCATCCCGATGGGCACCGCGACCCTCGGCAAGGACACGCACGGCCCGAGCGTGCGTGCCCGCTACCCCGAGGGCCTGGTCAACCAGGGCATCTCCGCCGAACTCATCGCCGCCGAGTGGAAGTTCGATCGCGACGCCCTCGACGCCTACTCGGCGCAGTCGCACCAGCGTGCGGCCGCCGCGATCGCCGCCGGGTACTTCGACAAGGAGATCGTCCCGATCGACGTCACCGATGCCTCCGGTGCCACGATCTCCCACACCGTCGACGAGACCGTGCGCGCCACCACCACCGCCGAAGGTCTCGCCGGCCTGAAGCCCTCGTTCCGTACCGACGAATACGCCGCGCGCTTCCCCGAGGCGCAGTGGATCATCACCCCCGGCAACTCGTCGCCGCTGACCGACGGTGCCTCCGCCGCGCTCATCATGAGCGAGGAGATGGCGAACAAGCTGGGCCTGACCCCCCGCGCCCGCTTCCACTCGTTCGCCGTCGCGGGTGACGACCCGGTCTTCATGCTCACCGCGCCCATCCCGGCGACGAAGAAGGTGCTCGCCAAGGCCGGCCTGACCATCGACGACCTCGACGCCTACGAGGTCAACGAGGCCTTCGCCCCGGTCCCGCTCGCCTGGGCGCACGAACTGAACGCCGACCCGGCCAAGCTCAATCCGTGGGGCGGCGCCATCGCGCTCGGCCACGCGCTCGGCTCGTCGGGCACCCGCCTGCTCGCCACCCTGGTCGATCACCTCGAAGCGACCGGCGGCCGGTACGGTCTCCAGACGATGTGCGAGGGCGCGGGCATGGCCAACGCCACCGTCATCGAACGGCTCTGATTCACAACTCGATTCGAAAGGTACGAACATGATCGTCAACGACAGCGTTGCCGTCGTCACCGGCGGTGCCTCGGGCCTGGGCCTGGCCACCGTCAAGGCTCTGGTCGCCGACGGCGCCCAGGTCGTCATCATCGACCTGCCGAGCTCCAACGGCGAGACCGTCGCCAAGGAACTCGGCGACCGGGTGCGCTTCGCCGCCGCCGACGTCACCGACGAAGCCGCCGTCACCGAGGCGCTCGACCTGGCCGAGTCGCTCGGCCCGCTGCGCGTCGCGGTGAACTGCGCCGGCATCGGCAACGCCATCAAGACCGTGAGCAAGAACGGCGCGTTCCCGTTCGACGCGTTCAAGAAGGTCGTGAACGTCAACCTGTTCGGCACCTTCAACGTCATCCGCCTCGCCGCCGAGCGCATCGCCAAGACCGAGCCGGTCGACGGCGAGCGCGGCGTCATCATCAACACCGCATCCGTCGCGGCGTTCGACGGCCAGATCGGCCAGGCCGCGTACTCCGCCTCCAAGGGTGGCGTCGTCGGCATGACTCTGCCGATCGCCCGCGACCTCGCGTCGCTGCTGATCCGCGTCGTCACCATCGCGCCGGGCCTGTTCAAGACCCCGCTGCTCGGCGGGCTTCCGGAGGCCGCCCAGCAGTCCCTCGGCCAGCAGGTCCCGCACCCGGCCCGCCTCGGCGATCCGGCCGAGTACGGCGCCCTCGCCGCGCACATCGTCTCCAACCCGATGCTCAACGGCGAGACCATCCGTCTCGACGGCGCCATCCGCATGGCTCCGCGCTGACGCACCGAGCGTTGAAACCGACGATGTGAGAGGACGGGGCCGATGACTGCGCAGCCCGAACCGGAATTCTCCGGCGACTGGCGGGTGTTCGAACCCCTGCAGCTCGGCCCCATCCTCGAGCACGCCCTGGAAGCGTTCGGCGAGAACGGATTCCATGGCACCACCGTCCGCGATCTGGCTCGCCGGGTGGGTGTGACGGTGCCCGCGCTGTACTACCACCACGAGAACAAGGAAGCCGTTCTCGTGACCCTGCTCGACGCCGCCGTCCTCGACCTCATCGACCGCGTGCGCGCAGCGGTCGCCGAGGGCGGCGCCGATCCGGTCGCCCGATTCGCCAACGCCGTCGAGGCGATCGTGCTCAACATGACCTACCGCGCGAAGCGCTCCGGGCTGGATTCCGAACTGCGGCACGTGTCCCCGGCGAACCGGCGCACCTACGCTGCGACGCGCAAACGCCTCGAACTCATCATGATCGACCTCGTCCGCGACGGCACCGAACAGGGCGTGTTCGACGTCGACGACATCGAGGAGACCGTGCGCGCGCTGCTCGGCATGTGCCAGTCCATCGCCCGCTGGTACCAGTCCGACGGACCGCTCACGCCCGCCGAGGTCGCCGGGCGCTACCGGGACATCGCGCTGCGCATCGTCGGCCACCACAATCCTGCCTGACCTTCACCGCGAGGAGTACCACCGTGCTGTCCACCGCCTTCACCGAAACATTCGGCGTCCGCCATCCCATCGTGCAGGGTGGCATGCAGTGGGTCGGCCGCGCCGAACTGGTCGCCGCCGTCGCCGAGGCCGGAGCGCTCGGCATGATCACCGCGCTGACGCAGCCCACCCCCGAGGATCTTGCGAAGGAAATCGCGCGCACCCGTGAGCTCACGGACCAGCCATTCGGCGTGAACCTGACGATCCTGCCCTCGATCACCCCGCCGCCGTACGACGAATACCGCAGGGTCATCATCGAATCCGGCATCAAGATCGTCGAGACTGCCGGATCCAACCCGGCTCCGCACCTGCCCGACTTCCACGCCGCGGGCGTCAAGGTCCTGCACAAGTGCACGAGCGTGCGGCATGCCGTGAAGGCGCAGGACGCGGGTGTCGACGGCATCAGCATCGATGGTTTCGAATGCGCCGGACACCCCGGCGAGGACGATGTGCCCGGTCTGGTGCTCATCGCCGCCGCGGCCGAGCAGATCACCGTTCCGATGATCGCTTCCGGCGGCTTCGGTGACGGCCGCGGTCTCGTCGCCGCGCTCGCGCTCGGCGCCGACGGCATCAACATGGGCACCCGCTTCATGTGCACCGCCGAATCGCCGATCCATCAGCGGATCAAGGAGGCGATCGTCGCGGGGAACGAAACCGACACCGAACTGATCTTCCGCCCGCTGCGCAACACCGCCCGCGTCGCGAGCAACACCGTCAGCCGCGAGGTCGTCGAGATTCTGGACCGCGGAGGCAAATTCGAGGACGTGCGCGAACTCGTCGCCGGTGCTCGCGGTCGTCTCGTGTACGAGAACGGCGACCCCGAGGCCGGAATCTGGACCGTCGGCACCGTCCAGGGCATCATCCACGACATCCCCACGGCCGGTGAGCTCGTCGAGCGCATCGTCGCCGAGGCCGAAGCACTGATCTCCGAGCGTCTCGCGGGCATGATGTCGCGCGTGAACGCCTGACCCACACAACTACTGGGGGATAGCATGCAACGCACTCTGTTCGAGGCCGATCACGAGGCGTACCGGGAGACGGTGCGCGAGTTCCTCGCCCGCGAGGTCGAGCCGCACTACGAACGCTGGGAAGAAGAACGGCTCATCGACCGTGACGTCTACCTGGCGGCGGGCAAGTCCGGGATCCTGGGCCTGGGTGTGCCGGAGGAGTTCGGTGGTTCCGGGGTGACCGACTTCCGGTTCCGGCACGTCGTCCAGGAAGAGATCGCGCGCACCGGAACCACGTCGTTCGGTGCGACCCTCGCGCTGCAGGACGACATTGCCATCCCGTACCTTCTGCACCTCGGTACCGAGGAACAGAAGGCCCGCTGGCTGCCTCGCATGGCGGCCGGCGAGGTGATCGGCGCGATCGCGATGACCGAACCGGGCGCAGGATCGGACCTGCAGGGCGTCAAGACCACCGCCGTCCGCGACGGCGACGAGTGGGTCGTCAACGGCCAGAAGACGTTCATCACCAACGGTATCCACTCCGATCTCGTGATCGTCGTGTGCCGCACCGACCCGGGCGCCGGAGCGAAGGGGTTCTCCCTCATCGTCGTCGAGCGCGACACCCCGGGCTTCAGTCGTGGACGCAAGCTGCACAAGGTCGGTCTCGCGGCCCAGGACACCGCCGAACTCGTCTTCGAGGATGCACGGGTGCCGGCCGCGAATCTGCTCGGCGGCGAGGGCCGCGGGTTCTTCCACCTCATGGAGAACCTGCCGCTCGAGCGAATCGGCATCGCGGTCTCGGCGATCACGTCGGCGCGGGCCGCCTACGAGTGGACCAAACGCTACGCATTCGAGCGCAGGGCATTCGGGAAGCCGATCGGCGATCTGCAGAACACCCGTTTCGTGCTCGCCGAGATGCTCACCGAGATCGAGGTCACCGAATCGCACATCGATCGGTGTGTCCTCGCGCTCAACGCCGGTGAGCTGACCGCGGTGGATGCGTCGAAGGCCAAGTGGTGGGCGACCGAACTGCAGAAGCGCGTCGTCGACCGCGGGGTGCAGCTGCACGGCGGCTACGGCTACATGATGGAATACCCCATCGCCCGTGCCTATGTCGACGCCCGCATCCAGACGATCTACGGCGGCACCACCGAGATCATGAAGGAGATCATCGGCCGCGACATCGCGTCCGAATTCGCCTGACCCCTAGGGTGATGGGAACCTTCAGTCGGTCAGACCGAATTTTGGTTCCCATCACCCGAAGTGGAGGTGAGGTCGAGGGCGCGCCGGAACAGGCTCAGCGTCGTCGCGTGCAGGCGGTCCCCGACCTCGGGGTCGGCCATTCCCGCGCAGGCGCGCGCGAAGGTTCCCTCGAGGATGATCCCGAGTTTGAAGCACGCCAGCACGACGTACCAGTCGAGTGCGGACAGGTCCCGGTCCGACTGTGCCGCATAGCGTTCGACGAGCTCGTCGCGGGTGGCCAGGTCGCCGGCATCGCCGAGCGCGCCCCCGATCGTACTGTCGTCGTTGCCGTGCTCCGGCCACGTCGCCAGAAGCCAGCCGAGGTCGAGCAGCGGATCACCGATCGTGCACATCTCCCAGTCGAGGATCGCCGCGACCTCCGGTGACGACCGGGAGAACATCACGTTCCCGATGTGGTAGTCGCCGTGCAGGATTCCCGGCGTCCAGCGAGTCGGCACCGACCGCGAGAGCCAGCCGGAGATCGCGTCGAGACCCGGCAGCGGCTCACCCGGATACCCGTCGAGGGTGGAATAGGACCCGAGTTCACGCAACCATCGCGGAACCTGCCGTTCGACGAAGCCGTCCGGGTGCCCGAAATCGCCCAGCCCGATCGCGGTGTGGTCGACGGACGCGAGGGTCGCGAGCGCGTCGACCATCGACAGGCCCATCCGGTGCCGGACTCCCGGATCGGAGGCGTGCGGTTCGGGCAGGGACACGAACGCGTTGAAACCGTCGACCGGTTCGACGAGATAGAACGCGGCGCCCGGCCACACATCCTCGTCCGGGCACGCCGCGATCAGCCCGGGATGTGGAACGTCCGTGCCGGACAGGGCATCGAGGACCCGCATCTCCCGTCGCAGCACGTCGTTGGTGCGAGGCCGCAGATGGCGCGGGCCGCGCCGCACCACGAACGACCGGTCGCCGCGGGTGAACCGCACCATCAGGTTCTGGGTACCACCCGTCAGTTGCTCGAGGCCGGTGACCGGTCCGGGCCCGAATCCGCGGGCGCTCATCCAGTCGTCGAGCACGGCGATTTCGTCACCGGACAGCGGCAGGTCGTTCGGGGTGTCGCTCATCGCCGTGACCTTAGCGGCCGCACCGTGCGATGTGGTGGGAAAAACGCCGGGAGCCATTGCGCAGCCGGGGGTCTTCGGTAATTGTGGGGGAATCCGGTGACACCGGACACACAAGCTGCGAAAAGGATGCTCATGTCACTCACTGCCCTGCTGGAACTCGAGTTCAAGCCCGACGCCCTCGACGATGCGAAGAAGGTCATGGACCGGGTGCTCGGCGAGACCCGCGAGTTCGACGGCTGCCTCGGCATCGAGATTCTCGTCGACAAGAGCAACGAGGCTCGCTGGGTGGTCGTGGAGAAGTGGCAGTCCGCCGACCACGACACCGCCTACCGCAAGTTCCGGGCCGGCCCCGGCGCGATCACCGATCTCGGACCGCTGCTGGCCGGCGCCCCGAAGCTCACGCACTACGGCGAACTCTGACGGACCGGCGGGCGTGGGGCATCCCCGTCCCACGCCCGCGGCCGTGTCCTCTGCCGGTCCGCTCTACAGGGCCAGGCGCGCGCGAGCGTCGGCGTACTCGGTGCGGAACCGCGCGACCACGTCGGCGACGGACGTGACCGCCTCGATGGATCCGACACCGTGCCCGGCTCCCCAGATGTCCCGCCATGCCTTCGGGCCGGGCGCACCGCCTTCGGTGGCAGTCTCCGAACCGAGGTTCAGCTTCGACGGGTCCGACGTCTCGAGGTTGTCCGGATCCATGCCCGACGCGGCGATGCTGCCGCGCAGGTAGTTGGCGTGCACGCCGCTGAACAGGTTCGTGTAGACGATGTCGGACGCGGTCGACTCGACCAGCATCTGCTTGTAGGCGTCCGACGCGTTGGCCTCGGTGGTCGCGATGAACGCCGACCCGACGTACGCGAGATCGGCACCGGCGGCCTGCGCGGCCAGGATCGAGTTGCCGTGCGCGATCGACCCGGACAGCAGCAGCGGACCGTCGAACCAGGTGCGGATCTCCTGGACCAGAGCGAACGGTGACTGTGTGCCGGCATGGCCGCCCGCGCCCGCGGCGACCGCGATCAGGCCGTCCGCTCCCTTCCCGATCGCCTTCCGCGCGAACCGGTTGTCGATGACGTCGTGCAGCACGATGCCGCCGTAGGAGTGCACGGCGTCGTTGACGTCCTGCCGGGCACCGAGCGAGGTGATGACGATGGGCACCTCGAACTCGACGACGGTCGCGAGGTCCTCGGCGAGCCGGTCGTTCGACTTGTGGACGATGAGATTCACGGCGAACGGCGCCGCCGGGCTGTCGGGGTTGTTGGCGTCGTGCTTGGCCAGTTCCTCGGTGATCCGCGTCAGCCACTCGCGCAGCTGCGACTGCGGACGCGCGTTGAGGGTGGGGAACGATCCGACGATTCCCGCGGTGCACTGCGCGATCACCAGGTCCGGGTTGGACACGATGAACATCGGCGACGCGACGACCGGAAGGCGCAGGCGGTCGCGGAGGACGGGCGGCAGGCTCATGTACTTCTCCTGGGTGGGTGGTGGCCGGTCAGGGCCGGCCGAGTTGGGCGGCCATCCGCGGGACGAGGGCCTGCAGGCCCTTGACCGGCCGGACCATGACCTTGAAGCGGGTGATGCGATCGTGTTCGTCCCACTCGATCAGATCGACCCCGTTGACGTGGATGCCGTCGAGTTCGGCGACGAATTCGAGTACCGCCGAACTCGTGGCGTACCACTCGCCGACGTAATGGAAGCCGGTGTCGTCGCCGAACACGGTCAGTGCCGCGCGGAGGTAGGCGAGCGTCGCGGTCTTGCCCTCCTGCGGGGTGAAGACGGCGGGGGACAGGAACACGGCGTCGTCGGCGACGAGTGCGTCGAGTGCCTCGGGATCGTTCGTCTCGACGATGCGGTGCCACCGGTCGACGGCGGCGGGACGGTCGGGTGTCGTCACTGCGGTCGCCTCTCGGTCACGGATGTCGAGCCGAGCGTAGGGCCCGCCCCGCTAAACAGTCAATGATGACGGTTCATGGCCGGAACGGGGGAGTGGGCAGATCGTCGCCGAACAGGTCGGGTGTGTCGGTGCTGACCCGGTCGGGGAACACGGCCGCGCGCTTCTCGAGGAACGCGGCGATGCCCTCGCGGGCATCCGGGCCGACTCCTCGCAGGTTGATGCCGCGTGATTCGGCGCGGTGCGCGAACATCGGATGATCCGACCCGAGCGAGCGCCACACGAGCTGCCGCGACAGCGTCACGGACACCGGTGCCGAGTGCTCGGTGATCCGGCGGGCCAGGGCGTACGCCTCGTCGAGCACCGAATCCTTCGCATGGAGCGAGTAGAGGAGGCCGGCTTCGTGGGCCTCGGCGGCATCGACGAGGCGGCCGGAGTAGATCCAGTCCAGCGCGCGCTGCAACGGCACGAGTTTGGGCAGGAACCACGACGAACACGATTCGGGGATCAGTCCACGGCGGTTGAACACGAACCCGATCCGCGCGTCGTCGGCGGCGAGCCGGAAGTCGGCCGCCAGGGTCATGGTGATGCCCACGCCCACGGCGGGGCCGTTGATCGCCGCGATGATCGGCTTGCGCGACTCGAACATGCGCAGGACGACGCGCCCGCCGCCGTCGCGCCGCAGATCGTCGCCGGAATGCTCGTCCTGCCACTCGGAGAACGTGTCGGCCCCGGCGGACAGATCGGCTCCCGCGCAGAACGCTCGTCCGGCTCCGGTGAGAACGACGGCGCGCACGTCGTCGTCGGCGTCGCAGCGGTCGTAGGCCTCGATCAGCTCGTTCTCCATGGTGGTCGTGAACGCGTTGAGCTGGTCGGGGCGGTTGAGGGTGATCGTGGCCGTCTCGTCGGCGATGTCGAGTCGAATGTGCTCCATGCGGTCAGCATCTCACGGTTACTGAACGATCGCTAGGGCGGAAGGGTGGCGAGTGCCTCTACGCTGTGGTTGCCGACCGGTGACAGGATGGGGGACGACGATGTGTGCTGCGAAGGGCGCGCCGGCCGGCGCCGGCCGTCAGGTGATTCTCGATTCCGCGCTGTGGAACATGAATCAGCGCGGTTACCACGGCACTTCCATGCGCGATATCGCACGCGACGCCGACATCACGGTCGCGTCGATCTACCACCACTTCAAATCCAAGCAGGAGATCCTGCAGGACATCATGACCCGGGCGCTGCACGACGCGATCGCGATGACCCGCGGCGCTCTCCTGCGGGCGGGAGGCGCGCCGAGCGACCAGCTCCAGGCGGTCGTGCGCGCCTGGATCATGTTCCACACCACCCGTCAGTCCGACGCCCTCGTCGGCGCCACCGAACTGCGCAGCCTCGACTACGAAGGGCGCCGGCTCGTCGTCGCACTGCGTGACGAGCAGGAGAGCGTGTTCCGCGACATCATCGATCGGGGCGTCGAGGACGGCGCCTTCGCGACCGCGCTGCCCCGCGACGCCGCGCGCGCCATCATCCACATGGGCCAATCGGTGTGCACGTGGTGGCGTCCCGACGGGCCCCTGAAGCCCGAGGAACTCGCGGACCGGTACGCGGACCTCGCGCTCGCCATGGTGCAGCCCACGAACGACCGCTGACGCCGACCACCTTCACGCGGCGCCGCCCCGACGGGGCGGCGCCGCCTGTGCATGCCGTGGCACGAGGGCCGGTGCCGTCCGTCGGCACCGTGTGCCGACCACCGGCGCGTCCGGATCGGACGCGGGCGTCCGACGCCGGGATGCCCATCGCGAAGTGAGCGAACGATTGATCGGACAACGTGACCGGGGCGTGCACCTGGACCGGCTTGGGTCCGAATAAAGCCTGCAAATAGCGGATACATTTCCGGAAGGTTGACAGGGATCGTGTCCTGGGTCACCATAGCCGCATCCGAACGATCGTTTGGTAACGATATCTGGAAGGGGTTCCTTCGATGTCCGCATCCCCGGCCGGCGCGCTCGCCGAACTCGACCTCGACGCTTTGGCTGCCCATCTGCAGGCGACGCTCGCCGGAGGCCTCGCGGGACCGCTGACCGCCTCGCTCATCGGCGGCGGCCGCTCGAATCCGACCTACCGCCTCACCGACGGCGAGAGCGTGTGGGTGTTGCGCCGGCCGCCGTACGGCCACGTCCTGCCGAGCGCGCACGACATGAAGCGCGAGTACACGGTGATCGAGGCGCTGGGCGGTTCCGCGGTTCCGGTGCCCGCCGCCGTGCACCTGTGCGAGGACACCGCGGTTCTCGGCGCGCCGTTCTACCTCATGGACCTCGTCGACGGCCGCCCCGTGGGCACGGTCGAGCAGGCGGAGGGGCTCACGCCCGAGCATCGTCGCGGTCTCGGCCTCGCCCTCGCCGACACGCTTGCCGACCTCCACGACATCGACCCGGCCGCCGTCGGGTTGGACGACTTCGGCCGGCCCGACGGCTATCTCGAACGTCAGCTGAATCGTTGGGCGCGGCAATGGGAATCGTCGAAGACCACCGACCGTCCCGAGGTCGCCGTCCTCCTCGACAAGCTGGGCCGGGCGCTGCCCCGGAGCCGATTCCCGGGCATCGTGCACGGCGACGTCAAGCTCGACAACGTCCTCGTCTCCCGCGACGATCCGGCTCGCATCGTCACCGTATTGGACTGGGAGATGGCCACTCTCGGGGACACGCTCGCCGACGTCGGCATCATGCTCAGCTTCTGGGACATTCCGGGCCGGCCGGTCAACCCCATCACCCGGGGACTTGCGACCCTCGACGGTTTCCCGTCCCGGGCAGAACTTCTCGAGCGGTACGCGTCGCGTCGCGGCGTCGAGTTGCCCGAGGTCGACTGGTACGTGGTGTTCGCCGACTTCAAGATCGCCGTGATCTTGGAGGGAATCGCGGCCCGGCACGCGCAGGGCGAGACCGTCGGTGAGGGATTCGACGGCGTCGGCGACATGGCCGAACCGCTGCTGCAGCGGGCGCTCGAGCTGGCCGCCCGGTCGTCCGATCCCGAACTTCGTCGCTGAGACCAAAGAAACAGGAGTCACCACAATGGATTTCGCGTACAGTCCGAAGGCCGAAGAACTGCGGGAGAAGCTCACCGCGTTCATGCAGGATCGGATTCTGCCGGCCGAGGCGATCGCGGCGGGTCAGCTCGCGGGCAAGCCCGACTTCTGGGGCGCCCCGCCGGTCATGGCCGATCTCGAGGCCGCGGCGAAGAGACAGGGGCTGTGGAATCTCTTCCTGCCCGCCACCGGCGGTGCCGGCCTGACCAATCTCGACTACGCGCCCCTCGCCGAACTCACCGGCTGGAGCCCGCATCTCGCTCCCGAAGCGCTGAACTGCAACGCGCCGGACACCGGCAACATGGAACTGCTGGCCCGCTACGGAACCGACGAGCAGAAGAAACAGTGGCTAGCCCCGCTCCTGGAGGGGGAGATCCGTTCCTGCTTCTCCATGACCGAACCCGATGTCGCGAGCTCGGATGCGGCCAACGTACGGCTCGAGATCGCCGAGGACGGCGACGACTGGGTGCTCACCGGCCGCAAGTGGTGGACCACCGCCGCGCTGCGTGAGGACTGCCGTGTCGCGATGGTCATGGGAGTCACCGACCCCGAGGCACCGGCCGGCTCCCGGCACTCGATCGTGCTCGTGCCGATGGACACCCCCGGCATGCACGTCGAACGTTCCACCACGGTCCTCGGCTTCGACGACCGGCACGAGGGCGGGCACGGCGAGATCCTCTACGACCGCGTCCGTGTTCCCAAGGCGAACCTGCTCGGACCGCGCGGCAAGGGATTCGCCGTCGCACAGGCCCGCCTCGGCCCGGGCCGGATCCACCACTGCATGCGCCTGATCGGCATGGCCGAACGGGCGATCGCGCTCATGACCGAGCGTGCCCGGACCCGCGTCGCGTTCGGGAAGCCCCTCGCCGACGAGGGAGTCGTGCAGGCGACGGTCGCCGACGCCCGGATCAAGGTGGACGCGGCACGCCTGATGGTGCTGCGCGCCGCCTGGCGGATGGACGTCGAGGGCGCGAAGGCCGCCCGTCACGAGATCGCCGCCGCGAAGGTCCTGGTGCCGCAGACGGCCAAGTGGATCATCGACGAGGCCATGCAGATCTTCGGTGGCGCCGGCATGTCCCAGGACACCCCGCTCGCGATGCTCTACTCACAGGCGCGTTTCCTGCAGATCGCCGACGGTCCCGACCAGGTGCACCGTCGCTCGCTCGCCCGCGCCGAATTCGCCGCCACGCCGGCCCTGCGCGAGGTCCGTGGCTGACCGGCGAAGCCCGCGTCGCTCATTCCTTCATTCACACGCTCAACAGTGAGGGCGATCCGATGTCCGAAACACAAACCCACACAAACACTCTCGACAGGCCCGCGACCCCAGCCCCGCGCGCCGGCCGTGCTGCCGTCGCGTCGGCGATCTCGACTTCGCTCGAGTGGTACGACTTCTTCATCTACTCGACAGCCGCAGCACTGGTGTTCAACACCACCTTCTTCGCGACCGACAGCGAAGTGGTCGCCGCGGTGAACTCCTTCGCGACCGTCGCGGTCGGTTTCATCGCCCGCCCGATCGGCGGGGTCCTCGCCGGGCACTTCGGTGACAAGTTCGGCCGCAAACCGGTTCTCG
The DNA here is from genome assembly GCF_001646785.1 of Rhodococcus phenolicus. GTDB lineage: Bacteria > Actinomycetota > Actinomycetes > Mycobacteriales > Mycobacteriaceae > Rhodococcus > Rhodococcus phenolicus. The sequence continues at coordinate 17,422 of NZ_LRRH01000131.1, forward strand.
TGGCCGCCGTGGTGCTCATGGCGATCGCCACCTCGCTGATCGGCTTCGTGCCCAACACCGAGATCGTGTGGCTCGCACCGATGATCCTGGTGACGCTGCGCATCTGCCAGGGCCTCGCGGTCGGGGCACAGTGGGGCGGTGCCGTCCTGCTGGCCACGGAGAACGCACCCGCGAACCGACGCGGATTCTTCGGAAGCTTCGCGCAGCTCGGTGTCCCGATCGGCGTGGTCCTCGGCAACGTCGTGTTCCTGGTGATCACCGCGACCGTCGCCCAGGATTCGTTCCTGTCGTGGGGCTGGCGTATTCCGTTCTGGATCAGCCTCGTGATGCTGCCCGTGGCATTCGCGATCCACCGCTATCTGGAGGAGACACCGGAATTCAAGAAGATCGCGGAGAAGCTCGAACAGGCTCCGGCGGCGCGTCGTTCCCCGGTCTTCGAGGTGCTGCGCAAGAATCCGGGAACCGTCCTCATGGCCGCCGGCTCGAACGCGATCGGCGTCATCTTCTTCTACACGATGATCACCGGGTCGGTGCAGTACGCCACGACCTACCTCGGGCTCGAGCGGTCGACGGTGCTCACGTTCATCCTGATCGCGTGCCTGCTGCAGATTCCGCTGGTGCCGCTGTTCGGGTATCTGTCCGACCGCGTCGGCCGCAAGCTGATCTTCGGTGTCGGTACCGTTGCCATGATGGTGTGGGGCCTGCCGATGTGGCTGCTGATCGGCGCCTCGGGACCGGGCACGGTGTGGCCGTTCGCGGTCGCGGTGATCGTCGGTGTTGTCGCCATGTCGTTCCAGACGGGCACCCAGGGCACGTTGTTCTCCGAGCTGTTCCCGCCCGAGGTGCGCTTCTCCGGAGCATCGCTCGGTTACCAGATCTCCGCGATCATCGGTGGTTTCGCTCCGATGATCATGGTGCTGCTCATCAACGGTGAGGCCGGGAACGCGTGGAAGGTGGGTGTGTTCCTCGCCGCCGCCGCTGCGATCGGACTTCTGTGCCTGATCGCCATCGTCCGCAGGTATTCCCGGCCGCACGAGTCCGTGACCGCGGCCTGACCGATACGAACAAGGAGCAGATCGATGGTGGACTTCCCCGACGCCCATGCCGCGGCGGACCCGGACCGTCCCGCGTACATCATGGCGGACAGCGGCACCGTCGTGACCTACCGCGAGCTGGTCGACGACTCACGTGACATCGCAAAACTGTTGTGGTCGAGAGGGCTTCGTCACGGAGACTGTGTTGCCGTGCTGATGGAGAACAGCGCGTCGTTCCCGAAGATCGCCTGGGCGGCGCAGCGCATCGGGCTGCGGTACGTCACGCTGTCGACCCGGCTTCTGCCGGACGAGGTCGCCTACATCCTCCGCGATTCGGGCGCCCGGGCACTGTTCACCAGTGCCCGCCATCTCGGCACCGCGGCCGACGCCGCCGATGCGACGCCGGCGGCGGAGCACCGGTTCGTCGTCGACGAACCGGGTCGAGGTTTCGAAAACCTGTGGCAGGAAATCGATTCCGTTCCGGACGAGGTTTCACCGGAGGAGCGCGAAGGCGTCGATCTGCTGTACTCGTCCGGCACCACCGGCCGCCCCAAGGGGGTCGTCGCGGAACTGCCGCTGCATCCGCTCGGGACGCCACCGGGGGTGGCGGGGCTGCTGCACAACCAGTGGGGAATCGACCGGGACAGCGTCTACCTGTCCCCGGCGCCGCTGTATCACGCTGCGCCGCTGCGCTTCACGATGACCGTGCACCGGTACGGCGGCACCGTGATCGTGATGGAGAGGTTCGATCCGGAGCGGGCGCTCGAACTCGTCGAGCGCTACCGGGTGACCCACACCCAGATGGTGCCGACCATGTTCATCCGGATGCTCAAGCTGCCGGACGAGCAGCGGACCGGGTACGACGTGTCGTCGCTGCAGGTGGTGATCCACGCGGCCGCGCCGTGCCCTCCGGACACCAAGCGGGCCATGATCGACTGGTTCGGGCCGATCGTTCACGAATACTACTCGTCCACCGAGAACAGCCTGTTCACCGCGCTGGACTCGCACGAATGGCTCGCCCATCCCGGATCTGTGGGCCGGGCGATCCTGGGCGTGCCCCACATCCTGGACGAGTCGGGCGACGAACTGCCGCCCGGTGAATCCGGCACGATCTGGTCAGAGGGCGGTCTGCTCTTCGAGTACCTGAACGATCCGGTGAAGACCACCGAATCCCGGAACGAGCGGGGATGGACGACCGTCGGTGACCTCGGTTACCTCGACAAGGACGGCTTCCTCTACCTGTCGGACCGGCGTGCCGATCTGATCCTGTCCGGCGGCGTCAACATCTATCCGCGCGAATCGGAGGACGTGCTGGTCGTGCACCCGAAGGTCGCCGACGCCGCGGTGTTCGGGATCCCGCACGACGAGCTCGGCGAGGTGGTCCACGCGGTCGTGCAGACCGCGCCCGGCGTGATCGCAGACGAGGGGCTCGAGGAAGAACTGCTCGCGTTCTGCCGCGAGAAGCTGTCGGCTTTCAAATGCCCACGCCGGATCGATTTCGTCGACGAGATGCCCCGGCACGCCACCGGCAAGCTCTACAAGCGGTTGCTGCGGGACCGCTATGCCCAGCCGGCGGTGTCGTGACCGCCATCGAGGTCACGTCGCCGATCGACGGCGTCGTGCAGGTGACGATGAACCGTCCCGGATCCCTCAACACGCTGACCGCGAAAGCGGTCGCCGAGTTCCGCGACGCGCTGACAGGGATCGCGGCCGACCGGTCGTGCCGTGTCGTCGTGCTCACCGGCGCCGGGCGCGTGTTCAGCGCGGGGCTGGACCTGCACGGCTACGGCGACGACGAGCAGATCGCCGCCGAGGGGGAGGTCGGCCGGACGCTTTCCCGGCAGCAGGACATCGCCGGCCTCGCCCAGCAGCTCCACGAGCTCCCGCAACCGGTGATCGCCGCGGTCAACGGGCCCGCCGCCGGCGGGGGACTCGCGCTGGTGTGTGCGAGCGACATCCGGCTCGCCGCGACCCCGGCGATCTTCGCGGTCTCCTTCATCCGTGCGGGTTTCTCCGCGTGCGACATCGGAGTGTCGTGGCTGCTACCGCGGATCATCGGGGCGGGGGCCGCCCACGAGCTCATGCTCACCGGCCGGCGTTTCGACGCGGCGGAGGCGCACCGGATCGGCCTGGTCACCGCGGTCGTCGAGCCCGGCGAACTGCTCGACGCGGCGCTGGCCAGGGCGCGGGAGATCATGCTGAACCCGCCGCTGTCGGTCGAGCTCACCAAGCAGGGCATGTGGATGGCGCTCGAGACCCCTTCGTTCGATGCGTCGGTGGCGTTCGAGAACCGTCAGCAGGTGTTCACCGCCTTCACCGAGGACCGCAGGGAGGCGACGGCGGCGTTCCTGGAGAAGCGTCCGCCCGTCTACCGGCGCAGATAGGCCGGGGGAGCGCGGGGATCGGAGGTCCGGTGCCGGCCGGGTCCGGGGACCCGCTGGCGTCAGGGTCCGGAGACACACAAGGTAAGGTCCTAGGTCATGGAGATTCTCGAAATCGTGGGTGTGGCAGTCGTGATCATCGTGGTGCTGCAGGTGATCCTCGGTTCGCTGGCCCTGCTGGCGATCTCGACGATCAACCCGCACTTCATGCAGCGCAACAAGTAGGGCGCTGCACCCGTAGAAGTACGCTGCGCCGGGGCGGCCGGACCGGTCAGCCCCAGCCCAGTTCGTGGAGGCGGTCCTCTTCGATCCCGAAATAGTGCGCTATCTCGTGGATCACCGTGACCGCGACCTCGTGCACCACGTCGTCCTCCGATTCGCAGATGTCGAGGATCGCGTCCCGGTAGACGGTGATCGTGTCCGGCAACGACCCCGCGTAGTGCGAGTCGCGTTCCGTCAGCGCTGTGCCGTGGTACAGACCCAGCAGACCCGGTTCCTCGTCGTGCCGCGCATCGACCAGCACCACGACGTTGTCGATCGCCTCGGCGAGCTGCTGCGGAATCAGATCCAGCGCTTCGGAGACCAGCTCGTCGAAGTGCTCCTCGTCCATCCGGACACTCATCGGGAGCCGTCCGGGAGCGGAGCCGCGCCCGGCAGCGGCGTCGGCAGCGACCGTCCCTCCGGCACCGGCGGCGGCGCGACCGGCGGCTGGCCGTCGATCAGGACGTCGCCCTTCGCGGAACCGGTGATGGACGCGAAGCCACCGCCCTCGACCTGTTTACCGACCGAGCAGTTCACCTTGCGGCTGCCCGCCAGCCAGCTGTCGAAGTCCAGGTTGTCCCAGAACAGCGTCAGCGTCTTGTTGCGCAGCGCGGCCGGATCGCCCAGATAGGCGTTGGTGGCCTCGGTGCACGTCGACTCGAGGAACTTGTCCTGGTCCTCCATGCTCGGCACCCCACCGGGGAACTGGGCGGACAGGTCGACCACCGCGGCGACCTCGAACGCGTGCGGCTGTGAGCACTCCACCGGATCGGCGGGCACCCCGTTGTTGACGCCGATGCACGTACCGACCTCCCACGCGCGGGACTGGTCCTGATCGGCGACACGTCCCTCGATCGGCAGCAGATTGCCGGTCGTCGACGAGAACTGCAGACCGCACCGCAGGGTCCGTTCACCGGCCTCCCAGCCGGCTTCACCCGGATTGATGAGACCGACGCTGAACTTTCCGTGCGGATCGAAACGGCCCTTCAGGTAGTCCATCGCGGCGGGCGCGCAATGCTGATCGCGCAGCTCCGTGAACCGCAGGACCGACGGGAACCGTGAACCCGGGCCCCACTCGGCCCCGGGGAAGACGCTCAGATCGATGTCCTGGACCACCTCGAACAGGTGGGTCTGTTCGCAGTCGACCTTCTCCAGATCGCTGGCGTCGATCGCCGACCAGGTCAGGCAGTCACCCCCGACCGCGGTCCCGAACGCCTCACCGGCGACCGCCCCGGTCGTGCGCAGTGCACCGCCGGATGCTGGGGAATCGTCGTCGGAACCGCCGAACCCGGTGATCACGACGGTCGCGACGGCAGCGAGAACCGCGCCCACCGCCACCAGGATCAGTGCGCGGCGGGTCAGCTTCGCGGACGGCGGTCGCCGCGTGGACTGCTGTGTTGTCTCCTCGGCCATCGTCATCCATCATGCCTGCCGCCGGTGCCGGGGGTAACTTCGGTGTTCGTGACGGACGATCCGATCGACCCCGAGATCCAGCAAATCGCGCAGCGGGTGTTCGACGCGGCGCGGGCCGGTGAGGCCGACACTCTCGCCGGCTACCTCGATGCCGGTGTCCCGGTGAATCTCACCAACGGCACCGGCGACACGTTGCTCATGCTCGCCGCCTATCACGCACATCCCGCGGCCGTGCGTGTCCTGATCGAGCGCGGCGCCGACGTCGACCGGCTCAACGACCGCGGGCAGTCGCCCCTCGCGGGCGCGGTGTTCAAAGGGGCGGAAGAGGTCGTGCGGGCACTCGTGACGGCCGGTGCGGACCCGCACGCCGGCCACCCCACCGCGGAGGATGCCGCGCGGATGTTCGGGAGGGACGACTACCTGCAACTCTGGCACCGGTAGGCTTCCGTCTCGTGATCGACCTCAAGTTCCTCCGCGAGAATCCCGATGCCGTCCGTGCCTCGCAGCGCACCCGAGGTGAGGACCCGGGTCTCGTCGACGCCCTGCTCGAGGCCGACGAGGCCCGCCGCGCCGCGGTGCTGGCCGGTGACAACATCCGCGCCGAGCAGAAGGCGCTGGGCAAGAAGGTCGGTCAGGCGTCCCCCGAGGAACGCCCCGCGCTGCTCGCCGGGTCCAAGGAACTCGCCGCGAAGGTCAAGGAGCTCGAGGCCGAGCAGCACGCCGCGCAGGAAGCCCTCGACCGTGCGCACATGGCGATCTCCAACATCGTGCAGGACGGTGCCCCGGCGGGCGGCGAGGACGACTTCGTCACCCTCGAGACCGTCGGCGAGCTGCCCACGTTCGACTTCGAGCCGAAGGACCACCTCACTCTCGGTGAGTCGCTGGGCCTGATCGACATGGAACGCGGTGCGAAGGTCTCCGGCGCGCGGTTCTACTTCCTCACCGGTTACGGAGCGCTGCTGCAGCTGGGCATGCTGCAGCTCGCCGCGCAGAAGGCCACCGCCAACGGCTTCACGATGATGATCCCGCCGGTGCTCGTGCGTCCCGAGATCATGCGGGGAACCGGGTTCCTCGGCCAGCACGCCGACGAGGTGTACCGCCTCGAGGAGGACGACCTGTACCTGGTCGGCACGTCCGAGGTGCCGCTGGCCGGCTACCACTCGGGTGAGATCGTCGACCTGTCCGCGGGGCCGAAGCGGTACGCCGGCTGGTCGTCGTGCTTCCGCCGCGAGGCCGGCAGCTACGGCAAGGACACCCGCGGCATCATCCGCGTCCACCAGTTCGACAAGGTGGAGATGTTCGTCTACTGCAAGCCCGAGGACGCCACCGACGAGCACCAGCGGCTGCTGGCGTGGGAACGCGAGATGCTCGCCGCGATCGACGTGCCCTACCGGGTCATCGACGTCGCCGGCGGCGACCTCGGTTCGTCCGCCGCCCGCAAGTTCGACTGCGAGGCATGGGTGCCGACGCAGGAGCGCTACCGCGAGCTGTCGTCCACATCGAACTGCACCACCTTCCAGGCCCGTCGCCTCGGCGTGCGGTACCGGGACGAGAACGGCAAGCCGCAGATCGCCGCGACCCTCAACGGCACGCTCGCCACGACCCGCTGGCTCGTCGCGATCCTCGAGAACCACCAGCAGGCCGACGGCTCCGTGAAGGTGCCCGCCGCGCTGGTGCCGTTCGTCGGCCGAGAGGTGCTCGAACCGGTCGGCTGATGCCGCGCGGACGTGTGCGACACGCCCACGGTCGCGGCCCGCCGCCGGTGAGCCGACGTGTCGGCCCGCCGCCGACGGGCGAATGTATCCCTCGTCTCCTTCAATCGACTGGATGTACCACTCGCGCGGTCGGAAGGGGGCGCCCGGCCGGGGCGTCCCTCATGCAGGTGGCGCGGTCCGGCTCAGCTCAGGATCATGCAGGTGGTCGAGCCGGTCGCCAGCAGCTTGCCCTGGTCGTCCCGGGCCTCGCCGCGCGCTGTCGCGGTGCGGCGGCCGGAATGTTCGCAGAAGCCCTGCACCCGGACGATGTGCCCCGGCTGCACCGGCCGCAGATATCGCACCTGCAGGTCGAGGGTCGTGTAGCCGACACCGGCGGCGAGGGTGCTCGACACGGCGAAGCCCATCGCGGTGTCGAACAGCGTCGCGAGGACCCCGCCGTGGACGCTGCCCACGGCGTTGCTGTGGAACTCCTCCACCTCCAAGGTCACCTCTGCGAATCCCTCGCGCGCGTCGGTGACGGTGAAACCGAGCGTCCGCGACGTCGGGTGGTGGGGAATGCTGCCGTCGATGAGACCGCGCAGGAAGTCCAGGCCCTGCATGTCCCGGTTGGCCGCCGACGTGGGGGCAGGGTCGTCCCACGAGTAGGTACGTTCGCGTTCGATCACGTTCTCGACCGTAAAACACTGCGCGGCTCCTCCAGTGGATGAGACGATTCCGTGCATGTCCCGTCGATGTTGACTTTCACCGACCACGTCACTGACCGCTCGCGCCGTCGCGTATTCCGCGACGCGCGAGCTCGTGCCGCTCTACGGTGTGTACGGCCTGCTGTTCGAGGACCACGGCCTGTCGACGGCGCAGATCTCCTCGCTGTTCGCGGTGTGGTCGATCGCGGCGTTCGTGACCGAGGTGCCGTCCGGGGCGTGGGCCGACACCGTACCGCGCCGCACCCTGCTGTTCGGCAGTGCCGCACTGCTCACCGCGTCGTTCGCCCTGTGGATGCTGGTGCCGGGCTACTGGGGATTCGCGGCGGGCTTCGCGCTGTGGGGTCTGGCCGAGTCCATGAAATCCGGCACGTTCGAGGCGTTGCTGTACGAGGAGCTGTCGGAGCTCGGCGCCCAGGGCCGGTACGCGAACGTCATGGGATACGTGAACTCCGCCGAGGTGACGTGCGTGTTCCTCGCGACCGCGTCGGCCGGGCCGCTGTACGCGCTCGGCGGCTACGCCTTGGTCGGGTGGGTCTCGATCGCGATCACCGTCGTCGACGGGCTGCTGGTGTTCACGCTGCCGTCGGCCCCTCGGAAGGTGAGCGTGGACAGCACCGACCGGTCCGGGGACGAATCGTTCCTCGCGCGATACGCGCAGGCGCTGCGCGACGGGACCGGGGAGGTCCGCACCGACCGGATCGTCCGGCGCGCGGTGCTGCTCACCGCGGTGCTGATGTCGTTCCTGGCGCTCGACGAGTACTTCGCGCTGCTCGCCCGGGACGGCGGTGCGACGACCGCGCAGGCGCCGCTGCTGGTGGCGATCACCGTCGTCGGGCAGGTCGCCGGTGCCGCCGTCGCCGGACGCACCGCCGGCATGTCCGGGCGGGTCATGGCCGCCGTACTGTGCGCGGCGGCGGTGCTGATCGCGACCGGAGCCGTCGCGGGAGGGATCGCGGGCTTCGTCGCGATCGGTGTCGGATACGGCGCCCTGCACAACACGACGATCGTCGCCGAGGTGCGGATGCAGGACGCGATGTCCGGATCGGCCCGCGCGACCGTCACGTCGGTGGCCGGTCTGACCAGCGAGGTCGCGTCGATCGCACTGTTCGCGGGGTTCGCGCTGGGCTCGGCGTGGTTGTCGTTGTCGATCCTTGTCGCCGCGGTCGCGGTGCCGCTGCTCCTCGTCGCGGTCGCGGCGCCGCGAATGCTGCCCCGCCGCCCCCGGCCCACCGGGTGACGGGAACCTTCAGCCGGACAGACCGAATATTGGTTCCCATCAC
>NZ_LRRH01000132.1 GCF_001646785.1 Rhodococcus phenolicus
TACGGCGGACAGCAGTACGGGGCCCCCGCCGGCGGTCAGCAGTACGGCGGTGACCAGTACGGCGGACAACAGTACGGCGGACAGCAGTACGGCGGACAGCAGTACGGCGGACAGCCCTCGGCACCTCAGTACACTGCACCCGCCGCCGGTCCGCAGTACGGTGCGCCGCCCCAGTTCGGCGACCCTCAGGCCCCGCAGTTCGGCAACCAGCCGACCCAGCAGTTCGGTGCGCCGCAGCAGCCCGGCCAGCAGTACGGTGCCCCCGCCGGCGGTCCCCAGTTCGGTGCCCCTCCCGCGGACGGCTTCGGAGGTCCGCAGTACGGCGCCCCGCAGTTCGGTGCTCCCCAGCCCGGCTTCGGTCCGGGTGCCGGCCAGCCGGGTGAGCTGCTCCCCCGCCTCGGCGCGCGCGTCATCGACGCACTCGTCATCGGTGTCCCGTTCGGGATCGTCACGGCGATCGTCTCGATCGCCGGCAGCACGTTCCTGACCGTGGTGCTCGGGCTGCTCACCGGACTCGCGATGCTCGGCTACGCGGCGTACTTCGAGTCCACCAAGGGCTGGACTCTCGGCAAGAAGGCGCTCGGGTTGTCGGTGACCGGCCCGAACGGCGGTCTTCCCACGCTCGAGGAAGCCGTGAAGCGCAACGCCTACCTGGGGCTGCAGGCCCTGACCGGTATCCCGGTCCTCGGCTGGCTGTTCAACATCGCCTCGCTCGCCGCGTTCATCGGTATCGCCGTCACGATCGAGAAGAGCCCGACCAAGCAGGGCTTCCACGACGTGTTCGCGGGCGGCACCCGGGTCGTCAAGTCCTGATCCGCACCGCACCCGCCGCGGGCCCCGTCCACCGGACGGGGCCCGCGGCGTTTTGTCCGTACTTCGCGTTGCCGCGTCACGGATGCTTGGATGACCGGGTGACAGAGCATGCACCGACCCCGAAGCCTCCTGCCGCCGGACCGGAGGCAACCGGCCATGCGGCGTTCGCGCACGTGGCCCGCAGCTACTACCCGGGGATCGTCGCACTGTTCACGACGGTGCTCATCATCTCCAACATCTGCGCGACGAAAGGTGTCGCGTTCTTCGGCGACTCCGACCTCGCGATCGGCTCCCTGCAGGTCCTGCCCATCCTCACCGACGGCGGGTTCTTCCTGTTCCCGCTCGCCTACATCCTGGGCGACGTCCTGAGCGAGGTGTACGGGTTCGCGGCGACACGTCGCGCGGTGCTGTTCGGATTCGGCGCGGTCGCGCTGGCCGCGCTGTGTTTCTGGATCACCGGTCTCTTGCCGCCCGCCGAGTTCTACGAGAACCAGGCGGCGTTCGACGCGGTCCTCGGCGTCGTGCCGCGCATCCTGCTCGCCGGGCTCGCCGGTTACCTCGTCGGCCAGTTGCTGAACTCGTACGTGCTGGTGCGGATCAAGGAGCGCACGAAGGAGAAGTACCTGTGGGCCCGGCTGATCGGGTCCACGGTGGTCGGCGAGTTCGCCGACACGCTGATCTTCTGCGCGATCGCGGCGGGCGCGATCGGCATCTCGACGTGGACCGACTTCGCCAACTACGTGATCGTCGGGTTCCTCTGGAAGACGCTGGTGGAGATCGTGGTCATGCCCGTGACGTACCGCGTGATCGCGCACGTGAAGAAGCACGAACCGAGCTACGCGGCCTGACTAGGGGCGGGCACCCGAGTAGAACCGGCCGAGGGTGTCCGCCTTGTGCTCGGCGAAGTAGCCGCCCTCGATCGACGCACGGATCTCGTCGACGAGACGCACGGTGAACCGTTCGTTGTGGATCGTGCACAACGTCGACGCGAGCATCTCCTTCGCCTTGAAGAGGTGGTGGATGTAGGCGCGCGTGTAGTTCGCGCACGTGTAGCAGTCGCAGTTCTCGTCGATGGGCGTGAAGTCCCGCCGGAAGCGGCTGGTGTTGATGTTGAACCGGCCGTCCGGATGGTAGATCGCCGCATTGCGTGCAACGCGTGACGGATTGACGCAGTCGAACGTGTCGGCGCCGTGCTCGATCGCGACGAACATGTCGTCGGGTTCGCTGATGCCGAGCATGTGCCGCGGCTTGTGGGCGGGCAGTTCCTCGGTGCACCAGCGCACGATGGTGCCCAGGTTCTGCTTCTCGAGCGCCCCGCCGATGCCGTATCCGTCGAATCCGCGTCCGGACTCACCGACGATGGACTCGAGACCCCGGCACGCCTGACGGCGCAGATCCTCGTACTGCGCGCCCTGCACGACGCCGAACAGCGCCTGGTACGGACGGTGTGCGCGTTCGGCGGTGAGCTTCTCGTGCTCGGAGATGCACCGCACCGCCCACGCCTGGGTCCGCGCGAGCGACTCCTCCTGGTAGCGCCGCGTGTTCATCAGTGTGGTCAGCTCGTCGAACGCGAACATGATGTCGGCGCCCAGCTGATGCTGGATCTGCATCGACACCTCGGGGGTGAACCGGTGCCGGGAGCCGTCCAGGTGGGATTTGAAGGTGACGCCGTCGTCGTCGACGTGCGCGAGCCGTTCCTTGCCTTTCGCGATGACGTCGTCGGACTGCACCCCGACCGCGTCCATCGCCAGCACCTTCTTGAATCCGACGCCGAGCGACATCACCTGGAATCCGCCGCTGTCGGTGAACGTCGGGCCGTCCCAGTTCATGAATGCG
>NZ_LRRH01000133.1 GCF_001646785.1 Rhodococcus phenolicus
CCCACACCAGCAACCTGATGTCGTCGTCCGTGTTCATCGACCCGAACGGCGCGATGTCGACCGGCGATGTCGCCGTGAACCAGGCGTCCGTCGATCCCGCCGGTTTCGTCGTCGCCCCGAAAGCGCACGTGTCCGGCCGGTCGCTCCTGGTGCGCGGCCGGGAAGTTCCGGTCGCCGCGATGATGGCGGCCGTGCTGCGCACCGTCTACGCCCAGTCGCTGCAGCGGCACAACAACGAGCCACCGGCGGAGGTCGTGCTCACCCACCCCGAGGCCTGGTCGGAGCGGGAACTGTCGGTTCTGCGCGAGGCCGCGTCGATCGCGGGGCTCGGCGGCAACGTCTCTCTGATCTCCGAACCTCGCGCGGCCGCGTTCTACTACTCGCGCCAGCACGACGCGAAGATCGTCAAGGGTTCGACGATCGCCGTGTTCGACTTCGGTGGCGGCACCCTCGACGTCGCAGTGCTCACCGCGACGAGCGAATGGACCTTCGAGGTGCTGCGCGCGGGCGGCGACAACGCTCTCGGCGGCAAGAACCTCGACGCCACGATCTCCCGCTGGGTGGACCGGCAACTCGCCGACGAAGACCCCGATCTCGCGGCGTGGTTGCGCCGTCCGGAGGGCCTCGACGCCCGGCGCAACCTCGACGATCAGATCCGTAGGGCCAAAGAGCTTCTCTCCCAAGCACCCTCGGCGACCATCCGGGTCACCGGGAACGGTGCGGACAGGACGTTCACACTCACCCGCGACGAGTTCGAGCAACTGATCGAACCGCAGATCACGCGCGGCGTGCAGCTGGCCGCCTCGGTCCTGCGCGATGCCGGCGTCGACTGCGGCGGATTGCAGGCCCTGTACCTGACCGGCGGTTCGTCGCGTATCCCCTATGTGCACCGCCGCCTGGCCGAGCTCGGCCCGATCGCGACCCTCGACGACCCGAAGACCGTCGTGGCCAAGGGCGCAGCCGGATTCGTCGCCGGCGGACGTGACACCGAGCCTCCCGCGAACCGGGACACCGTCGCGCTGGGGCGGGAGCACCGGGTCGGTCCGCGCCACGCGGCGCCTGCCGTACGGCCGCAGCCCGCCCCTGCCGTCTTCGCCGAGGTTGCGGCCCCGGAGTCCGCCCCCGGCCGGAGCCGCAAGCCGCTGCTGGTGGCCGCCGGAATCCTCGCGGCCGCCGCGGTGGCCGCGGGAGGTGTCTACGCCTTCACCCAGAACGGCGGCGCGGGCGGAACGTCGACCGCCTCCGCGGACACCGTGCAGACGACGACGGTGCTGGCCGCCGAGGGTGGTCTGCCGCCTGCCACATCGGACTCGGCGTACATCAGCGAGTCCACCGACGACGTCACCTCGATCCTGCCTGCCAAACTGATCACCTCGTCCACGTCGTGCGAGAAGGCCGGGTTCAGCACGCAGAACGCGCTGCGCGTCGACTGCGACATCGATCCGGGGTCGTCCCTGGGCAAGGCGATCGGGCTGGAGGAACACGATTACGTGACGGTTTCCGCGTACCGCGACGATCAGTACGCGCGCTCGACCCTCATCCGCATGCGCGACCGGCCGATCCCCGACTACGTCGCGGTTCTGTCCGAGGACGGCAACCGTGTCATCGAATATCAGCCGTCGGACCCGCACACCTCGTTCTTCAACGGCATCGACAGGTCGAAGGGTCTCGTGATCAGCTTCGCGGTCGCACCCGTGGACAAGGGGCTGACGTTGATGCGCGAGCTCGGCTTCCCTTCGTCCTGAGACAGTTTCGCCGAACACGCTCCTGGCAGCACGGCACCCGACAACGACAAGGAGTTCCAGAATCATGCGTACTTCACGCATACTCACCGCCGCCGTAGCGGCAGCCGCCCTCTCTCTCGCCGGGTGCAGCAGCAACGTCGAGGGCACCGCCGTCGACAACACGGCCGCCTCCGCGGATGCGGGTGATGCGGGTGCGGAGTCACAGGGAGACTTCGACATCGACACCCTCGACACCGGCGGATACAACACCGTCCCCAAGGACTTCGAGGCGGAGGGCCAGCTCGCCGCGGACTTCGGACCGGCAGTCGAAGGCCAGCGCATCGCCGAGTTCGTGATCGCCCCGTACACGGTCGACCCCAAGCTCGTCTCGGGCGGTGGAATGAACCAGGGCGTCGGGGTCGGAGGGTTGGCGAAGCTCGGCCTCATGAGCGACGCGGTCTCGGCCATCGCCGAGAAGCACCAGATCGTCAACACTTTCAGCGACTTCCAGAACTACGCCGACGACTCCCACGAGTTCGGGATCGCCGTGGTCCGGCTCGCCGACAACGAATCCGCGGTCGCCATCGCCGACGAACTGCACGCCGCCGAACTCACCGTCGCCGACGAGGACGACATCTTCGGATCGGGAGCCGGCACCCCGGTCGAGCTGCCCGGCCTCTCCGCCACCCACGCCTCGACCTACCGGTGGGAAACCGGTACCGACACGCTGTCCTCGTACACCGTCAGCGGCCCCCACGTGATCTACACCTACGCCTCCACCAGCGCCGGTGACCCCGAATGGGCGAAGGACATCACCACACGCGCACTCCAGAAGCAAATTCCGATGCTCGACGGCTTCCCGTACACGCCGACGCCGGAGATCCCGAAACTGGTGATCGACATGGACAAGGTGCTGGCCCGTGCCGTCGGCTACACCGACGACGAGACGGCGCGGAACTCCGAACTCGCCGTGTACGGCCCGCTCGGCTGGCTCCACTTCGACAGCGACCCGGAAAAGACCGCCGAACTCTTCGAGGAGACCGGCACCGACCGGGTCGCCATGGCGAACACGACCGTCTACCGCACGGCGAGCCCCGAGGACGCCGAAACCGTCCGGGACGCGTTCGTGGCGCAGTCCGTGAAGAACTCCCCCGAGCTCACCGAGGACGCGGCGGCACCGCAGAACGTGCCGGGCACCACGTGCCTGAGCGGAGACATCGCCGAAGGCCGGATGTCGGTGTGCTACATGACCTACGGGCCCTACCTCGCCGAGATCCACGGCTACCGGCCCATCGGCAACACCGACCCCGAGTCCGACACGCTGCGCACGATGTCCCAGCGCGTCGCGACCCAGTACGTCAAGTTCGTCGAGGCCGAGGAGATGGGCCTCGGCCGGAACTGATCGCGATAGGGTCGGTTCCGCTGTGCCCCTGCCGCCGACGACGGCAGGGGCACAGCCGTTTCATCCCACGGGGGACCAGTACTCGGAGGGCCCGCACGCGGACACGATCGACAGCGCGGTGGCCTCCGAGGGCATCGTGTCGATCCTCGGCGTGCCGATGCTGTCCGACGGACACGTCCTCTGCGTGCTGTTCGCAGCCACGCGCTACGATCGCCCGAGGAGATCGCCCTGTTGGCGGCGCTGGCGGACCACGCATCGGTGGTGGTCCAGACCACCAAGACACTCGAGCAGATCCAGCGGTCCGAGGACGAGGCCCGTTCCGCTCTGGAACGCCTGACCGAACACGTCCAGGCTCGCGACCTGTCGAACATCGTCCACCAGCAGCTGATCGAGGCCGTGCTGCTCGGCGGCGGCTTCCCCCAGATAACGAGCACACTCGCGAGCACCCTGGGCCGGAGACCACCATCGTCGACTCCGAGTTCCGGCCGATCTCGTCGTGGCTGCCGGACAACGGGTACTTCCCGAACCCGCTGCGGATGCTCGACCGCAAGCAGGCCGGATACGTCGCAGGCACCGCGACCGTATCGAGCGCGACGTCCGTCTTCAGCCCCGTCGCGATGACGGTGCTGATGGGCGAGGCGGTGGGGTCGCGGATCAAGCAGGGCTACCACCGCCTGACATCGGTGATCGCGGCCCGCAACGGCACGACCGAGTCCACCTACATCGCCGAGGCGCTCATCCCGCTGATCGCGTTCGGTCTGCCGTTGAGTCCCGTCGCGGCCGGTCCGGCGGCGGGCGAGGCCGTCAGTTCCCCTCGATGCGCTTGGCGCCGAGAATGTCCTTCAGCAGTTCGAGGGCAACGTCCTCGGGGTCGCGACGATTGGACGGATCGCCGGGCGTTGCGGCCTCGGCGAACATCTCCTCGACATCGGCCTCGGTCATCGCCGACGGATCCGCAGGCGGGGCATCGAAGACCCGTTCCGGGCCGGGATCGTCCGGAAGATCCGGTGCCTCCGGCGGCGGAATGTCGTCGTAGTTCGGCGCCGGAGCCGCAGCCTCGGCACGGGCCGGACCCGAACTCTTCTGCTCGTCGGGACGCGGCTGGGCGGGCGCACGATTGGCCTGACTCGGCCGCGAGAACCTCGGCTGCCCCGCCGGTCGTGACTGTTGCTGCACCGGAGCGACTTTCACGGGGGCGGGAGCGGCAGAACCGTGCACGCACGTCACGTCGAATTCGACGCCGAACACCTCACGCAGGGCCTCGGCAACGACACCGGCATTACGGGGCTCGGCGAGACGCTTCACCAGCGGCACCGAATCGTGGACGAGGACCACGCGTGTGCCCTCCACATCGCGAACCGACGCGCCGGACAACATGACCTCGACGGTGCGGCTGCGGGCCCGCACCTTGGCCCGCACCTCGGACCACACCGCTCGAACACCCGCGGCATCCGGCCCCGCCGCCGCGGGCTGCGGTGACGCGACAGGCTCCGGTTCGGGTTCGGCACGGTCGGCGGACCCACGATCCGGCTGCGGCGGCGAAACCGGTTCGGACTCGGTTGCTTCCGGCTCGATCCGGCGTGCGACCGGCTCCGTGACCGGCGACGGTTCGGATGCTGCCGGCTCCGGTGCGGCGGGAGGTGCCGTCTCGGCGGAGTGGGGCCGCGGCGCTGTCGGATGCACAGACTCCCGAGGCACCGCCGGGGCGGGCTCCACTTGGGGTGCGGGATTCGCAGACTCGGCCTGCGGTACGGGATTCGCAGACTCGGCCTGCGGTACGGGATTCGCAGACTCGGCCTGCGGTACGGGATTCGCAGACTCGGCCTGCGGTACGGGATTCGCAGACTCGGCCTGCGGTGCCGAACCTCCGGGTTCTGCCTGCGGTGCGGGATCTGGAGGCTCCGCCTGCGGTGCGGGCGCGGCCTGTTCCACGGCACGACGCTGCGACGGCCGCTGGAACCGGGCTGCTGGCTCGTCCGGCGCGATCGGCGCGACTGCGGCTTCCGGCACCGGGCGCGGAGCCGGTGCCGAGCCGCCGGGCTGGGCAACTGCACCCGCCGGGGCCGGGGCGCCTGCCGAGGCAGGGACGAATCCCCGCTCGAGCCGTTCGAGCCGTTGCAGCACAGCGGTTTCCGCGTCGGACGCGGACGGCAGCAGCATCCGCGCGCACATCACTTCGAGCAGCAGGCGGGGCGCTGTTGCGCCGCGCATCTCTCCGAGACCGGCATGCACGATCTCGGCGTACCGCGTGAGCGTGGCCGGCCCGATCCGGTCGGCCTCGTCACGCATCCGGTCCAGGATGTCGCCCGGCGCATCGACGAGGCCGCGGTCGGCGGCGTCGGGCACCGATCGGAGCAGGATCAGGTCGCGCAGGCGCTCGAGCAGGTCGACCGCGAAGCGCCGCGGATCGTGCCCGGCATCCATCACCTTCTCGACGGTGCCGAACAGGGCGGCACCGTCCCCGACCGCGAGCGCGTCGACGGCCTCGTCGATGAGTGCGACGTCGGTGACGCCGAGCAGCGCGAGCGCACGCGGGTACGTCACCCCCTCGGGACCGGACCCCGCGAGCAACTGGTCCATCACGGACAGCGAGTCGCGCGGCGACCCCCCGCCCGCGCGGATGACCAGTGGATACACGGCGTCCTCGACCGGCACGCTCTCCTGCGTGCAGATCTTCTCGAGCAGCCCGCGCATCGCGGTGGGCGCGAGCAACCGGAACGGATAGTGGTGGGTACGCGACCGGATGGTGGGCAGCACCTTCTCGGGTTCGGTGGTCGCGAACACGAAGATCAGGTGTTCCGGCGGTTCCTCCACGATCTTGAGCAGGGCGTTGAAGCCCTGCGTGGTGACCATGTGCGCCTCGTCGACGATGAAGATGCGGTACCGGGACTCGGCCGGAGCGTAGAACGCGCGGTCGCGCAGTTCGCGGGTGTCGTCGACACCGCCGTGGCTCGCCGCGTCGAGCTCGATGACGTCGAGGTTGCCACCTCCTCCGGGCCCGAGCGCGACACAGGAGGCGCACACCCCACACGGCGTGGACGTCGGGCCTTCGACACAGTTGAGGGACCGCGCGAGGATGCGCGCCGAGGAGGTCTTGCCGCAGCCGCGCGGCCCGGAGAACAGGTACGCGTGATTGATGCGTCCCGTGTCGAGGGCGGTACTGAGGGGCTCGGTGACATGCTCCTGCCCCACCACCTCGGCGAAGGTCGCCGGTCGATACTTCCGGTAGAGGGCCACGCGCCGAGACTACCGGCGGACTCCGACACGAGGGTCGAGTGGTCACCACCGGGCATTCCGGGGAGGCCGGAGTGGACTGTGATCGAAGCGACACCTTCCGCACTCTTGCGTTAACGATATATCGCGTTCTATCTTGATTGTGTCGAACAAACAGAAAGGGCGTACACAATGCGCAACGAACGACACTTCGGCGGACAGCGCCGACACACCACCCCCGATGGCGAATTCCACCGCGGCCGGCGTCGCGGCGACGGGCCCCGACGCGGCGAGCATCCCTTCGGCGGACCCCACCCGCATCGCGGCGGCGGTCCCGTACGAGGCGGCCGGCGCCACCGCGGCCGGGCGCAGCGCGGCGACGTCCGCGCCGCCACCCTGATCCTGCTGGCCGAGCAGCCGATGCACGGCTACCAGCTCATGCAGGCGATCACCGAACGCACCGGCGGGACCTGGCGTCCCAGCCCGGGCGCGATCTACCCGACCATCTCCCAGCTCGAGGACGAAGGCCTCGTGCACGTCGAGGTCGACGGCGGACGCAAGCTCGCGTCGCTCACCGACGCCGGTCGCCGCTACCTCGAGGACCCGGCCTCCGCGGTCCCCGACCCGTTCGCCGGATTCACGGCCTCGGCCGACATCCCCGACCTGCGGACGGCGATCGCGGAGGTTCACAACGCCGCACGCTCGGTCGCCCTCAGCGGCACCGACGCGCAGGTCGCCGCCGCCCGCGACATCCTGGCCGACGCGCGGCGCGCGCTGTACCTGATCCTCGCCGAGGGTCCGGACACGACACCGTCCGACGACGCGTGACGGGCACCCGAACGCGGCACTGAGCATTCCGTAACGCGTTCGCAACACCACCGCCTCTCGACGGAAACTCCTCGGTCGGATCGTCGAACTCCGGTGCATTGAGGTCCAGTGCCCGTGAGGAGATTCGCTCGTGCCCCCGACAATCGATGCCGGCGCCACCGCATGGCTGCTGGCGAGCACCGCCCTCGTCCTGCTGATGACCCCCGGTCTCGCGCTGTTCTACGGCGGCATGGTGCGATCCACCGGCGTTCTCAACATGATCATGATGAGTTTCGTCTCCATCCCCCTGGTGACGGTGACCTGGCTGGTCGCCGGCTACAGCCTCACCTTCGACGACGACCTCGGTGGCGGTCTGCTCGGCGGGCTCTCCCACCTCGGCATGAGTGGAATCTCCCCGTCCACCGTTCACGGGCAGGTACCCGAGATCCTGTTCGCGACGTTCCAGCTCACGTTCGCGATCCTGACAGCGGCACTCGTCAGCGGTGCGATCGCCGATCGCGCGAAGTTCTCGGCATGGATGCTGTTCGTGCCGATCTGGTCCCTGCTGGTGTATGTGCCGGTGGCGCACTGGGTGTGGGGACCGGACGGCTGGATCGCCCGGCTCGGCGCACTGGACTACGCCGGCGGCCTCGTCGTCGAGATCGTCTCCGGCGCATCCGGCCTCGCGCTGGCCCTGGTCCTCGGCCCGCGGCTCGGTTTCAAGCTCGATTCGATGCGGCCTCACAACCTGCCGCTGGTGCTGCTCGGCGTCGGCCTCCTGTGGTTCGGCTGGTTCGGATTCAACGCGGGCTCGGCGCTGGCGGCGGACGGCAAGGCGGCCGCGATCTTCCTCAACACGCTCATCGCAGGATGCACCGGCATGCTCGGCTGGCTGTTCGTCGAACAGCGGCGCGACGGACACCCCACCACGTTCGGTGCGGCCTCCGGCGTCGTCGCCGGCCTGGTGGCGATCACCCCGGCGTGCGGCACGGTCGGGGTGATCGGCGCGATCGTCGTCGGCGCGGTCGCGGGTGTGGTCTGCTCGTACGCGGTGGGCTGGAAGTTCCGGCTCGGCTACGACGACTCGCTCGACGTCGTCGGGGTGCACTTGATGGGCGGCATCGTCGGCACCATCCTCATCGGCCTGCTCGCGACCGCGGTGATGACCGACGGGCCCACCGGACTGTTCTACGGTGGCGGCCTCGCCCAGCTCGGCAAGCAACTCCTCGCGGTCGCGGTGGTCGGCCTGTACGCGTTCGGCGTCACCTACCTGCTGGGCAAGGCGATCGACCGGTTCTTCGGATTCCGCGTGGACAAGGACACCGAGGCGTCGGGCATCGACCTCGGTCTCCATGCCGAGTCCGCATACGAGCACGGCGTCGTAGGTCACGGGCCGATCGGCGGTACCGGCCTCTCCCATTCCCCGCTCTCCGGTCTCTCCCGCGACCTTCGCCGGGAAAATCAGGACCAAGAGCCTTGACCACACGTCGGCTCCGGCCGGGCGGGAACGCCGATCGCCCCACCGCGACGTGCGGTGGGGCGATCCGGGTTCGTGCGGGGAGCGCTGCCGTCGGGGGTCAGAGGGCGCTGTCGTCGACCGGCATATGACGAATGGACGGTCCGCCCTTGTGGTTTCCGGAACGGCCGATCCTGGAGTCGAGGAGCTTCTGCAGACGGCCGACGGCGCCGTCGAACGCCTCCTTCACCGACCCGGCGTGGTGGGTGACCGCGATCGGCTGCTGACCCGCGACACGGGCTTCGAGCGAACAGCGTTTGTCGTCGACACCCGACTTCGCGGCATTCTCGTCACCCAGATGGACTTCGACGCGGGTGATCCGATCACCGAAACGCTCGAGAGCCGACTCCAGGTCACCTTCCAGGCGACGGACGATGTCCTCGTCGATCCGGATGTTGCTGTCCTTGTTGAGCTGGACCTGCATGGGTATCCCTCCTTCGCGGGCGCCGGGGCGGTGAACCCGGCCCGACGTGCTGCCCACTTCCGATCACACCCGATTCACCGGGGTTCGGCAAATCTCCGGGCGCGTGTCGCGATGTCCCCGCCGGCGGAAGTCCCGAACCGGACGGCGGTCGTCGTCCCGCCCGCTCATCTCACGAACGGGTGCCCAGTCCGGCCGCGAGGGTACGCACGGATTTCTCAGCGGCGGACCGGCTTTCCTCTGCCTGCCCGGAAAGTGCGGTGAGCGGCGCCAGACGATGGGCGAGCGTGAGTTCGGCAACGACCACCTCGACGGACATCCCGAGCGAGACACCGAGAACCTGCTGGAGCGGGGGCACCGTGTGGTCGGTGCCCTCACCCGGCGTACCCGGTGCGTACGTGTTGCCTCGGCTCGACACGATCACGACGGGCTTGCCCGCGAAGGGGCGTTCCGGGGTGTCGAACGGAACGGTGGTTCCGAGGACATGGATGTAGTCGATCCACGCCTTGAGGGTCGACGGCAACGACCAGTTGTACATCGGGGCCCCGATCACGACGACATCCGAGGCCGCGACCTCCGCGATCAGTTCCGCCTGCAGCGCCTCGGCGGCGGCGTCGGGAGTTTCGCCGTCCAGGCGCAGGCGCGCCGCGTAGTGCAGACCCGCGTCGGGCAGATGCGGCAGCGGGTCGCGGTGCAGATCGCGCCGGACGACGGTGTGGCCTTCGCCGAGATCCCGCCAGGTCTCGGCGAACAACCCGGTGAGGGCCCGCGAGACCGACGTGTTCATCTCGGCGGACGAATCGATGTGCAGCAGTTGAGGCACCTGGACTCCTTGTGTCGAATACGCGTGCGTCGAACAGTTCCGTACCCGGCACGCTACCGAGCGTGATCTGCTGCGCGAGACCACCGACAGATAGGTAAGGTTCTGCTAACCTCACCGGCGTGGCGAAGCGCACGAAGTACCTCAAACCCGAGGACCGCCGGATCCTCACCGCCGACGTGCTCGCGAGCAAGCGGATCAGTCCGAACTTCGTGCGCGTCACCATCGGTGGAAACGAACTCGCCGACTACACACCCATGGGCTTCGACCAATGGTTCCGGTTGTTCATGCCCGGCCGGAACGGGTTGCGGCTGCCGACGGCGGCCAGCAACCTCTGGTACGCGCAGTACCTGATGATGGGCAAGGATCACCGGCCGCTCGTACGCAACTACACCGTCCGTGAGCACCGTGCCGCCGGTGCCGGAACCTTCGGCACGACAGCCGAAATCGACATCGACTTCGCGATGCACGGCGATCACACTCCGGCGTGCGGCTGGGCATCGGCCTGTGAACCGGGCAGCACCGTCGGACTGCTCGACGAAGGCATCACATACCAACCACCGGAACACACGACGTGGTCGCTGCTCGCCGGTGACGAAAGCGCACTGCCCGCGATCGCCGGAATCCTGAAGTCCGCGCCGCGCGACCTGCAGGGCGCCGTCTACGTCGAGATCGCGCACGCCGACGACACCCAGGACCTGAACGAACCCGAAGGTGTGCACGTCGACTGGCTGGTCCGATCGGACCCGGACACCGAGGTCGGCACGCTCGTCACCGAGGCGGTCCGTGCTGCGAACCTGCCCGGTGATGCCACCTACGGGTGGGTCGCGGGCGAGCAGAAACTCGCATCCGGACTGCGTCGGCACCTGGTGAACGACCGCGGCGTTCCCAAGGCTGACGTGACGTTCACCGGGTACTGGCGAATCGGCAAGGCGCAGGGCTGAACTCGCCGTATCCGCTCGGCCGCCAGCCATCCGCCCCGCAATCGGATCAGCGGGCGACGGCGCTCCACGCGGATGCACTTCGTGTGCCGCCTGCCCGCGGGTCCGACGCGCCTGTGACACGCTGACCGGATGAATCCGGCACACACGCAACGCGACTTCGGCATCCGATTCGAGTGGGGTCTCGCCGGCGGGTCGGCCGTCGCGGCCGGTGCCGATATCGCGGTCGTCGTCGACGTGCTCTCGTTCACCACGACACTGTCCGTCGCACTCGACCGCGGGGTGGAGGTGTTCCCGTACCGATGGAACGACGACGGTGCCGCCGCGTACGCCATCGAGCGCGGCGCCACGCTCGCCGTCGGCCGACGAGCCGCCGGACCCGGCGCGGTCAGCCTGTCGCCCGGCACGATTCGCGCGGCACCCGGTCTGGAGCGCCTGGTTCTGCCGTCACCGAACGGATCGTCGATCGCCTGCGAACTCGGTGCGACCGCGACGATGTGTGTCGCTGCGTCGCTCCGGAACGCGGGTGCGGTGGCCCGGTGGATCGGGCTCCACCACCCCGGCGCGGTGGTCGCGATCGTCGCCGGCGGTGAGAAATGGCCCGACGGTGCGCTCCGCCCGGCGGTCGAGGACCTGTGGGGCGCCGGTGCCGTGATCGCCGGACTCCCCGCGCCCGGCCCGCTGTCACCGGAGGCGCAGGTCGCCGCGGACGCGTGGACAGCGGTACAGGCCCGGATGATCGATGCGCTGCGGGACTGCGCCTCCGGTCGCGAGCTGATCGAGGCCGGATACGCAGACGACGTCGCGGTCGCGGCGGAAGTCGGACAGAGCACCTGCGTCCCGGTCCTGCGCGATCAGCGATTCGTCGACGCGACCGCCGCGTGACGCGGCCCTACCGACCCGCCGCCTCCCACACGAACCCGTCGAGATCGACGAAATCGCTTGCGCCGCCCCCGATGACGATGCGGTGAGAGCCGCTGCCGTCGACGGAAACCCCCAGGTCCTTGGCCAGGCCCTTACGCTTGTACAGCGCGAGCTTGACCGGGCTCGACGCGCCGGAGGCGAACTCGGCGTACTTGCCGCCGAAACTCCGCCCGACGGCGAGCCCGCGCTCGACGTAGAACTTCTTGGCGGCCTTCACATCGTCGACGCCGAGCAGCAGGACGACCTCGTCGATATCACGCGTCGCCGGGCCGCTGTTCTTCTTCGCCGACGTCGCGACCTTCCAGATCGTCCCGTCGGGCGCCTGGACGACGCCCCCGTAACCCCACAGGGACTTCGTGGCCGGCTTGATCACCTCGGCCCCCGCTTCGACGGCAGCGTCGAGGAATGCGTCGACGGTCGCGGGCTGCGACACCGTCAGCGCAAGCGTGAATCCCCGGAAACCACCGGTGTTCTCGGACGCTTCCCGCAGCTCGATGTAGGCCTCGACCCCGAACGCCGTGTAGAAGCGGCGCGCAGCGTCGACGTCGGTCACCTCGAGGGTGACGGTTGCGATGGACGTGGTGTGTGCTGTCGTGGTTGTCATGGTGTCCACGTTAGGAATCGGCCGGCATCGTGCGCTTCTCGATTCCTGACCGGTTCGCCCGCAACCGCGTCGCCGCATACGCCTGCGGCGACGAACCGAAGGCATCCCGGAACCCTGTGTCCAGTTGCTCGACAGTGATCCCCGCCGAACGCGCGAGCGCCACCACGTCCACCGGATGCGCATTTTCCCGGTCGATCCGATCGCGCACCCGGCGCAGGCGGGCGAACTCCTCGAGGCGCTGAGCATGAATACGCGCACGACGCCATTCGGGCTGACACATGTCCTTCCCCTTCTTCTACGAAAGACGGCGAGCGCCCGAGGATGTCCCGGGTGCTCGCCGTCGGCGGTTCTGATCAGCGAAGCTCTTGAATACGAACCAGATTGCCCGCCGGATCGCGGAACGCACAGTCGCGGATGCCGTAGGGCTGCTCCGTCGGTTCCTGCACGACCTCGGCGTCGCCGGCCTGCACCTTCTCGAACGTGGCGTCGAGATCGCGGGTGGCCAGCAGGATCCACCCGTAGGTGCCCTTGGCCATCATCTCGCTGACGGTGCGGCGCTCGTCGTCGGTGATCCCCGGGTCCACGGCCGGCGGCGCCAGCAGGAGCGAGATGTCGGACTGGCCGGCCGGCCCGACCGTGATCCAGCGCATCTTGCCCTGCCCGACGTCGCTGCGGACCTCGAAACCGAGGACGTCACGGTAGAAGGCGAGCGACGCGTCGGGGTCGGTGTGCGGAAGGACTGTCGTGTGAATGGTGATGTCCATGTCGAAAAGGCTAGAGCGCCTCACACGATTACTCTTCTCGATTCCTGATCGATCCGGCCCGAATCCGATACACGGTGGCGCCGTCGTGGACACCATCCGTGTGCCTGCTGTCACCGGAACTGCGGAGGACCCGATGGACTGGACCACCACTTTGATGCCCAGCATGCCGATTGCGGAACTGATCGTCCGGGGAAGTATCACGTTCCTGGCGCTGATGGTGCTTCTCCGGATCATCGGGCAACGCGAATCCGGCGGTATCGGCCTGACCGATCTTCTCGTGGTGGTGCTGGTCGCCGATGCGGCGGGTGCGGGAATGATGGCCGACGCCCAGTCGGTCGGCGACGGTCTGGTGGTCGCGGCAACGATGCTGTTCTGGAGCGTCGGCATCGATGCAGCTGCCTACCGGTGGCCGCGCCTCGCCCGGCTCGTCAAATCCCGGCCGCGGCCGCTCATCACCGACGGACAGTTCAATCGCCGGGCGATGCGCCGCGAGTTCATGACGGAACAGGAAGTGCTGTCGCAACTGCGACTGCACGGAATTGCCGATCCGAACCGGGTGGCCCGCGCCTACCTCGAGCCGAACGGGATGATCAGCATCATTCCGAAGTCGGGCACCGGCACGGTCGATCCCCCGGCGGCGCCGTCGGTGTGACCGGTGTGACCTTCGGCAGGGACCGGGTCATCGACCGCGTTCTTGTTGCCTTCGGCTTCCAGCACCACCGCGTTCCGAGCGAATGGCGCACTCGTCTCCTTCAACCGATCGGACGTACCATTCGCTCGGAATCAAGAGGGCGGGGCGCGCCGAAACAACGGGTCCGGTCGCTCGGAAGCGGGACAGCGGTCACCGCTTCGCCTTGGCTGCGGCCTTCGTCGACTTCTTGAACTCCCGCACCTCGTGCAGCGACTTCTCGTCGACGACGTCGGCGATGGATCGGCGGGAGCCGTCCTGCCCGTAGTCGCCGGCGGCTTCGCGCCAGCCCGTCGGCTGCACACCCATCTGCTTGCCGAGCAGTGCCAGGAAGATCCGGGCCTTCTGGTCGCCGTAGCCGGGCAGTGCCTTCAGGCGCGTCAGCACCTGCTTGCCGTCCGGGTGTCCCTTCGTCCAGATGGCGGACGCGTCACCGTCGTAGTCGTCGACGATCGCCGCGCACAGCGACTGGATGCGCTGTGCCATCGACTTCGGGAACCGGTGCACCGCCGGGGGCTGCGCACAGACGGCGACGAAGTCGTCGGGATCGGCTTCCGCGATGCCGTGCACGTCGAGGCCGCCGAGCCGGTCGGCGAGCTTCTTCGGACCCGCGAATGCCGTCTCCATCGGGACCTGCTGGTCGAGCAGCATGCCGATGAGCAGCGCCAGCGGGTCGGATGCGAGCAGTGCGTCGGCGTCCGGGTCTCCGACCAGATTGAGCGTCGATGCCATGGGTCGATCATGCACTGTGCCTCACCGCCGTCGCCACAGTACGGCCACGGCGACCGCGACGACGGTGAGCGCCACCGTGACACTGAACGCGTGCAACCAGTGCGGGAACAGCGTCGGCTCGGATGCGGCGGGCACCGCGGCGAGCGCCGCGAACAGCGCGACGACTGCGATGGCGGATGCCGCCACCGACCAGGCGCGGGCGAGCCGCGAATGGCGCTGACCGCGCAGTTCGACGCTGCGACGTACCGCGTGCTCGATCACTTCCGCCGCCTCGGCGAGTTCGCCGTCGAGATCGGCGATCTCGTCGGACACCCGGCGCACCAGCACCGAACGCAGCTGTGTCGGCTGTGTCCACGAATGGAACCGGTCGTCGTGTATGGATTCCTTGCGCAGCAGGACCCGCTCCATTTTGCGGGCCTGCATCGCGGCGACGTCGTCCAGTGCGGCGCGGAGCCGGTCGCCGTCGAGGTCCTCGTGGTTGCGCAGGTGTGCCAGCACCTGCCAGAAATCCCGCGAGCAGCTAGCCCGCATCGCGACCCACGGCAGGAGCCCGAAGATCATCTCCCCCGCACCGCAGGTCGCGTAGTCGCTGTCCTCCGAGGTCGCTTCGAGGTCGAGCAGCACGGCACCCGAGTCCTCGCGCACCGCGATCGCAGCGCCGGGTTGTGCGGGCACATCGACGAGGTGGACCCGGTCCCATCCCCACAGGACACCCCACACGCGGGCGGCAGCCCGGGCGAGCGGGCCGGTCGCAGTGCCGTCGACGAGGTCGCGCACCCGGTCGCCGCCGCTCGACACCACCTCCACCATCAGTGCCTCCACGACCGCACGGTCGCCGACACCGCGATGGCGGTGCGCGACGATCTCGTGCAACGGCCGGTACGTCGTGGGGGCAGGCATCATCCGGTTGATGCCGGGAAACAGATCCTCGAGGGACGCCGACGACGTCAGCTCGAACGGTGCGAGAAATCCGTCGGCGGCCGGCCGGAAGCCCTGCCCGTCACGGTCCTGCAACGGGTCGACGCGGCGGCCGATGAGCGGGGACACGGCGTCGGTCAGCGTCTCCAGCGCGAGCACGAGTCCGTGCCCCGGGATCTCCCACAACGACACGCACGTCGCGGGAGCACCGACGAACGAACGAGCCGGCGTCGGGCCGGCCCGCAGCGACCCGGTCGCGACCCCGAACGACACCTCGGGGCGTGTGCGGTCGACGAGATGTCGGTACGCGAGGAGGGCCGCCGGGCGCACGCCGTGGTCGGTGTCCCGGCCCGCGCCGAGCCGCGCGGGCAGGAACGGCTCGATCGTGTCGATCGGTGGTATCGGCGGTCGCGGGACCGTCGAGGCGTCGATGTCGAGCGCCAGCAGAAAAACGTCGAGCACGCCGTTGCATCCCGTCACGGACGCGACGGCGGTTGCGCCGGCTCCGGATTTCACGAGAGCGCGGTCTTCCATCACACTCACCACTTCCGAACCCGCCGCGGGACTCGCGGCGACCCTGATCGGGCAGTATGGCATTTCCTGTGGAAAAAGCCCACTCGGTCCGTTTTTCCAGGTCACACGCGTCGGGCCGAGAGTTGTCCACGTTCGGTCCACCGTCGGTCCACGGGTTGTCCACAGATTTGTCCACAGCCTGGGCACAACTTGCTCAGCGCTGCTCGGCGCTGCTCGGCGCGAGCGAATGTACCGTTCGTCTCCTTCAACCGCCTCAGCCATACATTCGCTCGGAAAACCCGCACGCGGGACGCCGGGACGAGGGGGCGCGGACGGTGTACCCGGCCGATATCCCCGAAACGGAACCGCCGCCGCACCCTCGGCGGGATGCGGCGGCGGCGGACGGAAGCCGGTGGCTCGCTCAGTCGGCGAGCGCCTTCTCGGTTGCAGCGAGCAGCACGCACGTGGCGACACCGTCCATCGCTGTGGCCAGCTCGTCGAGCGACGGGAAGCTCGGGGCGAGCCGGATGTTCTTGTCGTCCGGGTCGTTCTTGTAGGGGAACGCGGAGCCGGCTCCGGTCAGCGCGATGCCGGCGTCCTTCGCCAGCGCGATGACGCGCTTCGCGGTGCCCTCGACGACGTCGAGGCTGATGAAGTAGCCGCCCTTCGGTTCCGTCCAGGACGCGACCTTCGACGCACCGAGGCGATCCTCGAGGATGCGCAGCACCAGCGCGAACTTCGGTGCGAGGATCTCGCGATGCTTGGCCATGTGGGCGCGCACCCCGTCGGCGTCGCCGAAGAACCGCAGGTGACGGAGCTGGTTGATCTTGTCCGGACCGATGGTCTTGATGCCCAGGAACTTCTGGTACCAGGCCAGGTTGTCGGCGGACGCCCCGAAGAAGCTGACGCCCGAACCGGCGAACGTGATCTTCGACGTCGACGCGAGCGTGAACACCCGGTCCGGGTTCCCGGCCTCGGTGGCGAGCCCGAGGATGTCGATGGCCGGCGCGCAGTCCTCGACCAGCGGGTGCACCGCGTACGCGTTGTCCCAGAAGATCCGGAAGTCGGGGGCCGCGGTGGGCATCGACACCAGTGCCCGAGCAACGTCCTCGGAGTAGACGGCACCGGTCGGGTTCGAGTATGTCGGCACCGCCCAGATGCCCTTGATCTGCGGATCCGCGGCCACCAGTTCGGCGATCACGTGAGTGTCCGGGCCGTCGTCGCGCAACGGCACCGGGATCATCTCGATGCCGTAGGACTCGGTGATCGCGAAGTGACGGTCGTAGCCGGGGGCCGGGCACAGGAACTTGACGACCGGTTCCTGGGACCACGGGCGCGGCGAGCCGACGGTGCCGTGCAGCAGCGACGCGACGATCAGGTCGTGCATGATCTCGAGGCTTGCGTTGTTGCCGGCGATGAGGTTCTCGACGGGGATGTTCAGCAGCTCGGCGAAGATCGCGCGCAGCTCCGGGAGGCCGGTGAGGCCGCCGTAGTTGCGACAGTCGGTGCCCGAGGCGTCGCGGTAGTCGTCCGCGCCCGGCAGCGACAGCAGCTCCGCGGAGAGGTCGAGCTGCTCGGGGGACGGCTTGCCGCGGGTCAGGTCCAGCGTGAGCTTCTCGGTCTTCAGCCGGTCGTAGTTGGCGGACTGGCGCTCGTGCTCTGCAACGAGTTCCTCATGGCTCATCAACCCGATCTGGGTTTGGACAGGCATGCGGAAGAACCTTTCACCGTGCGCGGCGACACGGGCATCGGCGGAGATTAAGGGGACCCCGCGCACCCGGCAGAGCCCGTTGACCCTTGCTGCCTTCCGGCCCTGGGGGAGTTCACAGGATGCGCGCCGCGCGGGATCCATCGGCAAGTGTAGAGGACGCTGCGCGCGACCGCGGAATCGCCCCGTCCCGCGCCCGTCGAAAGGCGCGGTCACCTGCTCGTTTGGCAAGAATCGCGGAGTGTTCGGTATGCTTCCCCACGGAGGATTCGCCTAGTGGCCTATGGCGCTCGCCTGGAACGCGGGTTGGGTTAACGCCCTCAGGGGTTCAAATCCCCTATCCTCCGCACCGAGAGGCCCTCGGCCTCGTGGGAAACCACGAGGCCGAGGGTCTTTTTCGTGTCCGCCGTTCGAGGGTCGAAATCGCGTCGCCGATCCGGAACGATGACGTCATGCCGCCGATCTCCCGATTCCTGCCCTGGATTCTCACGCTGGCCGCGGGTGTGGTCGTCGCCGACCAGCTCTCCAAGTGGTGGGCGGAGTCGACCCTGTCCCCGGGCGTCTCGACACCCGTCGTGGGTGAGTTCCTCGAATGGCGGCTGGTGTACAACCCCGGTGCGGCGTTCGGCCTCGGCGCCGGGTACACCTGGGTGCTGACCGTGGTCGCGGGCCTTGCCGTCGTCGCTCTCACCGTGCTCGCGACGCGCACCCTCTCCCCCGCATGGGCGATCGGCGTCGGCGTGCTGCTCGGCGGGGTGACGAGCCACCTCGGTGATCGACTGCTCCGCGAACCCGGATTCGCCCGCGGGCACATCGTCGACTTCATCGCCTACAACAAGTGGTTCGTCGGCAATGTCGCCGATATCGCCATCGTCGTCGGCGGCGCCGCGTTCCTGGTGATCCTCACCCTGCTGGGCATGCAGGCACGCCCGGACACGGCCGTCGTCGTGGGGTGAGTACCATCATCGAAATAAGCACGGCGACAACAGTATTCGCCTATTCGCAGGCGACGCCGTCACCGTCGCCGTCCATCTGCGGGCGGTAGCCGGGCTGTCCCGCATGCAGCGGGGCGGCGCCGGCCGCGCGGGCAGCGGCGCAGTTCGCGTAGTACACCTCCGACCCGCCCGGAGCCGGCCCGGGCACCGGGATCTCCGCCTCGGTAGAGACCGCCGGAGCCGGCTCCGGTGCGGCGGCCCCGCCGCATTCGGTCAGCACCCGCGCGATCGCGTCGTGCTCGGCCTGCGTGACCCACAGTCCGTATGCCGCCTTCACCTGAACCTGGCGCGCCACGTAGGTGCAGCGATAGGCGCGGTTCGGCGGAAGCCAGGTGGCGGCGTCGCCGTCGCTCTTGCGCTGGTTCGTCGGGCCGTCGACGGCCTGGAGGTTGCGCGGATCGTTCGCGAAGTCGATGCGGGCCTGTGGGTCGAGTTGCTGCGCGCCCTTCTGCCACGCATCCGACAACGCGACCACGTGGTCGATCTGCACGGCCTCGGATGTTCCCTGGCCGCGCGTGAACGGAATCGTCGTGCCCGTGTAGGCGTCGTGCAGGGTGCCGGACAGGACGACACAGTCGCGGGTGCCCGGTTTGAACTCGAGATCGACGAGGTCGCGTCGCAGGATGTCGTTACGGGTGTCGCACCCGTTGTGGCCGCCGTCGACACCGACGTCGTCGCTCCACGCCTGCCCGAACAGCTCACGGTCGTAACCGGTTTTCGGGGCGCGGCCCTTGATCTCGAGGCCCGCGAGGGCTGAGAGGGCAGCCGACGCCTCCGTTGTGGTCGAGCCGCTCGGCAGCCCGCCGGACTCGGCCGGGGCTACGGAAACGCTCGAAGTGGGATCCGCGGTCGCACTGCAACCCGTGAGGGTCGCGATTGCGGCGACCACGGCAACGAGCCGGCCGCCCGGGTTCAGGATCGCCGATCGGCCGGTCACTCGAATCACTCCTGGTGGTGGGGTCCGTGGACTGTCCCCGATCACACTGCCTCGTTACAGGAGGTAAACAAAATCGGAGGGGGCGAACCGCACGCGCACCGAGGTCACTAGCATTTTCGGTCGTGGTCGGATACGGCAGGAAACTCCAGGGGCTGGCGGTCGCCCTGTCCGCCCTCGCGGGATTCGTCGACGCGCTCGGTTTCGTCACGCTCGGCGGGGTGTTCGTCTCGTTCATGAGCGGCAATTCGACCCGTATGAGTGTGGGCGTCGCCGATGGCCATTGGTCGCAGGCGGCGCTCGTCGCGGGGATCCTCGGGCTGTTCGTCGCCGGCGTCGTACTCGGGGGCGTCGTCGCGGAGGTCACCGGCCCGGACCGCCGCACCCGGAAGTCTTCCGTTCTGGCCGCGGTGTCCGTGCTCCTCTTCGTCGGTGCGGTCTCCGGCGGGCTCGGCTGGACACCGGTCGCGATCGTCGCGATGACCCTGGCGATGGGTGCCGAGAACAACGTGTTCCGACGGGACGGCGAAACCAGCGTGGCGCTGACCTACATGACCGGCGCATTGGTCAAGATCGGTCAGCGTCTCGCCGCAGCGATGTTCGGGGGACCCCGGTGGACGTGGCTGCCCTACCTGGGCCTGTGGGGAGGACTGGTGCTCGGCGCGGTGCTCGGCGCACTCGCCCACCGCACGTTCGGGCTGCACGCGTTGTGGTTCGCGACGGTCGCCGCGATCGTGCTGACGGTCGCGGTGAGGTATCTCCCCAACCCTGCCCCGAAGATGTAGGGGCCGTCGACGGCAACGGTTTCGGTGAGAACCGGGAGGATGGCGAGACAGGATCGCCGGGATCAGCCGCCCACCGGCCGATCCTAGTCGCTGCGGACTGTGCCGAGCGCTATCTCGCTGTAGCGTTCGGCCATCTCCTCCGGTCACAGGTTCCCTCCCAGCCTGTACCAGGCCGCGATGGAATATCCCATGCTGATGACCACACGCGCGGATTCCCGTTGGTAGCGGGTGCCGAATTCGCTCATCCGGGAGCCTCTTTCGATGATGTCCCGGAAGATCGCTTCCTGTTCGTCGCGTAATGCGACGACGAGCCTGCGTCCGGCTTCGCCGAGGATCGTCCCCGAAACGTCACCCCGGACGTCACCCCGCCTGGGGCATAACGGTCTTCGTCACGGGCGCGACAGCCCATACGAGGACATACGCGGGCCGGTGCTCCGACGGCACCCGACGGAAGGAGAACGTGGTGGCCGAGAACACAGTACGGACGGCCGTCCGAGCCGGGATGCTCGTTGGCGCGGTCGCGATGGCGGGGATCGCCGGGGTGCCGGCCGCCGGGACCGCGGGGGCGGAGGCCCGTGCCGTTCAGGTCGAACCACTTCCGCGGACATCGGAATACGTGGTGGCGATCCGGGCGCCGCGCACCGCCGAGTTCTCCGTGACGATCACCACAGGGACGGCGGTGAGGCCGAATTCCGTTCCCGCGGGGTGCATCCCCGGAACCCGCGTGGTTCAGCAGGTGGTCGCCGTCGAAGATCAGGCGCCGGCCGGGGCGCCGGTTCCGGCCCGATCCGTAGTCGAGTGCGCGCTCGGACCACTCGACGCAGGAGCAGAACGTCGAGTGATTCTCCCGGTGGACGACCTGCACGCGGGCACCCGGGAGATCATCGTGGAGCTGAGCGACGGCCCGACGGTGGCCGAACAGTTCCGATGGGAGCATCGGCCGTTCGTCGTCTGCGCACCGTTCGATACCGCACCGGCGTGGACGAACGACGTGAACCAGGACCCGGCCGCGCCGGCTCCGGCCCGGGCAACAGGCCACATCGCCGGCACCGCCCGGCCGGGCGCGCGGATCACGTTGACCGGCATCGACGCATGCGAGCATCCCATCGATCGGAGCATGGTCGTTCCCGACTCCGGAGAGTTCCGCTTCACCGGCCTGATACCGGGGCACTACGGCCTGCTCGACGGTGACGGACGCGTACTGCGGCACGTCGAGCTGTCCGACGGCACCCCCGGGGTCGAGGACCTCGTCGTCGCCGAGGCGGATTGATCGAGTGCGGGACGAACGTGCAGGGGACGAGTCGAGAGAGTTCAGGGTGCGACGAGCAAGCAGGTACACAGTCGGTGCGGCGGCGGTGATCGCCGGAGGGACCGCGGTCATTGCCGGAGTCTCTGTCGCGGCAGCAGCAGTGTGGCGGGTGGACTTCTCCGTGGCGTGGCGGACGACGGCTCAGCCGGTCGCAACTGTGATGTTGGCGGTGGCGATGGTCGCAGCGGCATTGTCGGTGTCGCGGAGTCTGGCCGCGCAACGCCGGTTGCTCACCACCCACCGGCTTCTCGACCTCGAACCGGCGCATGTCCAGGGACTGCGCACCCGGATGCTGGACGCCGCACGCATGCTCGCCGGGGACGAACCCACACTCCGGCTGACCGCCGTGTACGAATTGTTCGCGGTGGCCGACGACTGGTGCCGGCTCTCACTGCGTTCCACCCGTCCCGAACGGCCGCTGATCGAGCATCAGCGTTGCCTGGACCTGATCTGTGGCTATCTGCGCGCCGATCGCCGTCTCGAACGCTTCGTGCCGGGCACGAGCATCGGGCCCGGTGCCGAGCACGACGAACGCGTCGTGCGGGAACAGCTGTGCGTCGGATTGGGCGCCCACCTGAACACCTGGCGCAGCATCGGACCGTTCCGGATCGACCTGTCCGGTGCCGACCTGGCCGCCATGAATCTGCGCGACAGCAACTTCCACGGAGTGGTCGCCCGCGGCAGCGTCCTCACCGACGCGGACCTGACCGGCGCGGACCTGTCCCGATCCGATCTCACCGATTCGGTAGCGGCGAATACCCGATTCACCGGTGCCGATCTGTCCGGCGCGCGCCTGACGACGTGCACCGCACCGTACGCCACGTTCAACGGTGCCGATCTCACCGGCGCGGATCTCGCCGGAGCCGTGTTGCGCGGCGCGAGCCTGATCGCCGCGAATCTCGACCGAGCCGATCTCACCGGCACGGACCTGCGGGCAGCCAAGCTGATGCGCGTCGACCTGCGCACCGCCGCATGGGAATCGGCCGAGCTGGCGGGCGCCGACCTGACCGGTGCCCGTCCTGCGACCGTGCGGAGCAAGGCGTCCTCGGAAGTTCCGGAGAGGACACGATGAGCGGTCCCCGGCCGACCGGATGGCACCCGGACCCTCGTAACGGCCGACTCGAACGCTGGTGGGAGGGCGACGCCTGGACTCCGGTGGTTCGTCCCGTGTTGCGGACCGGTGATGTGAGTTCCACTGAGGACGGGAACGAACCGAAGCGTCCGCGCGAGCCCCTGTCCACCGATGTCAAGCGAGCGGTGATCATCGCAGTCCTCGCCGGCCTCGCGTTCGCGGCGTGGGGATGCACCGGCCTTACGAACACCTCCGGATCGCCGTCGTCCCCTCCGGCGGCGGAACCGGCAGCGCCGTAGCGGGTCCGAGGCCTGCGCCCCTCCCGGCACCGCCGAATCAGTACAGCAGACGCAGTTCCCGAGCACGCGCGAGTGCACTCACAGCACTGTCGGTTCCGAGCTTGATGTTGATTCTGCGCAACTGCGTCTTGATGGTGTTGTTCGACACGAAAAGCTTGCCCGCCAGGTCTTTCCGTGCGACACCGCTGTCGAGTTGGACGAGGATTTCCCGTTCGCGTGGTGTGAGCACGACATCCGGAACGGAGCCGGGAAACATGTCGCCGGGCAGATCGTCGCGCATCGGGGTACCGGATTCGGCCGACAGTTCCCTCCTCGAGGCGGCCGAGACAGTCGTCAACACCCTCCGATTGCCCAGAGCCTCGGCCAAGTCGACGGCGCGACTCCACGCGCGTACCGCGGCGTCACGGTCGGTGGGCAGGCAGGCGACCGCCTCGATGAGCAACGCCTCGATGTGGGCCCGCTGCCATCCACTGTCGGGCCACGAGATCCGATTGAGTACGGCACACGCGGCTTCGGGATTCCCGGTCAGCAGTTCCGTTCTGGCAGTGACCACCACGACGAGGGGATGTCCGGTGGTGTCGGATTCGGCCACGGCGCGAGCGATATTCCCGTTTCCCA
The DNA here is from genome assembly GCF_001646785.1 of Rhodococcus phenolicus. Classification (GTDB taxonomy): domain Bacteria; phylum Actinomycetota; class Actinomycetes; order Mycobacteriales; family Mycobacteriaceae; genus Rhodococcus; species Rhodococcus phenolicus. The sequence continues at coordinate 23,708 of NZ_LRRH01000133.1, forward strand.
GTGCCAGATCGAGGTCGATCTCCGCAGCGGTGAGCAACACCTGGGAGAGCGATCCGCGTCGATTCAGACCGCGGTGCCCGTCGACGATCCGATGCAGACCGGTCAGACCTGCGTAGGCATCGCCCGTCGTCAGCGCATGCTGGGCGTGCGCGTACGCGATCAACCCCCAGAGCTCCTCGCCCGCCGACGGCACCCCGAGCCGGTTCAGCTCCTCCTCGGCACCGCGAAGATCGAGCCGATCCAGGTGGCTCAGCGCCGCGGCGACCCGGCCGCCGATCCGGATCATCTCGTCCCAGTATCCGATGCTGACGTCGACCCTGGATTCCGCTGCGAGCCATTCGTCGACTCGCTCCGGATCACCCAGCAACGCCCAGTTCGCCGCGAGGCTGCCCGCCGCGTTCAGCACCACGAAGTCGTACCCTGCCGTGAGTGCGTCGCGGTGGGCCTGTTCGAACTGCACCGTGGACTCGGCCAGGTCGCCGGCCAACTGCATGCCGATCGCCCATTGGAGCCGGATGGTCGGCAGCTGCGCGGTGACCGCGTCGGGCTGGTGCGCGAGCATCGATTCCACCAGCGGCACCATCGACCGTGCCCGGTCGCTCCCCTCGCGCAGACTTCCCGCCATCCTCAGCGCGATCGCCTGCACGGTTCCGATGTGCAACGCGTCGGCCGCTTCCGCCCGGGCGCCGAGAGACTCCAATTCATCCGTCTGGAAGGGGATCTCGATTCCGAGCATAGCGTGACCGGTCAACGTGTTCACGAAAAGCGCCTTCCCCGCGGCCAGACCGGGATAGCCGTCGGCCACCGGGTCCGGCACGGCACGCAACAGACGCACCAGTACCTCGAAGTCGTCGGCGACCAGGTGACTCCAGTGGTCGTCGATGATGCGCGCCGCCACGTCCCACAGCTCGGCGTCGACCGCGTACCCTGCGGCGGCAGTGTGCCGGCCGGCCTCGAGATGGCCGAGGGTCAGGCGCGTCAAGGACTCGTCCACGTATTCCGGCATCTCCGCGCGGGCGATCCCGAGAACCACCTCGCGCACAGCGGCCGGCCACGACCAGCTGCGCTGCACACCGTCGTACGTGCCGAGCATCAGACCCGACGTCTCGAGCCGTTCGAGCAGAGAGTCGGACGACTCGTCACCCGTGCAGTCGCGGGCTTCCGCGGCCGTAACTCCCGTCGCGACCGATATTTCCAGCGCGAAGCGGCGGGTATGCCGGTCGAGCGCCGACAGGCGTGGTTCCACGTAGTCGGCGACCACTCGTTCCAGCGCGGGCCCCCAGCGACGTTCGGCGGTGAACGGTGCGGCCGGGGCGATGCGCAGCACGGCGACCGCCGCCGCCACGAGGGGCGGCACACCGCCGAGTGCGCTGCGCAGCTCGGGTCGTCGTTCGGCGGCAATCGCCAGATCTCGGGATCGGCACAGCTCCTCTGTTTCCTCGAGGGTGAAGCACAGCTGGTCCGCGTTCATCGAACAGTGATCGAGACCTCCCGACACGAGCACCGGCGGAAGGTCGACGGTGCCGTGCACCATCACGACGGCGATGGCGGACGGCCGACGTTCAAGGACGTTCAGCACCCTGTCCAGCACCGTCCGGGCCTCGGCCGTTTCGGCCCCGTCCACGACGATCAGGCACGGCTCGTCACCGGCGCTCGCGTCGATCGCGTCGGTTCGCCAGCCGTCGATCCAGACGATCGTGCGGTCGGGTGCGCCGCCTCGATGCAGCCAGCTCGCCACGAGCGTGCGCTTCCCGAAACCCTTCGGGGCCTGCACCAGCGTGAGGCTCCGCTGCGCATCGAGCAGGCGGAACAGTCGCGGGCGAGGCACCGCGTCGACAATGGACCGTGACGTCGGCACATCGGTTCGCGCGAATCGAGTGGTGACCACCGGGGAGGTTCCCTTCCTTCCACATCCGGGCGCCCCCGGTCGCCACACTTGAACGATCATCCAATATGCCCTATTCGGGGCGATGACGCATCATTTCGGCGCCTGTTCGGTCCATCGCACACACGACGGACTCCGTTCCACGCGTGTCGTCAATCTGCCTGCGCTCGTGCGCACTTCACGCCATGATCCGGGATCGGTCTCCGCGGCGAGGCGCCCGGGCGGCCACCGCGCCGAAGTGAAAACGCTCACAGGGCCACGGGCATCACCCGCGCGGGCGGGGGTGATCCTTCCCGTGCAACGCGGAATTGCCCCTCCTGCCGACGGATTCGCGGCGAACGATCCGGCCGCCGACGGGACGAGGGTCGCCGAACTCCCCATCCACATGGGTCCGGGGCCGAGATCAGTTCTCCGCGGTCACTTTCTGACCGGCGGCGTCGAGCACCCACCACACGCCACCCTCGCCCTGGCCGTCGACCTCGCCGGGCGCGGTGTCGTCGACGTAGGAGTAGAGCGGCCAGCCGTTCAGCGTGACCTGCTGGGTGCCGTCCGGGCCGGGGATCGTGCCGATCTGCCCGCCGACACCCGCGACCTGAGGCGTGGGCGTGTCGGTGGTGACCGGCGGCCACTCCGCGAGACACGGTCCCGTACAGGCGCTCGTACCGGAACCGGGAGTGTCGAGGTCGTAGATGTAGACGGTCATCCCGCGGCCGTCGACGACGATGTCGCCCAGTTCCGATCCCGCGACCGCCAGCGCCGCTCCCGCCGTCCCGTCCTGTGTGGTGGGGGCACTTTCGGTGGCACGGGCACTGTCGGTGGTGTGCATGGTTCCGTGGTCGTATGCCCCGCTGTCGGTGTCGGTGTCGGTGTCACCACAGCCGGCCAGTACCAGGACGGCAGCGAACGTCACCGGCGCCGCGGCGCGCGCAAGTCTGTTCATGGGATCGGGTCCTTCTGCTTGTCGGTGCCCGTACCTGTGATCGTGAGGCAGGGCCGGATTGTGCCGGGTGTACCTCCGCCGACCTCGACGAAACCCTGATGTGGGTGGGTCCATCCTCCCACCGGAGGGTTCGCCGCGGCCCGGATCGGGCGACGCTGTCCGGAGATTTCGGCCCCGAGGACGTGGAGGGCGGGAAAGAATCGGCACCATGACGAACACAGCGTCCCCCGCCGACCACTACCGCGACCTCGCCGCCAAGTTCACCGCCACCGTCGATGCGGTCCCCACCGACCGGTGGAGTTCGCCGTCTCCGTGCAGCGACTGGACCGCCCGCGACGTGGTGGCGCACGTCGTCGGCTCCCAGCGGGAGATCGTCACGAACGTCGGCCTGGAGCTGCCGCCGGGTCCGTCACCGGAGGCCGATCCGGCGGGAGCGTGGGCCGCGACCCGCGATGCGATGCAGGAGATCCTCGACGATCCGGCCCGCGGAAACCTCGAATACGACGGCTATTTCGGCCGGACCTCCCTCGCCGCGACCATCGACACCTTCTTCACTTTCGATCTGGTGGTGCACGGCTGGGACCTGGCCCGCGCGACGGGCCTGGACGAGACCATCGCCGACAGCGACCTCGATTTCGTCGAGACCGCAGCCGCCGGGATGGGCGAGGCGATCCGTTCGGAGGGCGTGTGCGGTCCGGCCCTCGACGTGCCCGAGGACGCCGACCGCACCACTCGGGTGCTCGCCTACCTGGGCAGGCAGGCCTGAACGTCGCTTGCCGTCGTCTTGCCTGGTCGCCGCACTCCCGGGTGATCTCCGGCAGCAGGCACCCATACCGTCGTATGTCCGATTGATGCAGGTACGGTGCATCCATGCGCGCCCGCCCGTACGCCACCACGAACCCCAACCGGCTCGCCGCCGCTCTGCTCCAGGTCGCAGCACGCAACGGCCTGGACTCGGCGAGCGTGCGCGAGGTCGCGAACGAGGCCGGGGTGTCCATCGGCGCGGTGCAGCATCATTTTCCGACGAAGGACGAGATGCTCGCGTTCGCGTTCCGCGCGCTCGCCGATCGCGTCCTGGGCCGGTTGAGCAGCATCGACCCCGATATCGATCCCTCCCGCACCCTGTTCGCCGCGCTGAGCCAGCTGCTGCCGCTCGACGAGCAGCGCGCGAGCGAAGCACAGGTGATGGCGGCGTTCACGGTCCGGGCGGCCACGTCGCCGCCACTCGGGGCGATCCGCCACGCGACGCTTTTCACGATGCGCACGGGCCTGTCGGCGGTACTCATCCGGATGGGGACCCCGGAGCCGGAGACACGGGCGACGCTGCTGCTCGCTGCGGTGAACGGCCTCGCACTCGATGCGATCGCAAGCCCGGCACTGTATCCCCCGGAATTCCTCACCCACTCGTTGCATACCCAGATTCAGCTCGCCCTGACCGACGGGTGATGGGTGCCTCTCTGT
>NZ_LRRH01000134.1 GCF_001646785.1 Rhodococcus phenolicus
GGTGATGGGTGCCTCTCTGTTGTCAAGCCACAGCAGAAGACTCCCGACCCGATTTCGAACAGCGACGATTGTGATCGGCGAGCATGAGCTTCCAAACATAGCCAGCGATATGTCGTTTGAGAGCACGTTTGGCAGCTCGCCGAGCACGAACCCCAGCAGTCCTGCCGGACGAGGCCGGCGGATGCGCGGCGAGATACCGGTCGTAGAACGACCGACCAGCACTGCCGGGCATACGAATCTGGGTGGTCGCGATCATGTGTATCGCACAGTTCAGCTGTCGATCCCCCTCACGACTGACCCGATGCACCTCGAAATCGGCACTGGCCACCTGAACCGGCGCCGTCCCGCAATAGCTCGCGAACGCCGCCGCCGACGGAAACCGATCGGGACGACCGGTGCGCCCGACCAACGTGGCCGCGATGATGTGACCGATCCCGGCGACCTCACGCAACCGGGTGCCGTGCTCGTCGAGCATGAGCGCCATCTGCTTCTCGTTGCGGGTCAATGCCCCGTCGAGCCGGGTGATCTCCTCGATCAACTCCCGAGACAACCCGACACGGATCCGCTCGACGTTCGAACAGGCCCGGACCTGCTCGAGAATCCGCGACGCCGTTGCCGCGGTCAGCGCGTTGCGGGACGGGGCACCGCCGGGCAGCAGATCACGGAGCAACGCGTGCAGTTGGTTCACGATGCGGGTGCGACGACCGGTGAGGTTGGTGCGGTGTTCGTCGAGCAAGGCCAGCACCGTGGTCGGTCCTTCGGGGTCGACAGGGTGGCTGTGTCCTTGGGCGGCGGCGATGCCGGCGGCAGCGGCGGCATCGAGACGGTCGTTCTTGCGGCGGCTGCCGGACAGTTCCCGGACTCGGGCGGTGGCGGTAGCCGGGACATCGACGACGACGGCGTGCTGGGCGAGCAACCATTGGCTCAGGTGTCGTCCCAGGCCGGAGGCGTTTTCCACGGCCCAGGTGTGCTGGGGCCATTGGGCGGCCCAGTTCGACAGTCGGGTGTAGCCGTCGGTGGTGGCGTCGATGCGCAGTGATCCGAGTTCGGTGTGGCTGGCCGGGTCGAGGGCGGTGGCGGTGTGGGTGCTCTTGTGTGGGTCGATCCCGATGACGATCATGGAAGCGGTTCCCTTCTCGTATCCGTGCAAGGGGGGAATCCGCGGAGGACATTCCGACTTCGGGTACCTTGCCAAGATTTTCGGGGTCGGTGGTCACGCCTCTCTCGAGTCACTCCGCGAACGCAGACCGGAGGGCGACACACCCATCACAGGTCAACCCATCTGACGGTGGGTGACAGGAACCTTCCGGGTCACTGTCCTCCGGTCTGCTACGGAACGCTACGGGCAGCTACCCCGACTACGTATCCGCTCGCTCCATTACAAGTCGGA
>NZ_LRRH01000135.1 GCF_001646785.1 Rhodococcus phenolicus
TCGATTCCCGGCAGCTCCACTAGACCCAGGTGGGAGCCCTTTTCGGAGGGATTTCCCACCTGGGTTTCCTCGTATCTGGGGCTCGGATGTACCGGAAACGTACCGGTTATCCCCATCCGATGACTGCGTCGAGCGCATCGGCCACCTCCGAGTGCTGACGGCCGCGGCCGAAGTAGACGTCCTGGGTCATGGACACCTGAGCGTGCCCGAGGTGATCGGCCGCCACGCGCGACGACAGGCCCTCCTCGTCGATGAGCGTCGCCACCGTCTTGCGGAACGTGTGTGTCGTCACCCAGTCCAACCCGAGCGCCGCGCGCACCTGCCGCCACTGCTTCGAGACCGTGTCCGGGTCCCGGAGTGTGTCGGCCCCGGACGGGAACACCATCTCCGTCCGCCGCGGCCGCGCGCGCAACATCTCCACCGCGAACCCCGGCAGCGGCAGCGTCCGCATGCCAGCCTCGGACTTGGTGGTGTCCTCGCGAATCAGGCCGCGTCCGCGGATGCGGTTGATCTTCCCGCAGATCGTCACCGACTTCGCCTCGAGGTCGACGTCCTCCCAGCGGATGCCGAGCAGTTCGCCGATGCGGCAGCCGGTCGCGGCGAACAGTGTGACGACGTCTGCGAGGTCGGAGGAGGTGCAGTACTCGGCGACCGTCGGGATCTGGCCGGGCTTGCTGGTGGTGCGCCGGCCCTTCTTCTTCTCGTGCTCCGACAGCACGACCGGGCACGGCACGTCGGACTTGCGCACGTCGTGCAGGAGCTGCGCGAGCGCCGCGGCGTCCATCGCTTTCGAGCGCTTCCGGGCTACCCGGCGCGACGCGAGCTCGGAGACCTCGCGCACCGGGTTCGAGGTCAGCGCCCCGTAGCGCACAGCGATGCCGAGCATGCCGGACAGGATGGTCCTCGTCTTGCGCGCGGTCGGGACACCGTGCCGGTCGGCCATCTCCCGGAGGAATCGGTCGAGCTGCTGGGTGGTCGCCTCGCGGATGGCGAGCTGCCCGATGCCGGCGTTGATCCGGACGGCGATTCGGTCGTAGTCCTCGAGTGTGGCGGCGGAGCGTCCAGCGTCGACGAGCCGTTCCCGGTACTCATCCCACAGCACGTGCACCTTGGTCGCCGCGGTGATGTCCCCGTCCTGCGGTGCCGACCGTTCGGCGAGCGCTTCCTGGAGGTATCGCTCGGCGACGGCGCCGGTGCGGTCGCGTTGGCCGGCGGGGGTTTCGCGGTAGACCTTGCGGGTGACGCCGTCGACGTCGCGGATCCGGCACGATGCGCGCCAGCGTCCGTCCGGGAGCTGGGTGCGTGCGATCTTCCCGTGCGCGCCGAGGGGGAGTGATGGTCGTGCCATCAGCGGCCCCCAGTGGAGTTCCTGTTGATCACGGCGGTCTGGATGCACTCGGACACTTCCTGGCCGTACTCGTCGCCGGCGCTGATGTCGAGCAGGTGCCGTCCGTCCGGGATGGATGTGCGCCGGCGGGCGTCACCGGAGAGCGAGAACAGCAGGCCACCCTTGTCTGCCCAGATGTCGGCGCTCGATGCGCGATGTCCATCCGCAGCCATGATGTTCGCGCCGATGTAGGCGACATCCTTCGCGCCGTAGACCATGTACGCGTCCTCGAGGTGAAGGCCTTCTTCCTTGAAGGAGGCGTTGATCGCGGCGATCGTCGATTCGCTGGGTGTCTTGCAGCGTGGGGACAGGGGGGTAGACGTCTGCGGAATCGGTGTTCGCGTGGCTGTGGAGGTCGGCGACGGAGTCTCACTCGGGGGCACTTCGGCTGCAGTGATCGTCGAGATGAACACTCCATCCTCGCGAGAGGTGTTGCAGGTGAACGAAAATCGCTGATGCACGGGGCCGGAGATATCCACATTGATGTTGCCCGTTGTGGTGTACGAGTCGCCCGAGCCGGTCGTATCGAACGCGTACAGGGTCGGGTCGATTGCCCTTGGCCAACGGCGGATGATGGCCGTGTTGCAGGCGTCGCGAGCGGCGGCCACGTCCGCCTCCGGATTGGCGGCGGCCGAGGTTGGGGTAGCGGCCTCCGACGGCGATCCGTCATTGGCACATGCCGAAAGCGATAGCGCGATTGCGAGAATGCAGGGCACTGCTACGGCACGTTTATGCACATCAATGCGCATGGTGTTCCTTCCAGGGGATGTGTTTTCAGTTGGTGCGGCAGGCGATCTGGTGCTCCACCCACTTCCGCTCGCCAGGTGTGAGTGTGCGTACTCGGGTCAGGAGGATGTCGGGGTCGACCCACAGTTCCTCGGCTGTCTCGTCGTCGGCGCGGCCCTGGCACCACAGGAGTGCGTCGACGAGGTCGGGTAGTCGGATCATGCGGCGGGCTGTGAGTTCCTCGACCACCTGCTCCTCGCGGGCCGCGAAGAATGGGTGGCAGGGTACGGGTCCGCGTTCGAGGTGGCCGATCTCGTGCGTGAGGGTGGAGCGTCGTTCGGTCTGAGTGCTGGTCTTGTCGATCTCGATGCCGTCTCGGGTGAGACGGCCGAGATCTCCGTGGGTTGGGTGGTCGACGAAGTGGACATCTACGTGCGGGAAGTGTCGGCGCAGATGCCTCCAGGGGTGCCATTTGCGGTTGGACATGGAGAGATTAGAACACTTGTTCGAGCTAACTGTCTCCGTTACTCGCCGGTAGTTGTAGCAACTTGCTACAACTCACATAACCGCGTACTACCAGGGATGTAGCAAACCGCTACGCGCCATCCTCAGGGCCGTCAGGGTCCGGGTGATCCCACGGCTCACCCTCCAGGCGCCGGCGCTTCCGCTCCCGCGTCTCGCCCTTGCGCGCTGCCAGCTCGTAGCCTTCGGGTTCGTCGCTCTTGTCATCGACAAGGCGAAGGCCTGGATTCTCGGAAGTCGAGCCCTCCGCCTTGTCGACCTCGAGTTCGGCGATCCGCTCCTGTTGCGCAACCAGCGCTCGCAATATCTCGACCGCAGCCTTGCGCTCCTTCGGCCCGAGGTTGTCGACGCCGGGAGGAAGGTCGTCGGCGAACGGCTTGCCGGGCATCCTGCGGCCGGCGGCTTCGTAGGCAACATGTTCGGGGACACCGGCGAGCCAGGCGATCGCCTTCAGTGTGTCCTCGGCGGGCTGGGACTTGTAGGCGCCGGAGCGGATCTGATTCACGGTGGTGGAGACGAGCGCGAATCCCTGCTGCTGTGCCATCTCGGCGAGCTTGCGCCCGCTGACTTGGCGCTTGGTGAAAGCGAGTTCGAGTAGTGCCCGCAGGGTGGGCGGCTGGGGTTCCTCTGTCATGGCCTGAACGGTCCTCTCCAGTCGTCTACTTGTACCAACGGTGCACGTTCCCGAAAACAAGTAGCGACATGATATCGCCAGCGTATGACCACGAATCCGCTTGTGCAGTTGACAAGTGGTGAGAAGCGATGTGTACTGCACTTGTAATTCCAACAAGGAAGGGGCACAATGAGGTACGTCATCCGGACCCGCAGATCGCGGGCATACAGAAGGGACGTCTGGATGAAGATGAAGGACCGCGAGCAGATGAAGCGCTGGCGCGTACGGAAGGGCCTCACTCAGGGCGATCTCGCCTTCCTTGCTGGCTGCACACAGCAGACGATCAGCCTGCTCGAGACCGGCAAAATGACCACTCTCACCGAGGATCTCGCGATCGCGATCGCGAAGCGTCTCGGTCACGACTGGGAGGACCTCTTCGTGGCCTGCGAGGCTGCTGTCGTGCCTGTAGCGAAAAGCGATGTGAACAGCAGTTCTCGCGGCTTGGTTTCCGCGTGATGGTTGCGAACACAGTGGAGGAAAAGAAGAAGGCCGCCCTGCTGCGAACAGGACGGCCTGACATCGAAACCCTGGAAGGAAATCAGATGCACTACAACCTTACCTCGGACGACCTCGAGGTCGAAATCGTCGAGCTGCTCGAGCAGTACGGCCTGGGGCACTGGGGGACCAAGCACTCCGCGACCGGATTGATCGAGGCGACGATCTTCGTCGACGAGCGCTTCACCGGGGACCACATCGAGACCGGCGTCACGTACACCGGCCGGACCACCTACTGGATCACCGCCACGGGCTCGGACATGTGCGAGGCCATGCGTAACGCCCGCAACGCGCTCGTCGCGTCCGCTCCGGTCGAGATCGCGAAGGGGGCCTGACATGTCGAGCCTCACCCGACCTCTCACCGACAAGGAACTCGCGGCCGCCGGCATTGAGCCCGCACCGCTCGCGCACGAGACCTTCACGCAGGTGTTCGCCGTCCGCGACGGGGAGCTCGACATCCTCGACGAGGACGCCGACGACATCCCGGAGCCTGAAACCGCCGACGCCCGGCCGTCGGGCACCTGGTTCGCGCTCATGCTGGCCGGCACGTTCTCGATCGTCATCGGTGCGGCTGTCGGGATTCAGGCGGTGGTGTCGTGACCATCTTCGTCGACACCCTCGCCCCGCCGAAGAACCGTGACGGCCGTGCGTGCACGTGCGGCGGTGCGGCGCTGGGCTTCCCGCAGCACGAGATCGGTTGCGGCACCCCGGTGGTCGAGCCCGACGCGACTCGGTGCTGCGGCTGGACCGGCGGCATCTGCGACGGCTGCCCGAATCTCACTTCCCGAACGGAGACTCTGCGATGAGCGATCACGTCCACTCCACTGCATGCGACGGCCACCGTGGCAGCCCCTGCTACAGCCGCGGCCAGCGCTGCGGTGTGCCACATCCAGCGGTGATCGCCGACGACCGTCAGGTGACGTGCGGCCGTCTCGACGGGCACATCGGTGAGCACGACGGATTCGGGCCCGGAATGCGGCGAGTGCGGTGGTCCGCATGAGGAAGCGCAGCAGCGAGCACATCGCCGAGTCCGCGCAGTTCGGCGACACCACGATGTCGGAGCACGTCATCGAACCGGCACGTCGCACCGTCGCCGCCAACGCCCGCAACGCCGAGGACGCCCGCGAGCTCCTCGAGATGCTCGGCCTCGTCAACCCCGTCGTCACCCCGAGGGGCGCCGCCGGGCCGCCGGTGAAGTGCCAGCGGCACTGCGAAGAGTGCGGGCGCCCGATGCGGAACCAGGGAGAAGACCCCGGCATGTGGCCCGGCACCGTAGCCGTCCGCGCCAGGGGCCGGTGCGGCCCCTGCTACCTGCAGACACGCGATGCGGCCTGACTGCACCTGCGGCGCAGCCGGGTTCGGCCATGAACCCGACTGCAGTCTCCGCATCCATGACACCGACCACGCCGCCCAGCACACCGAACTGCTGGCCGACGCCGACCGAGAGGAACCGACATGGCCGTAGCCACGAGCCGGGCGCAGACCATCGAGACCGCCCGTGCCCGCCGCTGCTTCCTGCGCATCCGCCGCGGTGAGCACATCACCGAGGCGCTGCCCCCAGGCCGCCCGTGGGCCGTGCACATCGCCTTCCGCGACGTCATCGACCGCGAGGCCCTGGCCGCTTCGTTCCCCACCCACGAGCAGGCCGTCGAGTTCGCGCTCGGCCGGCTCGCCGAGCTGGAGGCCATCCGATGAGCGACATCGAGACCACCGTCCGCAACCTCGCCGCGATCGCCGCCGCGAAGAAGCTGCTGGCCGAAGCGGAGGCCCGCGAGAAGGCCGCTCTGGCCGGTCAGATCACCCGCGGCACCGCCTACGCCTACACGGCCGCCGGTGTGGAGCTCGGCTACGCGACCGTACCGAAGCCGACGCAGCCGAAGCCGGTCGTGACGATCACCGATGAGGCGCAGGTGTTCCCGTGGCTCGTCGAAACGTTCGGCCCGGACGTGATCGAGGAGCGCGTTGTACTCACCGAGCAGGGCCGCGCCTCCCTCGATGCGTACGTCCTGGAGGCGCACAAGGCCGCCGGGTCCGAGGACTACTTCGATCTCCCGGGCGTCTCGGTGTCGGTGCCGCCCGCGCGCGATCCGGCCCCGCGGTTCACGCCCGCGAAGAACGTTGTGGAGCTGGTGCGCGGGATGGCCGCGGCCGGCGAGTTGAACCTCGGCGCCGTGCTCGCCCTCGAAGGCGGCACCAGTGACTGACGACGAACGACTGAAGAGTCTCGCGAAGCTGCGGGAGCCGTTCGCCGATCACCAGATCGGCAAGCTGCCGAAGCCGTACAAGAAGGACTCGCCGAAGGGGAATTGCCGCGAGTGCGGCGGCTACCACGGGCTCCCCGCGATGCACCTCGACTACGTCGGCCACGCAGCGCTCACCGATCGGTTCCTGGACGTCGATCCCGAATGGTCATGGGAGCCGCTGGCGCTCGACCAGAACGGGCTGCCCGCGTTCGACAGCAACGGTGGGCTGTGGATCCGGCTGACCATCTGCGGCATGACTCGACTGGGGTACGGCGATGCCGAGGGTAAGCGCGGAGGCAATGCCGTCAAGGAAGCCATCGGCGATGCGCTGCGCAACGCCGGCATGCGCTTCGGTGCCGCGCTGGACCTGTGGCACAAGGGCGATCTCCACGAGGCCGAGCAGGCCCGCGGCCACGAGCCGCCTCCGGTCGATGTCGATGCACTGCTCGAGCAGACCGAGAGTGCCCCGACCAAGTCGATCCTCGAGGACCTCTGGCGACAGTCCGCGGGAATCGTGGACGCGAAGCGACGCGCCGAGGTTCGGACCGTGATCAAGGCCCGGGCCGACGACCTCGATCAACCGCAGCAGCAGGCCCTCGGGGTCTGACCCCTGATCTTGCCGGTGGCGGTGTGTCGACGGAGTCCTGATCCGGCGCACCAGATGTGCGCACCACACCGTCCCCGGCATCCCTAACTCACATCAATCGAAAGGACTGCACACACCATGAGTCCCGCAAGGAAAAGCCTGAACCCGGCGCAGATGACCCTCGGCGAAGTCGCCGAAGCGATCGGCATGAGCGCGTACATGGTCAGGATGAGCCGAGCGAAGTCGGAGGCGCATCCGTTCTTCCGGAAGTCGTTCAAGACCGGCACCGGCCGCAACTCGCCGCTGCGGTGGTGGCGCAACGACGTCGACGAGTACCTGCGCGAGATCTCCGGCCGCGGAATCGGCGGTGCGGCATGACCGTCGACACCCTCGCCGCGTTCATCGCCGAGACGTTGATGCCGGGTGCCCCCGCTCTCGTCGCCGATACGGCCGAGCAGCTCGCGCGCGCCATCCTCAAGCGCCACGACGTCGTCGAGCTCCCGGCGCCGTCGTTCGAGGACGAGGACGGCGTCACCTGGTCCGCGGCAGCCGGCGACTTCCAGTTCGCGACGGTCGCCGGGCCGGACGTCTGGGTGGCGGGGGAGATCCTGTCGCCCGACGAGCTGCAGGAGACCGCCGCCGCGCTGCTCGCTGCTCGCCGCCTGGCGCTCGCCGAGCGTGCTGAGGTGCGCCGGATGACGGGGGTCGCGTGGTGAGCGGCGACATCGTGCTCGAGCTGCCGTACCAGAATCCTCCGCTGTCGATGAACGACCGCAAGCACCACATGGCCCGGGCACGGATCACGCGCCAGATCCGTTCGACGACGGCCTGGCTGGCGAAGCAGGCGAAGGTTCCGATCGGTCTCGAGCACGCCACGGTGTGCCTGCACTACCGGCCTCGGGACAGGCGGGTACGCGACGCCGACAACCTCATGCCGGTGCTCAAGGCCGCATGCGACGGCCTCGTCGACTACGGCCTCACCGCCGATGACACCCCCGAGCTGATGCAGAAGCTCATGCCCATCATTCACCCAGCAGAGAAGGGCCGTCCCGGCTCTCTCTGGCTCACGATCGGAGATCCGCAGTGACCCAACCCATCACCGTCACCCTGTACGCGAAGACTCGAGGCTGCCAGGGCTGCAAGCTCACCGCCCGGCACCTCGAGCGCCAGGGCACGCCGTTCGTCGAGCTGTTCGTCGACCAGGACCCGGAGGCCGCGCAGGCCGTCGCGCTCCTCGGCTACCGGTCCGTCCCGGTCGTCACCGCCGGCGACATGCACTGGTCCGG
>NZ_LRRH01000016.1 GCF_001646785.1 Rhodococcus phenolicus
TCGATTCCCGGCAGCTCCACCTCACGGCCCCCGACCTGAAGCCCAGGTCGGGGGCTTTTTCGTACATCGGCGGCGGCGTCGCACGACGCCCCGCGACCGGCTGCTCACACCACCTCCAGGGCGTCACCGATCTCCTGCAGAGTGCGGTGGTGTTCCTCGGAGGCCATCACATGGCCTGCGGCGACGATCACGGCGACGGGCCATTCGATGATCTCGAGTGCCGCGAGGGCACCGAGGGCGGCGTAGAACGCGAGGTGCTCGGGCCGGGGAATGCCGATGTGCCCGATAATCGGCAGGTTCACCGCGAACCGCTCGGCGTGCTGCACACGTTCGACGGTGTCCCGGTGGGACAGGTAGTTGCATGAATTGTCGGCCATTGCTTGCCTCCGCACTGGCTGGGGTTTACCGGGAGTTCGTTTCGGTTGCGCAGGATCGCAGCGTGGCGAATTCTGTGGCCGATATGAATGGAAATCCGGTGGTGTCCGCAATGACGCAGGTGTTCACGCCGCCGTTGCAGGAGTTGTACGCGTTGCTGGTGCGAATCGGTGTGGTCGAGATCATCGACTGACCCTCACTTCCTCCGCGTCCCCGGAGTTCAGGAGTCCGTGGACAGTGCCGCTGATCCCGGGTGCGCGGGCGAGCAGTTCGGGGGCGATCGCCGCCGCGGCGGTGGCAGCGGCGGCGGACCCGATCCCTTGGGCCCAGCCGATCGGGCCGAGGGGCACGCAGCCGAGAAACTGGCTCACTCCGGGGGCGCTGATCAACGCGGCCATCACGGCGAGGGACCCGACGGACGTGGCGACGACGAGGGGGCTGCGGGAGTCGAGAAGGATCTGCCCGAGCTGGGTCCCGATCAATGCGACGAGGGCGACGGTGGAGGCGTGCCGCGGGCCCCCCGTGCTACTCGCCATGGCCCAGGCTGCGGTGGCTCCGGCCGCAGTGGTGATGCCGCGGGACGCGACCGTCCGCAGCAGGGCCCCCTCGTCCGGTCCACGCGCGACGCCGGTGCCGTTGCGGTTGGTCGCGCTCACCGCGAGCGCCGCCGCGGGCAGCGCGTCGGTGAGCATGTTCACCAGCAGCAGTTGGCGTGCGTTCAACGGTGAGCGCCCGGTGGCGATGCTGCCGATCAGGGCGAACGCCACCTCCCCGGCATTCCCGCCGACCAGCACCGCCACGGCGGCCTGGACCCGCCGCCACAACTCTCGGCCCTCCTCCAACGCATCCAGCAGTGCCCCGACCCGGCCGTCGAGCAGGACCACATCCGCCGCGCCGCGGGCGGGAGCGCTGGCGTGCGAGGCCACGCCGATGCCGAGGCTGGCCGCCCGGATGGCGGCGGCATCGTTGGCGCCGTCCCCGACCATCGCGCAGACGCGGCCGATCCGTTCGAGTGTCTGGACGATCTGCACCTTGTGTTCCGGCGCCATCCGGGCGAAGACCAGACACTCCTCGACGGCCTGCTCCTGCTCGTGGTGGGACAGGGTGTCCCAGTCCGGACCGCTGATCACCTGGTCCGGGGCGACCGGCATGCCCAGCTCCTCGGCGATCGCGACCGCGGTGACCGGGTGATCCCCGGTGATCAGGCGTACGGCGATATCCTGCTCGATCAGGGTGGGCAGCAGTCCCGCGGCGTCGGGGCGGGGGGTGTCGGACAGACCGAGAAGTCCCACCGGCTGCAGCTTCCGCTCGGACAGTTTCTCGAGCACCGCCGGATCGTCGGTGGCCGCCACCTCGGCTGCCGTGAGGTGACGCTCCCCGACGGCGATGACCCGAAGTCCGGCGGCGGCCATCGACTCCACCCGTTCGGCGAGCAGCCCCTGTTCGTCGCCGAAGGCGTCGAGCATCACCTCGGGCGCACCTTTCACCGTGAGGTGCGTTCCGCACACCGCGGCGGCGTACGAGCGGCCCGAACGGAACGGCAGATGGGCCCGCCTTTCCAGGCCCGCGGCCGGGCCGGATTCCACTCGTGCCGCCTCCACGATCGCGACATCGGTGGCGTGATCGGGGGGTCCACCGTTCGACGACCAACCGGTGCGGGCAGCGTAGGCCAAGACCTGTTCGCGCGAACATCCCGCTGACGGTTCCACGGCGGCCACCCGCAGCCGGTTCTCGCTGAGAGTTCCGGTTTTGTCGAAGCAGACGACGTCGACGCGGCCGAGAGCTTCGACCGCGCTGGGCACACGGACCAGGACGGAGGACGCGGTGAGGCGACGGGCGGCGGACATCTGTGCCAGCGTGGCCACCAGCGGAAGTCCTTCCGGCACAGCGGCAACGATGACGGAGACACCGCTGGTCACCGCGGATCGGAGCCCGACGCCGCGGAGGAGGCCGAGCGCGGTCACGATGGCGCCGCCGCCGAAACTGATCGGCATCACCCGGCGGGTGAGCCGGCCGAGCTGTGCCTGCAGCCCGACTTCACGGATCTTCGCCGGAGCGAGAGCCGTGGCACGCCGGGTCTCGGTGCCGCGGCCGGTGGCGGTCATCAGGGCGACGGCGGTTCCGGTCAGCACGGTGGTCCCGGCGTAGAGCATGCAGGTGCGCTCGGCCAGCGGCACGCCCGGCGTCGGGAGTGTTTGTTTGGCCACCGGGAGGGATTCGCCGGTCAGTGCCGACTCGTCGACCTCGACACTGTCGGTATCGATCAGCCGGCCGTCCGCGGGCACCACCTCGCCCGGGTGGACTTCGATCACGTCCCCCGGCCGGAGGCCGTCCGCGGTGACCTCGACGCGGTCGTGATCGCCGTCGAGGTCGGTGACCTTCCGCGCCGGCGGGTCCTGGACGGCGAGGAGGCGGTTGAGAACAGCCTCGGCCCGCAGCCGTTGGGTCGCCGAAATGCCGGCGTTGAGCACGAGCACGGAACCGACGAGAACGGCGTCGATCGGTGAACCCAGCACGGCGCTCGCGGCGGAGCACGTCGCCAGCACCGGGGTCAGCGGATCGTTCAGCTCGGCGCGCACCGCGTGGAGGAAACCCCGGGCGGACAGAACGGGCCCGCCGATGCGGTGGATCGATCGGACCGCCCCCGAGACGAGCTGGGCCGCCGGTGCGGCGGCCCGGGATGGCTCGTCCTCCGGCGGTGCGGGTAACAGCCGACGCGCCTCCTCGGCAGGCATGGCGTGCCATTCGTGTCCGGGCCGCGGGGCGGGCATCGGCGTGCGGAGCGCGCCGCGGGCCTGGGCGTGCCCGGCCCACAGTCCGAGGGCGGCGCCGGCGGTGACCGGTTCGGGCCCGGTCCCGGGGATCCCGGGGAGCATCAGCAGGGTGCCCAGCGCCGAGGCCTGCACGGAGATCTCGACTCCGCGGCGGCTCGCTGTCCGTGCCGCCCGCAGCGCGTGCAGGATGCGCCACACACCGGGCAGGTCGGCGGCCCACAGGTGAGCGTCCCACGGCGGGGGCGAACCGTCGAGGAGGACACCGATTCCGACATCGGCCAGCGCGAGGGCGTGCGGCGCGTGCGCTGAGACCACGGCGACGGTCGACCCCTGGTGCCGAAGTCGTTCCACCGCCTTCCGCAGGGTGTCGTCCACCGAATCGGTGAGCGGGTCGAGACGATCGAATCCGTTGCGCAGCGAGCGGAGGGCGTCGTCGTCGACGGACACGACCTCGGTCCGGGCGTTTCGTGCTTCGGCGACGATCGCGGATGCGTACCCGTCGTGGACGGGGCTGACCAGCACCCGGGCATCGTCCGGGGCAGGGTCTGGGGTTTCGGGTAGGGCGGTCACCGGATGCCAGCCGGGACCGAGGGCCCCCCGGCGCACCTCGGCGGCGGCCGACTGCCACACACGGGTCCGGTCGCGGTCCCGCACCCCGCGCACCCGGCTGACCGTCAGGGCAGGGGTGTAGAGGATGCGGGGATCGATCACCACGGCGTCGACCCGGTCCAGCCGGCGCAGCGCCTCGGGACGCAGGGGGAGCACGTCGTACCGGTCCGCGAGTCCCCGGGCGAGGGTGCCGGCGAACAGCTCCCGCGCTGTGCGGGCGGCCTTGGGTGCGGACACCAGGGTCGCGGTGCCGACTCGTGCCGGGCTACGGGTGATCGCGCCGATGGCCACGTCGCCGGCGAGGCCCGCGAGTCCGGCACGCTCGGAATAGCGTTCCACCGGACCGGGGACGCGGTCCGGCTGCCATCCGGCACTCGGCGGACCGTCCACAGCGGCGGTCAGCGTCGGCTCGATCTGCTGCCACGCGCGCCGGCCGGACCATGCCTCCGCGACCAGTGCGCTGCGCTTGGCCGCCTCGACGGCCAGCGAATCCGGTGACAACGTCAGCGTGTAGGCGGTCGCGGTCAGGGCCGCGAACAGCACTCCGCCTGCGTCGGCGCCGACTGCACTCTCCACCAGTCGTCGCAGTCGCGGTTGATAGTCGACCGAGATCACCCCGGATGCGATCGCTGCGGGTAGGCGGGGCAGACGCAGAAATCTGCCGGCCAGTGCCACACCGAATCCCAGGATCGACACCGCGGCGCCGGCCGCCCGGGCGGCCAGGACTGCGTCGTCGCCGGGCAGGTTCACAGGACGGTTTCCGGAACGGGTTGTGTGCTCGTCGATTTCGGCTTTGTCGACAATCCGGCACAGAGTCGCCGGGTCGGGACCGTCGGATCCGGTGGACACGACGATCCGCGACCACGGTCGATGGAGAACCGCGTCGTCGACACCCGGTGTCGACCGGACCGCCGCCAGTGCCCGTTCGGCCACCTGCGATCCGTGCGGGCCGTCGAGGCCGCGGACCTCGACCCAGATGCGCCCGGAACCGGAGGCGCACCGCCGTACCGGCTTCCCGCCGACGGCCTCCCGGGCCAGGCCCGCCACGGATCCGGCGACCGCGCGTGCCGACGGCGGCGACACTGCGGCCGGGGCTTTGAGCAACACCGATCCGACGCCGAGGGTGGTGGCCGCGCCGACCAGGGCGGTATCGCGGGCGATCGCCGCGCCCACCGCGACCGCACGGGTTCCGATGTGAACGCCCCCGCCGGGGAGCGATGCGAGGATTCTCATCCGCTGTTCGGTAGTCACGGGTGCGGCTGTGCCGGAACCGTCGGTGCCGCGGACCCGGTCGTGTGCCCGGGTGGGGTCGGCTTGGCGCGACGGCGCGGCGAGGTGTCCGCGGGAGGACTGCCGGCGGTCGGCGCGGGTGCCGACGCGGGTGCGGGCGGCGAGGTGCCGGCATGATTCTGTTGTGCGCCGACTGTCGCTGCACCGGATCTTTCCGGCTGCGCCGGTTTTGCAAGTCGCAGCGCAAGTGCCGTGCCGCCCGCGGCGAGAACGATCGGCCATTCCACCAACCCTGCCGCGCCGACCGCGCCCATGGTCGCCAAGGCGACCGGTGTCGAGCGGCGTCCGTATCGAGCGCCGCCCAGGGCGCCTTCGACGGCACCCCGGACGCTCCCGCCGACGCTCCCGACCGCCGCGCCGCCCACCGCACCGACCGTGGCGACCGCGGTCTCCCCGGCTCCGGAGACGAGCCGTGCCGTGCCTTTCAGAACGTTCATCGCATTCACCCGATTTCGCGGAATCGCGATTGCCCGATGTGCAGGGGATCGATTCACCCCACCAGCAACACTATTCCCCGGTGAACGGAAAATGAACCCGCGAGGGGATGCAGGCCGGTCCGATGGCGTTCCTGTTGGTGCCGGTTCGGCAAGTCGCCGGTGCTTCTTTGTCGCCGTCCCGTATCGACGCTCCGAGCGCTACCCGTCACGACCGCCGAACGCTCCGCACAAAAAGAGATACATGCCGTGTGTAACGCACCCGGTATGGTTGTCGATTCAACTGCCGGTGGTCGTGGAGACGCGCCCCCGACACGCTCGCTGCGGCCACCGACGCGCCCCGCTTCCCGACCCCTGTACCCGGAGAAGCGGGGCGCACCTCTTCGGTCAGAGCACGAGGAAGACCACCAGCAGCAGGGCGACGACCACGCCCAGGCCGATCACGAGGGTGGTATTGCCCGCGGCGCAGCTTTCCGCGAAGAGCGGGGTGTCCGGATCCCACTTCGCATTGTCCATACCTCAATGAAACCGGCCAGTCGGCCCGTTTCGCAGCGTTTTCGCACTGGAACACTCTTGTATTGAATTCATGGCTGTTCCACAATGGGAGCATGCCGAAGACGGATTCGTCGGCACAGCCGACCCCGCAGAGGCGGTCGTATCATTCGCCTCGCCGCCGAGCGAACGCCGCGGAGACCCGGCAGGCCGTCCTCGATGCGGCGACGTATCTGTTCACCACGCGCGGCTGGTCGGCGACCGGCATGCGCGACATCGCACGCCGTGCACAGGTGTCGGTCGAAACCGTCTATGCCACCGCGGGCACCAAGCCCGACCTGCTGTTGCGGGTCATCGACGTGGCTCTGGTGGGCGACTCCGAACCGATCCCGGTGGCCGACCGTCCGGAGTTCCTGGCGCTCGGCACCGGGGGACTCGCCGATCGGGCGGTCGCGGCAGCGGACCTGCTGACGGCTCAATTCGGCCGGGTCGCTCTGCTCGAACGCACCCTCGCCCACGCTGCCGCCGCCGACCCGGACCTCGCCGTCCGGCAGCGGGCCCAGCACGAGCGCCGCCGCGTGAACTTCCGTCAGGCAGCCGCGCTCGTCCTCGGTCGGGACCCCGATCCCGACCTGGTCGACGGCCTGTGGGCCGTCGGCAGCCCCGACGTCTATCTGCTCCTCGTCGAGAACTCCGGGTGGACGCCGCAGCGATATCGCGACTGGATCGCCGACGCGATCATCCGGCTTCTCGGACTGGATCCACGCACCGCCGCCGACGCTTCGCCGCGCTCCGATCGACCCACGGAACACCGGGAGAAGTCATGATCTCCGACCCGCACGGACCCGCCGACACCCGGATCATGGGCATCGTGCACTCTGCGCTCAGGCGCGACCTGATCCGGACCCGCATCGTCCTCGACACAGGACCGGTGCCCGACGCCCGCCGCGTCCCGCTCGCCGAGCACATCCTGTGGCTCATGGACTTGCTGCGACACCATCACGAAGGTGAGGACACCGCGCTCTACCCGCTCGTCGTCCGATGCAATCCGGACGCCGAGGCGCTCGTGCGCATCATGGACGAGGACCACCGGCGGATCGAACCCGCTGTCACCGAACTCGAAGAAGCGGCAAGACGATTCGGCAACATCGAACCTGATGCGCAGGCCCGGCTCAGCGCGGCCCTGGCGGCACTGTCCGACGTACTGCTGCCGCACCTCGAACGAGAGGAACTCGACATGATGCCGGTCGTGTCGGAGACCCTCACCGACGCGCAGTGGCGCACCTGGGACGAGGAAACCAACATCGCTCCCAAGAGCATGCGGGCCCTGGGCAGGGAAGGCGTCTGGCTCATCGACGGACTCGACGACGACTCCCGCGACCACGTCGTCCACCTGGTGCCGGCGATCCCGCGTTTTCTCCTGCTCCACGTCCTCGGTATCGGTAATCGCCGCCACTTCGCGGCTCTCTGGTCGGGAACCGACGCGGCCGGCGTTCCGTCCCGGCCGATCGCGCGTTCCTCGGGGCGGTTGCCGTGAGTACCGCGCGGATCCCGCGCAGCGGCGACGTCGAGGCCGTGGTGGAGGCGTCACCCGAGCAGGTGTGGGCGGTGATGTCCGACGTCACCCGGATCGGCGAGTGGAGCAGTGAATGCCTCGGCGCCGACTGGCTGGGCGACGCCACCGGACCCGAGGTCGGAGCGAGGTTCCGTGGCCGCAACCGCGTCGGCCTGCTCCGCTGGAACCGTGTGTGCACGGTCACGGAGGTTTCCCCACCGCACACCTTCGCGTATCGCACGCGCGGCGCGATCACCCGCGACGCCACGGCCTGGACCCTGCGTGTGGAGCCGCTCGGGGACCGGTCGCGCATCGTCATGAGCAACCGGGTCCTGGCGATGCCGCGACCGTTCGAGTTGGTCATCGTCAACCTGATCCCCGCGCATCGCGACCGCTCCCGCGAGCTGGCTGCGGACCTGGTGCGACTCGGGAACGTCGCAGGGTCGGGCGGGCCTGGCCGCGACCGGTCCGGCAACCTCCGGGATCAGAGCAGCAGATAGGCGAGCAGCACGAGGGCGACGACGACCGCGAGACCGATCGCCAGCGCAGCGCCGGCCGCGGCGTTGTCGTCGCCGAACAGCGGCTTGTCCGGATTCCATCGGGACCTCTTCATGCTTCGAGGGAACCGAACGTTCGCTCCGTCTCGCAAGGCGAGGACCCGCGGCATCGGCCACCGGGAATGCTCCGTCGGTGAACGGGCGCCCCGCGCCGTTCGCCGCACGTGAGCGCGGACCGGCGACCCGGCCGCACGGCGCGGTCGAAGCGGGTACCGTCGCAGATTTGTGCCCAGGATCCCAGACTCCGCCCACCCTGTGACCGGCGAACCGTGACGGCCGTGGTTCCGCGGGCGGTCGCCGTGGTCGCTGCCGGTGGCGCGCTCGGCGCGGTCGCGCGCTACGGATTGTCCACGGCGTTCCCGGGGCTGTGGACCATCGCGGTGATCAATATCGCGGGCTCACTGCTGCTCGGCGTTCTCGCGGCGTTGGTCGGACCGGACCGCTTGCTGCGGTTGTTCCTCGGCGTCGGCGTGCTGGGTGGTTTCACCACGTTCTCGACGTTCGCGGTCGACGCGGTCCGCAATCCGGTGTTCGCCGTGGCCTACGTGACGGTCACACTCGCGGGGGCGCTGATCGCCGCCCGGTGCGGGATGGCAGCCGGCGAACGGTGGCACCGACGGCGGGCCGCGCGGTGACCGTGCTGCTCGTCGCGCTGGGCGGCGGCGCCGGAGCCGTGGTGCGTTACCTCGCGGGACGCTACATCCGGTCCTACCGCAGTGTTCCGGTCGCGACCCTCGCGGTGAACGTGTTCGGCTGCGCCCTGCTCGGGGCGCTCTCCGGTGCGACCCTGTCCCCGGAATCGTTCGCTCTCCTCGGCTCCGGTTTCTGCGGCGGCCTCACCACGTACTCGACGTTCGCGGTCGAAGCCGTCGGCCTCACCCGGATCCGGCGGCCGCTCAGCGGGATCGGTTACGTGGTCGTCAGTGTCGTCGCCGGTCTCGCCGCGGCCTGGGCCGGTTACACGCTGACGAGCTGATCGCGTCCACCGCGCGCTCGTGGCGGGCCGCGGGCAAGATGGGATCGGCACAGCCGTCGACGAGGAGGATTCATGGCGCACGAACGAGCAGGACAACCGGCAGCTCCCGGGGATCTCGAGGACCTTGCTCATCTCGTCACCGCCTACTACACCGTCCAGCCCGATCCGCAGGACCCGTTGCAGCAGGTCGTGTTCGGTACCTCCGGGCACCGCGGGTCCAGCCTCGACGGTGCGTTCAACGAACAGCACATCCTCGCGACCACGCAGGCGATCGTCGAATACCGTGCCGCTCAGGGCATCACCGGACCGTTGTTCCTCGGTCGCGACACCCACGCGCTGTCCGAACCTGCGTGGACGACGGCACTCGAAGTGCTCGTCGCCGGCGGCGTCGAGGTCATCGTCGACGCCCGCGACCGTTACACCCCCACCCCGGCGGTCAGCCACGCGATCCTGCGGCACAATGCGGGCACCGGACCGCGCGCCGACGGCATCGTCGTGACCCCGTCGCACAATCCGCCGCGCGACGGCGGTTTCAAGTACAACCCTCCGCACGGCGGGCCCGCCGACACCGACGCCACCTCCGTCATCGCGGCCCGCGCCAACGAACTGCTCGCGGCCGGACTCGACGCGGTCCGCCGGGTACCGGCCACGCGTGCCCTCGCGACCGCGGGCCGCCACGACTTCCTCGCCGCCTACGTCGACGACCTGCCCAATGCCGTCGACCTCGACGCGGTCCGTGCCGCCGGGGTGCGGATCGGTGCCGATCCGCTCGGCGGCGCCAGCGTCGACTACTGGGCCGCGATCGCCGAACGGCACCGCCTGGACCTGACCGTCGTCAACCCGCTCGTCGACGCCACCTGGCGGTTCATGACGCTCGACACGGACGGCAGGATCCGGATGGACTGCTCGTCGCCGAACGCGATGGCCACCCTGATCGGTGCGCGCGAGAAGTTCGACATCGCGACCGGCAACGACGCGGACTCGGATCGGCACGGCATCGTCACCCCCGACGCCGGGCTGCTCAACCCCAACCACTATCTCGCCGTTGCCATCGAATACCTGTACCGGCACCGGCCCGGCTGGCCGTCCACCGCGAAGGTAGGCAAGACGCTGGTCAGTTCGTCGATGATCGACCGGGTCGCCGCCGGTCTCGGACGCGACCTGCTCGAGGTGCCGGTCGGATTCAAGTGGTTCGTGCCGGGCCTGCTCGACGGCAGTCTCGGCTTCGGGGGCGAGGAGAGCGCCGGCGCGTCGTTCCTGCGTACTGACGGATCGGTGTGGACCACCGACAAGGACGGCATCCTGCTGGCGCTGCTGGCCTCGGAGATCATTGCGGTCACCGGGCAGAGCCCGTCGCAGCGGTACGCGGACCTGAAGGCGCGCTACGGCGATCCGGCCTACGCCCGGGTCGATGCCCCGGCGACCCGCGCCCAGAAGGCGGTGCTCGCGAAGCTGTCCGCGGATCGGGTCACCGCGACCGACCTCGCCGGGGAACCGATCACCGCGACGCTGACCGAGGCTCCCGGCAACGGCGCCGCGATCGGTGGACTGAAGGTCACCACCGAGAACGCGTGGTTCGCGGCCCGGCCGTCAGGCACCGAGGACGTCTACAAGATCTACGCCGAATCCTTCCTCGGCGCCGACCACCTGACCCGGGTCCAGGACGCGGCCCGTGACCTCGTGTCGAGCGTGCTGGCCTGACCGGCGCCGGGCCGGATCGTGCGCGAAGCTAACATCGGCTCATCATGCGCACACGTGACGCGGCGTTGCCGCGGGAGATCTGGGTGCTGGTCAGCGCCAGCTTCGTCATCGCCCTCGGGTTCGGGCTCGTCGCCCCGGCACTGCCGCAGTTCGCGCGCAGCTTCGATGTCGGCATCACGGCTGCGACCGTCGTCGTCTCCGCGTTCGCCGCGATGCGGTTGGCGTTCGCGCCGGCCAGCGGCGCCCTCGTGCAGAAGCTGGGGGAGCGGCCCGTCTACATCACCGGCGTGCTCATCGTCGCGTTGTCCACCGGCGCGTGCGCCTTCGCCGCGAACTACTGGCAGCTGCTGGTGTTCCGCGGACTCGGCGGCATCGGCTCGACGATGTTCACGGTGTCCGCGCTGGGTCTGATCATCCGGATCGCGCCTCCCGACGCGCGCGGCCGCGTCTCCGGCCTGTACGCGACGAGCTTCCTGCTCGGTAACATCGGCGGCCCCCTCGTCGGTGGCGCCCTCGTCGGGTTCGGGCTGCGCGTCCCGTTCGTGATCTACGCGGTCGCGTTGCTGCTGGCCGCCGCCGTCGTCGGCATCAGCCTGCGCGGATCCGCGCTCGCCGAACCGGCCGCGGCCGACGGCGCCCCCACGGTGCGGTTGCGCGACGCCCTGCGCGAGCCGATCTACCGGGCGGCACTCGGGTCGAACCTCGCCAACGGGTGGGCCGTGTACGGGGTCCGGGTGGCGATGATGCCGCTGTTCGTCGTGGAGGTCCTGAAACGGGACGCCTCGCTCGCCGGCGTCGCACTGACCGTGTTCGCGGTCGGCAACGCCCTGGTGCTCATGTGGTCCGGTCGCCTGTCCGATCGCCACGGCCGGCGGCCGTTCGTGCTGGTCGGACTGCTGGTCTGCGGCGTCGGCACGATCGGGATGGGCCTGACCGACGATGTGGCGCTGTTCTTCGTCACCTCGCTCGTCGCCGGAATCGGATCCGGGCTGCTCGGTCCGCCACAGCAGGCGGCCGTCGCCGACGTCGTGGGCAGCAAGGCGCGCGGCGGTCCGGTCCTCGCGGCGTTCCAGATGACCGCCGACGTCGGATCGGTGGTCGGCCCGATCGTCGGTGGCCTGCTCGCGGAACACCTGTCCTACGGGGTGGCGTTCACGGTGACCGGGGCGATGCTGCTCGCCGCGGCCCTGCCGTGGGCGCTGCTCGCGCGCACCACCCCGTCCGCTGCGGTCACCGAACCGGTGGTGACGGACGACATACGCCGCTGAGCTCGCGCTCGGTACTGTCGACCAGGTGTGGATACGCATCGTCAGCCTGATCGCCCGGCTCGGTCTGGCCGCCGTGTGGCTGGTCTCCGGGTGGATCAAATTCTCCGATCCCACGCAGACGATCGTCGCTGTCCGGGCCTACCAGCTGCTGCCCGACGAACTCGTGCGCCCCGTCGCGGCCGGCTTACCGGTCCTCGAACTCGTCCTCGGCCTGCTGCTGCTGGTCGGATTGGCGGTGCGACCGGTCGCGGTGGTGAGCGCGGCGGTGCTCGTGGGTCTGATCGCGGCGATCGTGTCGGCGTGGGCGCGCGGGCTGTCGATCGACTGCGGCTGCTTCGGCGGCGGCGGTGTCGCGGACGTCGACGGCTGGGACTACACCCGCGAAATCCTGCGCGACCTCGGGTTCCTCGCGCTGTCCGTGTGGCTGATCGTGTTTCCGCGCAGCCCTGTGGCGCTGGGTCCCGGGTCGCGTCCGGCGTCCTCAGCCGCCGCTCAGCACGCGGTGGCAGAGTGAGATCCCGTCAGTAATCCCCCGAGCAGCGAAGGGCAGCAACCGTGAGCGCGAAGAAGGTCAAGCCGGTCAAGTACACACCGGAGCCGACGTCGAGCAGGTCCACTTTCATCCTCGGTGGTCTCGCCGTCCTCGTCGTCGCCGCGCTCGTCATCGGTGGTGTCCTGTGGCAGGCCGACAGCGGCAAGGCCCGCAACGAGGGCTACGGCGGGGTGCAGAACGCCGCGGTGCAGGTGACGGTCGAGGACAACGGGGTCGCTGTCGTCGGGGTGCCCGACGCGGCCACCACCATCGACCTGTTCGAGGACCCGATGTGCCCGTACTGCGCCGAGCTCGAGCACAAGCACGGTCAGGAACTCGCGCAGGCGATCGACGACGGCCGGGTCGCCGTGCGCTATCACATGCTGGCGTTCCTCGATCAGCTCTCCGCCAGCGGCGACTACTCGACCCGCGCGGTCGCGGCGGCGCAGTGCGTCGCCGCGACCGGCGATGCCATCTCGTACTCGGCTTTCCACGCCGCTCTGATGTCCCCGGACAATCAGCCCGCCGAGCGGGGCGGCAGCGATCACAGCAACGAGGAACTGGCACAGATGGCTCGTGACGCCGGCGCCTCCGACGAGGCGGCGCAGTGCATCGCCGACGGTGCCCGCGTCGAGCAGGCCCGCGCCGACGCCGAGGCCGGCCGGCAGCTGCTCGCCACCACCGGCGCGACCGGCACCCCCGCCGTCGTCCACAACGGCACCGTGATCGATGCGTTCGGCAACGAGAACTGGGTCGCCGAACTCGGCTGAGCACCGGCGGTGATGCCGGGAGGCGATCCCGGCATCACCGCGCTGACCAGCCGATTTGTTGCCGTCGAGCGCGATGGTGTAGCTTTCTTTCAGCGCGAGGGGCTCGCCCCGGACGCGAACGAGGAACTGAATACGGGGCTATGGCGCAGCTGGTAGCGCACCACACTGGCAGTGTGGGGGTCAGGGGTTCGAGTCCCCTTAGCTCCACTTCCGACTACAGGCGAGAGTTCACACTCTCGCCTGTAGTCTTGAGAAGGGGTACTCGTTCCCGCGCCGGCGGGCCGAGAATCACGGTTTCACAGTTTCACAAGGGGCTATGGCGCAGCTGGTAGCGCACCACACTGGCAGTGTGGGGGTCAGGGGTTCGAGTCCCCTTAGCTCCACAGAGAACAGTTCCGCAGCGAGCAGTTCCACAGAACGCAACGAACGAGGTCACGAATTCGAAGGAGTTCGTGACCTCGTTCGCGTTCGGGCTGGCTCGGTTAGGCGCCGCGCCAGCCCGCGGGTGCGGACACGACCGCTGGGACTCGCGTTCTGCTGTTACCTCGGGCCGAACCGATCTGAGGTTGGGTGAGATACAACGCGTAGGACAGGTCGGCGTCCTCCAGCCGGGCGCCGCGCAGGTCGGCGCCGAGCAGATCAGTCCCGGCGAGGTCGCATCCCCGGAGGTCGGCCCCGATCAGAAGGGCACCCCGGAGGTCGGCGCCGCACAATCTGCGTGCGCGCAGGTCCGTTCCCGCAAGGTCCGCGCCCGGGTGGAGGCGCGGGTCCGGACGACCGGCGTCCGCGAAGTACGAACCCCGGACCTCCGCACTGACGTCCATGAGCAACTCCCTCACGGACGCGTGCATGCCTTCCGCGTCGATCGACAGCAGCTCGTCCACGTCGGCGTGAGTCACCGACGCGATGGAATCGGCGAGGTCGCGCGCCTCACGCGCGGTCGCCGGATCGTAGGTGCGTTCCTGTGCCTCGAGCAGGTACCACGTCATCTCGTGCAGCTGCCTCACGATCCTGAATGCCGAGAACATGCGGTCCCGGGTTTCGGGACGTTCTCGCCAGCTCACGCCCGAGAACAATCCTTGCGAGACCGCCTGTCCCGCGCCCAGGCAGTCGAAGACCGTGCATCCGCGGAACCCCCTGGAATGCAGTCCTGCGTGGATGCTGCACCCGAAGCCGGAGTCGAGGTGGCGGCACGGTGACCCGGCAGGCTTGTCCTCGGCGAAGTCCGCCGATCTCGAGAACCCGAAGGCCGTACAGCACAGTGCGAAGCACCGGCCGCAGTCCGCCCGAAGGTCGAGCCGTCGAAGCGTTGCCTCGGGTTCCGTGGCGCCGGCCCGGCGGGCAGGACGACGAACGGCAACCGGGAGTGGGTTGTGCGATGGGGTGATCAAGAGAGCTCCAAGAGACGATTCCGATGTAGGCGAGAGCCGGGGAACCCGCTGTCGGGTTCCCTCTCCGGGCACACGGAATCACCACCGCACGTAGGCACGGCCTATGAGAAGCGCGAAGCGTCTGCGTCACAGATGAGATGTGTTGATCACTGCGGACAAAAGTACCAGTTTCCCCGGCCGTGGTCGCTGCCTACCCGCACCCTGGCGCTCGGTTCTCCCCGATTCACCCGTTCTGCGCCATGTGGGCGTCGCGTTCCTCGGCGTGGAACTCCCACGGGGCCTGGGGGAGTACCTCGCCTGTCTCCAGCAGGGTCTTGAGGTTGGCGAGGACCGCCGGCCATCCCTGGCCGATCGAGTGCAGATCGTCCGTGTTCCGCAGCTTCCGGTGCAGCACAGTGAGTTTGACGATGTCCTGATGTGCCTCGATCTCGAAGGTCACGACGCTCGGCTCGAAGTCCGGGTCGTCGACCAGGGACGCATCGTCGAATCCGAACACCAGGCGCCGGGGCCGGTCGGCCTCGATCACCCGGCCCGCGCAGTCCGCGATGCCGGAGCCGTCGGTGCGGACGTGCTCGACTCGGCTGCCGGGCGTCCAGTCGGAGACCTGGGCGTGGCCCCAGTAGCGGGCCGTGAGGTCGGGGTCGGTGAGGGCGTGCCACACGTCCTCGGGTGTCGAGCGGATATAGGTCGTGTAGACGTAGTCGGGAATCGTGTGCGCGTCGGTCGGGGTCATTGCCATCTCCTCTGCGTGTCGGGTGATCGCGTCCAGGGCGAGTACCCGGGGTTCGTCGAACTTCGAGATCCAGCGTTTGCGGATCTCGTGGACGGGAACGGGATTCAGATAGTGCAACTTGCGGCGCCCGTCCCGGATCGTGGCCACGAGGTTCGCGTCCTCGAGTAGTTCCAGGTGCTTGCTCACCGACTGGCGGCGTATGTCGAGGCCGTCGCACAGCTCGCCCAGGGTCTGTCCGGGACGTGCGCGCAGCGAGTCGAGCAGGCGCCGCCGGGTGCGGTCGGCGAGGGCCTTGAACACGGCGTCCTCATCCACCACTCCAATATGCAGCCGATTGACTGCATATGTCAACGCCCGGCGTCGTAGAGACGATCGATCACATCCGCGAACCGCTCGAGGATCCGAGCCCGGTGCGGGACCCCGGCCTCGTCCCGATCCTCGTCGAGGAGAGGCAGCTCGACGACCGCGACCCGGCGGATGCGCTCCCATCTGTTCAGTTCGCTGTTGAGCCTTTCGACGGAGGCCTGCACCTCGGTGCCGCGGTCACCGGGGAAGACCAGACCCACGCAGTGCGAGCGCCGCTCGCCGGCCACGACGATCTCCGCCCCCGGGCACAACACGCGGAATCGTTCGGCGATCGCGTGGGGTGCCACGTACTTTCCGGTGGTCGTCTTGAACACGTCCTTCTTGCGGCCGCGCATCGAGACGAATCCGTCCCCGTCGATCGTCGCGCAGTCACCGGTGTGGAACCAGCCGTCCTCGTCGAGCGCCGCCGCGGTGTGCCCGGGATCGGCGTGATAGCCCGTCATCACCGCAGGGCTCCGGACGAGCAGCTCACCGTCGTCGGCGAGCCTGATCTCGGTGCCCGGCAACGGAAGACCGACCGACCCCGGCCTGTGCGCGCCGGGACGGTTGACGCAGGCGGGCCCCGCGGTCTCGGTGATGCCGTAACCCTCGAACACCGAGACGCCGAGGTCCTCGAACCGGTCCGCGAGGTCGCGGGCCAGACGGGCCGACCCCGAGATGAGGAACCGCAGCCTTCCACCGAGCGCCGCCGGATCGGCCGCGGCGGCGGCGCCGATCTTCTCCAGCACGTGCGGCACCGAACCGAGGAAGGTCGGCCGCACCGACCGCAGATTCTCCACGACCCGATCGGCCCGGGCGTCCACCGCCGTCGGCAGGCCCACCCGGACCGCGACATACAGCAATGCCCGGCCGAACACGTGCGAGAGCGGAAGCCACAGCAACTGCAGATCGCGCGGCCCGAGCATGCCCAGTTCCGCCATCGCCCGCGCCACGTACGCGACCGCACCGTGCGACAGTGCCGCGCCCTTCGTGCCGCCGTCGTCGCACGCGGTGTAGACCAGGCAGGCCGGGGAACCGGCAGTCAACCCCGCCATCCGGGACGCGACCGCGTCCGGTTCGCCGGCGAGCAGTTCTTCACCGTCGGCCGCGAGATCGGCGAGCCGATCGAGATGCAGCGTCGCGGCGCCCGCGTCGCGATCGGTCACGGTCAGCGCCGAGTCGCAGTGCCGCACCAGCCGCGCGACCTCCTCGTCGCGAGTCGGGGCATACACCGGCACGACCACCGCGCCCGCGCACGCGACCGCGAAATCGGCGAGGATCGCCCGATAGCCGGTGGCCGCGCGGATCGCGACCCGTGAGCCCGGCCCGACGCCGCGGGCGACGAGGCCGGCCGCCAGTGTGGTCACGCGGGAGCCGACCTCCGCCCAGGTCACGCTCGTCCAGCCGGTGGAATCCCGGAAACGGTAGGCCTCGCTGTCGGGTGTGTCGGCGACCCGCGCGAACAGCAGGCGGGGCACGGTCCCGCGGGCAGCGTCGTCGTCTGCGGCGGACACCACGGGCACCTCCTGTTTCCTGCTCCGAAATCGTAGCTGTCGGCGCGCCGCGGAACCGGGACCGTCTCGGCAGGTGGGTCGCAGACATCGCCCCGATATCGTGGGGACGTGAGCACGACGAACCCCGAGACCGGCCCGCTGATCACCGCACTGCGCGACGTGCTCGTCGGTCCGCTCACCGAGATCGGTCAACGTTTCTCGACGCTGCTCACCGACCTCGTCCCGCACGACGCGCTCGTCGTCTTCACCCGCGAATGCACGGGCCGGCCGCGGAAGGTCGCGGGCGACGCAACCGTCGTGAACCGCGTCACAATCGCCGAACTCGACCGTGTCCGAAGCGAACTGACCGGCGGACAGATCAGGCGCGGCCCCGCGGTGATCGGCGGCCGCAGCCGGGAGGTGTGCGCGATCCTCGACCGCACCGACACGCTGCTGGTGCTGGTTCCGCGCGGATCATGGCCGACGGCGCAACGCTTCGAGCTGGCCCGGGCACTGTTCACCGTGGTCGCGACCGGAATCCAGCTCCAGGTGCAGGGGGCAAGCCCGGCGTATCTCGCCGAGTCGCGCGCGGCGTCCACCGAGCGGGCACGCACGGTCGCCGAGCTCACCGAGGCGCACGCCGTGACGCTCGAGACGATTCTCGCGACACTCCGATCGAGGGATCTCGACGACACGCGCGCCCGCACGACGGCGCGGGAGACCGCGACGAGCGCGCTGATCGGCCTGCGGTCGGCGGTGGACCGGCACCGCGAGTTCGCGGAGGAGGCGGTGACGACCGCGTTCGCCCGCATGCACGGTGAGCTGCGCGGCCTGGTCCGGCACCGGTCGTTGATGCTGGAGATGGTCGAACCGTCCGCGGCCGGCCGGGGCATGCCCGGTGAGGTCGCGCACGCGGCACGGGCCGTCGCGCGCGGCGCCGTGCTCGCCCTCGCGGAACAACCCGGGGTGACGCGGATCCGGGTGGCGTGGCACTGCGACGGCGAGAACCTGCACATCGACATCCGGGACGACGGCGCGGGGCAGGTCGACGGAGCCGAACTCGGTCGTCAGCTCCGCGATCGGGTCGAAACCCTCGGGGGCAGTCTGGAATCCGAGTCGACACCCGGCTGGGGGTGCCGGGTCGCTGCGCGGCTGCCGTTGGATCTGGCGGTGCCGCCGCCGGGCAGTCCGGCCCTCGAGGCCCTCGCGGAACTCGGTCCCCGCGAGGTCGAGGTGCTCGAACATCTGGTGGCGGGACGGCGGAACAGGGCGATCGCCGAACGGCTCGGCGTCAGCGAATCGACCGTGAAGTTCCATGTGGCGAGCGTGCTGAGGAAGCTCGGCGCCGGCAGTCGCGGTGAGGCCGCGGCGCTCGGCGCGGAGGCCGGGGTCAAGGCCGCTCTGTAGTCGCCCTTCGCGGCATCAGCGGCATCAGCGGCGTCGGCGGCGTCAGCGGTGCAGCGCGGCCCACCGGCGGGCCCGGCTCGCCGCGTTCGTGCGGGACCGGCGTTCGGTTTCGGACAGTCCACCCCAGACACCGTAGGGTTCGCCGACCGTCAGGGCGTGTTCGCGGCACAGTTCCAGCACGGGGCACCCGGCGCAGACGAGTTTGGCGCGCAGTTCGCGCTGCTCGCGGGCATGACCACGTTCGCCGTCGGGGTGGAAGAACGCCGACGACTCGAATCCACGGCAGGCTGCGTCGAGCTGCCAGTCCCAGATGGCGGCGTGGGGTCGGGGGAGGGTCACCGTGTTGACGATCGACATTTCACTCCTCAGGGCAGGCCGGGGGCGGGTGAATCCGACGTTAGCCGAACTTAGAACCGCACACAACAGCACTTAGGTATTTTTGAGAACAAAGTCGGGTCTGCTCTTTCGGATAGGTCGGTCAGGCCGTTCGATCAGGTACGAGGTCGTACCGCTCTGGATACGGTGTGCACATATCGCGATACCGCAATCGATCCACAGAAGGAGACACCGTCATGCCGCAGACAGTCCGCGGAGTCGTCGCCCGCTCGAAGGGCGCACCCGTCGAGGTCGTGCCCATCGTGATCCCGGATCCGGGACCGGGCGAGGTCGTCGTCGCGGTCGCCGCGTGCGGCGTCTGCCACACCGACCTGCACTACCGCGAAGGCGGCATCAACGACGAATTCCCGTTCCTGCTCGGGCACGAGGCAGCCGGCGTCGTCGAATCGGTCGGCGAGGGGGTCGATTCCGTCGCGGTCGGCGACTTCGTCGTCCTGAACTGGCGTGCGGTCTGCGGCCAGTGTCGCGCCTGCAAGCGCGGGCAGCCGCAGTACTGCTTCGACACGTTCAACGCGACGCAGAAGATGACCCTCGAGGACGGCACCGAACTGTCCCCGGCGCTGGGCATCGGCGCGTTCGCCGACAAGACCCTCGTCCATGCCGGTCAGTGCACCAAGGTCGACCCCACCGCCGATCCGGCCGTCGTGGGCCTGCTCGGCTGCGGCGTGATGGCCGGTCTCGGCGCCGCGGTCAACACCGGTGGGGTCTCCCGCGGCCAGTCCGTCGCGGTCATCGGCTGCGGCGGCGTCGGCGACGCCGCGATCATGGGTGCGCGCCTGGCCGGGGCGGGCACGATCATCGCCGTCGACCGCGACGGCAAGAAGCTCGAGTGGGCCACCGACCTCGGGGCCACGCACACGATCAACAGCGCCGAGGTCGACGCCGTCGAGGCGATCCAGGAACTGACCGGCGGTTTCGGTGCCGATGTCGTCATCGACGCCGTGGGCCGGCCGGAAACCTGGAAGCAGGCGTTCTATGCCCGTGATCTGGCCGGCACCGTCGTCCTGGTCGGTGTGCCGACCCCCGACATGACCCTCGAGATGCCGCTGATCGACTTCTTCTCCCGGGGAGGCTCGCTCAAGTCGTCGTGGTACGGCGACTGCCTGCCCGAACGCGATTTCCCGACCTATGTGGACCTGTACCAGCAGGGCCGGCTGCCGCTCGAGAAGTTCGTCACCGAACGCATCGGCATCGACGACGTCGAGAAGGCTTTCGAGACCATGCACCGCGGTGAGGTGCTGCGTTCGGTGGTGGTCCTGTGAGCGTCTCGCCGATTCGCGTCGACCGGGTCGTCACCAGCGGAACGTTCGCGCTCGACGGAGGCGAATGGCAGGTCGACAACAACATCTGGCTCGTCGGCAACGACGACGAGGTCGTGGTGATCGACGCCGCACACACCGCGCAGCCGATCATCGACGCGGTCGGTGGCCGGAAGGTCGTGGCGATCGTGTGCACGCACGCGCACAACGACCACATCACCGTGGCCCCGGAACTGTCCGAGAAGCTGGACGCCCCGATCCTGCTCAACCCGGCCGACGACATGTTGTGGGAGATGACCCATCCCGGTGTCGCGCACGGCACGATCGAGGACGGGCAGCGGATCGCGGTGGCCGGCACCGAGATCCAGGCGATCGCCACGCCCGGTCACTCGCCGGGCTCGACGTGCCTGTATCTGCCCGAGGCCGGCGAGTTGTTCACCGGGGACACGCTGTTCTCCGGTGGTCCCGGCGCGACCGGCCGCTCGTTCTCGGACTTTCCGACGATCATCGGTTCGATCCGCGACAAGCTGTTCGCGCTGCCCGCCGAGACGACGGTGCACACCGGTCACGGCGACGGCACCACGATCGGCACCGAATCCCCGCATCTCGAGGAGTGGATCAAGCGCGGCAGCTGACCGCCCCCCGTGCGTGCTTTCGGTAGCACCCGCTACCAAAAGCACGCACGGGGCGGGGCCGGTGGGCGGGAAGCTGAGCCGACGGGCGCACGTATGATGCCCGGATGAACGCGACGTCGACGACGGAGGACTGACACGGCCATGTCGAGAACGCGGATCCCGGTCGTCATCGTCGCCGGATTCCTCGGGGCCGGGAAGACGACTCTGCTCAATCACCTGCTGCGCAACACGCGAGGCGCGCGGATCGGGGTCGTCGTCAACGACTTCGGATCGGTCAACATCGACTCGATGATGGTCGCCGGGCAGGTCGACTCGATGGTCTCGCTCAGCAACGGCTGCCTGTGCTGCGCCGTCGACGTCAGCGACATGGACGCAATGCTCGACAAGCTCGCGCACCGGTCCTCGGATCTCGACGTCATCGTCGTCGAGGCGAGCGGTCTGGCCGAGCCGCGCAACATGATCCGGCTCGTCACCGGATCGGCGAACGAGTACATCATCTACGGCGGTCTGGTCCTCGTCGTCGATGCCGTCGAGTTCGACGACGCCTGCGCCCGCCACCCCGAGCTCGAACAGCATGTGGCACTGGCAGATCTGTTGCTGCTCAACAAGACCGACCGTATCGACGCGGACGCCCACGACGAACTGCTCGGGCGGTTGTGTGCCCTCAACCGGCGTGCGGCGGTCGTGTCCACCGAGCACTCCCGCATGGACCCGGGCCTGCTCTTCGACATCCCGGACCGGCCGGAACCGCAACCGGGGGAGCAGCTGACTCTCGATCGCTTGCTCTACGACGATCACGACGGTGAGCACACGCATCTGCACGACGGCTACGACGCCATCGCGTTCGCATCGTCGAAACCGCTGCACCCGAGGCTGTTCGTCGACTTCCTCGAGAACCAGCCCGCCGGGGTGTTCCGGATCAAGGGATACGTCCACGTCGCCGCGGGCCTGCGCAGCCGCGCCTATCTGGTGCACACCGTCGGCGACCACATCCGGTTCGAACCGGCCCGTCGCGGTGGGGCGCCCGCGACGACCGAACTCGTGGTGATCGGCGCCGACCTCGACGCCGACGCGGTCCGCGAGCGGCTGGACGGTTGTGTGCCGACGGAACCGGTGTCGGCGGACGCGATGTACGCCGTCCACCGGTTCACACCGCGCTGACGACCGTCAGCGAAAGGAACTAGCGCGCAGCGGAATTGCGCTGCGGACGACGGCGACGACCCGCAGCGCCCTGACCCTGGCCGGCCTGACCGGAGCGGGCCTGGCCGGATCCGCCGCCCTGCCGGGCGGTGCCGCCCTGCCGCGACGCGGTGCCCTGACGGGTCCCGCCGCCCTGACGTGCGCCTCCACCCTGGCGGGAGCCGGCACCCTGACGGGAACCCTCGCCCTGACGTGCGCCCCCGCGACGACCTTGACCACCGCCCGACCGCTGCGGCCGCGACGGTGCCGCGGACGCCTTCGGCGCCGGCGGCACGTGCGGTGCGACCTCGCCGACGAGCTTCAGCACGTGCTCGGAGTCCGCGGTCACGCGGATCGGCGAGACCGTGATCGCGGCCTTGCGCATGATGACCTGAAGATCCTTGCGCTGATCCGGAAGCACCACCGTCACCACGTCGCCCGCGCTGCCCGCGCGCGCCGTGCGGCCGGACCGGTGCAGGTACGCCTTGTGCTCGGCCGGCGGATCGACGTGCACGACCAGTTCGACGTCGTCGACGTGCACACCGCGCGCCGCGACATCGGTCGCGACCAGCACCCGCGCCTCACCGGACGCGAACGCCGCGAGGTTCCGGTCGCGGGCGTTCTGCGACAGGTTGCCGTGCAGATCGACGGCGGGGATACCCGACTCGGTGAGCTGACGGGCCAGCTTCCGGGCCTGATGCTTGGTGCGCATGAACAGGATCCGGCGCCCGGTGCCCGACGCGAGGGTCCGCACCAGAGCCTTCTTCGAGTCGACGCCGTCGACGTCGAACACGTGGTGGGTCATCGCGGCGACCGGCGAGTGCGCCTCGTCCACCGAGTGCAGCACCGGGTCGTTCAGGAAACGCTTGACGAGCTTGTCGACACCGTTGTCGAGGGTCGCGGAGAACAGCAGCCGCTGACCGCCCCGGGGGGTCGCGTTGAGGATCCGGGTGACACCGGGCAGGAACCCGAGATCGGCCATGTGGTCGGCCTCGTCGAGCACGGTGATCTCGACGGCGTCGAGCGTGACGAAGCCCTGACGCATGAGGTCCTCGAGGCGGCCGGGGCACGCAATGATGATGTCGAC
The DNA here is from genome assembly GCF_001646785.1 of Rhodococcus phenolicus. Taxonomy (GTDB): domain Bacteria; phylum Actinomycetota; class Actinomycetes; order Mycobacteriales; family Mycobacteriaceae; genus Rhodococcus; species Rhodococcus phenolicus. The sequence goes on from NZ_LRRH01000016.1 coordinate 23,259, forward strand.
GCCGCGACGCAGCGCCTCGACCTGGCGATTCTGGGACACGCCACCGAAAATCGTCGTCACGCGCAGACCCGTGGTGTGGGCGAGCGGTTCGACGGTGGCGGCGATCTGGGTCGCCAGCTCACGGGTCGGCGCCAGAACCAGGCCGCGCGGACGGCCGGCCGCGCGCGCCGAACCGCCGGCGAGGCGGGCGGTCAACGGAATCGAGAACGCGAGAGTCTTGCCGCTGCCGGTGCGTCCGCGACCGAGAACGTCGCGCCCGGCGAGGGTGTCGGGGAGGGTGTCGACCTGAATCGGGAACGGTGCGGCGATCCCGTTGTCGCCGAGGGTCGCGACGAGGGTCCGCGGGACACCGAGATCGGAAAAGGATGTGGTCAAGGTACGGCGCTGCCTTTCACTGCGGCGTGTGTGCACCTGACCGGAAGATCCGGTGGTGCGGTGGATCGCCGCGAGGAAGGCCGATGCTGGTGCGTGCGGGCCGGGCACGATCCCGGGCCGCCGGTATCCCACGACGGTGAGTGTCGTCGTGACACTCGAACCGGGCCAGCCTACCCCATGTACGGACCGGTTCCTGCCGCCGTCAGAGTCCGACCCACTCCGAGGCACCGTCGGTGAACGCCTGCCGCTTCCAGATCGGCACTTCGCGTTTGATGCGCTCGACCAGCTCCGCGCAGGTCGCGAACGCTTCCGCCCGGTGCGGTGCCGCGACCGCGGCGACCAGGGCGAGGTCGCCGATGGTGAGATGGCCCACTCGGTGCACCGCGGCGACCGGCAGGCCCGATTCGGCGGCGACCTGCTCGCAGCACTTGCGCAGGAACGCTTCCGCGTCCGGATGCGCCTGGTATTCGAGCGCGGTCACGGACTGCCCGCCGTCGTGGTTGCGGACGACGCCGGTGAACAGCACGACGGCACCGTGCTCCGGCCCGGCGACCGCGGCATCGACTGCCACCGGGTCCAGCGGCTCCGACGAAATCCGTGCCAGCAGTTCACTCATGAGCTCCGCCTCCCGAAACCTGCGCGAGAAGATGATCGACGATGGGATCGAGCGCGGCGAGCCCGTCCTTCACTCCACCTGGCGATCCGGGCATGTTCACCACCACGGTGCGGCCCACCAGCCCGGCGACCCCACGCGAGAGAACCGCGTGCGGGGTGACCTCGAGACCGCGGCGCCGGATCGACTCGGCGACACCCGGAAGTTCCCGATCGAGCACGGCCAGTGTCGCTTCGGGGGTCGCGTCGGTGGGGGAGGCCCCGGTTCCGCCGGTGCTCAGCACCAGTGCGGGTGCGCCGGTCAGCGCATCTGCCAGACCTTCGGCGATCCGCGCGTCCGGGTACACGAGCGGGCCGCGCACCGCGAATCCGCGTTCGGTCAGCCACCGTGCGATCACCGGCCCGGTGGTGTCCTCACGGGTGCCGGCCGCGACCCCGGTCGACGACACCAGCACCACCGCCGACCGTTCCGGGGACGCCACCGCTTCCGGGGCCGGGGCGTCCTCGCGTGTCCAGTGTCCGCGCTTACCGCCGTCCTTGGAGATCAGCCGCACCCCGTTCATCACCGCGCCGGGGTCGACGGCCTTGACCATGTCGTGCAGGGTCAGGCCGGCGACCGCGACCGCGGTCAGGGCCTCCATCTCGACGCCGGTGGGGCCCTTCGTCTTCGCGGTTGCCTCCACGGTGATGGACGTGTCGGTGAACCCGAACGACACCTTCACCGACGACAACGCCAGCTGGTGACACAGCGGGATGAGCTCCCAGGTGCGTTTGGCGGCAGCGATTCCCGCGATGCGCGCGGTCGCGAGGACGTCGGCCTTGGGCATGTCGTCGGCGCGCACCAGCGCGACGACCTCGGGGGTCGTGACCAGTTCGCCGGCCGCGACCGCGACCCGCGTGGTGTCGGCCTTGGCCGAGACGTCGACCATGCGGGCCCGTCCCTGGTCGTCGAGGTGGCTCAGATCGCTCACAGCGGAAGTACTTTCACGAGATCTCCGGCGTGGAGGGTGGTGGTGTCCGCCGCGATGTCCAGCAGCACATCGGCTCCCGACATCCCGGCGATCAGGTGTGAACCGGGCCCGGACACGACGGTCACTCCGTCACCGTCGCGACGGGCGCGGACGAACTGGCGTTTACCGGCCACGGAGGTCAGATCGGCGGTGAGCGGCAGCGTCAGCGGGTCGATCGCGGGCAGTCCCGCCGCGGCGCGCAACAGCGGCCGGGCGAACACCTCGAACGAGACGAGGGCGCTGACGGGATTGCCGGGGAACGCCAGCACCGGAACCCCGTCGACGACCGCGGTGCCCTGCGGGCCGCCGGGCTGCATCCCCACCGACACGAACTCGCCGCCGCGCGGGCCGAGCACATCCTTGACGACCTCGAAGTCGCCCTTGGACACGCCGCCGGAGGTGAACACGATCTCGGCGACGGCCGCGGCGTGCGCGATCTTCACGGCGAACTCCTCCGCGTCGTCGTCGCTGTGGTCGACGGACACCACCTCCGCGCCGTTGGCGAGTGCGCTGGCCGCGAGTGCCGGCCCGTTGGAGTTGAAGATCTTGCCGGGTTCCGGATCGGTGCCGCCGAAAACCAGTTCGCTGCCGGTGGAGATCACCGCGACCCGCGGCAGCGTGCGCACCGGAATCGCGGTCACACCGACCGCGGCGAGTGCGGCGATGTGCCGGGCCGCGATGATCTGCCCGGCGGGCAGCAGTTCGGCACCGGCGGTGATGTCGCTGCCGCGTTCGCGCACATACGTGCCGACCCCGACGGATCGGTGCACGGTGACCGTCGGCGCTTCCCCGTCGGCGGAGTTGGCGGTGGTGTCCTCGACGGGGACGACCGCGTCCGCACCCTCGGGAATGGGCGCGCCGGTCATGATCTTGCGGACGGTGCCCGGTTCGTGGACGGAATCCCCGGCGCCGGCGGCGAGTACCCCGCGCACCGGCAGCGTCACCGGCACGGTCGCGACCGCCGCGGCGTCGACGGCGTAGCCATCCATCTGGGAGTTGCGGAAGGCCGGCAGATCGATCGGCGCGTGGATGGGTTCGGCCAGCACCCGGTTCAGGGCGCGGGCGAGCGGAACCCGCACCGTCGGCCTGGAGCGCAGCGGCGCCAGTAGCGCCGCAACGTGCTCCACGTGTTCCTCCACGGACCGCCTGCCGCCTGTCATGCCCGCAATCCTAGGCATATCGGACCGCTCGCCGGTCGGGGTGGCGGCGCGACGCGCTGGCGCGTGCCCGTCCACACCCGGGGCGACCACACGCCGGGCCGGTGTCTGACTCCGGGAATCGGCCGGGAGCGGCATACTGGCGCTATGACGGCGGTGATCCGATGACGACGATCGATGTGGGGATGCCGTCCGTGCGAGTCGCCACGGACAACGTATCCGACCGTCCCGACACGCCGGAACTGGTGGACCGGTTCGGGCGCGTGGCCCGGGACCTGCGGGTGTCGATCACGGAGAAATGTTCCCTGCGCTGCACGTACTGCATGCCCGAGGAGGGCCTGCCCGCGATTCCGCGCGAGAACCTGCTCACCGCAGCCGAGATCGTCCGCCTCGTCGGGATCGGGGTGCACCGGCTCGGGATCGAGGAGGTCCGCTTCACCGGTGGCGAACCGCTCATGCGCCGCGACCTCGAGGAGATCATCGCCGGGTGTGCGGCGGCCGCGCCGGGAACACCGCTGGCGGTGACCACCAACGCGGTCGGTCTCGCGCACCGTGCCGCCGGGCTCGCCGAGGCCGGCCTGACCCGCGTCAACATCTCCCTCGACACCGTCGACCGCGACCGTTTCGCGCGCCTGACCCGCCGGGACCGCCTGGATTCGGTGCTCGCCGGGATCCGGGCTGCGAACACCGCCGGGTTCTCCCGGGTGAAGGTCAACGCGGTGCTCATGCCCGAGACCCTCGGCGGTGCCGCCGATCTGCTGCAGTGGTGCCTCGACGAGAAGGTGGAGCTGCGCTTCATCGAGGAGATGCCGCTCGACGCCGACCACGCGTGGGCGCGGGCGAACATGATCACCGCCCAGCGCCTGCTCGACGTCCTCGGCGAACGGTTCGAGCTGACCGGGACCGGCCGGGAGGATCCGTCGGCCCCGGCGGAGCGCTGGCTCGTGAACGGGGGTCCCGCCACGGTCGGGATCATCGCCTCGGTGACCCGGTCGTTCTGTTCGGACTGCGATCGCACGCGCCTCACCTCCGAGGGCACGGTGCGGTCCTGCCTGTTCAGCGACACCGAGACCGATCTGCGCGCTGCGCTGCGCGGTGGCGCGAGCGACGAGGAACTGGCCGCGGTGTGGCGCGGCGCGATGTGGAACAAGTGGGCCGGGCACGGTATCGACGCGGCGGACTTCGCTCCGCCGCAGCGCAGCATGGGAGCTATCGGTGGGTGATGAGGTGACCGGCATCGAGGTGCGGTACTTCGCGGCGGCGGTCGACGCGGCGGGCCGCGACAAGGAAACCGTCGAACTGGCACCGCCGGCGGATCTGGGGGCGTTGAAGGCGGCGTTGATCGACCGACACGGTCCGGGCATGGAACGGGTCCTGACGGTGGCGGCGTTCCTCGTCGGATCCGGCCCGGACGCCGAGCTCACCCGCGACCTCACGCGTCCGGCGGGGGACCGCGTCGACGTGCTGCCGCCGTTCGCCGGCGGATAGTGGCCGTTCCGTCAGCGTCGGGGTTGCTGCGCGAGCCATTGCGCGAAGGTGATCGTGCCGTCGCGGTGCCCGGGGACGAGATTCTCCCCGGCACGCCAGAATCGGCCGAGAGCACCGGGCAACCGGATCGGCGCGACCGCGCCACGGACGCCGGTGGCGCTCTTCCACTGCCGGACGATGTCGTCCATCCGGAGGATCTCCGGACCACCGACGATGTCCGGTGCGGGTGATCGGCCGTCGGCGGCGTCGGCGAGCCCGCGGGCGACGTCCCGCACGTCGATCGGCTGGAAGGCGGTGTGTGTGAGTGCGGGAAGCAGCCCGACCCGCGCGGCCGGGGCGCACAGCATCGGCACGAAGCTGTGGAACTGGGTGGCCCGCACGATCCGGGTGTCGAGGCCGGCCGTCCGATAGCGCTGTTCCTGCTCGGCCTTGGCCCGGTAGTAGGCCAACGGACCGCGGTCGACGTTCACGATCGACAGCAGCACCGTCCGCGTGACATGCGCGGCTCCGGCCGCGGCGATCAGATTCGCCGCGCCGGTGGTCAGTACGGGCCGGGCCCGGCGCGATTTGCCGTCGGTGGTGTCGACGACCACGTCGACACCGGCGAGCGCGTCGGCCAGCCCCGACCCGGAGATCAGGTCGGCCGCGACCGGGTGAGCTCCCGCGATCGGGCTTCCACCGCGGCGGCTGAGCACCCGGACGTCGTGCCCCCGGCCGGCCAGTTCCGCGACCACGGCCCGGCCGGCCTCTCCGGTGCCACCGGCCACCAATACCGTCACCACCGTTCGGCTCCCTTCCGCCGTCGATCGACCGGGTCGCAAACCGTCAGCGCCACCAGGTGTCGTGGGGCGTGACCGGCACCGTGCGCTTGTGCCGGGTGTTGCGGAACGTCTGCTCCAGCTTGGCGGCCAGTTCCTCGCTGACGGGCTTGCCCTCGAGGTAGTCGTCGATCTCGGCGTAGGTCATGCCGAGCGCCTCCTCGTCGGGGAGTGCGGGGCGGTCGTCCTCGAGGTCTGCGGTGGGGATCTTCTTCCACGTGCTCTCCGGCGCGCCCAGCGCGCGCAGCAACTCGGCGCCCTGCCGCTTCGTCAGACCCGTCAGGGGTGTCAGATCGACACCGCCGTCGCCGAACTTGGTGAAGAATCCGGTGACGGCCTCGGCGGCGTGGTCGGTTCCGACGACGAGGTAGCCCAGTTCCCCGGCGATCGCGTACTGCAGCATCATGCGCTCGCGGGCCTTGATGTTGCCCCGCACGAAGTCGCGCAGCCGGGTGCTCTCCCCGAAGATCTCGGCCAGCGCCTGGCCGGCCTCGGCGGCGCTCGCGTCGGCGCCGGGCTTGACGTTGACCCGCAGCGACCGGTCGGGCCGGATGAAGTCGAGCGCGACCTGCGCGTCGTGCTCGTCGGCCTGTTCGCCGTAGGGCAGGCGCAGCGCGACGAATTCGACGTCGTAGTGCTCGCCGCGCAGCTCCTCGACCGCGAGCTGTGTCAGCTTGCCGGCAAGTGTGCTGTCCTGGCCGCCGCTGATGCCGAGGACGAAACCTTTGGCGAGCGTGCTGCGCAGGTAGTCCTTGAGGAAGTCCACCCGCGACCGGATCTCGGTCTGCGGGTCGATCGTCGGCTTGACGCCGAGCTCTTCGATGATCTGAGCGCGTAGGGTCGTCATTTCGGAAACCCTAGCGGTGTCGCATGGGTGCCGCGCGCCGATGTCCCCGGTGGACGGGCAGACTCGATGTGGTGACCAGCGAGCGTGTCTTTCGCAAACATGATTCCGGTGCGCATCCGGATTTCTTCCGGGCGGAGGCGGCCGGTCTGGACTGGCTCGGGCGGGCCGGGCTGCCGGTACCGCGGGTCCGCCGCGTCGACGCGGAATCCATCGAACTCGAACGGATCACCGAGACGGCACCGGATGCGGCGGCGGCCCGGGCGTTCGGGGCGTGCCTGGCGGCCGTGCACGCCGCCGGTGCCGGCGGATTCGGGTGTGCGCCGGACGGGTTCGACGGGCAGATCTTCATCGGCCGGCGGCCGATGAGCAGCACGGTGCATGCGAGCTGGGGCGAGTTCTACTCGGTGGAACGTGTGCTGCCGTTCCTGCGGATCGCGGTCGACGCCGGCAGTGTCACCTCCCGGCAACTGCCCGACATCGAGCGGGCGTGCGCGCTCGTCGCGTCCGGGGCCTTCGACGACGACGAGCCCCCGGCACGGCTGCACGGCGACCTGTGGAACGGCAACGTGTTGTGGGCGGCGAACGGGGTGATCGTCATCGATCCGGCTGCGCACGGCGGCCACCGCGAAACCGACCTGGCGATGCTCGCGCTGTTCGGGTGCCCGTATCTCGACGACGTGCTCGCCGGATACGACTCCGCCCGTCCGTTGCGGCCCGGGTGGCGCGAGCGGGTGCCGCTGCATCAGCTGCATCCGCTCGCCGTGCACGCCGCAGGATACGGTTCCGGGTACGGGAGGGCGTTGCACCGGGCGGCGCTCGCGACCCTGGAACTGGGAGAACGCACGTGAACGGGATTCTGGTCGTGGCCGCCACGAAGGGCGAGGCCGCGCACGTGCCGAAGCGCTACGACACGGTGATCACCGGCATCGGGAAGGTGGCCGCGGCGGTCGCGGTGACCGAGGCACTGGCGGCGTACCGGCCGGACGCGCGACCGACGATCGTCAACATCGGCACCGCCGGCGCGCTGCATTCGCACCACGGCGGCCTGTACGTGCCGTCGACGGCCGTCAACCACGACATCAGCAGCGAGATCCTGCGCAGCCTCGGACATCCGGTGCAGGACGTGCTCGAACTGCCCGACGGCGACGGCACGGTCCTGGCCACCGGTGACGCGTTCGTCTCCGACGCCGAGGTGCGCGACGCACTCGCGGCCCGCGCGGACCTCGTCGACATGGAGGGGTTCGCGATCGCGTTCGCCGCGGCCCGCATGGGCGCACCGTGCCGGCTCGTCAAACACGTCAGCGATCACGCCGACGAGTCCGCGCTGGACTGGCCGGCGCAGGTCGACGAGAGCGCCCGCATTCTCGCGACGTGGCTGACCGACCGCTACTGAGCGGCTGTTCGGGGCGGCTATCGGGCGGTGAAGCCCAGTCCGTCCGCGCCGTTCGGGGCGGTGATCCGCATCGTTGCGCCGTCGATCTCGTAGGTGGTCTCGCCGGCCAGCACCGCCAGGACGTGGTTCTCGATCGCCGCGACCTCCGGGTCCGGGCACGCCATCCGCGTCGTGCCGAGCGGTCCGAATGCCAGGGTGCCGTCGCCGATGCGTGCGGCGCCGGTGAACCGGTTGCAGCCGGTGCTGCCGCTGACCGACCCGTCCTCGGCGACGGTCAGGGTGGGAGCGGAGGTCTCCAGGGCCACCGAGGTGACGGCCGCGTCCGGGGTGTACATCGTGGTGGCCACCCATTCGGTGCCGGTCAGCGACCGGTCCGGGTCGACCACCCTCCTGTCGGTGAGCGAGACGGTCACCGCGTTGCCGGTGAGGGTGAGCACGTCACCGGACACCGTCCAGCGCGGGTCGGAGTCGAACAGCGCGCCGAGCCACGCGTCGGCGCCGTCCCGCGGGGGCGGGCAGGCCATCATCGTGCTCGCCAGACGATCGGTGCGCAGTACACCGTCGGCGAGATCGACGTCGCCGACGGCCCGGTTGCAGCCGGCGGTCGCCGCGATCCGGCCCGCCTCGGGGAACTCGACGACGAGCGGACCGTCGCCGGGGATCGGGGTGCCGGTGACCTCGGTGGAGACGAACGTGCGGCCGGTCAGGGCGGCCGGGTCCGTGGCCGAGGTCGTGGCGTCGGCGCCTTCGTCGTTGCCGCACGCGGTCGCTACGACGGTGAGGGCAAGTGCGGCAAGAACTCCGAAGGCGCGGGTCATGGCGTCACAGTACGGCGACACCGTCCGTCGCGGGTGGGGTTGCGACGCGTCGCACCAGATCGGACCAGTTGTCGGCGAGCCGGTCGAGGGGATGACCGAGGTTGCGCCACTGGTGAAGCACCAGGGTGGCCTCGAGGGACGCCGTCAGCGAGTACGCGAGCAGCGGCAGGTCGCCGCCGACCCGGGCGGCCCGCAGCAGTGTCTCGATGTGTGTGTGGGTGACCGCGCGGGCGGGCGCACCGAACCGGTTGGAACTCGACGCCTCGGCCGCGCGCAGCAACTCGCCCTGCACCTCGACGAGGGCGATGCGTGCGCGGCCGAAGGCGATCAGGCGCTCGACGGGATCTGCGCCGGGGCCGAGCGGCGGCGGGCCGGTCATGAACGCTTCCTGGAATTCGCGTTCGGTGTGGTCGAGCAGCGCCTGCATCAGTCCGCCGCGCGAGCCGAAGCGGCGGAACACGGTGCCCTTGCCGACGCCGGCCCGGGCAGCGACGGCTTCCATCGTCACGGCGTCGACGCCGCGTTCGCCGACCAGGAGGGTGGCCGCGTCCAGGAGCAGTCGCCGGTTGCGGGCGGCGTCGCATCGTTCGGCGGTGTGCGCGTCGTCCGCCCGGGGCAGGGGGATGGTGTTCACGACATCACAATAGCCGCCCCGGAATGAAAGTGGACCGCGGTCCGTTTATGCTGTGGTGGGTAACCCGCCCCACCCCCGCACCAACGAAGGATGACCCATGTCCCAGACGCGCATTCTCGCTCTCGTCGGCAGCCTCCGCTCGGCCTCCGTCAACCGTCAGCTCGCCGAGGCCGCCGCCGAACTCGCACCCGAAGGCGCCGAGGTCGTCATCTACGAAGGCCTCGCCCAGGTTCCGTTCTACAACGAGGACATCGACGGTGACAGCGCGCCCGCCGCCGCGGTCGCGCTCCGCGAAGCCGGCAACGACGCCGCCGCCGTGCTGCTGTTCACCCCCGAGTACAACGGCACCATCCCCGCCGTGCTCAAGAACGCCATCGACTGGCTCTCCCGCCCCTACGGCGCCGGTGCCATCTCGGGCAAGCCGGTCGCGGTCGTCAGCGCCTCGCCGAGCGGCAACGCCGCCAAGTGGGCCCTCGAGGACACCGTCAAGGCCGTGGGTATCGCCGGCGGCAAGATCGTCGAGGACAGCTCGCTGTCCGTCGGAGGCACCATCGGCAAGTTCGGTGAGGCCCACCCGAAGGAGCACGCCGAGACCGCCGGTCAGCTCACCGAGGTTCTCACCAAGCTCCTCGCCGCCGAGAAGGCCCTCGTCGACGCCTGACGGCACCGAATCCTCGCACCGGCCCCGCATCACATCCCGATGCGGGGCCGGTCGCGTCGTGCCGCGAGCGGACGGGTGTCCCGATCCGCGTGAGGTCCACCGCAGCAGGGTTTCCGGCCGCCGATAGCGGGAACTCCTCCGGGACACACACGCGAACGGAGGGAACATGTCGAACGGCGCGCACCACCCGGACACCGACGGTCACCGGCATCCCGTCACCCTGCGGGTGGACGGCGACGAGCGGCGCATCGTCGTGGACGTACGCACCACACTGCTCGACGCCCTGCGAGACCGGATCGGCTGCATGTCCCCGAAGAAGGGTTGCGACCACGGCCAGTGCGGCTCGTGCACGGTCCTGCTCGACTCCCGGCGCGTCGTGACCTGTCTGGCCCTCGCGGTCGCGCACGACGGCGCCGACATCGTCACCGCCGCCGGACTCGCCGACCGGACGGCCCACCCTCTGCAGGACGCGTTCGTCGACCACGACGCCTTCCAGTGCGGCTACTGCACACCGGGTCAGATCTGTTCAGCGACAGGCATGCTCGCCGAATTCGACCGCGGCGAACCCAGTGCCGTGACCGGGGAGCCGACAGATGCCCTCGAGCTCGACGACGCCGAGATCCGCGAACGGATGAGCGGGAACCTGTGCCGCTGCGCGGCGTACCCCAACATCGTCGCTGCGGTGCGCAGTGTCGCCACGAACCGGGAGGCCCGGCCGTGAAGCCGCTCCACTACACCCGTCCTCCGGACCCCGAGGCGGCGGTCGCCGCGATGCACTCCGCACCCGGCGCCGTGTATCTCGCAGGGGGAACGAACCTCGTCGATCATCTGAAACTCGGTGTGACCGCCCCCGACCTGCTCGTCGACATCTCACGGCTGCCGCTCGACGGGATCGAGCCGACCGCGGACGGGGGAGTGCGGATCGGCGCGACCGTCTCCAACACCGACCTCGCGGTGCACCCGGCGATCCGCGACCGCTATCCCGCGCTCTCTCGTGCGCTCCTCTCCGGAGCGTCGGCGCAGATCCGCAATGCCGCGACCGTCGGCGGGAACCTGCTGCAGCGCACCCGCTGCGTGTACTTCCGTGATCCGACCACGCCCTGCAACAAACGCGACCCGGGCAGCGGCTGCAGTGCCCTCGAGGGCTTCAACCGCCAGCACGCCGTCCTCGGCGGCTCCGACCGGTGCGTGGCGACGCACCCGTCCGACATGGCTGTCGCGATGGTCGCGCTCGACGCGGTCGTCGTGGTGCTCGACACCACAGGGGAAAGGCGGATCCCGCTCGAAGAGCTCTACCGGCTGCCGGGCGACGAACCGCAGACCGACACCGTCCTCGACCGCGACGATCTCGTCGTCGCCGTCGAACTGCCCCCGCCGCAGAACGCCGCAGCCACCTACCGCAAGGTGCGCGACCGGGCGTCCTACGCGTTCGCGCTCGTGTCGGTCGCCGCGGACCTGACCGTCTCGGACGGCACGATCACCGGCTGCCGCCTCGCCTACGGCGGCGTCGGAACCCGGCCCTGGCGCGCCCACCGTGCCGAGGAGACCGTGCTCGGCAATGCCCCCGGCGACGCGGTGTTCGGCGCGGCCGCCGACGCCGAACTCGCCGACGCGCGGCCCCTCGGAGGCAACGCCTTCAAGGTGGCGTTGCTGCGCCGGACCACCGTGGCGGTGCTGCGCGACCTGACCGAATCGGCCACCCGGGAGGAACGATCGTGACCGCCACACACTCGGCGATCGGAACATCGACGGCGCGCGTCGACGCCCCGCAGAAGGTCGCGGGCACCGCCCCCTATGCCTACGAGCATCCGGTCGAACACCCCGCCTACCTCGTTCCGCTGACCGCGGCCGTCGCCCGCGGGACGATCCGGGCCATCGACACCGACGCGGCGCTGGCCGTGCCCGGAGTCCTGACCGTGCTCACCCCACAGAACGCGCCGCGGCTGGTCGAACCCGACAGCGGCGAGCACCGGGTGCTGCAGAGCTTCGAGGTCGCCTTCCGCGGGCAGATCGTCGCCGCGGTCGTCGCCGAGACACCGGAGATCGCACAGCAGGCATGTGACCTGATCGCCGTCGACTACGACGAGCAGCCGCACGACGTCGCCTTCCGGGCCGACCACCCGGGCCGCTACACGCCCGAGAAGGTCAACGGCGGATTCCCACCGGACACCGCGCGCGGCGACGTCGACACCGCCCTCGCACGCGCCGAGGTGGTCGTCGACGAAACGTATTCCACCCCGGAGGAACACAACAATCCGCTCGAACCGCACACCGCGGTCGCGGTGTGGGCCGACGACCGGCTCACCCTGTACGACTCGACCCAGCATCCCCACGGCGTCGCCGCGGCGCTCGCGTCGGCGCTGGGAATCGAGCAGGACCGGATCCGGGTCATCGCCCCCTATGTCGGTGGCGGATTCGGATCGAAGGGCGGACCGCACGCACACGACGTGCTCACCGCGATGGCCGCGCGGAAACTTCCCGGCCGCGCCGTGAAGTTCGCGGTACCCCGCCGCGACATGTTCGCGTACGTCGGCTACCGCGCGCCGACCGTCTCACACATGCGGCTCGGCGCCGACCGCGACGGCCGCCTCACAGCGATCGCCCACGACTGCGTCGTGCAGTCCTCCCACGTCGACGAATTCGTCGAGCAGGCCGCGGTTCCCGCGCGGATCATGTACGCCACCGACAACCTGCGCACCACCCACCGGGCGGTCACCCTGGACGTACCGGCGCCGTTCTGGATGCGCGCCCCCGGCGAGGCGCCCGGCATGTTCGCGCTGGAGGTCGCGATGGACGAACTCGCCCATCGGTGCGGCACCGACCCCGTCGAACTGCGCGTGCGCAACGAACCCGAGACCGATCCCGAATCCGGGAAACCGTGGTCGTCGCGGCGCCTGATCGAGTGCCTGCGCGAAGGTGGACGCCGGTTCGGATGGGACCCCGGCGACCGGGAACCCGGGACCCGGCGCGACGGCCGCTGGCTCGTCGGGACCGGTGTCGCCGCCGCGACCTACCCGCACATGGTCAACCCGGGCTCGGAGGTCAGCGTGCGGTACCTCGGCGACGGCCGCTTCTCGGTCCGCACCGGGGCCGCCGACATCGGGACCGGTGCGTGGACGGCGCTGACCCTCGTCGCCGCCGACGCGCTCGGCTGCTCTCCCGAGGACGTCGAGGTGGAGATCGGCGACACCGCACTCCCGAACGCGACGGTCGCGGGCGGATCGTCCGGCACGTCGTCGTGGGGCAGCGCGATCGTCGCGGCGGCGGACGAGTTCCACAAGCGGCACGGCGACAATCCCGGGCCGGGCGCCGAAGCGAGCGCGAGTGCCGGCGAGGATCCGCAACTCGAGCACTACAGCATCCACTCGTTCGGCGCGCACTTCGCCGAGGTCCGGGTCGACGTCGACACCGGCGAGATCCGGGTGCCCCGGATGCTCGGGATGTTCTCGGTGGGGCGTGTCGTCAATCCGCGCACCGCCCGGTCCCAGCTGATCGGCGGCATGAGCTTCGGGATCTCCATGGCGCTGTTCGAGGAGAGCGTCCGCGATCCGCGACTCGGGCATGTCGTCAACCACGATCTCGCCGAGTATCTGGTCCCGACCCACGCGGACATCGGTGACGTCGACGCCGCGTGGCTCGACGAGGACGACCGGCACGCCACGCCGATGGGCTCGCGGGGCGTGGGGGAGATCGGCATCGTCGGCAGCGCGGCGGCCGTGGTCAACGCGATCTGGCACGCGACAGGGACGAGGGTGCGGTCGTTGCCGGTGCGTCTGGACGATCTGCTTCCCGCACTGTGACACGGCAGAGCATGTCGGTGGGCTGCGCCACACTGTGCTCGACGGCGCCTCGACATGTGGTCGATCGCACACTGTGACGGACGGCGCCCGACACGCCGGAGGACGCTGGGAAACGCCCGGTCGGACATGTGCGACCTGGGAATACCAAGAATGTAGTTCACAACATCCTGGGTTTGGTGAAAGTGTCAGGCACAAGGTGTAGTGTCTAGACCGCTGGAAGGCCACAACGCCACCGATCCCTCGGGGAAGAAGGATCGACTCGATTCGGCAGGCATTCGAGCATCACGCAGCAGTCAGTCGTCAGGCCGTTTCGGCCCGTTCGAACCAAAGGGGCTCCCATGAACATCACCGTCTACACCAAGCCTGCTTGCGTCCAGTGCACTGCCACCTACCGTGCCCTCGACAAGGCCGGAATCGAGTACGACATCATCGACATCTCCGAGAACCCGGAGGCGCGCGACTACGTGATGGCCCTGGGTTACCTGCAGGCGCCCGTCGTCGTCGCCGGTGAGGATCACTGGTCGGGCTTCCGTCCCGATCGCATCAAGCAGCTCGCCGTCGCGGCCTGATGTCCCCGGTGCCGCTTCGGCGGCACCGGCACGACCCCTTGCGTGTGGGGCCGGTCCTTTCCGATCGAGCGAGCAGATGGTGAGTACCGATGAGTTCGTCAGCACCCACAGGAACGCGCCTCGTGTACTTCTCGAGTGCGTCGGAGAACACCCATCGATTCGTCGAGCGGCTCGGGATGCCGGCGCACCGGATCCCGCTGCACGACCGGGAGGGTGTCTTCGAGGTACGCGAGCCCTACGTTCTGATCGTGCCGACCTACGGGGGCGGCACCACCGTGACCGGCCGGGACACCAGCTTCGTGCCCAAGCAGGTCATCCGATTCCTCAACAACGAACACAACCGCGCACTGATCCGGGGCGTCATCGCTGCGGGCAATACCAATTTCGGCGAGTCGTATTGCTTTGCGGGAGATATCGTTTCGCGTAAGTGCAAGGTTCCGTACCTCTATCGATTCGAGCTGATGGGAACCGCCGAGGACGTCGAACGCGTCCGGGCGGGACTTCACCAGTTCTGGGACCGGTCCCTGCAGACCGCCTAGCCGCCGCGCGTGGTCCACGCGTCGAACGACCGACCGCGTACCGGTGGATCCGCGTGCGTGGGCCCGCCCATACCTCCACGTCACCCGAAACTCACAGTGGGAGCAAACACCGTGACCATCACCGATCCCGCGCCGGCCGCGACGAGCGCCAAGTCGGACGCTTCGCTCGAAGGCCTCGACTACCACGCGCTCAACGCGATGCTGAATCTCTACGGGCCCAACGGAGAGATCCAGTTCGACAAGGACGTGGCGGCGGCACGGCAGTACTTCCTGCAGCACGTCAACCAGAACACCGTGTTCTTCCACGACCTCGACGAGAAGCTCGACTACCTGGTCGAAGAGAACTACTACGAGCCCGAGGTTCTCGAGAAGTACTCGCGCCCGTTCGTGAAGAAGCTGTTCCAGCACGCGTATTCGAAGAAGTTCCGCTTCCCGACGTTCCTGGGCGCGTTCAAGTACTACACGTCGTACACGCTCAAGACGTTCGACGGCAAGCGCTACCTCGAGCGTTTCGAGGACCGCGTGTGCATGGTCGCGCTCACCCTCGCCGACGGCGACGAGATCCTCGCGACGCACCTGGTCGACGAAATCATCTCGGGCCGGTTCCAGCCGGCGACCCCGACCTTCCTCAACTCCGGCAAGAAGCAGCGCGGCGAACCGGTCTCGTGCTTCCTGCTGCGCATCGAGGACAACATGGAGTCGATCGGACGCGCGATCAACTCGGCTCTGCAGCTGTCCAAGCGTGGCGGCGGTGTCGCCTTGCTGCTCAGCAACATTCGGGAGCACGGCGCTCCGATCAAGAAGATCGAAAATCAGTCCTCGGGCGTCATCCCGATCATGAAGCTGCTCGAGGACTCCTTCTCGTACGCAAACCAGCTCGGTGCCCGTCAGGGTGCCGGCGCCGTCTACCTGCACGCACACCACCCGGACATCTACCGGTTCCTCGACACCAAGCGGGAGAACGCGGACGAGAAGATCCGTATCAAGACGCTGTCGCTGGGCGTCGTGATCCCGGACATCACGTTCGAGCTGGCGAAGAAGAACGAGGACATGTACCTGTTCTCGCCGTACGACGTCGAGCGCGTCTACGGCAAGCCGTTCGCGGACATCGACGTCACCGAGAAGTACTACGAGATGGTCGACGACAAGCGCATCCGCAAGACGAAGATCAAGGCGCGCGAGTTCTTCCAGACGGTCGCCGAACTGCAGTTCGAGTCGGGCTACCCGTACGTCATGTTCGAGGACACCGTCAACCGCGCGAACCCCATCGCAGGCAAGGTGACCCACTCGAACCTGTGCTCGGAGATCCTGCAGGTCTCGACCCCCTCCACCTACAACGACGACCTGACCTACAACCATGTGGGCAAGGACATCTCGTGCAACCTGGGGTCGCTGAACATCGCGAAGGCGATGGATTCACCGGACTTCGCGCAGAGCATCGAGGTCGCGATCCGCGCGCTGACCGCGGTCGCCGATCAGACGTCCATCGACTCCGTCCCCTCGATCAAGAAGGCGAACGACGAGGGCCACGCGATCGGCCTGGGCCAGATGAACCTGCACGGCTACCTGGCGCGCGAGCGGATCTTCTACGGATCCGACGAGGGC
The DNA here is from genome assembly GCF_001646785.1 of Rhodococcus phenolicus. Classification (GTDB taxonomy): domain Bacteria; phylum Actinomycetota; class Actinomycetes; order Mycobacteriales; family Mycobacteriaceae; genus Rhodococcus; species Rhodococcus phenolicus. Next base: position 39,585 of record NZ_LRRH01000016.1, read on the forward strand.
GTCGACTTCACGAACATCTATTTCTACACGGTGCTGTTCCACGCGCTGCGTGCGTCGAACAAGCTCGCGATCGAACGTGGTTCGTACTTCGCGGGATTCCCGGAGTCGAAGTACGCCTCGGGTGAGTTCTTCGACAAGTACACCGAGCAGGTGTGGGAGCCGGCGACCGAACGGGTGCGGCAGCTCTTCGCCGACTCGGACATCCACGTCCCCACGCAGGACGACTGGCGTGAGCTGAAGGCGTCGGTGCAGCAGCACGGCATCTACAACCAGAACCTGCAGGCCGTCCCGCCGACCGGCTCGATCTCCTACATCAACAACTCCACCAGCTCCATCCACCCGGTGGCGTCGAAGATCGAGATCCGCAAGGAAGGCAAGATCGGTCGCGTCTACTACCCGGCGCCCTACCTGACGAACGACAACCTGGAGTACTTCCAGGACGCGTACGAGATCGGGTACGAGAAGATCATCGACACCTACGCCGCGGCAACGCAGCATGTCGACCAGGGGCTGTCGCTGACGCTGTTCTTCAAGGACACCGTCACCACCCGCGACGTGAACCGCGCGCAGATCTACGCGTGGCGCAAGGGAATCAAGACGCTCTACTACATCCGCCTCCGGCAGATGGCGCTCGAGGGCACCGAGGTGGAGGGTTGCGTCTCCTGCATGTTGTGACGAAATCCGCCGACACTCTTCGACTTCCAGTAGGGAAAGACTGATGACCACTTCCGCACCCCGTGCGCACTCGCCGGCCGACGGCGCCCACGTCAAACTGATCGACCGGGTCTCCGCGATCAACTGGAACCGTGTCCCCGACGAGAAGGACGCCGAGGTGTGGGACCGCCTCACCGGCAACTTCTGGCTGCCGGAGAAGGTGCCGGTGTCCAACGACATCCCGTCCTGGGGCACGCTGACCGCCTACGAGCAGCAGCTCACGATGCGCGTGTTCACGGGCCTGACGCTCCTCGACACGATCCAGGGCACCGTCGGCGCCGTGTCGCTGATCCCGGATGCGGTCACCCCGCACGAGGAGGCGGTGCTCACCAACATCGCATTCATGGAGTCGGTGCACGCGAAGTCGTACTCGAACATCTTCTCGACGCTGTGCTCGACCCGCGAGATCGACGATGCGTTCCGCTGGTCGGAGGAGAACGAGAACCTGCAGCGCAAGGCGCAGATCGTCCTCGACTACTACCAGGGCGACGACCCGCTCAAGCGCAAGGCGGCCTCGACGCTGCTCGAGTCGTTCCTGTTCTACTCGGGCTTCTACCTGCCCATGTACTGGTCCTCGCGCGCCAAGCTCACCAACACCGCCGACATGATCCGCCTGATCATCCGCGACGAGGCGGTGCACGGCTACTACATCGGTTACAAGTACCAGAAGGGTCTCGAGCAGGTCACCCAGGCCGAGCGCGACGATCTCAAGGACTGGGTGTTCGAGCTGCTGTTCGAGCTGTACGACAACGAAACCCAGTACACCGCAGACCTCTACGACGAGGCGGGCCTGACCGAGGACGTCAAGAAGTTCCTGCGGTACAACGCCAACAAGGCGCTGATGAACCTCGGTTACGAGGCGCTGTTCCCGAAGGACGAGACGGACGTGAACCCGGCGATCCTGTCGGCGTTGTCGCCCAACGCCGACGAGAACCACGACTTCTTCTCGGGGTCGGGCAGCTCGTACGTCATCGGCAAGGCCGTTCTCACCGAGGACGAGGACTGGGACTTCTGACACCCGCCTCCGCCTGACCCCGCATCACCCGCGCCCCCGGGTGAGGGGAACCAGTATTCGGTCCACCCGGGTGATGGGAACCATCACCCGGGTGGCGGTGTCTTCAGGGGTGGGAGGTTCAGGGCCGGCGGAACCAGGCATCGGGTACGTTGCGCAGCGCCTTGTTGATGCGCAGCGTCGAGGTGTCCGTCAGATCGGCAGGCAGCGCGTCGGGCGCGAACCACGCGACCTCCAGGTTCTCGTCGTCGGCGACGTGTGCGGACCCGCCGGTCGCGCGCAGCAGGAAACACACGTCCAGGTACTGCGCGACATCGCCGTTCGGATAGGTGATCGGCGCGGTGACGTCGACGCTCGTCAGCCGGACGACGTCGGCGACCACTCCGGTCTCCTCTGCGACCTCGCGCACCGCCGCGACCGCGGGCTCCTCACCGGGCTCGAGGATGCCGGACACGACGGCCCAGCGGCCGTTGTCGGCGCGGCGGGTGAGCAGGATCCGGCCGTCGTCGTCGCGCACCACGGCGCTCACCCCGGACAGCCACAGCGGGGCGGTGCCGACGTGGGCGCGCAGCGCGGCCACGAATTCGGGGATGGGCACGACAGCCGCCCTCAGTAGCGGAAGGTCACGGGTGCGGCCTGCCCACCGGAGTAGGGCAGGAGCACCGACGGCTGCAGCGGTACCGAGAAGCGGGCGGGAACACCGGCCCACTCGGTGCGGTCCGCATCGGCGGCGGCATCGAGACGCGCGACGGTGATCCGGCTCGTCGAGTCGGTCCCGACCTGGTTACCCGTCGACGATTCGGCGGTCAGGTACGTGCCGTTCCCGGTGAACTCGATCCACGGATCGGCCAGGGCGATCTCGAGGAGATGGAACCGCGTGAACGAGACGACGATGCCGCGGTACTCGATCCGGCCGAGCCCGGTCGCCGGGTCGATCTGCGCACCGGCCAGTTCGAACGCGAGCGTTCCGTCCGGGTTGACGGCCGCTCCGTCCCTGCCGACCACCGAGCCCTGCGTGGTGTCGGTGACCAGGTCGGTGTACCCGGGTGCGAATCCCCACACCAGATCCTGCGACGGGGGGACCGGAGCGTTCGGGCCGGGGGTGGGATCGAAGTTCACCGGCACCGACAGTTCCTGCTCGGCGTTGATCGCGTCGGCAGCGCCGTAGGTGTAGATGCCGTACACGGCGTCGGCGGGCACGGTGGTGGGCGCGTCGACCGTGACGGTCGCGGTGAACGAGCCGTCGTCGGACAGCGGCACCCACTGCTGCCGGACGGTGCGGCGCATGTCGAACGGAGCGTCCGGCACCTGATTCAGTGCCTGTTCGGACAGCACCCACGCGTTGGTGGAGCGCACGGTCGCGCGGTTGGAGGTGGGGGCGCCCTCGGAGGGCCGCCAGTGCTCGGCGAAGGCACCGAACGAGACGAACGTGCCGTGCGGAACCCCCGGTGGCACCGGCAGCGGCAGGCCGCCGCTGCGGTTGGCGTCCGGATCGAATCCGGTGCCGTGCACGACGACGGTGTCGCCCTCGTGCACCGTCCGATCGCCGAGCGGGGTGACACCGTCGGCGGCGAACACCTCGATGGCGGGGCCGGTCGGCGGCTGCGCCGCAACCGGGGCCGCCAGCGGGAGCAGGGTTGCGAACAATCCGGTGACGAGCGCGCCGGCCCGCGCGGCCGGTCGTCCGAGGCCGGTTCGAACAGCCAGGTCAGTTCGAGTAACCATTGAGCGCCACCTTCAGGTCGGTGAGTACGGCCCGGGCGGCGACCGGGCCGGGCGTGGACCACACGTCGTCGGTCACCGCGAACAACCGGCTGTCGCTCACCGCGCCGAGCTCGAACCATCGGTCCGTTCTCATGTATTCGGTCCCGTCGGCGAGACCGTCCTCCCCGTCGAAGCGGACGAAGATCACGTCCGCGTCGGCCGCTGCCGGATCGTCGGTGTCGACCGGTTCGGACGAACGCCCGTCGACGACACCGAAACGCTGAGCCGGCGGCCGGTCGGCGCCGGCGTCGGCCATGACCTGACCGGCGAACGAGGCGGTGCCTTCGACCACCGGTCCGTCGCCGGTGAACCGGACGATCGATGCCTGCGTCTGGGACGAGGCGAGTTCGCGGCCGGTCTCCGCGGCTGCGGCGAGATAGTCGTCGAGAACCCGCTGCGCGGCGTCGCGGCGGCCGAGGGCGTCGCCGACGCGCAGGAACTGCTGACGCCAGAACACCGGGTCCGAGCCCACGGTGACGGTCGGGGCGATCGCGCCGAGCCGGTCCCGGAGGTCGGTGTCGACGGACGACCCCAGGATCAGGTCGGGCGCGACCCCGGCGACGAGGTCGAGATCGGGTACGTCACCGGAGCCGACCGACGGCAGTTCGGCGATGCCGGTGCCGAGGTAGTCGAAATAGCCGGGCTCGATCGGGGTGAACGCCGTACCGACCACCCGCTCCCACAAGCCGAGCGCGCACACCGCGTCCATGGCGGCGAGGTCGAGTACGACAATGCGCTGCGGGTCCGCGGGAACCTCCGCGGTGCCCGCGGTGTGGACGACGGTCCGGGTGCCCGACGCCGGCTGCCCGGCGTCCAGGGGAGAGGGCAGTGCACACGAGGTCGTGGTGTCGCGGTCGACGCCGATCACCGCGGCTTCGGCGATGCGGGTGGTCGTGCGCACGATGGTGTCCGCCGGATCGTCCGTGGTCTCCCCGCACCCGGCGAGGGCGAGCGCCGCCACGGTGGCGGCGGCGAGGACGGCAGTGCGGGACCGGTGCGCAACGGGCAATTCGACCACTTCCTGATTCGGGGACGGTCCAGGTTATCCCTTGTGCGGATCGACCCCGAACGCCTCCGCGAGGTCGTCGAGGATCGCGTGTGCTCCCTGGATGCTGACGGGGGTCATCCACATGCTGTCGTCGACGTCGACCTTGCGTCCCCGGAGGTTGCCCCACAGCGGGTTGGTCAGGAACGGCTCGGCCGCCTCCGCCGACTTGCCCTCGGGATCGCGGTACATGGAGACGAAGATGACATCGGCGTCCGCCTCGGCGATCAGCTCGGGGCTGATCGCGGCCATGATGCTGCTCGGGTCGGCCGGATCCGGTCCCTGGCTCTCGGGGCGGGCCAGGCCCGCGTCCTCGAGGACGATGCCGCTGAACGACGTGGTGCGGTACAGCCGTGCGGTGGCTTCCCCGGCGAAGCGCACGACCGAGACGGTCGGGTTGTCCGCCGTGGCGTTGATCTCGTCGCCGATGGCCTTCGCCCGCGCCTCGTAGTCTGCGATCTTCTGCTCGGCGAGGTCCTCCTTGCCGAGCGCCCGCGCGGCGAGGCGGATGTTGTCCTTCCAGGTCGGTCCGGTCGACTGGGAGAAGACGGTCGGGGCGATCGCCGACAGGGCCTCGTAGTCCTTGCCGTTGCGGACCTCCGCGGACAGGATCAGGTCGGGCTGCAGTGCGGCGATCTGCTCGATGCTCACGTCGGAGACCTTGCCGACCGAGACTGCGTTGGCCGCGTACTTCTCGCGGGCGTCACCGACGTAGTCGGGCAGGCCCTCGGTGCGATAGTCCACGTAGCCGACGAGTTCGCTCTCCAGCAGCAGCGTCGCGTCGGCGTAGCTGGTGTCGAGGGCGACGACGCGCAGGGGGGCCTCGTCGAGGGTGGTCGAGCCGCGGAAGTGGTCGACGGTGCGCGGGAATCCGGCGGTGGACGAGACGGACGTCTCCGGCTCGGTGTCCTCGGCGGAGCAACCGGCGAGGGTGACTGCGGCGGTCAGTGCGGATGCGAGCGCGACGGTCGCGCGGCGACGGAATCGTGGGAACACGTCCATACCTCGGGCTTTCGGGGCTGAGCGATGATGCGGCGCCAACCTTAGTTGCCTAAGGTATCCCTACCCTAATTCCGTGTGGAATGTGACGTACATCATCCCCGCGTGGCGGAGGCGCGACACGCCGGGAGGGGCGTTCCGCGACCCTGGCCGCGGAACAACACGCTGGTCGTGACGACACCTCGAGGTACGCTGTCGCACCGAGTACGACACTGAGTAGGACCCGGTGGGCGGCCACTGTGTGCAGGGTCTACGATTCGATTCAGCGCAAGCCAGAGACCGCTCACCTCCAGCCCGAGGTCGAGCGCGCATTCAGGAGGATTAGTGACTGCCGTAGCGCCCCAGCCAGTCCCAGAGATAGCTGCAGCAAGGCCGTACCCGCCGCGGCAGGGACCCAAGGGTTCGTTCATCTACAAGATGATCACGACGACAGATCCCAAGATGCTCGGGATCATGTACCTCGTCACCTCGTTCGCGTTCTTCCTCATCGGTGGCCTCATGGCCCTCCTGATGCGCACCGAGCTGGCGGTTCCGGGCCTGCAGTTCCTGTCGAACGAGCAGTTCAACCAGCTGTTCACCATGCACGGCACGATCATGCTGCTCATGTACGCGACGCCGGTCGTGTTCGCATTCGCGAACTACATCGTGCCGCTGCAGATCGGCGCGCCCGACGTGGCGTTCCCGCGTCTGAACTCGTTCAGCTACTGGCTCTACCTGTTCGGCGCGACCATCGTGATGCTCGGGTTCGTCACCCCCGGCGGTGCCGCGGACTTCGGCTGGACCGCCTACACGCCGCTGACGAGTGAGCTCCACTCCCCGGGCGTCGGCGCCGACTTCTGGGTCCTGGGCCTCGGCGTCATGGGTCTGGGCACCATCCTCGGTGCGGTCAACTTCACCACCACGATCGTCTGCCTGCGCGCGCCCGGCATGACGATGTTCCGGATGCCGATCTTCACCTGGAACATCCTCATCACCAGCCTGCTGATCCTGCTCGCCTTCCCGCTGCTCACCGCAGCGTTCTTCGGCCTGTTCGTCGACCGTCACCTCGGTGGCCACATCTTCGACCCGGCCACCGGCGGCGTGCTCCTCTGGCAGCACCTGTTCTGGTTCTTCGGTCACCCTGAGGTGTACATCATCGCGCTGCCGTTCTTCGGCATCGTCTCGGAGATCTTCCCGGTGTTCTCGCGCAAGCCGATCTTCGGCTACACGGGCCTGGTGTACGCGACCCTGGCGATCGCCGCCCTGTCGATCGCGGTGTGGGCGCACCACATGTACGCGAGCGGCGCGGTGCTGCTGCCGTACTTCTCGTTCATGACGTTCCTCATCGCGGTCCCGACCGGTGTGAAGTTCTTCAACTGGATCCTGACCATGTGGAAGGGTCATCTGACGTTCGAATCACCGATGCTGTTCTCGGTGGGCTTCATCATCACGTTCCTCTTCGGTGGCCTGACCGGCGTCATCCTGGCCAGCCCGCCGCTGGACTTCCACCTGCACGACTCGTACTTCGTCGTCGCGCACTTCCACTACGTGCTCTTCGGCACCATCGTGTTCGCCACCTACGCCGGCGTCTACTTCTGGTTCCCGAAGATGACCGGCCGCATGCTCGACGAGCGGCTCGGACGCTGGCACTTCTGGCTCACGTTCATCGGTTTCCACACCACCTTCCTGGTGCAGCACTGGCTGGGCAACGAGGGCATGCCGCGCCGGTACGCCGACTACCTGCCGACCGACGGCTTCACCACGCTGAACACGATCTCCACGATCGGTGCGTTCATCCTCGGTGCGTCGACGCTGCCGTTCCTGTGGAACGTGTTCAAGAGCTACCGGTACGGCCAGGTCGTCACCGTCGACGATCCGTGGGGCTACGGCAACTCGCTCGAGTGGGCGACCTCCTGCCCGCCGCCGCGGCACAACTTCACCGAGCTGCCGCGCATCCGTTCGGAGCGTCCGGCGTTCGAGCTGCACTACCCGCACATGGTCGAGCGGATGCGGGCCGAGGCCCACGTCGGCCCGGGCAGCCACAAGCACAACGTGGCCGTGCACGAGGGTGCAGACAGGGAAGCCTGATCCGGGTCGTTCCGTCGACCCGCACCGCATACGGTGAACGCAAGGCCCCGCCCGAGCCTCGGGCGGGGCCTTGCGCATGACCGGACCTACCACCCCAACCCCGGCACAGGCCGTTCCGATTGGCAGAATGGACGGGCCCGTGCCGCGAGAAGAACGAAGGATCGGAGACGTAGTGCCGTCTGACACCACTGTGCTGGTGACCGTGACAGGACCGGACCATCCCGGTGTGACCGGTGTGCTCTTCGCGGCGCTCTCCCGTCACGATGTGGATCTGCTCGACGTCGAGCAGGTCGTCATCCGCGGCCGGCTGACCCTCGGAGTTCTGGTTGCGTGCCCGAACGACCCCGAGGCCCTGCAGGACGAGGTCGAGGCCGCGATGGCCACCGTCGGCATGCACGCCGACGTGCAGACCGGCGTCGAACGCGGACTCGAGCATTCGGTCTCGACGCACGCCGTCGTTGTGCTCGGCAGCCCCGTCAGCGCCCGCGCGATGCGCTCGGTCGGTCGCGAACTGGCCCGCCTCGGCGCCAACATCGACTCCATCCGCGGCGTCGCCGACTACCCGCTGACCGGCCTCGAACTCATGGTCACCGCGGCAGACACCGACGCCGACGCCGACGCGAAGCTGCGGGCCGGACTCGCCGAGGTCGCCGCCGGCCTCGAGATCGACATCGCGGTCGAGCGCGGCGGTCTGGCCCGGCGGTCCAAGCGCCTGATCGTGTTCGACGTCGACTCGACCCTCGTGCAGGGCGAGGTCATCGAGATGCTCGCCGCCCACGCCGGCGTCGAGGACAAGGTCCGGGCGGTCACCGAGGCCGCGATGCGCGGCGAGATCGACTTCACCGAGTCGCTGAACCAGCGCGTCGCCACCCTGGCCGGTCTGCCCGCGACCGTCATCGACGAGGTCGCCGAGACCCTGGAGCTGACTCCCGGCGCCCGCACCACCATCCGCACGCTGCGCCGCCTCGGTTTCCGTTGCGGTGTCGTCTCCGGCGGGTTCCGTCAGGTCATCGAGGGGCTCGCCCACGAACTCGAACTCGATTTCGTGCGTGCCAACACCCTCGAGATCGTCGACGGCAAGCTCACCGGCCGGGTCGTCGGCGACGTCGTCGACCGCGCCGCCAAGGCCCGTGCCCTGCGCGAGTTCGCCGACGAGGTGGGTGTGCCGATCGAGCAGACCGTCGCGGTCGGCGACGGTGCGAACGACATCGACATGCTCAGCGCCGCCGGTCTCGGTATCGCCTTCAACGCCAAGCCCGCGCTGCGGGAGGTCGCGGACACGGCCCTGTCGTACCCCTACCTCGACGCGGTGCTGTTCGTGCTGGGCGTGACCCGCGAAGAGGTCGAGGCCGCCGACCGGGTGGACGGGACGCTCCGACGCGTGCCGCTCGACAGCGGTGCCTGATCCCGGCACCGGGTTCGGTGCACGTCACCGGGTCCTCACCCGCGGATACGGACATCGCCCGGACCCGGACGATCCGGCCGCCGTCCTCGCGATGCCGATCGTGCTGCACATCCCCAAGCAGGACCCGCCGCGGCGCAGCGCGCTGCTCGAGGCCGCCGCGGCAGCGACGATCGCTCTGTGCCTGGACCCGCGTGTCGGGCCGGACGAGGACGGGCAACCCGGCCCGTGGCAGGACGCCTTCCTCGCGTGGAACGACGCCCGTATCCGGAAGGTCAGCCGGCGCGCCCGCGGCGCGCAGTGGCGGGCCGCGCAGGACGTCGACGGAATCACCGTCGACCGCGACGGGGCGCAGGCCCGCGCTCTCGTGCCGGGTCCGGTCGGGAAGCTGGACCCGCGCATCTCGCGGTTGCAGATCGGCGGCACCGATCTGCCGCACGACGACCCCGCCGACCCGGAACCGGGTGTTCCGGTGCTGTGGATCGACGCCGCCCTGGACATGACCGTGGGTAAGGCTGCTGCGCAGGTCGGGCACGCCGTGATGCTGCTGGCCGGTGCCCTCGACGAGGACGCCGCCCGGGCGTGGGCCGCGGACGGCTACCGGTGCGCCGTGCGCGACGCGGACCCGGAACGCTGGCGCGCGCTGCGAGCCCGCGCCGAGAAGGCTGAGGCCGGCGGCCTCATCGCCGCGGTCCGCGACGCCGGGTTCACCGAGGTCGCGCCGGGTTCGATGACCGTGATCGCGGTCGCGGACTGAACCGCCGGTCACCCCTCCGTGCGGAACACCAGCACGGTCGGACCGGACACTTCCGTTTCGGTGCCGACGGGCCGGGGTGACCGGTCGGCGGGCGCACCGTCGGGCGCGCTCGAATCGAACGCGCACACCACCCGGCCCCGGTACCACTCGGGTCCGGCGAGCACGATGGACGCCGGGCCCCCGGCGTGCAGCACGATCAGGCCGCTGCTGTCCGCGAGCGGTACTCCTGCCCGCGTGACCGTGCCGAGTTGCGACCCGTCCACCCACGCCTGCAGGGTGCGGCGGTCGTCATCGTGCCAGCCGGATTCGTCGAGTTCGGCGCCGTCACCGCCGAACCACACCAGATCGGGGAAACCGACGGTGCGGGCGCGGCCGTCGAAGAAGCGTCGCTGACGCAGCACCGGCACGACCTTGCGCAACCCGAGCAACTGCTGCACGAAGGCGATCCGGGCCGGGTCGGCCGACGACCAGTCCAACGGCCACGCATCGGTCACCGGGGTGTCGGCAGGGACGCAGTACGCGTTGTTGTTGCCGCCCTGGCTGTTGCCGAACTCGTCCCCGGCGAGAAGCATCGGGGTGCCGGTGGAGAGCAACAGCGTCGCCAGCAGTGCCCGCACATGCCGCTCCCGGGCCGCGACGATCTCGGGGTCGGCCGACGGTCCTTCCACCCCGTGGTTGACGGACTCGTTGTGCTCGGCACCGTCGCGTCCGTCCTCGCCGTTGGCCTCGTTGTGCTTGCGTTCGTAGGCGACGAGATCGGCGACGGGAAACCCGTCGTGGGCGGCGACGAAGTTGATCGACATCCACGGCTGCCGCACGGTCCGGTCGTAGAGATCCTCCGAACCCGCGAGGCGCGACGCGATCTCGCGCACCCCGGAACGGCCCGCCCAGAACCGGCGCACCGCGTCGCGGTAGCGGTCGTTCCATTCCGACCACTGCGCCCCGAACTCGCCGAGCCGATAGCCGGGTCCGGTCGCGTCCCACGGTTCGGCGATCAGCTTCAGATCCGTCAGGACCGGATCGGTGGTGACGGCGGTGAACAGCGCGGCGCGTGGATCGAACTGCCCGCCGCGGGGGCGTCCCAGTGCGCTGGCCAGATCGAACCGGAACCCGTCGACCCCCATTTCGTTCGCCCAGTGGCGCAGGCTGTCGCACACCATCCGCACCGCGATGGGCGAGGCGGCGTCGACGGTGTTGCCGCAGCCGGTCAGGTCGATGTCGCCGCCGTGTTCGTCGAGCAGGTAGTAGCCCGGCGCGTCGAGCCCGCGCCACGACAGGGTCGGGCCGGCCACCGACCATTCGCACGTGTGGTTGTAGACCACGTCGAGGATCACCTCGATCCCGGCCGCGTGCAGTGCGTCCACCATGGCTCCGAACTCGGCGATCTCCGCACCGGGCACGCTCGCGTATCCGGGGTGCGGCGCGAAGTAGGAGGCGGTCGAATAACCCCAGTGGTTGCGCATCCCACGCGCCCGCACCGGAGGCTCGGTCACGAACGCGTGCACCGGTAGCAGTTCGACCGCGGTCACGCCGAGACCGGCGAGATGATCGAGCACCGCGGGTGCGGTCAGCCCCAGGTAGGTGCCGCGTCGTTCGGGTGGTACACCGGGATGCCGGGCGGTGAAGGAACCGACGTGCAGTTCGTAGAGCACGGTCTGTTCCCACGCGGTGCCGGGCCGGGCGGACCGGGCCGTCCCGGCCGGGCCGGTGACCACCGACAGCGGGGTGTGACCGAGGGAATCGACGGTCGACGGCGCTCCGAACGGGTCGTCGTCGTAGGCGAGCAGACGCTGCGGGTCGCCGATGCCCCCGGTCAGCCGGCGTGCCCACGGATCGAGCAGCAGCTTGTGCGGATTCGTACGCAGCCCGGCGCGGGGTCGCCACGGGCCGTACGCCCGGTATCCGTAGCGCTGCCCGGGACCGACGCCGGGGACGGTGCCGTGCCAGATCCCGAAGGTCCGGTCCGGCAGATCGACCCGTTGTTCGCGACCGTTCTCGTCGACGAGGCACACCTGCACGCGGTCGCTGTGCGGGGCGTGCACGGCGAAGTGGGTCCCCCCGCCGGGGAGGGGGGTCGCGCCGAGCGGGAACGGGCCACGGCCGGCGTGGGCCACCGGCGGCGCGGTGGGTTCGGTGGTGGAGGGCGACACGAAAGACGATCCTGCCGTGAATCGGCGGACGGGGTAGTCCAAGATGGACGGCGTGGCACAACCTGATCCCGATCTGCTCATCGAATTCGACGACGTGTTGGTACGGCGGGGCGGCAACGTCCTGGTCGGACCCGTGACCTGGAAAGTGGAACTGGACGAACGCTGGGTGGTGCTCGGGCCCAACGGCGCCGGCAAGACCTCGTTGCTCCGGGTCGCGGCCGCGGAGACGTTCCCGACCTCCGGCACGGCGAGCGTGCTGGCCGAGCGGTTCGGGCGCACCGACCTGTCCGAGTTGCGTCCGCGCATCGGAATGTCGTCGTCGGCGCTGGCGAACCGGGTGCCGTTCGACGAGAAGGTCTCCGATCTGGTGGTCTCCGCCGGGTACGGGGTGCTCGGCCGGTGGCGGGAGCAGTACGACGCGATCGACACCGAGCGCGCGACGGAGATGCTCGAGAGTCTCGGCGCCGAACACCTCGCGGACCGCTTGTACGGCACCCTGTCGGAGGGTGAACGCAAGCGGGTTCTCATCGCCCGCGCGCTGATGACCGATCCGGAACTGTTGCTGCTCGACGAACCGGCCGCGGGACTGGACCTCGGGGGCCGCGAGGAACTCGTCGCGCGGCTCGCCACACTCGCCGCCGATCCGGACGCACCCGCGACGGTGCTGATCACCCATCACGTCGAGGAGATCCCTCCCGGGTTCACCCACGCCATGCTGCTCAAGGAGGGGCACGTCGTCTCGCAGGGGCTGATCGACGACGTGATCACCGCCGAGAACCTGAGCGACGCGTTCAGTCAGTCGATCACGCTCGACCGTGTCGACGGTCGGTTCTTCGCCCGCCGCACCCGGGAACCGGGCCGCCATCGCGTGCACGTCTGAACCGCGCGGTTCGGGGCCGGTGTCCGCGATGCCGGTCCCGATGCGATGCGGGTCACTCCGTCACGTAGCTTGTACGTATGTCTAGCGAACGTTCGGCAGCACCCTTCGATCCGGCGGCAGTGCCGATCAAGGACGCCTCCACCGTGCTCCTGATCCGCGACTCCGACCGTGGGGTCGAAGTCTTCCTGCAGCGCCGGGTCGTCGGCATGGATTTCGCCGGTGGCATGACGGTGTTCCCGGGCGGCGGCGTCGACCCCTCCGACAGCGACGCGTCCGTGCGGTGGGCCGGCCCCTCCGTCGCATGGTGGGCCGAGCGATTCAAGACCACGGAGGGACGCGCGCAGGCGCTGGTGCTGGCCGCGGTCCGGGAGACGTTCGAGGAGTGCGGCCTGCTGCTGGCCGGCCCCACCGAGGACACCGTCGTCGCCGACACCGCGCCGTACGCGCAGGCACGTCGCCGTCTCGAGGCGCGGGAGTTGTCGTTCGGCGATTTCCTCGCCGCCGAAGGGCTCACGGTGCGCACCGACCTGCTGCGGCCCCGCGCGAACTGGATCACCCCGCTCGGTGAGCGCCGCCGCTACGACACCAACTTCTTCGTCGCGGCCCTGCCCGAGGGGCAGCGCGCGGACGGCGACACCACCGAAGCCGAGCACGTGCAATGGCGGACAGCGGTCGACGCGCTCGAGGACTGGAAGTCGGGTGCGTCGATCCTGCTGCCGCCGACGTGGGCGCAGCTCACCTCCCTCGCCGGCTACCGCACGGTCGCGGAGGCTCTCGCGGACGAGGTCGTGATCGAACCGATCCTGCCGATCATGTCGCGCAACGACGCCGGGCAGATCCACATCGCGTTCGGTGGAGACGAGGGCTACTACACCGGCGGGGGACCGCACCCCTGGGCGGCGCGCACCGATCTGTAGACGGACGGCACCGGCCTGGTCGGTGATCCGTGGCCGGCGGGCACTAGCCTGAGCGGCATGGCTGAATTCGTCACTCTCGACGTGTCCGACGGCATCGGAACGATCCGGCTCGACCGCCCGCCGATGAACGCGCTGAACCGGCAGGTGCAGGAGGAGATCCGTGCCGCGGCCCGGGAGGCGACGGTCCGCGCGGACGTCAAGGCCGTGGTCGTGTACGGCGGGGAGAAGGTGTTCGCCGCCGGCGCCGACATCAAGGAACTCGCCGAGATGAGCTTCGTGCAGATGAGCGAGGTCGTCGCGGACCTGCAGTCGGCGATCGGATCGATCTCCGAAATTCCGAAGCCGACGGTCGCGGCCATCACCGGCTACGCGCTCGGAGGTGGCCTCGAGCTCGCGCTCGGCGCGGACCGCCGGATCATCGGCGACAACGTCAAGGTCGGAACACCGGAAATCCTGCTGGGCATCATTCCCGGTGGCGGCGGCACACAGCGGCTCGCGCGGCTTGTCGGTCCGTCGAAGGCGAAGGACATCGTCTTCTCCGGCCGTTTCGTCGGACCGGACGAGGCGCTCGCGATCGGGTTGGCCGACGAGGTCGTCGCGCCGGACGAGGTGTACAACGCGGCGCGGAGGTGGGCGGCGCAGTTCACCGGCGCCGCCTCGCGTGCCCTGGCTGCCGCCAAGGCCGCGATCGATCAGGGGCTGGACACCGACCTGGACACCGGGCTGAAGATCGAGCAGCATGTGTTCGCGTCGCTGTTCGCCACGGCCGACCGCACGATCGGGATGGAGTCGTTCATCGCGAACGGCCCCGGCAAGGCCGAGTTCACGGGCAGCTAGACTCCCGGAAACTGGAACTTGTTCTACACTTACCGATGGGTAGGATCACCTCATGACTGCAAGCAGGACCGACGGGAACGATCCCGCGCCGAACCCGCACGCCACCGCTGAAGAGGTGGCGGCTGCGCTCGAGGACACCAAGCTCGCCCAGGTGCTCTACCACGACTGGGAAGCCGAGACGTACGACGAGAAGTGGTCGATCTCGTACGACGAGCGGTGCATCGACTACGCCAAGGGGCGCTTCGACGCGGCCGCGGGTGAGCAGCCCCTCCCGTACGGGAAGGCCCTCGAACTCGGCTGCGGCACCGGGTTCTTCCTGCTCAATCTCATGCAGGCCGGCGTCGCGCAATCCGGTTCCGTGACGGACCTGTCGCCCGGCATGGTCAAGGTCGCGCTGCGCAACGCCGAGAACCTCGGACTCGACGTCGACGGCCGCGTCGCCGATGCCGAGACCATCCCGTACGAGGACAACACCTTCGACCTCGTCGTCGGTCACGCTGTGCTGCACCACATCCCGGATGTCGAGCAGTCGCTGCGCGAGGTCCTGCGCGTCCTCAAGCCCGGTGGCCGGTTCGTCTTCGCAGGCGAGCCCAGCACCGTCGGCAACTTCTATGCACGCTGGCTCGGTCGCATCACCTGGGAGGCGACGACCAACGTCACCAAGCTGCCGTTCCTGAGCGACTGGCGGCGCCCGCAGACCGAGCTCGACGAGTCCTCGCGGGCCGCCGCTCTCGAAGCCGTCGTCGATCTGCACACGTTCGACCCCTCCGATCTCGAGCGAATCGCGACCGCCGCCGGAGCCGTCGAGGCCAAGGCGTCGAGCGAGGAGTTCGCGGCGGCGCTGCTGGGCTGGCCCGTGCGCACCTTCGAGGCCGCCGTGCCGGAGGAGAAGCTCGGCTGGGGCTGGGCGAAGTTCGCGTTCGGCGGATGGAAGACGCTGAGCTGGGTCGACGAGAACGTGCTCAAGCACGTCGTGCCGCGCAGCTTCTTCTACAACGTCATGATCACCGGTGTGAAGCCCGGCAAGTAGTTGGGCTACGACTTCACCCTCGCCGACGTCGCCTACCTGACGTCGGACGAGGCGGCGTCCGCCTTGGCCGAGGTGGACGGCCGGGAACTGTCCACGCGTACGCGTCTGGCCGACATCGGCTGGGCGCGTACGCGTTTCGCGGACCGTGCCGGACTGCTCGTCGAAACCGTGCTGGCGCGTCGCAAGGCCGTGGCGAAACTGCCGGCGGCAGGGAAGTGGCTGCTCACCGACGACGCGGTACAGCAGGCCACCCCTGCCGCGGTCGCCGCGCACCGGGCCGGACGCCTGGCCGGGCGGCGCGTGCACGATGTGACGTGCTCGATCGGCGCGGAACTGGCCGCCCTCGACGGTCTCGCCGGCACCGTGATCGGCAGTGACCTGGACCCGGTCCGGCTGGCGATGGCGGCGCACAACGTGCCTGCTGCGTCCCTGATCCGGGCCGACGCACTGCGGCCCGTCACCCGCGGTACGACCGTGATCGCCGATCCCGCGCGCCGCGCCGGCGGGCGTCGTACGCACGACCCGGCGGCGCTGCAGCCGCCGCTGCCGGATCTGCTCGACGTGTACGCCGGACGCGACCTGGCCGTCAAATGCGCGCCCGGACTGGATTTCGACGCGTTGGACTGGGCGGGGGAGGTCGAGGTGGTCTCGCTCGACGGCGGTGTCCGCGAGGCGTGCCTGTACTCGCCGGGCCTGTCGAGTCCCGGTGTGCGGCGCCGGGCTAGCGTGCTGCGGTCGGACGGCAGCGGATTCGAGGTCACCGATGCGATGTCCGACGACATCGACGACCGGCCGCCGGGGCGGTGGATCGTCGACCCCGACGGCGCGATCGTGCGGGCCGGGCTGGTCCGCCACTGGGCGGCGTATCACGGCCTGTGGCAACTGGATCCGCGCATCGCCTATCTCACGGGTGACACCCTGCCCGACGGGGTGCGCGGGTTCCGCGTCCTCGACCGGTTCAAGTACACCGAGAAGACGTTGAAACAGGCTCTCGCGCAACACGACTGCGGGATCGCCGAGATCCTCGTCCGCGGCGTCGACGTCGACCCCGCGGTACTGCGGCCACGCCTGAAACTGCGGGGGTCGCGTTCGCTGTCGGTGGTGTTGACCCGGATCGGCCGGACCGCCGAAGCGTTCGTGTGCGAAGCCTCGGACCGGCCTCAGATGTAGTCGACGACCACCTTGCCGATGGTGCCGTCGAACGGGAACGGTGCGCGATCGAAGTAGTCGAGCGATACCGGCGAGCCCAGGCAGGTACCGATGTCGAGGCAGTCGTTCGCCGTGAACAACAGCGGTGCGCTGACCGGCACGACGGTCTCACCGACCACCTGTCCGTCGACACACATCCGGACGTTCAGCGGGCCGCCGGGCCGGTCCTCGGCGTACTCGGTGATCACCTCGAGAACGTGCTCGCCGGGCGGAACCGGTTCCGCCGAACGCATCTTGGTGCGCATCAGGATGAACAGGTTGTACTCGTAACAGAGGTGGCCGTCGTCCATGAAACACGTCAGCCCGCCGCCGTTGCCGCCGAGGGCGTAGAGGACACCGTTCGCCCGTTCGGGGACGGTCGACTCGACGGTGACGCGATTGTTCCTGTTTCCGAGTGCGGGGGCGCAGAATTCGGGCATCCGGGTGACATCGCCGGTAAACTCCCAGCTGGTGTACGGCGTGGTGATCCGCTGCTCGGGGTGCAGTGCCACCACCCACAGTCCGCCGCCGACGGGCAGGACGTTGTTCTTGGCGGCCTCGATCGCGAACAATTCCCGCAGCTGGGCCAGCTTCTCGGGATGCTGCTGCGCGAGATCGCGATTCTGGGTCCAGTCCTCGTCGAGATGGTAGAGCTCCCACGTGTCGTCGTCGGGGTTCCAGTCCCGGATTCCGCCGGGCATGCCCTGCAACCACGGTGCGCGGGGTCCGAACGCGGAGGCCATCCAGCCGTCGTGGTAGATCGCGCGGCTGCCCATGATCTCGAAGTACTGGGTGAGTTTGCCGGCCGCGGCATCCCGTTCGATCAGGGTCCGGGCGAAGCTGGCGCCGTCGATCGGATCCTGAGGGATCCCGCTCACCGTGCGGGGTGGGGTGATGCCGAGCAGGTCGTAGAAGGTGGGCACCAGGTCGTTGCAGTGCAGGAACTGGGTTCGCGGGGTCCGATCCGGCGCGACCCGCGCGGGCCAGCGCACCACCATCGGGTTGCGCGTCCCGCCGAGATGCGAGGCGAGAAGCTTCATGCCCTTGTAAGGCGTGCTGCCCGCCCACGCCCATCCCGCGTGGTACATGTTGTCGGTTTTCGGGGATCCGAGTACGTCGAGTCCGCCGAGTTCCTCGAGCGCCGCGATGTGCTGCGCCGTGGTCGTCGGAATTCCGTTCTGCGCCAGTAGTTCACTGATGGTCCCGTCCTGGCCCTCACCGGACGATCCGTTGTCGCCCCAGATGTAGAGGACGAGGGTGTTGTCCCGGTAACCGAGCCGGTCCAGCTCGTCGAACAGCCGCCCGACCTGCACGTCGCAGTGCTCGGCGTAGCCGGCCGCCACCTCCATGAGGCGTCGCTGGAACGGTTTCTCGTCGTCGGGAATGTCGTCCCATGCCGTCATGGTGGGGTCGCGGTCGGTGAGTTCGGCCTCGGGCGGGATCCATCCCTTCTCCTTGGCCCGGGCGAACACGCGCTCGCGGTAGGCGTCCCAGCCGTCGTCGAACCTGCCCGCATACCGGTCGGCCCACGACTTCATGATGTGGTGCGGGCCGTGCAGGCAGCCGCTGGCCCAGTACATGAAGAAGGGCCGGTCGGCGTCGAGCGCCTTGTGCCGCCGCAGCCAGCCGATCGCATCGTCCGCGAGGTCCTCGCTGAGGTGATAACCCTGCTCGGGTGTCTTCGGAGGCAGGACGACGGTGGTGTTGCGGACGAGGTTCGGCTCGTACTGCGATGCCTCCCCGGCGAGGAAGCCGTAGAAGTAGTCGAATCCGACGCCGGTGGGCCAGTTGTCGAACGGCCCGGCGGCGGTGGTCTCCTCCGCCGGGGTGTTGTGCCACTTCCCGAACGCCGCGGTGGTGTATCCGTAGTGCCGCAGCACCTCGGCGCCCGTCGCGCTCGACTTCGGGATGTGGCCCGAGTATCCGTCCCAGTCGTTGGCCAGTTCGGCGATCTGGCCGTTGCCGACGCGATGGTGGTTGCGGCCCGTGAGCAGGGAGGCGCGGGTCGGGGAACACATTGCCGTCGTGTGGAATCGGTTGTAGGCGACGCCCTCGCCGAGCATGCGATCCAGGGTGGGGGTGTTCACCTCGCCGCCGAACCCGCTCGGCAGGCCTGGCCCGGCGTCGTCGATGAGGACGACGAGGATGTTCGGAGCGTCCGGGGGAAGGCGGCGCTGCTGCGCGCGCGGGCTGTACACGGATTCCTGCATGGTGCGGCCCGCGATGCTGCCCGACGGCGTCGGCGGAAACGGCAGAGTCTCTCCGCCGGGTATCGGCGTCGCCCGCAACTGCTGGTTCATTCCCGGATCCCTCCCTCGCCCCACCCGTTTCCAGTGCACCAGCGGATCCGTGCCGCGGCGTCACCCGCACCGGGTGAAAACAGCACTGCGGTCACGGACGGAGAATGCACCGGAAGCCGATGTGGCTCGTCGAGGTCTCCTCGGTCTCGCCCTGCCGGGCCGCGGGCCGGTAACGCAGACAGTAGTTCGGTGCGCACAGGTGCGAGCCGCCCTTGATGACGCGACGCGGATACGGCTCCTGCGGGTCGAGGCCGACCGCACTGTCCACCCGGGGATCGGCCGGAATGCAGCACGACGACGCCGGCGCGACGTTCTTGCCGCTCGCGGAGTGGTCCGCCGCGAAGTGGTCGGCGGTCCACTCCCACACGTTGCCCGCCATGTCGTGGAGCCGGTACCCGTTGGACCGGAAGTGCCCGACGGGGGAGGTTCCGGCGAACCCGTCCTCCAGGAGGTTCTGCCACGGGAACTCGCCCTGCCAGACGTTCCCACCGGGCCTGCCGCCGGGCTCGTGCTCGTCGCCCCACACGAAGGGCTTGCGGTCGAGCCCACCCCGCGCGGCGAATTCCCACTCCGCCTCGGTCGGCAGGTCCTTGCCGGCCCAGTCGGCGTATGCCTGGGCGTCGAACCACGACACGTGCGTGACGGGATGCCGTTCCCGGCCCCCGACGTTGCTGCCGGGACCCTCGGGGTGACGCCAGTCGGCGCCGGGGGTGAAGGACCACCATCGTGTGTGGTCGTCGAGGGGAACAGGTCCCGGCGGCGGCGTGAACACCAGCGACCCGGGTACGAGCAGGGCCGGGTCCGCGCCCGGGTACTGCTCGGGGTCGGGCGCGACCTCCGCGGTCGTGACATACCCGGTGGCCTTCACGAAGCGCCGGAACTCGGCGACGGTGACCGGGTGCTCGTCCATCAGGAATCCGCCGACCGTCACCCGATGGACCGGGCGTTCCTCGGGATAGAAGTCCTCCGAACCCATCCAGAACGTGCCGCCCGGGATCCGGACCATGTTCTTCGTCGCTGCCCGCGTCATGGGGGCAAGCGTCGCACGACCTGCGGCCGTGGGGGGACCGGAGCTACCGCGCCGCCATGGCGGTGATCCGCAGATCCCGGGTGCGCTCCTGGTGAGAGGTCATCAGGGCACGTGCCTGTTCGCCGTTTCCCGCGACGATCGCGTCGAGGATGGCACGGTGCTCCGTCTCGATGGCGTCGAGATTGCCGGACGCCTTCGATTCCTCGGCGTCGTATACGGCAAGTTGTGCGTCGAGCCGTTCCATCAGCTCGGCGATGGTGGGGTTGTGTGCGGCGAAACGCAGCGCTGCGTGCCACTCGTTGTGCAGGCGGAGCGCGGTCGTCGGGTCCGGTGCGGTGAGGGCGCGCTCGAACAGGCTGTCGAGCCGGGCGACGTCGATCTCGGAGCGTCTGGTGGCCGCCGCGAAGGCCGCGGCGGATTCCAGGGCGATCCGGGCATCGCAGATCGCGAGTACTTCCTCCTCGGTGCGCTCGCGCACCATGTAACCGCGGGTGACCTTGACCACCAGCCCATCGAATTCGAGGCGTTGCAGGGCTTCGCGGACGGGGGTCCGCGACAGCCCCATCCCGGTGCCGACGGTGGCGGGCACCAGCATGGACCCGGGCGCGCATTCGCCGCTCGTGATGCGTTCGCGCAGTTGTGCGTACGGCGATCTGTCGTCGTCCACCGGGTGGTCTCCTCCTCGAAGCGTGCAGAAAGTCGATCGAGCAACGCATACCAGGATGCCCCACGAATGGGAAGAGTTTGAATCCATGTGTATACAACTGTCGTCGTAAGTTGTCGGCTGTATTTATAGTGCTCCTCGCACTGCTGTCCGCGAGGAGAACGATGAACACGACCACACCCACCCCGACGGCGACCGACCATGTCTGATCTCACGGTTTCCACAGCACCGGCCGCCGTGCCCGACGCCGGGCGGACCCGTCCCCGCCGCGCCGCGCGCCGGCTCCGCGCGAGCGCGCTGTTGCCGTGGGTCGTACCGGTCCTCGTGCTGCTCGGTTGGCAGTGGGCCTCGACCACCGGACTCGTCTCCGCGTCGATCCTGCCTCCGCCCAGCAAGGTCCTCGACACCGCACGGAATCTCTGGAGCGCGGGAGAACTGCAGACCCATCTGCTGGTCAGCGTGCGGCGCATCGTCATCGGTTTCACCATCGGCGCGGCGATCGGGCTCGTCCTCGGCTTCGCCGTCGGACTCTCGCGGATAGCCGAGGGGCTCGTCGACCGGACGTTGCAGATGTTGCGCGCCCTTCCGCATCTCGCTCTCGTCCCGCTGCTCATCGCGGCGTTCGGCATCGGCGAGCTGCCGAAGGTCATGCTCGTGACTCTCGGCGTCATCTTCCCCGTCTATCTCAACACGGTCGCGGGCATCCGCACCGTAGACCCCAAGCTCGTGCAGCTCGGCCGCTCCTACGGCCTCGGTCGCGGCGAGCTGATCCGGCAGGTCATCGTGCCCGGAGCGATGCCGATGATCCTGACCGGCATCCGCTACGCGCTCGGCGTGGCCTGGCTGACGCTCGTGATCGCCGAAACCATCGCGACCAGCGAAGGTATCGGTTTCCTCGCTCAGAACGGTCGCGACCTGCTCCGCAACGACCGGATCGTCCTCGCGATCGTCCTCTACGCCCTCGCCGGTCTCCTGGCCGACCAGCTCATCAGGCTGGTCGAGGCGCGGGTTCTCCGCTGGAACCCGAACTACCGGAAGGGAACCCGCTGATGTCCCGCGACGATCTCGTCGGTCTCGATCTGCTCGGAGTGGGACACCACTACCAGGACAAGCGAATTCTCGACGACATCGACCTGTCGATCGCGCCGGGCGAGTTCGTCACCTTCCTCGGCCCCAGCGGTGTCGGAAAGTCCACCCTGCTCCGTATTCTGGCCGGGCTCGAGGAGCCGACCGAGGGGCGCGTCGAGCCGACCGTCGACCGGGCCGTCGTCTTCCGGATGATGTTCCAGGAGGACCGGCTGCTGCCGTGGCGTACCGTCCTCGACAACGTCCGGCTCGGCACCCGCGGGCGTCGCGACGAGGCAGCCGCGCTTCTCGCCGAGGTCGGGCTCGCCGGGCGCGAGAGCGCCTGGCCTTCCGAGTTGTCGGGCGGCCAGCGTCAGCGCGTCGCCCTCGTCCGGGCGTTGCTCCACCGGCCCGACGTGCTGCTCCTCGACGAACCCTTCGGCGCCCTCGACGCGATCACCCGCGTCACGATGCAGCAACTGCTCGAACGCATGCTCGCAGAGCGCCCGCGCACCGTCCTGCTCGTCACCCACGACGTCGAAGAAGCGCTCATCCTCTCCGACCGGGTTCTGCTGCTCACCGAATCCGGGATCACGCGCGAACTCCGGATCGACCAGGCCCGTCCGCGGCATCGCGGCGACGCCCGGCTCGCCGCCTGGAAGGAGGAGTTCCTCGACGGGCTTCTCGAGGCCGATCGCGTCCTGCACTCCTGACCCTGCTCTCCCGCTTCGTCCGTAGGAAGGTTTCACCCCCGCTATGTCACCCCTGACCTCCTCGTCGCTGAGCCGACGCGGATTCCTCAAGGCCACCGGTGCCGGTGTGCTCGGCCTGACCGCCCTGTCCCTCGCCGGATGCGGCTCCGACGCCGCGGCCGACGAGGACGGACCTCTCACCCGGGTCCGATACGCACTGATCGGCGACGGCAACGCCGAGCCGGGCACCGTGCTGCGCAACAACCTCGGTGGGTTCGACGTGAGCGCCGACCTCGGCGTCCCCGTGGAATGGCCCACCGGATTCCCGGCGTCCCTGCCGGTGATGGAAGCGATCAAGTCCGGCAGCGTCGACTTCTCCTTCGCGACCGCGACCGCCGTCATCTACGCGATCGGCGGCGGCGTTCCCATCGTGCCGCTGGTGGCGTATCCGTTGCCGGGCAACGAGGTCGACGTTCTGGTCCCGCAGGGGTCCGACATCCGGTCCGCAGCGGATCTGAAGGGCCGCAAGGTCGCCGACCACCGCGGCACGACCGGCACGTACAGTCTGGTCGAGTATCTCGGGACCGCGGGCCTGACGCTCGACGACGTCGAGTACGTCAACCTCACCGCCGCGGACGCCGAAGCGGCGTTCGCGCAGGGCAAGGTGGACGCGTGGATCACGTGGCAGCCGATGGCCGAGCTGGCGAAGCGCAAGCACGGCGCCGCGACACTGCCCGACGTGAAGACCTACGACTACGCGTTCTTCGTCGCGAGCGAGTCCTTCGCGAACAACCATCCCGAGGTCGCGGCAGCCCTCGTCCGCAACGTCCGGGACGCGCAACGCTGGATCGAGGCGAACCCGGCAGCCGCCGTCGACGAGTTCACCCGCCTGGGCGGCTTCGGCGGCAGCGCCATGGAGGCCGAGGTGTACCGGGACCTCGTCGAGACGAGCCGGCTCTCGTACTCCGGGGCGGGGCAGCTCGTCTCGGTGGGTGACGACGCGATCACGGGCACGCAGGATCTCGCCGACAATTTCCACCGGCTCGGCATCTACCCCGAGCAGGTCGACGTCGCGACATGGCTGCGGGATCCGCGGTTCGACTCGATCAAAACCGTTATCGACCAGGAACTCTCGAAGTAGGTATTGCCCACGTCATGTCCGATTCCCAGATGCACCTCGCCGCATTCATCACTGCAGGACCCGGTCGTCCCGGTGGCTGGCGCTACCCGGCGTCGGTCCCCGGATGGCTGTCCGCGGACTACTACCAGAACATCGCCCGCACCCTCGAGGACGGGCGCTTCGACCTCGCGTTCTTCGCCGACATCCTCTCGGTGCCCGACCGTTTCGGGTCGAGCACCGACACGCAGTTGCGCAACGGCGCGCTCGGGTCGATGCGCCTCGATCCGCTGCACGTGCTGGCGTCCATGGGAGCGGTCACCGAGCACCTCGGGCTGGCCGCCACTGTGTCGACCACGTACGCACAACCGTTCACCGTGGCCCGATCGTTCGCCAGCCTGGACCATCTGACCGCGGGCCGCGCCGCCTGGAACGTGGTGACCTCCTTCCAGGAATCCGAGGCGCGCAACTTCAACCGGGACGAGCAGTTCCCCCGCGACAAACGCTACGAACGCGCCGACGAGTTCCTCGAGGTGGCCGCGAAGCTCTGGGACAGCTGGGAGGACGACGCGCTGGTCCTCGACACCGAGGCGCCGCTGTTCGCTGACCCCGCCAAGGTGCACGCGATCGACCACAAGGGCGAGTGGTTCACCGTGCAGGGGCCGCTCAACGTGCCGCGGCCGCCGCAGGGCTACCCGGTGGTGATCCAGGCCGGTGCCTCGTCCAAGGGCAAGGATTTCGCCGCGCGCTGGTCCGACGTGATCTTCTGCAGTCACGCGTCGCTCGAGTCGGCGCAGGACTTCTACCGGGAGATCAAGGAACGGGTTGCTGCACACGGCCGCGATCCGCGTCAGGTGAAGATCCTGCCGTCGATCGCGCCGGTCGTCGGAGCCACGAACGCGATCGCGCGGCAGACCTTCGAGGAACTGTTCGAGCTGGTGCCGTCACTGGGCGGGCTCTCCACCCTCGCCTACCACCTGGACGTGGACCTGTCGACGTTCCCGCTGGACGAGCGGCTCCCGGACGTCGAAGTTCCCGGCGTCGAGGGCCACTACCGCGAGGTCCGCGAGATCACCGAACGCGAGGGACTCACGCTGCGTGAGCTCGGCAAGCAGTACGGGGGCCGTGTCGAAGGCGGATTCATCGGTACCGCAACGGAAGTCGCGGACGGACTCGAGGAATGGTTCACCGGCGGCGCGTGCGACGGCTTCATGGTGCAGGCGCCCTACCAGCCGGGCGGGTTCGAGGACTTCACGCGGCAGGTCGTTCCCGAACTGCAGAAGCGCGGCCTGTTCCGCACCGAGTACGAGGGCGCCACCCTGCGGCAGAACCTCGGGCTCGAGCGGTCCACCGCGCGCGAGTGGGAGAACCGTGTTCCCAAGCCTGGGACGGTTGCCGAATGAGCATCGACGACGCCGTGCCCGTCGCGAACGTCGCGGCCGTGTCCGGCCACACCATTGCCGGGGTTCCCGGCCGGTTCGTGATCGACGCCCGCGCCAACCATCTGGTCACCGACTCGCGGTTCGGTCCCGGTGAGTCGATCCAGGCAGGGGAACTGCTTCTGTCGGCGCTCGTCTCGTGCGCGATGGCGAACTTCGAGTCGAACGCGCAGGAACTCGGGATGGCGGTCAGCGGGATTCATGTCGATGCGTCCCACGCACGGGGAAGCGCGGACCCGACCCGGTACGACTTCACCCGGGTCACGATCTCCGTGCGCGGGGTGGATCAGGCCGCCGCGGACGTCCTGGGCGAGCGGTTCGTCGCCACCTGCCCGATCTACAACACGATCCGGCGCGGCAGCGGGATCGAGTTGACGGTCCTGGCGGCCTGACCCGGCGCCGGCGGTAGGGGAGCCGTCAGCGCAAGGTGTACAGGTCCCCGAGCAGCGTCGTCACCAGCAACTCCCCGTCCGGACCGATCGCGGTGCCGACCGCGAAACCGGATGCTCCCGGCAGGGATTCCTGATCCAGGGTGGTGCCGTCGGAGGCGTCGAAGACCAGCGCGTCGAGACCCTCCGGCGACCGCACCACCGTGTACGCGATCCCGTCCGCCGCGGCGGCCACGGCACCGAGCTGGCGCACGTCGTCCCGCTGCCACAGCGATTCGGCGTGATCCCCGGCGTCACGCAGCGCCACGAGCGGACCGTCCGCGCCGCCACCGGCGAGCAGAATCGTCCCGTCGGCGGTGATGGCTGGGCCCGTCGACGTCAGATACCCCGGATCGTGGCTCCAGCGTGCCGATCCCGACGCGGAGTCGATCGCCCAGAGGGTGCCGTCACCGTCGTGCACGTAGACCGTCGCGCCGTCAGCGGAGAGCACCGGGCTCGTGACCGCACCACCCGGCAGATCGTCGAACGACCATTCCTGGGCGATGTGCGCGTCGTCGCCTCCGGTGTAGCGCAACGCGACGAGCGCCGCACGGTCCGCTCCCGGGCGCCACAGGGTGACGAAGATGCGGTCGGTCGCGAGGTCGACCGCGGGGGTCGTCGCGACGGGGCAGTCGGGTGAGCCGCCGAAACACGCGGCGAGTCCGTGGTCGGGGGCCTGCCGGGGTACGTCCGTGCCGTCCTCCACCGCGGGGACCGGAATCATGTCGTAGATCGGGGCGACGAGCTTGCCGGTCTGTGTGTCCACCACGTTGACCTGACCGAAATGTGTGACCGCCAGCAGGTTTCCGTCGCCGGTGAACTGCGGGCTGCGCGGTGTGCCGCTCACGGGAATGCGCCAGCGCCGCTGACCGTGTTCGTTGAACGAGTACAGCCCACCCTCCTCGCCGACGTAGACGTTGGCGACGGTGTCGGCGACCGGCGTGACCACGCCGACACCCGGAGCGATCCGCGTGCACCAGCGTTTGCGACCGGTGTCGATCTGGTACGCGAACAGATTGCACCCGGCGTCGGTGGAGGCGCTCACGAAGATCTGCCCGTTCGCGGCGATCGACGGCGGGGAGCCGACCGTCCCGCCGACCGACCGGGTCCAGGCGACCGACACATCCGGCAGTCCGGCCACGGTGGAGGTGCTGCTGTTGCGGGCATCGGAATAGCGGCCGGGCCAGCCCCCGGCTGAGAGGATGTCGATCGGTTCGTTCCCGCTTCCGCATCCGCTCAACGCGAGTGCCGCCGTCGTCGCCAGCACTGCCGTCCGCAGGACACCCCGCATCACACATCTCTCCTCAGGCCCGAAGGATACGATCGACCAGCCTATCGGGCCGGGTCCCGTACCCTCCGCACGAGGCTGACCGTAGGCTGGCATGCTATGACGAGCATGTGGGGCGCACCGTTGCGCACGAGGTGGCGTGGTTCCCGTCGGCGGGATTCCGATCAGGCGAAGTTCCTGACCGTCGACTCGCTGCGGTGGGTGCTGGCCAACAAGGCCTACACACCCTGGTACCTGGTGCGGTACTACCGGCTCGCGAAGTTCAAACTCGCGAACCCGCACGTGATCCTGCGCGGCATGGTCTTCCTCGGCAAGAACGTCGAGATCCACTCGACCCCGGAACTTTCCCGGCTCGAGATCGGCAAGTGGGTCCACATCGGCGACGGCAACGCCATCCGCTGTCACGAGGGATCGCTGCGCATCGGCGACAAGGTCGTCTTCGGCAAGGACAACGTCGTCAACACCTACCTCGACATCGAGATCGGTGCGTCCACGCTCGTCGCGGACTGGTGCTACATCTGCGATTTCGACCACCGCACCGAGGACGTGACCTACCCGATCAAGGACCAGGGCATCGTCAAGAGCCCCGTCCGGATCGGCCCCGACACGTGGATCGCCGCGAAGGTCACCGTCCTGCGCGGTACCCGCGTCGGTCGCGGTTGCGTGCTCGGAGCGCACGCCGTGGTCAAGGGCGACATCCCGGACTTCAGCATCGCCGTGGGTTCCCCGGCCAGGGCCGTGAAGAACCGCAGGGCCGACTGGGAGGCGGGTGCCGCGCAGCGCGCCGAATACATCGCCGCCCTCGAGGACATCGCCCGCAAGAAGGCGGGGGACCTGCCGGAAGGCGCCGACGCCGGTTCCTGATCCGGGATTCGCCGTCGACGAGCACGAGGGGAGTTGCGCGATGGAGTATTCCGACTACCGCGGTCACGACGCGGTCGGGCTGGCCGAGCTCGTCGCCAGCGGGCAGGTCGGCGCCGAAGAACTGCTGGACACCGCGATCGCGCGTCTGGACGCGGTCGATCCGGTACTGAATGCGGTGGTGTACCGCCTCGACGAGCGGGCCCGCACCCGCGCGCGGGGTTCGCTCACCGGTCCCTTCGCCGGCGTGCCGTTCCTGGTGAAGGACCTCGCGCAGGACGTCGTGGGCACCCCGACCGGGAGCGGCAGCCGCGCCCTGGCAGCGCTCCCGGCCGCGCGCAACGCGCTCGTCGTCGACCGCTGGCTCGACGCCGGGCTGGTCGTGTTCGGGAAGACGAACACCCCGGAGTTCGGGGCCAAGAACATCACCGAGCCCGAGGCGAACGGGCCGACGCGCAACCCGTGGAACCCGGCGCACACCCCGGGCGGGTCGTCGGGTGGCTCGGCCGCCGCGGTCGCGGCGGGGGTGGTGCCCGCTGCCGGAGCGAACGACGGCGGCGGATCCATCCGGATTCCCGCGGCCTGCTGCGGACTCGTCGGACTCAAACCGGGACGCGGTGTGGTACCGAACGGCCCGGCCATCGGCGAACCCCTGCACGGGGCGGTGTCCAACGGTGTCGTCACCCGGACGGTTCGGGATGCGGCCGCGATGCTCGACGTCGTCGCCGGTGCCGACCCGAGCGGTCCGTACCTCGGTGCCCGCGCCGAGGAGTCGTACGCGGCGATCGCGGGCCGGCCGCCGCGGCAACTGCGCATCGGTTACGCGACCGCGTCGCCGCTGGGCACCCCCGTCGACCGGGAAGCGGTCACCGCCGTCGACGACGCGGTCGCGTTGCTCGACGAACTCGGGCACCACGTCGAACCCGCCGAGACGGGAATCGACGAGCGGCGCCTCGCCACGGACTTCCTGACCATGTGGTTCGCCTCGCTCGCCCAGGAGGTCGACGACGCCCGGCGCCGGACAGGGTGCGGACCGGAGGGTTTCGAACTCGACACCCGGGTTCTCGCGGCCGTCGGGCGCTCGGTGCCGGCACCGGATTATCTTGCGGCACTGGAACGGTGGAACGGGTACACCCGGGGGCTGGTGGCGTTCCACGAACGCTACGACCTGTTGCTCACGCCGACGTTGGCGTCGCCACCGGTACGGGTCGGCGAACTGACCACGCCGCCGCTGATCCGGGTGCTCAGCCGGTTGATCGTCGCGGGCAGGCTCGGCCGTCTCGCGCGTCTCGGTGGCCTCCTGGACTCGATCGTCGACGACAATCTGGGCCGCACGCCCTACACGCAATTGGCGAACATCACCGGGCGGCCGGCGATCTCGGTGCCGTTGTACCGGACCGCCGCCGGGCTGCCGCTCGGCGTCCAGTTCGTCGCCCCGCTCGGCGGGGAGGGCCTGCTGCTTGCGCTCGCGGCGCAACTGGAGCAGGCGCGGCCGTGGGCGCACCTGCAGCCGTCACTCGCATCGGACTGACTGCCCCCGTGCGTGTTTCCGGTAGCACCCGCTACCGGAAACACGCACGAGACGGAAACGTGCAGGGGACGTGATCAGCCGCGGTCGGGAAGCGGACGTTGCGGGATCTGCGGGCGCGCCAGCGGATGACGGACCCGGCGTTTTGCGCCCGAGTACACCTGAGCGGTCTCCTCGGCGACCTGCCGCCAGTCGAAGTCGTCGGTGAGCCGCGCCCGGGCCGCGCGGGCACGATCCTGCGCGGCGTCCGGTTCGTCGAGCAGTTCCCGTACCGCGGAGACGAGCCCGGCCACGTCGCCCGGCTGGAACGACAGGCCGGTGACACCGTCGACGACGGCCTCGCCGAGCCCGCCGGCGGTGGAGGTGACGAGCGGTGTGCCGGCAGCGGCGGCCTCGAGCGCGATGATCCCGAACGGTTCGTAGCGGCTCGGCAGCACGATCGCGTCGGCGCCGTGCAGCCAGCCGAGCAGTTCGGTGTGGTCGAGGTTGCCGAGGAACGTCACCGACCGTGCGACCCGGTGGACGCGCGCCTGCTCGCGCAGCCATTCGAACTGGGTGCCCTCACCGGCGACGACGAGCGTCGTGCCCGGATGCGACCGCCGGATCTTCGGTAGTGCCGCGATCGCGTCCTGCACCCCCTTCTCGTATTCGAGTCGCCCGACGAACAACAGCCGGGCCGGGCCGGTGCGCGGCTCGCGGTCGCGATACGACCAGGTGGTGACGTCGATGCCGTTGCGGATCACCGAGATCGACGGCAGGTCCGGCCCGTACAGCTCGGCGACCTCGTCGCGCATCGACGCCGAACACGTGATGAGCCAATCCGATTCGTTCGCGAGCCACCACTCCACCGAGTGCACCTGACGGTTCATCTTCCCGGACAGCCAGCCGCTGTGCCGGCCCGCTTCGGTGGCGTGCAGGGTGGACACGAGCGGCACGTCGAAGTATTCGGCGAGCGCGATCGCGGGGTGTGCGACCAGCCAGTCGTGCGCGTGCACGACGTCGGGGGTCCAGCCGTCACCGATGCCGCCCTTGCTCAGGCCGACCCCGGCGCGCACCATCGCGTGGCCCATCGCCAGCGTCCAGCCGAGCATGTCCTCACCGAAGTCGAAGTGCGGCGGATCCTCGGCGACCGCGACCACCAGAACGCCCTCGGCGATGTGTGTGACGGTGGGGTGGCTGGACGGGTCGGTTCCCGTCGGGCGCCGGGACAGCACGACGACCTCGTGGCCCGCCGCGGCGAGTTCGGTGGCCAGATGGTGCACGTGGCGACCGAGTCCGCCGACGACGACCGGCGGGTACTCCCACGAGACGATGAGAACTCTCATGTCGGCTCTCCGTTCGGCAGTCGGCGTGCGTCGAGTGCGGGGAACAGGTTGTCGGCGCGGTTCCAGCCGTCGGCGAGGCGCGCGGCCGCGTCGTGGCGGCCCGACGCGACCGCGTCGGCGATCTCGCGCAGCGCGTGCGCGTGCTTGTGCGCGCGGTCGCGCGCGTATCCGGCGGCGGTGTCCTTGCTGACCATGAAGGCCCAGTCGCTCGAGACCGCCATCAGCGCCTCGCGGAGCATCTGGTCGTGGACGCGGTTGCGCAGCGCGGGCAGACCGGGTGCCGCGGTGGCGCGGTCCTTGTCGAGGGTGTCGAGAGCGGTGCGCACGACCTCGTCGTTGAGCCGGACGAGGTCCTGGACCTGCTCACCGGCCCACACCCGCCAGTCCTTGCCGGACCCCCACGACGAATCGGGAAGCTCGACCGGCGTGCCGACGTAGCCGCGGTCGCGGGCGTCGGCGAGGGTGCCGACCTCGATGCCGGCCTCGGGCAGTGCCCGCAGCAGCCGCTCCAGGAACAGCGGTCCCTCGTACCACCAGTGCCCGAACAGTTCGGTGTCGAACGCGGCGACGACGAGGGCGTCCCGGCCGATCCGCGTGGATTCGCTGCGCAGTCGCCGGCGCACGGTCTCGACGAAGTCTGCGACGTGCCTGTCGACCGTCGCGGACGCGAGATCCGGGTCGTAGGGCGCCTTTTCGTGCGACGGTACGGTCCGGCCGGTGACCCGTGCCGGTTTGAGGCCGGTGTCGTGGCAGTAGGTGTGGAAGTCCCGGTACGCGGCGTGTCCGGGGTAGCCGGATTTCGGTGACCACACGCGGTAGGAGACCTGCAGGTCGCGGCCGAACGCGACGACGTCGGAGTCCCACACGGGGCGGCCCAGCGAGGTGTCGCCGCGCAGGGCCGGACCGTCGACCATGAAGTGTTCGACGCCGGCGGCGGCGTAGCCGGATTCCATGCCGGGGGTGAAGGCGCACTCGGGACCCCAGATGCCCCGGGGCGTGTGCTGCCAGCGGGCCCGTGCGTCGTACAGCCCTTCGGACAGCGAGAACGCGCGCAGGCGCGGGTCGAGCAGCGGCTGGAACGGGTGTGCCAGCGGACCGCCGAGAAGTTCGATCGCGTCGGCGTCGATCAACCCGCGAACGACTGCGGAACCTCCGTGGCGCCACCGGGTTTCGAACAGGTCGCGTGCGTCGGCGGCGAGGCGGTGCTCCCGCGCGCCGAGGTCGCGGTAGGACTGCTCGGCCATGCCGGCCGCTTCGTGTGCGCGCAGCTGCCAGTTGCCGAGCCAGTGGTGCATACCGGTCAGGCAGTGCGGATCGTCGAGTTGCGCCGCCAGCACGGGCGTCACCCCGAGGGTGAGCAGCCGGGTGCGGCCCTCGGCGGCGAGCCGGTGCAGTACGTCGGTGACCGGCAGATAGGTTGCGGCCCACGACTGGTAGAGCCATTCCTCGCCGACGGGCCAGCGCCCGTGGTTGGCGAGCCACGGCAGGTGTGAGTGCAGTACGAGCGCGAACATGCCCGGCTCACGTCCTGCCGTGGCACCCCCCGTCGAGTTCGCGCGGGTGGTCACCGTGCCGGATCCTTCACGGCGATGGCGACGAGATCGAGGCTGGCATCGATGTTCTCGGGATCGAGCGTGAAATCGGCCACGTCCACGCCCGCGACGTCGGCGGTCAGTTCGGCCGGCCACGGCTCACCCGCGAGGGCGCGTTCGATCTGCGCGTCGATGAACGAGCCGCCGTGTTTGGCGTCGAGTGCCCGCAGCGCCGGGCCGTGGTGGACACCGGTCATGAGCTCGACGCGGAAGCCCGCCTCGACGAGCAGTTCGGCCAGTTCCGCGGCGTCGAGCTCGCGCGTGTGGAACGGATTGAGGGGAGTGTCGCGGCCGGGGGAGAAGGTGATCCGGTTCGGGGTGCTCACGAGCAGTTCGCCGCCGGGGGCGAGGACGCGGTGGCATTCGCGCAGGAACCGGCCCTGATCCCACAGGTGCTCGATGACCTGGAAGTTGACCACGACCTCGACCGACGCGTCGTCGAGGGGCAGGTCGGCGAGGTTGCCCCGGCGGATGTCCACGCGTGGGTAACGGGCGCGCACGTGCGCGACGGCGCTCTCGTCGTAGTCGAGTCCGATGACGCGCTGCGCGACGTCGGCGATCATGTCGGCCCCGTAACCCTCGCCGCAGCCGGCTTCGAGGACGGTTCGTCCGGCGCACCGCGCGAGCATGTCGCGGTAGACCACCTCGTGCCGGCGGAACCAGTAGTTCTCCTCGGCGATGCCGGGGACGGTTCGCTCGCCCGTGAGGGGCAGTTGTTGCGCCTCGTCGGCGCGGACGGTGGAGTCGCTCACCGCCCCGAGAGTAGACGTACCGGTTAGTTCGCTGTTCGGGGTGGTCCACATCACAAGCGTCTCGTTCCCTTCGTGTGGTTATGGTGAACCGGATCTCTTGCCAAGTTACCGGTGGGTAACTTAGCGTGAGGTAATCTGACGCACACCCCGTGCGAAACACGAGTACTCGGTTCAGGCATCGCCTCGCCGAGCCGAAAAGGCAGCGATACAACAGGAGGTCGACGTAGACCCATGACGAACATCGTCGTTTTGATCAAGCAGGTCCCCGACACGTGGTCCGAGCGCAAGCTCACCGACGGCGACTACACCCTCGACCGCGAAGCTGCGGACGCCGTGCTCGACGAGATCAACGAGCGGGCCGTCGAAGAGGCTCTGCTCATCAAGGAGCGCGACGGTGGCGAGGTCACCGTGCTCACCGCCGGTCCCGATCGCGCGACCGATGCCATCCGCAAGGCGCTGTCCATGGGCGCCGACAAGGCCATCCACCTCAACGACCCGGCCCTCCACGGCTCCGACGCCATCCAGACGTCGTACGCCCTGGCTGCTGCTCTCGGTCAGATCGAGGGCGTCGAGCTGGTCATCGCCGGCAACGAGGCCACCGACGGCCGCGCCGGTGCCGTTCCGGCCATCATCGCCGAGTACCTGGGCCTTCCGCACCTGACCCACCTGCGCAAGCTCACCGTCGCCGACGGCAAGGCCACCGGCGAGCGCGAGACCGACGAGGGCGTCTTCGGCCTCGAGGCCTCCCTCCCGGCCATCGTCTCGGTCACCGAGAAGATCAACGAGCCGCGCTTCCCGTCCTTCAAGGGCATCATGGCCGCGAAGAAGAAGGAAGTGCAGACCCTCACGCTCGCCGAGATCGGTCTCGATCCCGAGATCTTCGGCGTCGCCAACGCCGGTTCCACCGTCACCGGTGTCACCCCGAAGCCCGCGCGTACCGCTGGCGAGCGCGTCACCGACGAGGGCGACGGCGGCAGCAAGATCGCCGCATACCTCGTCTCCAACAAGATCATCTGATCCGCGCCCCGCGAACACAGCAGACACACCAAGGGAGAAAGAAGCAATGGCAGAAGTACTCGTGCTCGTCGAGCACGCCGAGGGCGCTCTGAAGAAGGTCAGCATCGAGCTCATCACCGCGGCGCGTGCGCTCGGTGAGCCCGCCGCCGTCGTCACCGGCCCCGCCGGCACCGCGGACAAGCTGCAGGACGCGCTCGCCGCGGCCGGTGCCGCCAAGGTCTACGCCGCCGAGTCCGACGACATCGACGGCTACCTGGTTACCCCGAAGGTCGACGTGCTGGCCTCCCTCGTCGAGTCCGCCGGCCCGGCCGCCGTGCTCACCGCCGCGAGCGTCGAGGGCAAGGAGGTGTCGGGCCGCCTCGCCGCGCGCATCGGCTCCGGTCTGCTCGTCGACGTCATCGACGTCAAGTCCGACGGCACCGCCGTCCACTCCATCTTCGGTGGCGCGTTCACCGTCGACGCCAAGGCCAACGGCGAGGTCCCGGTCATCTCCGTCCGCCCGGGTGCCGTCGAGGCGCAGCCGCAGGCCGGTGCCGCCGAGCGCGTCGCCGTCGAGGTTCCGGCTCAGGAGGAGTCCGCCGTCAAGATCACCTCGCGTGAGCCCGTCGTCGGCGGCGACCGCCCCGAGCTCACCGAGGCGTCGATCGTCGTCTCCGGTGGTCGCGGTGTCGGCTCGGCGGACAAGTTCTCGGTCGTCGAGGAACTCGCCGACTCGCTCGGTGCCGCAGTCGGTGCCTCGCGTGCCGCCGTCGACTCCGGCTACTACCCGGGCCAGTTCCAGGTCGGCCAGACCGGCAAGACGGTCTCGCCGCAGCTGTACGTCGCGCTCGGCATCTCCGGTGCCATCCAGCACCGCGCCGGCATGCAGACCTCGAAGACCATCGTCGCCGTCAACAAGGACGAAGAGGCCCCGATCTTCGAGATCGCGGACTTCGGCGTCGTCGGCGACCTGTTCAACGTCGCCCCGCAGCTGACCGAAGAGGTCAAGAAGCACAAGGGCTGATCCTCGTAGCCCGGGCCCTCGTAGCCCGATCGCGGCCCCGCTCCGATCTCCCGGAGCGGGGCCGCGGTGCATCCGGCACGCACGTGAAGGTGTTCACCGGCGGTGCATCCCGGCGTCATCGCGGTGCCGCCGGACCGCCGCACCGGTCCGATACACCTGCACCATGACCACGACGTCGGTACTCGCCCGTCCCCGTCTCCATTCCGTGCCGGTGCTGTCCGGACCCCGGTACTCCCTGTTCGTTTCCTCCGATCCGGAACACCGCGAGGCCGCGCAACGCCTGCGCCGGCGGGTGTTCTCCACCGAACCCGGATTCCGGATTCCTGCGGGCGCCGGCGATCTCGACGAGGACCGGTTCGACGAGTTCTGCGACCACGTGCTCGTCCACGACCGTCACACCGGCGCGACGGTCGGCTGCTACCGCATGCTGCCGCCCGAGGCCGCCCGTGCCGCCGGCGGGTACTACACCGCGACCGAATTCGATCTGGCGGTGCTGGATCCGCTCGGTCTCGGCGCGGTCGAGATGGGCCGGGCCTGTGTGGACCCGGCACACCGCTCCGGCGCGGTGCTCACCCTCATGTGGGCGGGCATCCTGCGATACCTGGAATCGACCGGCCACACATGGGTGTTCGGCTGCGTGTCGGTCCCGATGTGCGCGCAGCCGGGCGAGATTCCCGGTGCCAACGTCCTCGCGGTCCGCGACGTGCTTCTGGAACGGCACTCGGCGGCACCCGGTCAGCGGGTGCGCCCGCTGCGTTCGGTGCCGCCGGCCCGCCCCGCGCCCGACGGCTCCGGCCGCCCCGCCCGCGCCGTGCTGCCGCCCCTGCTGCGCGGTTATCTGCGGCTCGGAGCCCGGATCTGCGGCGAACCCGCTCACGACCCTGACTTCGGGGTCGCGGACTTCGTGGCCCTGTTGAACCTCCACGACGCCGACACGCGCTATCTTTCGCGGCTGCGCGGGGCCGCCGAGCAGGCCGACCGGGTCCCGGCGGTTCCGGCGTGAGCATCCGCGCCCACGCCTGGATGCCCGTCAGCCCGTGCGGAATCGGCTGCCTGCCGCGCCGGCCGCAACGTGTGAGTCTTCTCACATGCGCCGCGAGGTGGCTCGTCGTGATCCTCGCGCTGGTCGCCGTGCCGCTCCTCGCCGCGAGCCGGATGCTCCCCGCCGCCGCTCGCGTCGCGCTGCTGCGGCACTGCGCGCGGGGGCTGCTCCGGTGCGCCGGCCTGCGGCTGACGGTCACCGATCTGCGGAACGGACCCGACGCCGCCGAACCCGGAGCCGGTGTCCTCGTCGTCGCACCGCACGTGTCCTGGACCGACGTGCTGGTACTCACCGCGATCACACCGTCCGGCTTCGTCGCCCGCGCCGACCTGCTCGGATGGGGTGCACTCGGGGCCCTCGCCCGGCGCATGCGGGTGATCCCCATCGAGCGCGAGAACCTGCGGGAGCTGCCCGACGTCGTCGCGCGGATCCGCACCCGCCTCCGGCTCGGCGACCGGGTCACCGTGTTCCCCGAGGGCACCACATGGTGCGGGCGGGCGCACGGCCGCTTCCGTTCCGCGCTGTTCCAGGCGGCGGTCGACGCCGAATGCCCCGTTCAGCCGGTGCGGCTGCGCTACCTCGACGGCACCGGCGCCGTCGGCACCGCCCCCGCATTCGTCGGCGACGACACGATCGGCGCGGCCATCCGCCGGATGCTGCGGCACCGGGGCACGGTCGCCGACGTCGTACTCGCACCGCTCCAGCGTCCCGGCACCGACCGGCACGAACTGGCGGCACGGTGCGAACGCGCCGTACGCGGTGAGCCGGACGCGTTGCCGCTCCCGGTCCCGGTTGCCGGATAGCGAGCGGACGAGCACCACCCCGGCACCCGCTATCCTGGACCGGTCATGACCTCGCCCAGCGCCGGCACATCCGGCTCCCCGCACACCGTCTACCTCGACCATGCCGCGACCACGCCGATGCTGCCTGCGGCGATCGAGGCGATGACGCAGGTCTTCGCGACGGTCGGCAATGCCTCGTCGCTACACGGTTCCGGACGTGCCGCGCGCCGCCGCATCGAGGAGGCCCGCGAATCCATCGCCGCCGATCTCGGTGCCCGCCCCTCGGAGGTGCTGTTCGTCTCCGGCGGCACCGAAGGCGACAACCTCGCGGTCAAGGGCATCTTCTGGGCCCGCCGCGCGCAGGACCCGCGACGGAACCGCGTGATCGCCGGCTCGGTCGAGCACCACGCCGTGCTCGACGCCGTCGAATGGCTCGTCGACCACGAGAACGCCGAGGTGACGTGGCTGCCCGTCGACACCGAGGGGCGCGTCGACCCGGCGACGCTGCGGGCCGCGCTGGCCGAGCACGCCGACGAGACCGCGCTGGTGACGGTCATGTGGGCCAACAACGAGGTCGGCACCGTGATGCCGATCCCCGAACTCGCTGCCGTCGCCGCCGAGTTCGACGTGCCGATCCACAGCGACGCGGTCCAGGCCGTGGCGCACCTGCCCGTCGATTTCGCGGCGAGCGGCCTGTCCGCACTGACGGTCGCGGCCCACAAGTTCGGTGGCCCGCAGGGCGTCGGTGCGCTGCTGCTGGGCCGCCAGGTGCCGTGCGTGCCGCTCGCCCACGGCGGCGGGCACGAACGCGACATCCGTTCGGGTACGCAGGACACCGCCTCGATCGTCGGTATGGCCGCGGCGCTGCGCGCGGCGACCGCCGATCTCGCTGCGAACGCCGCCGAGCTCGGTGCGCTGCGCGATGCACTCATCGCGGGCATCGAGGACGCGGTCCCCGGGGCGGTCCTCAACGGGCCGCGCGGCGCGGACCGGCTCCCCGGCAACGTGCATTTCACTTTCCCCGGCTGCGAGGGTGATTCGCTGCTGATGCTGCTGGATGCGGCAGGGATCGAATGCTCCACCGGGTCGGCGTGCACGGCCGGTGTCGCCCGGGCCAGCCACGTGCTGGTCGCGATGGGTGCCGATCCGCGGACCGCGCGCGGATCGTTGCGGTTCTCGTTGGGGCACAGCTCGACTCGTGCCGATGTGGATGCGGTGATCGCGGCTCTGCCGCAGGTGGTGGAACGGGCTCGTGCCGCCGGATTGGCGAGCGCTGCCGGTCGTGGAGGTGACGGACGATGAGGATTCTCGCGGCGATGAGCGGCGGTGTGGACTCGGCGGTGGCTGCTGCCCGCGCCGTCGATGCCGGACACGAGGTCGTCGGTGTGCACCTGGCGTTGTCGACGGCGCCGGGCACCCTGCGTACGGGCTCGCGGGGCTGCTGCTCGAAGGAGGACGCCGGTGATGCCCGGCGTGCCGCCGACGTGCTCGGCATCCCGTTCTACGTGTGGGATTTCGCAGATCGCTTCAAGGAAGACGTGATCGACGATTTCGTCGCCGCGTACGCGGCGGGGCAGACACCGAACCCGTGCCTGCGCTGCAACGAGAAGATCAAGTTCGCGGCGCTCGCGGATCGGGCCGTCGCGCTCGGCTTCGATGCGGTCGCCACCGGTCACTACGCGCAGTTGCACGACGGGGTGCTCCGCCGCGCAGTCGACGCCGACAAGGACCAGTCGTACGTCCTCGGCGTTCTCACGGCCGAGCAGCTGTCCCGGGCGATGTTCCCGGTCGGGGACACCCCCAAGGAGCGGATCCGCGCGGAGGCCGCCGAGCGGGGCCTGGCCGTCGCGAACAAGCCGGACAGTCACGACATCTGCTTCATTCCCTCGGGCGACACCCGTGCCTTCCTCGGAGCCCGCATCGGTGTGCGGCCCGGCAAGGTCGTCGATGTGGACTCCGGCGCGGTGCTCGCCGAACACGAAGGCGTGCACGGCTTCACGATCGGTCAGCGCAAGGGTCTCGGTATCGCCGGACCCGGCCCGGACGGCCGTCCCCGCTACGTGACCGGGATCGACCCGGACAGCGGCACCGTGAAAGTGGGATCCGCCGAGCACCTGCAGGTCCGCTCGATCACCGCCGAACGCGCGGTGTGGACCGCGGGCGCGGCACCCGAGGGACCGATCGAATGCGTCGTGCAGGTGCGCGCCCACGGGGGCATCGCCCCCGCGATCGCCGAGGCCGTCGGCACCGGCATCGAGATCACGCTGCGCGAACCGCTCACCGGCGTCGCCGCGGGCCAGGCCGCCGTGCTCTACCGCCCCGATGCGGCCGGCGACATCGTCGTGGGCAGCGGCACCATCGCCGCCGCGGCCGGCGCCCGGTGACCGCGGCCCCCGGTCCCGGAAGCTGGGCGGGCGTCGCGACGGGTATCGGATCGTGGCCCGGCGTCGACGCGCGTGAATCGGCGGCGGTGATCCTCGGCGAGCTCGCCGCGCTCCCGCATCTCGTGGAACTGCCCGCCCGCGGCCTCGGCGCGGACATGATCGGCCGTGCGAGCGCGCTGCTGGTGGATCTGCATCTCGACGGCACGACGACCGGCTACCGGCTCACCGGGCGTCGCGGCGCGATCGCCGCCCGGGCGGAGGACCTGCTGCACCAGGACCTCGATGGATTCGAAGAGGCCTGGGAGAACGCGGGTCTCGGCTCCGGGCGCACCGTGAAGGTGCAGTCCGCCGGGCCGTTGACCCTCGCCGCGCACACCGAACTGACCACCGGACGGCGGGTGCTCACCGATCCGGGTGCGGTGCGGGACCTGTCCGAATCGCTGGGGGAGGGTCTGTCCCGGCACGCGGCCGAGATCACCCGCCGGACGGGCGCCGCGGTCGTCGTGCAGCTCGACGAGCCGGCACTGCCGGACGTTCTGGCGGGAACCCTGAAGGGCCGGACGATCCTCGAAACCGTCGCCGCGGTGCCCGAACCGGAAGCCCAGCACGTGCTGGACACGACGATCGAGGCGACACGGCGTCCGGTCGCGGTGCACTGCTGCGGTGGGACCGTTCCGACCGCGCTGCTGCGGGCGAGCGCCGCGGACGCGGTCGCGCTCGACGTCGACCGGGTCAGCGATCTCGACGGCATCGGGGAACTCCTCGACGCCGGTACCACACTGCTGCTCGGCCTGGTCCCCACGACCGCACCGGCCACGCCGCCGACCTGGCGGGAGGCCGCGGCACCGGCGGTGACGCTGATCGACCGGCTCGGGTTTCCCCGCACGGTCCTGCGGTCGGTGGCGGTGACTCCCGCGTGCGGGCTGGCCGGTGCCGATCCGGCGTGGGCCCGCACCGCGCTGCGACTGACCCGCGACGTGGCGGCGGCGTTCGCCGAGGACCCCGAATCCCTCTGACTGCGCGGCCCGAGCGACCGGGAACTGTCGGCGCCCTCGACTAGGCTTGCGGGCTGTGAGTGAATCGACGGACGCAGCCATCACCGCACCTCCCGAGGCACGCGAGCGCTGGCAACAGCTCGCCGAGGAGGTGCGCGAGCATCAGTTCCGCTACTACGTGCGCGACGCCCCGACCATCTCCGACGGCGCGTTCGACCAGTTGCTCGGCGAACTGAACGCCCTCGAGGAGCAGTACTCGGAACTGCGCACGCCCGATTCACCGACCCAGCTCGTCGGCGGCGGCTTCGCCACCGATTTCACCGCCGTCGACCACCTCGAGCGGATGCTCAGTCTCGACAACGTCTTCACCGAGGACGAGTTGCGCGGATGGCTCGCCCGCGTCGAATCCGAGACCGGCGGCAACCTGCACTATCTGTGCGAGGTGAAGATCGACGGTGTCGCGCTGAACCTCGTGTACGAGAACGGCAGGCTGGTGCGCGCGGCGACCCGCGGCGACGGCCGCACCGGCGAGGAGGTCACCCTCAATGCCCTGACCATCGAGGACATCCCGGAGCGGATCACCGGCACCGACGACTTCCCGGTACCGACGGTGCTGGAGGTGCGCGGCGAGGTGTTCTTCCGGCTCGAGGACTTCCAGGCCCTCAACGCGAGCCTGGTCGCCGAGGGCAAGGCGCCGTTCGCGAATCCCCGCAACTCCGCGGCAGGTTCACTGCGGCAGAAGAACCCGGCGGTCACCGCCAGACGCCGGCTCGGCATGATCTGCCACGGATTCGGACGTCTCGAAGGATTCGAACCGGAGTCCCAGTCCGAGGCGTACACGGCGCTCGCGGCATGGGGGCTGCCCGTCTCCCCGCACACCGTCCGGGTGCAGGGCGCCGACGCGGTCGTCGAACGGATGCGGTACTGGGGCGAGCATCGCCACGACATCGAGCACGAGATCGACGGTCTCGTCGTCAAGGTGGACGAGATGTCGCTGCACCGGCGCCTCGGCGCGACCTCGCGTGCGCCGCGCTGGGCGATCGCCTACAAGTACCCGCCGGAGGAGGTCACCACCAAACTCCTCGACATCCGGGTCAGCGTCGGCCGCACCGGCCGCGTCACCCCGTTCGCATACATGGAACCGGTGACGGTCGCGGGGTCGACGGTGTCGCTGGCGACGCTGCACAACGCGTCCGAGGTGGTCCGCAAGGGCGTGCTCATCGGCGACACCGTGGTGCTGCGCAAGGCCGGCGACGTGATTCCGGAGGTGCTCGGCCCGGTCGTCGACCTGCGCGACGGCACCGAACGCGAATTCGTGATGCCCACCGAATGTCCGGAGTGCGCAACACCTCTCGCGCCGGCGAAGGAATCCGACGTCGATCTGCGGTGCCCGAATCAGCAGCACTGCCCGGCGCAGCTGAGGGAGCGGGTCTTCCATGTCGCCGGCCGCGGCGCATTCGACATCGAGGCGCTCGGGTACGAGGCGTCCACGGCGCTGGTGACCTCCGGTGCGATCGGCAACGAGGGCGACCTGTTCACACTCACCGCCGACGATCTGATGACCACGTCGATCTTCCGCACCGCCAAGGGCGCGTTGTCGAAGAACGGCGAGCGGCTGCTCGAGAATCTCGAACGCGCGAAGGACAAGCCGCTGTGGCGGGTGCTCGTCGCGCTGTCCATCCGGCACGTCGGACCCACCGCGGCGCGGGCGCTGGCCACCGAGTTCGGCAGCCTCGAACGGATCCGGGCCGCGTCCGTCGACGAGCTCGCCGCCGTCGAGGGCGTCGGCCCGACCATCGCGGCGTCCGTCGGCGAATGGTTCACGGTCGGGTGGCACGTCGAGATCGTCGAGAAGTGGGCGGCCGCCGGTGTCCGCATGGAGGACGAACGCGACGAATCGGTCGAGCGGAACCTCGAGGGACTGTCGATCGTCGTCACCGGCAGTCTCGACGGCTTCTCCCGCGATCAGGCGAAGGAGGCCATCCTGCTGCGCGGCGGCAAGGCCGCCGGGTCGGTGTCGAAGAAGACCGCGTTCGTGGTGATCGGCGACGCCCCCGGATCGAAGGCAGACAAGGCCGCCGATCTGGGGGTTCCGATCCTCGACGAGGCCGGGTTCCGCACTCTGCTCGAGTTCGGTCCGGACGCGGTGACCGGCAGTGACGTGGACGACGCCGACGCCTGACTGTGGCGAGTATCGCTCCCGGCCGTTTTGGGCGGCTGCAGAATCGGCTGTCATAGTGCAGAAATGATCGAGATCAGGCGCGTGAGCCCGGACGAGTACGAGACCGTCGGCGACCTCACCGTCGGCGTGTACGTCGGCGGCGGCTTCGTCGAACCCGACGATCCGTACGTCGGGCGACTGCGCGACACCGCCACCCGCGACGCGCAGGGCGAGGTCGTCGTCGCGGTCGCGGACGGCGAGATCGTCGGGTCGCTGACGCTGGCCGAACCGATGTCGCGGCTCGCGGACATCGCCGAGAAGGACGAACTCGAACTGCGGATGCTCGCGGTCGCGCCGGAAGCACGCCGCCGCGGCGTCGGGTCGGCTCTCGTACGGCACGGGCTCGACGCCGCCTACGAGCGCGGGGACCGCGCCGTGGTGATCTCGACGGAACCGGCCATGGTCGACGCGCGCCGTATCTACGACCGCAACGGGTTCGTTCCCGTCGCCGAGCGCAACTGGGTGCCGGTTCCCGGTGTCGAGCTCACCGCGATGGTGCGCGAACTCGTCTGATCCGAACCGGTCCGGGGTTCAGCCCAGCACGGTGCCGATGATGCCCGCGAGGTAGCCGACCCGGGCCACCTCGGAGGGCCGGAACTCCGGCCCTCCGGGACGGCCGAGCATGAGTACCCGGGTGGGCGAGCCGAGGGGTGCGGCAGCGAGCGTGGTGTCCATCTGCCGCCACACCTCGGGAACCCACGGGGCCTCGTGATCGAGCAGCTGAGGCTTCTCCAGCGGCATCCACGGCAGGTTCAGGGCGTGGGTCTCGGGGGCGCCGGGGCTGCCCGCGACCCGGTAGGGGCCGTTGGGGCCGACGGCGATCACCGTGGCCCAGCCGACGCGCAGCACACGCGGCGCGCCGTCGGCGAGGATCTGGAGCCGGCCGTCGCGTGCGGCGGCGACCTGGTCGATGAGTTCGAGTTCGCGGTGGGTGTCGAGCATGCCCGCGTACGGCCGGATGGAGTCCACGGTGACACCGTCGAGGGCTTCGGCGGCGGTGATGAGCGTGTCGGGAAGTTTGCCGGGCTCGACGTCGACGACGAGATCGTCGATGGCGAAGTCGGCGCCGCGTTCGACGACGTCGAGCGACAGGATGTCCGCGCCGACCGAGCCGAGAGCGACGGCGAGCGCGCCGAGGCTACCGGGCCGATCGGGTAGCTGGACACGCAACAGATACGACACGTGTGTCCTTTCACCTCTGGCCGATACGAGTGCCGACCGGTTCCGGGGCACTACTGTTTTCGAGGCCGCACGGCGACCCCCGACTGCGACCATCCTGTCACTTCCGGAAGCCTCCCGGTATACGGATTCCGGACGAAACGGGCGTCATTGTCGAATATCCGCCGGTCAAGGACGGGCACGAAACACGATTGCAACGTGTGTTTCGCGCATCCGAAACGGTGCGGCCGCGTTCAGGGTCCCGCACAGGAGGCCGAACCGGGCACGCACTACGCTGGACGCGACGTTCGTTCTCCATGAAAGGGGTCACCGAAGGTGCCTGCCATCTCCCGTGACGAGGTCGCACACCTCGCCCGGTTGTCCCGGCTCGCGCTGTCCGACGCCGAACTCGACGAGTTCGCCGGCCAGCTGGACTCGATCCTCAGCCACGTCAAGGCGGTGTCGGAAGTGGCCGCGGACGACGTGGCTCCGATGGCCAACCCGAACGCGGTGACCAACGTGACCCGCCCCGACGTCGTGGTGCCGGGCCTGACCCCCGACGAAGCGCTCTCGGGTGCGCCGGTCGTCGAGGAAGGCCGTTTCTCGGTTCCGCAGATCCTGGGAGAGGGCGAATGAGCAGCGAACTGACCCGTCTGTCCGCCGCCGACCTGGCGTCGCGGATCCACGCCGGCGAGGTGTCCTCGGTCGAGGTCACCCGGGCGCACCTCGACCGCATCGGCGAGGTCGACGGCGAGTACCACGCGTACCTGCACGTCGCCGCCGATCAGGCGCTCGCCGCCGCGGCCGAGGTCGACCGTGCCGTCGCCGCCGGCGACACCCCGGTCTCGCCGCTCGCGGGTGTGCCGATCGCTCTCAAGGACGTGTTCACCACCACGGACATGCCCACCACCTGCGGCTCCAAGATCCTCGAGGGCTGGGTCGCGCCGTACGACGCGACGCTGACCACCAAGCTGCGCCAGGCCGGCATCCCGATCCTCGGCAAGACCAACATGGACGAGTTCGCGATGGGCTCGTCGACCGAGAACTCCGCCTACGGCCCGACCCGCAACCCGTGGGACACCACCCGCATCCCGGGCGGGTCCGGTGGCGGCTCGGCCGCGGCGCTCGCGTCGTACCAGGCGCCGCTCGCGATCGGCACCGATACCGGCGGTTCCATCCGCCAGCCCGCGGCCGTCACCGCCACCGTCGGCACCAAGCCCACCTACGGCACGGTGTCCCGCT
Organism: Rhodococcus phenolicus; assembly: GCF_001646785.1. GTDB lineage: Bacteria > Actinomycetota > Actinomycetes > Mycobacteriales > Mycobacteriaceae > Rhodococcus > Rhodococcus phenolicus. The sequence continues at coordinate 84,272 of NZ_LRRH01000016.1, forward strand.
ACGGTCTGGTCGCCTGCGCGTCGTCGCTGGACCAGGGCGGTCCGTGCGGTCGCACCGTCCTCGACACCGCGCTGCTGCACGAGGTCATCGCCGGCCATGATCCGCGCGACTCCACCTCCGTCGAGGCTCCGGTCCGCCCGATCGTCGAGGCCGCTCGCCAGGGTGCTTCCGGCGACCTGAAGGGCCTGCGCGTCGGTGTGGTCAAGGAACTGCACTCCGACAGCTACCAGCCGGGCGTGATCTCGTCGTTCGATGCCGCGGTCGAGACGCTGACGAAGCTCGGCGCCGAGGTCGTGGAGGTGTCCTGCCCGCACTTCGAGTATGCGCTGGCCTCCTACTACCTCATCCTGCCGTCCGAGGTCTCCTCGAACCTCGCACGGTTCGACGCGATGCGCTACGGCCTGCGGGTCGACGACGGCAACATGAGCGCGGAGCAGGTCATGGCCGCCACCCGTGCCGCCGGTTTCGGCAAGGAAGTCAAGCGGCGCATCATGATCGGCACCTACGCGCTGTCCTCGGGTTACTACGACGCGTACTACGGCCAGGCGCTGAAGGTCCGCTCGCTCATCGCGCAGGACTTCGACAAGGCCTACGAGCAGGTCGACGTCCTGGTGTCGCCGACGAGCCCGTTCACGCCGTGGAAGATTGGCGAGAAGGTCGACGATCCGCTGGCGATGTACCTGTCCGACCTGTGCACGCTCCCGACCAACCTGGCCGGGCACTGCGCGATGTCGGTGCCGTCGGGTCTCGCCGACGACGACGGACTGCCCGTCGGTCTGCAGATCATGGCTCCGGCACTCGCCGATGAGCGCCTCTACCGCGTCGGCGCGGCCTTCGAGGCTGCGCGCGGCCCGGTCCTCGCCTGACCTGAACAGCCGGCGCCGGGCCCGGGACCACACGGTCCCGGGCCCGGCGTCCGTTTTCGTCCCGGGGATCCGCTGCGCTGCTTCCCCTGCGCCCCGGCTCGTCCTCTGCCACTATGGAACGCATTGTCCGCGAAGGGGGAATCGCGTGCCCGAGGTCGAGCTTTCGGCAGGGACGATCGAGTACGAGGACACCGGGGGTGACGGTCCGGTCCTGGTTTTCATCCACGGATTGCTCATGGACAGCACCGGGTGGCGGCACGTGGTCCCGGAACTGCGTGGCACGTACCGGTGCATCCTGCCGACCTGGCCGATCGGTTCGCACCGCAAACCGATGCACCCGGACGCGGACCTGACGCTGATCGGAATGGGCCGTCTCGTCGGAGAATTCCTCGAGGCACTCGACCTGCGTGAGGTCACGCTGGTCCAGAACGACTGGGGTGTCGCCCAGATCTTTCTCGCCGTCGCGAATCCCGAACGCGTGTCCCGGCTCGTACTCACCGCGTGCGAGGCGTTCGACAACTATCCGCCCGGCCCGGTCAAGCTGCTTCTTCCGTTGGCCCGGATGCCCGGTGGGTTCCGTGTGCTGATGTCGGTGCTGGGCACCCGGCTGGGCAGGCGCGGTCCCGGCACGTGGGGCTGGATGAGCAAGAGACCGGTACCCGAACAGGTCTACGACGCCTGGTTCCGTCCGGCCACCGTCGATCGCGACGTGCGTCGTGATGTCGCGAGATACTCGGTCTCGGCGCCGCCGAAGAAGGAACTGCTCGACCTTGCGGCGAAGTCCGGGCAGTTCGCCGGTCCGGTGCTGATCGTGTGGGCCACCGAAGACCGGATGATGCCCCGTGACCACGGGCGTCGCCTCGCCGACCTGTTCCCGGATGCCCGACTCGTCGAGATCGACGACAGCTACACCCTTCTGGCCGAGGATCAACCGGAGAAACTGACCGCGGCGATCACCGAGTTCCTGGCAGCCACGAACTGACCGATCGACGCTCGGAACGGCGCCACCCTACGACGCGCAGCGGGCCTGGTCCGGCCCGTAACGATGTCCGTGACCGGGGGTGGCGTCCAACGCGAACAGCAGATCCACTGTGGTCTGGAGAAATCCGACGATCGGCAGCCACGTGGGCATCGGTGCGTCGACGCGGGCGCGGGACAGATCCGGTGGGGACCACAGCAGCGACGGTTGCCAGCGGATCACCGGATCGGACGAATTCGCCAGCACCGTCCCGCCGTCCGCCCGCACCGAGCCTGCGGGCGGGCCGGCCCACAACGCCTCGCACGGCCCCGGCGCGCGGAAGCCGTCGAACGCGGCGCCGGCCCCGACCGCGCCGAGGCTCTGCCCGTACACGTGCAGCTGCGGACGGTGCGCCGGAGCCAGAGTGGCCAGGTGTGCGCGGACCGTATCCACCAGCGCGGTGGCCGCCTCGGTGGCGGCGTCGCGGTCGAACACGAACGTGACCCAGCTCGGAGCCGACGAGTACTGCGTGGCCACCAGTGCCAGGTCGTCGCCGTACACCGCTTCGAAGCCCGCCACCGCATTCGCGTCGACCCAGCCCGATCCGGTGGGCACCGCGACCACCACGTGTCCACGATCGAATCCACCGGCCCGATCGAGTTCCCGGACCGCCAGGACGGCCCGTGCCTGCGCATCGGGCGCCGATTCCGCACCCACATACGTGCGGATCGGGGAATGGTCCGATGCCAGGGTGACGAAGCGCCGACCCTGCTCGCCGAGGGTTTCCCACGACACCAGCGACTCCGACGACCCCGAGACGCCTGCCGCGAGGGATGCAGACAGTGCGGAGGTACCTGCCGTCGGAACGACGCCGAGCGACGCGGCGTACCCGGCGACAGCGAGCACCGCTCCGGCAGCGACGGTGCGCACCGGGCCGATACGGCGGACCCCGATCGCCAGACCCCGGGTGCCGGCCACGACGAGGCCCGAAACGATCGCGACCGTCGTCCAGTGCCCGGCGCCGACGGGGTCCACCCCCATTGCGGCGCGCAGTCCGTTCTGCCAATGATCCGCGGCGAGAACCGCCGCACCGCAACCGGCGATCGAGACGACGAGCACACCCTGCCGGGCTCCGGCCGAGACCGTTCGCGGCGTCCTGCCGAGCTTGCCGCGCAGTGCCCGGCTCGCCGCGAGGAGCGTGAGCGCGCACAACACCGACAGCGCGGTGAACACCGCCTGCGTGACGGCCGACCGCGGTAACAGCGACGGTGCGAGGGAGAGTCCCGCCGCGGAGGTCACCGCGATCGTGGTGGTGACCCGGGGCCACGCGATCGTGCGTGCCAGGGACAGCGAAAGGCTCTGTGGCCGTGGAGTTCCGGCGGTCGCTGTGCTCACGATCGCACCCGCATTCCTGCGGCCGCGACTGCCGCGCCCAACCCGAGCAGGACGGGGAGCGGGGATTCCGGACCCGGCGCCCGATATTCCTGCCGCCACGAATTGATCCGCACCGCAACCGAAGCGATCTCGGCGACGACCGCGCACCCGGCCCCGGCGTCCGGTTCCGTCGCGCACGCCGCACGCAGGTCCCGTGTCAGGTTCCGATCCAGTGCCCGGCGCGCGTCCGGCCCGAGTTCACCGCCGGAATCGCGGGCGAACCGCAACAGGTCGTATCCGAGATCGTGGGTGCGGCATGCCGGTTCGAACAACCCGGGCAGCGGAACCGGAGACGAACACGAACCGTCCGGGTCGCTGAGGCGATCGCCCTCGGCGCCTGATTCGCGGATCGGGTCGTAGTGCATCGCCGCCGCGAAGTCCGACGGGAACGCGGCGCTCGCCGCATCGCTGTCGCCGTTGCCGAGCGCAACGACGGTGGCGGCGGCCGCGGAATGTTCGGGGACGGAGGAACTCACCGTGGGCGGGTTCGCGGCACCCACGCACGCGAGTGCGGCGAGGACACCGACAGCCGTTGCGGCCCGGGCTTTCCCGGATCGGATGATCATGAATCCGACGCTAAGAGCGCGATACCGGTGTCCGGATCACACGCCGGACCGGTTCCCGGTGGATCGTCCAGCACCGCAGTAGTGCCCCGGACTCACCCCACGGTATGACGCCGGGCGAGGCGGAGCCACGCCCGGCGCGGACGGTCTTCTACACGTGGGTGGTCGAACCGGGGGGCGTCGGATGCGTGCTCGTCGAGCCCAGGGTCTCGGAATAGTACCCGCGGATATGGCCTTCGATGCGTGCACATGCCAGGTCCGGATCTCCCGCACGCACCGCTGCGACCAGCCCGCGGTGCTCGTGCCGCAGGCGCCCGCACGTCGCCGGCCAGATCGCCAGCGGAGCTCCGGCGAGAACGTAACCCTCGATGGATTCGCGCAGACCCGCCATCATCGCCGCGATCACCTGGTTCCCCGCGGCATCGGCCAGCGCGATATGGAACTGCGAATCGAGCACCAGGAACTCGTGCGGTTCCAGCGCAGTGTCGTCCATCGCGTCGAGCAACTCCTCGGCGCTCCCGAGATCCGGTGTGGGGGTGCGGGCCGCCAGGGACCGCATCACCTCGGATTCGAGGACGAGTCGGGTCTGCACCACGTCGGTGACCGGGAAGTTCTGGGCGGCGACCTGCATCCGCATCAGCATCGTCATTCCACCGGTGGGCCGGGAGACGATCATCGCGCCCGATGTCGGGCCGGACCCGGTCTGCGACTTGAGCAGTCCCATCGCTTCCATGACGCGCAGGGCTTCGCGTACCGACGAGCGTCCGACACCGAGTTCGGCGGCGAGTACGCGTTCCCCGGGCAGACGCTGGCCCGGGGAGAGCTCCCCGGAGACCAGCATCTGCTCGAGATGGTTGAGCACGTGTTCCCACGCGCGCGGTTCGGACTGTGTCGGCATAGCTGGACAGCTTACGTATCGACCCTGGTCAGGGCAGCATCCAGGACAGCACCGGCGTCGACTGCAGGTACACCAGCACGCAGAGGATCGCGAGCATGCCGACGCTGTATCCGACCACCTTGCGCAGCAGTTCGGGTTCGCTGCCGGGCCGATCCACGGCCGTTGCCGCGATGGTGAGGTTCTGCGGGCTGATCAGCTTGCCGACGACACCGCCGGACGTGTTCGCCGCGACCAGCAGCGTCGGGTCGATTCCGGCGGTCTGACCCGCCGCCTGCTGCAGTCGCGCGAACAGGGCGTTGGCCGAGGTGTCGGAGCCGGTGACCGCGGTGCCCAGCCAGCCGAGAATCGGGGAGAGCAACGCGAAGATCGCGCCGGCCCCGGCCAGCCACGTGCCGATCGCGACGGTCTGCCCGGACTGGTTCATCACGTACGACAGTCCCAGCACCGTTGCGACGGTGGCGATGGCGAGGCGCATCTTCCACGCGGTGCTGCCCAGGGTCACCACGGCGAGGCGCCCGGTCATGGGGAATCTGCCCGCGTGGGTCCACACCGTGTAGACGACGGTGACGATGGCACCGGAGATCAGCAGGAGGGTGCCGGGGGTGGACAGCCACGGCAGGGTGTAGATCGCGCTGGTCGATGCCGATCCGTCGGCGTTGAGCAGGTTTCCGTACAGTCCGGGCCACTCGATCTTGATATCGGTGGACGCCAGCCACTTCGGGACGTCGACGCCGATCGTCCACAGTTTGGCGATACCGAACACCACGATGACGAGCAGGTAGGGGAACAGGGCGAACATCGTGCGGGTGGGGCCGATGGGTTCGGCCGAGGCCTGTGAGAGCTGGTCTTCGGGCGTGCGGGGTGCCCAGAAACGCAGCATGACGACCGCGGCGGCCAGGCCAACCAGCGACGCGACCACATCGGTCAGTTCGTACGAGAAGTGCGAGGAGCACCAGAACTGGGCGAACGCGAACGCGACGCCGGTGACCAGCGCGATCGGCCACACCTGACGGAAACCGCGGCGGCCGTCGACGAGGAAGAGCAGCAGCATCGGCACGAACAGCGCCAGCACGGGCGTTTGACGACCGACGACGGCGGCGATCTCGGTGGCCGGGATGCCGGTGAGGTTGCCTGCGGTGGTGATCGGAATTGCCATGGCGCCGAACGCGACCGGTGCGGTGTTGGCGACGAGCACGGTGACGGCGGCGCGAATCGGCGGCATCCCGATGGCGATGAGCATGGCGCCGGTGATCGCGACCGGTGCGCCGAAGCCGGCGAGGGCTTCGAGCATGCCGCCGAAGCAGAACGCGATGAGCATCGCCTGGACGCGCATGTCGCCGCGGCCGACGGAGTTGAAGACCTGTCGCAGGTCCTCGAAGCGACCGCTCACGACGGTGAGTTCGTAGAACCAGATCGCCGTGACCACGATCCACATGACCGGGAACAGGCCGAACGCGATGCCCTGCAGGGCGGAGAGGCCGGCGAGCTGTGCGGGCATCCCGAATCCGACGACCGCGACGATCAGGGCGACGGCGAGCGCGCCGAGCCCGGAGTACCAGGCTTTGAGTTTGAATCCGGCGAGCAGGACGAAGAAGGTCAGCAGCGGCACCAGGCCGAGCAGTGCGGAGGCGGTGAGGCTGCCGGCGACGGCGGTCGTCGACGGGGTGAAGCTCACCGCGAGCAGATCGGTTTCCACCGGGGTCTCCTGAGGTCGCGGCCGCGGGTGCGGCGAGGTCTGTGGTCGGACCACGTGGTCGGACCACAGGAAGCTACACCATGATGCGGGTCACAATCGAGCGCCGGTTCCGGATCGGGCAATCTCCGCGATCGGTGACCCCACCCACTTTCGGTACGCTATTGTGTGGTCAGACCACACCATCCGATGCGGAGTTCCCATGCGAGTCGCGTTGTTCGCCACGTGTTTGGGCGACACACTGTTCCCGAATGCAGTCAAATCCACGGCCCTGCTGCTCGCCAGGCTCGGCCACGAGGTCGTCTTCCCCGAAGGGCAGACGTGCTGCGGCCAGATGCACGTCAACACCGGGTATCAACCCGACGCGCTGCCCCTCGTCTCGAACTTCGCCGACACGTTCGGCGATCCGTCGATCGACGCCGTCGTCGCACCGTCCGGTTCCTGCGTCGGATCCGTGCGACACCAGCACGAGATCGTCGCCTCGCGATACGGCACACCCTCGCTCTGCGGGCGGGTGGAAACCGTGAAGGCCAAGACCTACGAGCTGTCCGAGTTCCTGGTCGACGTTCTCGGTGTCACCGACGTCGGGGCCTACTTCCCGCATCGGGTGACCTACCACCCCACCTGCCACTCGCTGCGCATGCTGCGTGTCGGCGACAAGCCCCTCCGGCTTCTGCGGGAGGTCCGCGGTCTCGACCTGATCGAGCTCCCCGAGGCCGACGCGTGCTGCGGCTTCGGTGGAACGTTCGCGCTCAAGAACGCCGAGACCTCGACCGCGATGCTGGCCGACAAGATCCGCAACGTCTCGACCACGGGAGCCGAATTCTGCAGCGCAAGCGATTCGTCCTGCCTCATGCACATCGGCGGGGGCATGTCCCGATTGCAGACCGGAACCCGAACCGTCCATCTCGCGGAGATTCTCTGCGCCACCGAGTCGGAGGTGATCTCGGCATGACATCGACCGCACTCGGAGTTCCCACCGTTCCCCCGCGCGGCTTCGGCAATCTGCGTGGAACCGAGACGTTTCCGGCCGCAGCGCACCACGAGCTCGCGAACGGACAGCTGCGGCGGAACATCGGCAAGGCGACGCACACCATCCGTGCCAAGCGATTGCACGTCACCGGCGAGCTGGCCGACTGGGAACAGTTGCGCGACGCGGGTGCCGCGATCAAGACCGATGTGCTGAACCGGCTGCCGGAACTGCTCGAGCAACTCGAAGCCGCCGTCGTCGAACGCGGCGGAGTGGTGCACTGGGCCGCCGACGCCGCCGAAGCCAACGCGATCGTCGCGCAGCTCGTCCGCGACACCGGCTCCGACGAGGTCATCAAGGTCAAGTCCATGGCCACGCAGGAGATCGGACTCAACGAGCACCTCGAAGCCGAGGGGATCCGCGCGTACGAGACCGACCTCGCCGAGCTCATCGTCCAGCTCGGGCACGACAAGCCGTCGCACATCCTGGTGCCGGCCATCCACCGCAACCGCACCGAGATCCGCGAGATCTTCCTGCGCGAGATGACCGGCGTCGATCCGGATCTCGACGACAATCCGGTACACCTGGCCGAAGCGGCACGAACGTTCCTGCGCGGAAAGTTCATGACGGTTCCGGTGGCGGTGTCCGGAGCGAACTTCGGGATCGCCGAAACCGGAACGCTCGCCGTCGTCGAATCCGAGGGCAACGGCCGTATGTGCCTGACCCTGCCCGACACCCTCATCACCGTCATGGGCATCGAGAAGCTGCTGCCCACCTACCGCGATCTCGAGGTGTTCCTGCAGCTGCTGCCGCGGTCCTCGACGGGCGAGAGGATGAATCCCTACACCTCGATGTGGACGGGTGTCACCCCCGGCGACGGTCCGCAGAACTTCCACCTCGTACTGCTCGACAACGGCCGCACCGCAGCGCTCGCCGATCGGATCGGACGCGAAGCGCTGCACTGCATCCGGTGTTCCGCCTGCCTGAACGTGTGCCCCGTGTACGAACGCACCGGCGGACACGCCTACGGCTCCACCTATCCCGGTCCGATCGGTGCGGTGCTCAGCCCGCAGCTGGCAGGGATGAGCGAGCCCGGGGACCCAAACGCGACCCTGCCGTTCGCCTCGAGTCTGTGCGGAGCGTGCTTCGACGCATGCCCCGTCAAGATCGACATTCCGTCCCTGCTCGTCGAATTGCGGCACCAGAAGGTCGAACATGCCGGGTTCGGGCTCGAAGCCGCGGCGATGAAAGCGGCCTCGGTGGCGATGGCCTCGTCCACTCGCTGGACCGCGGCCCAGAAGGCCGCCGGGGCGCTGCGGATCGTCGCCGGGAAGAAGGGCAAGATCTCCAATCTGCCCGGACCACTCGCAGGGTGGACGGCGGCCCGGGACATCCCGGCCCCGCCGAAGCAGACGTTCAGACAATGGTGGAACTCCGACGAGGGGGCCGCGGCGATCGCGCAGGCGCGCGAGACGGGAGAACTCGAGTGACTTCCCGCGACACGATCCTGGGTCGTATCCGCGATGCAGCAGTGCTGGCGCCGCCGGTACCTGCGGACATCCCGCGCGAATACCGCACCGGTCGCACGCTTCCCGACGACGAACGCTGCGAATTGTTCGTCGACCGGCTCGTCGACTACAAGGCGAGTGTGCATCGCACCACCGCCGAGGAGTTGCCCGCGACCATCGCCCGCGTGCTGGCCGAGCGCGGTGCCCGCCGGGTGGGTGTCCCGGCGGGACTGGACACAGCGTGGATGTCGCTGTTCGACGGCGAGACGATCGTCGACAGTGCCGACATCTCGGCGCCGGAACTCGGCGAACTCGACGGTGTGGTGACCGCGTCGGCGGTGTCCTGCGCGGAAACGGGCACGATCTTCCTCGACGGCAGCACCGGTCAGGGCCGGCGCGCCCTGACGTTGGTGCCCGACCTGCACGTGTGCGTGGTGACGCTGAGCAGCATCGAGGTCGGTGTGCCGGAGGCACTGGCCAGGCTGGTGCCGGAACGGCCCACCACCATGATCAGTGGGCCGTCGGCGACATCCGACATCGAGCTCGAACGCGTCGAGGGGGTCCACGGCCCGCGGACCCTCGACGTGGTGATCGTCTGACGCCTCGGTTGCTGCGTGCGCAGGCGGTGCTACCGAGGTAGCGGCCGCATCTCACTCCACGGTATGAGGACCGACGAGAATACGGACCCTAGTGTGGGGATCGTGAAGTCGTTCGTGCGTAATGGAGTTCGTGACGGTGTGAAACTGTCGGTCCGGTACGGCCGCGGTCGGTGGTGGGATGTCGCGATCGTCGTGACCACCCTGATCCTCTATTCGATTGCGTGGCCGACGCTCCAGCTCACACACGACGTGCCTGCCCCGCTCATGCCGATCATCTCCGGGCTGGCCGTGTTCCCGTTCCTGCTGGTGCGGGCACAGCCGGCGCTCGGCTGGGCGATCTCCGCGGTCGCGGCGATGATCGTGCCGTGGGCGTTCGACCGCATCCCGGGCTACGACTACCCCTGGCAGGTCGTGCACATCCTCGTGCTCCTCGCGCTGCTCACCGCGGTGTGCCTGCGCGAGGAGATGCGCATCGTGCTCGTCGTCTGGCTCGCAACCGTCCTGTTGTTCTTCGCGTACGTTCCCGGTAACGACGGGTGGGGGTGGGCGATCGGCCTCACCGCGATCGCCGCGTTCGCGCTGCTCGTTCGGTGGCTCGTGCTGTCACGGCGCCAGCTCGCCCGCGAGGAGGAGATCAGCGAACTCGAACGTGCCCGTCGCGCGGCGCTCGAAGAGAAGGCACGCATCGCCCGCGACCTGCACGACATCGTCGCCCACCACATGTCACTCGTCGTGGTGCAGGCACAGAGCGCCCCGTATCGGCTGCCGGACGTCTCCGACGCCGCACGCGCCGAATTCGAGTCGATCGGGGTGCTCGCGCGCGAGGCGCTCAACGAGGTTCGCGGCATGCTCGGTGTGCTGCGCAGCGACGGCACGCTGCCCGAGAATGCCCCGCAGCCGGGAATGGGAAGGCTCGACGAGCTGTTCGACGCGTCGCGTCGCGCCGGGGTCGACCTCACGGCCCGGATCGACGGGGACCCCGCGTCGGTGTCCGACGGCGCGGGACTCGCCGTGTACCGGATCGTGCAGGAATCGCTCGCGAACGCCGTCCGGCACGCGCCGGGATCCGAGGTGTCCGTGCAGGTCGTGTGCGGTCCGGACCGGGTGGACGTGACGGTGTGCAACGGCGCCGCGAAGGACGGCGGCGGCGACAGTCCTGTGATGCAACCGGAACTCGCCGGAGGCAACGGCATCCGCGGCATGGTGGATCGCGCGGCGTCGGTGGGCGGCCGGTTGTACGCACATCCGCGACCCGAGGGGGGATTCGAGGTGTCGGCGTCGCTGCCACGCGTCCCCGCCGCCTAGGCTCGGGGCAATGACCGAGCCGCATGCACCCATCACCGTGTTCATCGCCGACGATCAGGCCATGGTCCGCCAGGGCTTCGGCGCTCTGCTCGCCGCGCAACCCGACATCAGCGTCGTCGGGGACGCCCCGGACGGGAAGGTCGCGGTGAGCGAGGTCGCGCGGTTGCGGCCCGACGTCGTGCTCATGGATGTGCGCATGCCCGAGATGAACGGACTCGACGCCGCCCGGCACATCCTCGCGGACCGGCGTGAGCCCCGATCGAAGGTGTTGATGCTCACCACGTTCGACCTCGACGACTACGTGTACGAGGCACTGGGGATGGGTGCGAGCGGATTCCTGCTCAAGGACGCGCCCGCCGACGAACTGGTGCGGGCCGTGCGGGTCGTCGCCGAAGGGCAGGCGCTGCTGGCTCCGACCGTCACACGCCGGCTCATCGCCGACGTCACCCGGCGGCGGACTCCGCGCCGCAACACCGCGCTCGACGTGTTGACTCCGCGGGAAACCGAAGTGCTCGAACTCATCGCGCAGGGCCTGTCCAACCAGGAGATCGCCGAGCAGTTGTTCGTCGCCGAGCAGACGGTGAAGACGCACGTCGGCAAGGTGCTCGGCAAGCTGCATCTGCGCGACCGCGCGCAGGCGGTCGTGGTGGCCTACGAGTCGGGACTGGTGGTGCCCGGCTGACGACAGGACCGACGGTCTGAGCGCTGATTTCCGCACAGTGTGGGTGCACGGTGTGCAGGACGAACGGACCGAGCGCCCCATCCGCGCCCGGTCCGTCCGCTATCCTGCCGGAGAATCGTTCGGGATCAGACCGTTTCGGTCTCCCGAACCGGAACGGGTGCGATCTCGACTTCGGCCCGCTTCGGCCGGGTACGAACGTGGGTCGTGTAGATGGCCAGGCCGACGAAGACGAATCCGCCGACGAGATTGCCGAGTACCGTGGGGATCTCGTTCCACACCAGGTAGTCGGCGATGGTGAAGTCGGCTCCGAGCAGCAGGCCGGACGGGAACAGGAACATGTTGACCACCGAGTGCTCGAAACCCATGTAGAAGAACAGCATGATCGGCATCCACATGCCCAGGACCTTGCCCGTCACATGCTTCGACATCATCGCCGCGACGACGCCGGTCGACACCATCCAGTTGCACAGCACGCCGCGCAGGAACAAGGTCGCCATACCGGCGGCGCCGTGCTCGGCGTAGCCGATGGTCCGGCCCTCGCCGATGTGCATGAGTTTCTCGGCCACGTCGTTCGGCGGGATCGAGTAGCCGTAGGTGAGGACGAACGTGATGATGACGGCGACGGTGAACGCTCCCGCGAAGTTGCCGAGGAACACCAGCCCCCAGTTGCGCAGGACGGCGCCGATGGTGACGCCCGGCCGGCGATCCAGATACGCGATCGGTGCCAACGTGAACACGCCGGTGAGCAGGTCGAAACCGAGCAGGTAGAGCAGGCAGAAACCCACGGGGAACAGCGCGGCTCCGAGGAGGGCATTGCCGGTCTGGACGGTCACGGTGACCGCGAACGCTGCCGCGAGCGTGAGCAGCGCACCGCCCATGAACGCGCGGATCAACGTGTCGCGGGTGGACGTGAGAACTTTGCTATGGCCGGCGTCGACCATTGCACGGGCCAGTTCGGCCGGCGGGACATAGGACACGGCAACCTCCTGTGGGATCGGAGAAAGTGTCCGGGCTCACGGTGACCGGTGTGTTGCCTCGTCGTTAGTGCGCGTTGCGTTCCGCTCAGCGACACCGCAGTCGCACGGTGAGACTTCGCAGCGGGCAACGTTGCCGATCGAGATGACGCTCACGGCGGTTGCGGGCAGGATGACAGGAGCGACACGGTTCCTCTGCAGCGGGAGGTGTACATGACGAAAGTCGGAATTCTCACCAGCGGTGGCGATTGCCCGGGACTGAACGCGGTCATCCGCGGCGCGGTCCTGAAGGGCGAGACCGTGCACGGCCAGGAGTTCGTCGGATTCCTCGACGGGTGGCGCGGACTCGTCGAAGGCGATGTCGTGCCGCTCGACCGCAGCTCGGTGCGCGGTCTGTCGAACCAGGGCGGCACGATCCTCGGCACGAGCCGATTCGGGCCGTACCAGACCCCGGAGGGCGGGGCGCAGAACATCGCCCGCACCCTCGACAAGCTCGGCGTCGACGCGGTCGTCGCGATCGGCGGGGAAGGCACCGCGGCAGCGTCGAAACGGCTTTTCGAGGAAGGAATCCCGATCGTGGGCGTGCCCAAGACGATCGACAACGACCTCGGTCGTACCGACTACACGTTCGGGTTCGACACCGCCGTCGAGATCGCAACCGTCGCCATCGACCGGTTGCGCACCACCGGCAATTCGCACAAACGCTGCATGGTGCTCGAGGTGATGGGCCGCAACGCCGGGTGGATCGCACTGCACTCGGGTACCGCGGGCGGCGCCCACGCCATCCTCATCCCCGAGCACCCGGAAAGCATCGAGCAGATCTGTGCGTGGGTCACCAGCGTGCGCGACCGCGGTCGCGCCCCGATGGTCGTCGTCGCCGAAGGGTTCACGCTCCCGGGCATGACGGAGGCGCATTCGCACAAGGGCCTCGACGGGTTCGACCGCCCGCGACTCGGCGGAATCGGCGAGATCCTGGCCCCGATGATCGAGGAACGCACCGGCATCGAGACCCGCGCGACGGTACTCGGGCACATCCAGCGCGGGGGAGTACCCACAGCGTTCGACCGGGTGCTCGCCACGCGCCTGGGCATGGCCGTCACCGATCTCGTCGCCGACGAGGACTGGGGGCACATGGTGGCGTTGCACGGAACGAAGATCGTCCGGGTCGGATTCGACGAGGCCCTCGCACACCACAAGCTGGTGCCGGAGGAGCGATACCACGAGATGCGGGTTCTGTTCGGCTGAGTGGTGGTGAGGGCGCCGGCGGCCGGCGTCTAAAATCGAGCCCATGACTGCCGCCATGTCCGATGATCTGCTCGCCTACGACGACGTGCTCGCGAAGTTCGAGCCTGTGATGGGCATGGAGGTGCACGTCGAACTGCACACCGCCACCAAGATGTTCTGCGGCTGCCCGACCACGTTCGGCGCCGAGCCCAACACGCAGGTGTGCCCGGTGTGCCTGGGCCTGCCCGGTTCGCTTCCCGTCGTCAACCAGGCGGCCGTCGAGTCCGCGATCCGCATCGGCCTCGCCCTGAACTGTTCGATCACCCCGTGGGGCCGGTTCGCGCGGAAGAACTACTTCTACCCGGATCAGCCGAAGAACTACCAGATCTCGCAGTACGACGAGCCGATCGCGACGAACGGGTACCTCGACGTCGTCCTCGACGACGGCAGCACGTGGCGCGTCGAGATCGAACGCGCCCACATGGAAGAGGACACCGGCAAGTCGCTGCACGTCGGCGGTGCGACCGGACGTATCCACGGTGCCGACCACTCGCTGCTCGACTACAACCGTGCCGGTGTGCCGCTCGTGGAGATCGTCACCAAGCCCATCGTCGGTGCCGGTGAGCGCGCCCCCGAGGTGGCCCGTGCCTACGTCACCGCGCTGCGCGACCTGCTGAAGTCCCTCGACGTGTCCGACGTGCGCATGGACCAGGGTTCGATGCGCTGCGACGCCAACCTCTCCCTCAATCCGATCGGCGCGGACGAGTTCGGTACACGCACCGAGACGAAGAACGTGAACTCGCTCAAGTCCGTCGAGGTCGCCGTCCGCTACGAGATGCGCCGCCAGGCCGCGGTGCTCGTCGCCGGTGGTGAGGTGATCCAGGAGACCCGCCACTTCCAGGAGGGCGACGGCACCACCTCGCCGGGTCGCCGCAAGGAAACTGCCGAGGACTACCGCTACTTCCCGGAGCCGGACCTCGAGCCGGTCGCGCCGAGTGCCGAGTGGATCGAGGGACTGCGCGGCACCCTGCCGGAGCTGCCGTGGCTGCGCCGTGCCCGCATCCAGAAGGAATGGGGCGTGTCCGACGAGGAGATGCGCGACCTCGTCAACGCCGGCGCCCTCGACCTGGTGATCGCGACGACCGAGGCCGGTGCACCCGCATCGGAGGCCCGGTCGTGGTGGGTCGCCTACCTCACGCAGCAGGCCAACACCCGCGGCGTCGAGCTGGCGGATCTGCCGATCACCCCGGAGCAGGTCGCGAAGGTCATCGCCCTGGTTGCCGACGGCAAGCTCACCAACAAGCTGGCGCGGCAGGTCGTCGACGGTGTCCTCGCCGGTGAGGGCGACCCGGAGCAGGTCGTCGCTGCCCGTGGCCTCGAGGTCGTGCGCGACGACTCGGCGCTGCAGGCCGCCGTCGATGCGGCGCTTGCCGCGAACCCCGACATCGCCGACAAGATCCGCTCCGGCAAGGTCGCGGCCGCCGGCAAGATCGTCGGTGACGTCATGAAGGCCACTCGCGGCCAGGCCGACCCGGCCCGCGTCAAGGAACTCGTGATCGCCGCCTGCAGCTGATCTCTCGCCGTCCACGGCCGTCACTGTTCTCAGGAACGGTGGCGGCCGTGGTCGTTTTCCGGCCCGACCGTTTCTGTCGGTGGTCCTCGCTACAATTCGAACATGCTTTCGAACAGCGTCGGTGGGGAGTTCGTCGAGGCGCGGCTGACCGCCCTCGACGAGGCCGTCGACGGCCTGCTCGGGGACGACCTGACCGCGTTCTCGCACGACGACATCGTCGAGGTCCTGCAACGGCTGGAAACCTCCTTGCGCAAGGCCTCCGCGGTTGGGCATCGGATGACTGTCGCCGCCGTCGAAGGACGGACCGCCGAACATCTCGGCTGCCGGTCGATCAACGACTTCCTCATCGGGACCCTGCGGATCTCGGCGGCGGATGCGGCCCAACGGGTCAAGGGTGCGAGGAAGGTCGGCACGTGGCATGCCTTCGGCGGCGAAGACGTGGAACCGGAACTGCCAGCCACCGCTGCTGCTGTCCGGGCCGGGGCGATCGGGCCCGACCATGTCGCTGCGGTCGCGAAGGTGATGCGAAAGGTTCCGCACGGGGTGGGGTTCGACGAGATCGCCGTCGCCGAGAGGATTCTGGCGGACGCGGCGTGTTCGGTCACTCCCGACGATCTCGTGAAACTCGGCGCGCATCTGCTGGCCTATCTCAATCCCGACGGGGACGTACCCGACGAGAAGGAACGTAAGCGCCGCCGCGGCCTGCGAATCGGTAAGCAGGGCACCGACCTCATGACCCCGATCTCCGGGCTGATCGATCCCGAGACCCGGGCGCTGCTCGAACCGGTCCTCGCGAAACTCGCCCGCCCCGGCATGAACAACCCCGACGACCCCGCATCACCGCGCGGTGACGTCGAATCCGAGAGTCTCGACCGTGATGCCCTCGCGAAGGCCGCGGCCCGCGACACCCGCACCGCGGTGCAGCGGAACCACGACGCGTTGACGGTGGCGTTGCGGCAGATCCTGTCGTCCGGTGCGCTCGGCAGTCACCGTGGGCTTCCGGTCACCGCGATCCTGACCATGACGGTCACGCAGGTCGAAGAAGCGACCGGCGTCGTCACCACCGCCTCGGGTGGTCTGGTACCGATCCGGGACGCGTTGCGGATGGCGGAGGCCGCGCATCCGGTGCTGGCGATTTTCGATCATCACGGGCGGCCGCTGCACCTGGGGCGCGCGAGACGGTTGGCGTCGGCCGATCAGCGGCTCGCGTTGATCGCCGCGTCCGGGGGTTGTACCCGCCCGGGGTGCGACGCGCCGGCCACCTTGACCGCGGTGCATCACATCACCGAGTGGAGGGACGGCGGACGCACCGACATCACCAATGAGGATCTGGCGTGCGATGCGTGTCATGCGCTGGTGCACGACGGGCCCGGCGGCTGGGAAACCCGCGTCGCAGCGGCAGATGCCGAGTATCCGGGCCGCACCGAGTGGATTCCGCCACCACACATCGATCCCGAGCAGAAACCTCGGGTGAATCAGCGTCATCATCTCGGTGATCTGTTGTCGGCGGCGTTGGCGCATTACCGTGCCCGCCGCGAGGCGGAGTTGCGGGAACATCGGCGGAGATGGTTGCGGGAACCTGCCCGGGATGCAGGCGGCGACAGCGACGTTCCGTAGTTCGGTTGCCGCGTGTACTTGATCTTGTACCGCTAACGTTGCGGTGCATGGAACCTGCTGTCGCTACGTCGTTGTTCTGGATCGTTGTAGCGGCCGTGGTCGCGCCGATCGTCGCGGGAGCGGTCCCGCGCCGGCTCGTGCCGGAAGTGGTGCTGCTGCTCGTCGCCGGGATCGTCATCGGCCCCAACGCACTCGGCATCGCGCAGGTCGACGGTGGGATCGAGATGCTCCGTGAACTCGGCCTCGGATTGCTGTTCCTGCTCGCCGGGTACGAGATCGATCCCACCGAGTTGCGGGGTCGCGGTGGCCGGCGCGCCCTGATCACGTGGTGCGTGTGTATGGCGTTGGCGCTCGTGACCGTCGTCGTGCTCGGCGCGATGGGACTCGTCCGGGCGGAGATCGCCGTCGCGATCGCCCTGACGTCGACCGCGCTGGGGACCTTGCTGCCGATCCTCGCCGACCGGGGTCTCGTCGAAACGCCCCTCGGACGGTCGGTACTCAATCACGGCGCCATCGGCGAGCTGCTGCCGGTGATCGCGATGGCGACACTGCTGGGCGCCCGCGGCGCGCTCGGTTCCCTATTGGTCCTCGCGGCGTTCGCGGTCGTGGCCGTGTTCGTGGCCGTGCTGCCCCCGCGAATCCTGCGGGAAGGATCCCAGTTCCTGGGGTTCGTGCGGCGTACCTCGGTGACCACCGCCCAGACATCCGTCCGCTTGACGATACTGCTTCTCGTCGGCCTCATCACCGTCGCGGTCGTGTTCGACCTCGACGTGATCCTCGGCGCGTTCGCAGCCGGATTCATCCTGCGCCGGGCCATCCCCACCGGCGATCCGCTGCTCGAGACGAAACTCGACGGACTGGCCTACGGGTTCCTGATCCCGATCTTCTTCGTCACGTCCGGAATGGCCATCGACGTGAGCGCCGTCGTGGGCGCTCCGGGTGTGCTCGTGGCGTTCCTCGTGCTGCTGGTCCTGGTTCGGGGCATGCCGGTGTTCGTGTCCGCGCGACTGGACCGGGCCGCCGGATTCGACACGTCCGAACAATTGCAGATCGCGCTGTACTCGACGACGGGGCTGCCTCTCATCGTGGCGGTCACCGGCGTTGCGGTCGCGGCGGGGGAGATGACGAATGCCAGTGCGTCGATTCTCGTTGCGGCCGGGGCGATCACGGTACTGATCCTGCCGATGGTCGCGGGACTGCTCCGCCGTCCCGATCGGGTCCCGGCGTGACCGACGCGGCAACGATCGCGGCTCAGTCGAATCCACCGCCGCCTGCGGGGAACTGGATGCGCACCACGCGGTCGTCGTTCGGTCCCGGCTCGCCACCGTCCTTGTTGACGGTCGAAACCCACAGCAGCCCGTCGGCACCGGCCGATGCGCCGCCCAGTCGCCCGTATCGATCCTGGACCGCGAGTTCCGGCGCCGCGGTGACCGCCCCGGTTCCCGGGTCGGTGGTGACCACCGCCACCGCTTCGCCGCCGGTGAGCGAAATCGCCACCGCGTCGGGGCCGGCCGCACATCCGGCGAGTCCGGGCCGGTCGGGCCACGTCCACACCGGCGCGGCGCCGACGGAACCGTCCGAACCGACCCGCTGCAGCCGGTCCTCCAACGGCGTGCGGTCGGTGATCCACAGGTTCCCGATCGGGTCGCGGCACACGTCGCCGGCGGTTCCGATACCGGACAGCATCACGGTCGGTGCAGGGGCCGGACCGCCGGGGGCGGGCAGGGGAACCCGCAGCAGTTTCCCGGCCCACGATGCGGGATTCGTTGCGGCGGAGGGATTTCCGGTGTCACCGGTGAGGACGGCCAGCTCGGTGGGGGAGACGAACTCGAGGGCGCCGGCGTTGCCGTTCGCGCCGCGCGGGATACCGGTGAACACGTCCTTGGGGACGTCGCCGGCGGCGATTCGCACCACCCGGTTGTCGGACGGTGTCGTGATGTACGCGTACATCAACCGGTCCTCGCCGTAGGTGGGGGACAGCGTCAGGTCGAGCAGGCCACCGTCGCCCGAGCCGTCCACCGGGATCGTGGCGATCTCGACCGGTTCCGTGCCCGGTGCGACCTGCAGGATCCGGCCGGTCCGGCGCTCGGCCACGAACGCCGAACTGCCGTCGGGCACGGTGACCAGTCCCCCGGTCGTGTCGAGGCAGGTGGCGACGACCGCGGGATCCGGGTCCACACACGGACCGGGTGGGACCGGCGGGACGGACGGTGTCGTCGACGAGGACGGCGACTGCTCGAGCGGGCCGATGTCGGCGCCACCGTCGAACGACGGTTCCGGGGTGAACGGCGTCGTGGCCGCATCGTCGAACCGGGCGCACGATGTGACCGTCGCGAGCAGTCCCACCGCCAGAACCAGCGTCGGCAGCCGTCGTGAACCCCTCGAGCGCGCACCCCTCGTCATGCCGCAAACGTTACCGGCACGCCCGGCGTCGCCTCGGTTCCCGGGTGCGCCCCGCCGCGCGACCTACGCTGGGAGATGTGAGCGACAAGGCGAAAGACCCCGTACCGGAGCCGGAGCCGTACGAAAATCCGACGCTGGAATTGAACCGTCCGCGTTCGTCGATGCTCGAATCCGACGACGACCTCGGTCTCGACCGCGCGGCATTCGATTCCCGGCCCACCGAGCAGATCTACCGGCCGGACCCGCCGATCGCGCCGGGTGGGTACGTCGAGCCGGAACCGGTTGCCCCGGCGGAGCCTCCGAAGGCGCGGCGCGGCACCCTCGATCTCGGTCTGCTGATCCTGCGGCTGGCGGTCGGCGCCACGATGATCGTGCACGGCCTGCAGAAACTCACCGGGTGGTGGGACGGGCCCGGACTCGACGGGTTCGAAGCGGCCGTGGAGAGCGCCGGATACCGGTACTCGGGGATCCTCGCGACCGTCGGCGCGATCGGCGAGGTCGCGGCGGGTGTGCTGCTCGTTCTGGGGCTGCTGACGCCGCTCGCGGCGGCCGCCGTGGTCGCGATCATGATCAACGCGGTGCTGTTCAAGCACAATCTCGAACCGGGACTGCAGTACTTCGCGGCCGAGCAGTCCGGTGTGGAGTTCGAGGTGCTGCTCGGCGCGGCGGCGGTGGCGATCGTGCTGACCGGTCCCGGCCGGATCGCGGTCGACGGAGCCCGCGGCTGGGCGACCCGCCCGTTCATCGGGTCGTTCGTGGCCCTGCTGCTCGGCGTCGCCGGCGGCGTGTGCCTCTGGCTGTTCGTGCGCTGACGCGCCCGTGCGCGGTTCCGGTAGCGGGAGCTACCGGAACCGCGCACGAGGGGTGGATCACGGGACGTAACGCACGGCACCCTTGTCGGCGGACGTGGCCAGCGCTGCGTACGCGCGCAGTGCCGTGGTGACGGTGCGCTGGCGGTCGACGGGCTGCCACGGCTTCTCCGAGGCCTCCATCTTGGCGCGGCGGGTGGCGAGTTCCTCGTCGGAGACCAGGATCTCGAGCGTGCGGGTCGCGACGTCGATACGGACCTGGTCGCCGTTCTCGACGAGCCCGATCACGCCACCTGCAGCGGCTTCGGGGGAGATGTGCCCGATCGACAGGCCCGAGGTGCCGCCGGAGAACCGGCCGTCGGTGATCAACGCGCACACCTTGCCCAGGCCCGCGCCCTTGAGGAACGCGGTCGGGTGCAGCATCTCCTGCATACCCGGACCGCCCTTGGGGCCTTCGTAGCGGACGACGATCACGTCACCGGGCTTGATCTCCTTCTGGAGGATCGCCGAGACCGCGGCCTCCTGGGACTCGACGACCACCGCCGGGCCCTGGAAGGTGAACAGCTCCTCGTCGATGCCCGCGGTCTTGAGGATCGCGCCGTCGACTGCGATGTTGCCGCGCAGCACGCACAGGCCGCCTTCGACGGTGTAGGCGTGTTCGATGTCGCGGATGCATCCACCGGCAGCGTCGGTATCGAGTGAGGACCACCGGTTGTCCGTCGAGAACGGTTCGGTGGTGCGGACGCCGCCCGGCGCTGCGTGGAACAGCTCGAGGGCCTCGTCGGTGGCCTTGCCGGACCGGATGTCCCAGTCGTCGAGCCACTCGTCGAAGCTCGCGGTGTGCACGGTGTGGACGTCCGTTTCGAGCAGGCCGGCGCGACGCAGCTCACCGAGGAGGGCAGGGATGCCGCCGGCGCGGTGCACGTCCTCCATGTGGTAGTCCGAGTTCGGGGAGACCTTCGACAGGCACGGCACCTTGCGGCTGATCGCGTCGATGGTCGACAGGTCGAAGTCGACCTCGCCTTCCTGCGCCGCGGCGAGGGTGTGCAGCACCGTGTTGGTCGAACCGCCCATCGCGACGTCCAGTGCCATCGCGTTGCGGAACGCCGCGGGGGTCGCGATGTTGCGGGGCAGCACCGACTCGTCGCCGTCGCGGTAGTACCGCAGCGCCGCCTCGACGACCGTGGTGCCGGCCCGCTCGAACAGCGCGCGCCGCGCCGAGTGCGTGGCGAGGGTCGAGCCGTTGCCCGGCAGCGCCAGGCCCAGCGCCTCGGTGAGGCAGTTCATCGAGTTCGCGGTGAACATGCCCGAGCACGAACCGCACGTCGGGCACGCGCTGCGTTCGACCTCGCCGAGGCCTTCTTCGCTGACGGAATCGTTGGCGGACGCGGAGATCGCGGTGATGAGGTCGGTCGGGGCCTGCGCGACACCACCCACGACGACGGCCTTGCCGGCCTCCATCGGACCACCGGAGACGAACACCGTCGGGATGTTCAGGCGCATCGCGGCATTGAGCATGCCAGGGGTGATCTTGTCGCAGTTGGAGATGCACACCAGCGCGTCGGCGGTGTGCGCGTTCGCCATGTATTCCACGGAGTCCGCGATGATTTCGCGGCTCGGCAGCGAGTACAGCATGCCGCCGTGGCCCATGGCGATGCCGTCGTCGACGGCGATGGTGTGGAATTCGCGGGGAACGCCACCGGCCGCCCGCACCGCCTCGGCGACGATCTCGCCGACGTCCTTGAGATGGACGTGTCCGGGGACGAACTGCGTGTAGGAGTTCGCGATCGCGACGATCGGCTTGCCGAAATCGGAGTCGGTCAGACCGGTGGCGCGCCACAGGGAGCGGGCACCGGCGGCGTTGCGTCCGACGGTGGTGGTGCGTGACCTCAACGGGGGCATGTGCTGGTTTCCTTCACGGGGCTGGTGGCTGCGCCTTCGGCTGCCGGGCCGGCTGCCGGGCTGGGGCAGGGGCCGGGGTGCAGCACTGACGAATTTACCGCTGTGTTATTTCGTTGCGTCATCCGACTCGGCTGCGGCAGCGTCATCCTCCGCGGAAGCAGCAGCGGCGCGGGCGGCATCGGCCGCGGCGTACGGATCGGTGATGCGCCCGCCGCTGGCTGCGGCGAGTTCGGGCAGCCGGCCGAAGGTGACGACGGGCAGCGGTACCTCGGAACCGTCGGTGAGGGTCGCGCGGGCCCAGCCGCGCTTGGGGAAACGGATTCCCGCGAGCGCATCCCATCCGATGCGGGTCGTCGAGAACGTGGCGCGGGCGGTGATGCCGTCGGGTCCGACGACGGTGCGCACGCGCAGGATCCACGCGAGGACGAGGAACGGGATCACCAGCATCCACGAGAACGCCGCGGGCCACGCCATCGCGGGTGACGCCACGGCGAGCAGCAGGAAGCCGCACGCGAGCAGCGACAGCCGGGAAATACGGATGACGCGCGTCGTCGCTTCCGGCGTGTGGGATGATGTAGACGGTGGCACGGGCTGCTGGGAAGATGACACCTCACCATCTTCTCATTGCAGCCGAGGCATCTCACATTCTGGGACAGATGACCGAACCAAGTTGACTGTCTGCGTTGCGCGCACCTACCGTCTAGCGCGTGAATCAGAATGAGTTGCTCGTAATCGGCCGGCGCGTCGTCGCCTGAGCCGCATAACGCAACTCGCCCACGACGCGCCACCCTCGTACAGCACATGCTGACGAGGGTTTTTTGTTGCCCGGAGCCAGAATCAGAGGAATTCGCAGTGAGCGCACCAACCGCACGGCCTCAACCCTCGCCGCGAAAGCCGGGGTCCACCCCGACTCCCGCGGCCGCCGCAGCGCAGCCCGGAAACCGCCGTCAGGTGGCCCCCGAGCGGGTCACCGGAGCCCAGTCGGTCGTCCGAGCCCTCGAAGAGCTCGAGGTCGACACGGTCTTCGGTATTCCCGGGGGTGCGATCCTTCCCGTCTACGACCCGCTCTTCGATTCCAAGCGGGTGCGCCACGTCCTCGTCCGTCATGAGCAGGGTGGCGGTCACGCTGCGACCGGATATGCGCAGGCCACAGGCAAGGTCGGTGTGTGCATGGCCACCTCCGGCCCCGGCGCCACCAACCTCGTGACCCCCCTCGCCGACGCCCAGATGGACTCCGTCCCGATCGTCGCGATCACCGGCCAGGTCGGCCGCGGTCTCATCGGCACCGACGCGTTCCAGGAAGCGGACATCTCCGGCATCACGATGCCGGTGACCAAGCACAACTTCCTCGTCACCGACGGCGCCGACATCCCGCGCATCCTCGCCGAGGCGTTCTACATCGCCGCGTCGGGCCGCCCGGGTGCCGTGCTCGTCGACATCCCGAAGGACATCCTGCAGGCGCAGACCACCTTCAGCTGGCCGCCGGAGATGCACCTGCCCGGCTACCGCCCGGTGACCAAGCCGCACGGCAAGCAGGTCCGCGAGGCCGCGCGCCTGATCGCCGAGGCCACGAACCCGGTGCTGTACGTCGGCGGCGGCGTCATCAAGGCCGACGCGTCCGCGGAGCTGCTCGAGCTCGCCGAACTGACCGGCATCCCGGTCGTCACCACGCTCATGGCGCGCGGAGCGTTCCCCGACACCCACCGCCTCAACTGCGGTATGCCGGGTATGCACGGCACCGTCGCGGCGGTCGCGGCGCTGCAGAAGAGCGACCTGCTCGTCACGCTCGGCGCCCGTTTCGACGATCGCGTGACCGGCCAGCTCGACTCGTTCGCGCCGGACGCGAAGGTGATCCACGCCGACATCGACCCCGCCGAGATCGGTAAGAACCGGCACGCGGACGTCCCGATCGTCGGCGACTGCCGCGAGGTCCTCGTCGAACTGGTCGAGGCGATCCGCGCGGATCTGGCGACCGGCACCACGCTCGACTACGCGCAGTGGTGGGAGTACCTCGACGACATCCGCCGCACCTACCCGCTGAGTTACGACCGTCCCGCCGACGGTTCCCTGTCTCCGCAGTACGTCATCCAGGCCGTCGGCAAGCTCGCCGGTCCGGACGCCATCTACTGCGCCGGCGTCGGTCAGCACCAGATGTGGGCCGCGCAGTTCGTCGACTACGAGAAGCCGCGCACGTGGCTGAACTCCGGTGGTCTCGGCACCATGGGCTACGCCGTTCCGGCCGCCCTCGGCGCCAAGATGGGCAAGCCGGAGGCCGAGGTGTGGGCGATCGACGGCGACGGCTGCTTCCAGATGACCAACCAGGAACTGGCCACCTGCGCGGTCGAGGGCGTGCCGATCAAGGTCGCGCTCATCAACAACGGCAACCTCGGCATGGTCCGGCAGTGGCAGACGCTGTTCTACGACCAGCGGTACTCGAACACCGAACTCGGTACCCACGGTGAGGTCCGCATCCCCGACTTCGTCAAGCTCGCCGAGGCCCTCGGCTGCGTCGGGATCCGGGTCGAGCGGGAAGAGGACGTCGAGCCGGCCATCCGTCAGGCCCAGGCCATCGACGACCGTCCCGTCGTCATCGACTTCATCGTCGGCAAGGACGCCCAGGTGTGGCCGATGGTCGCCGCCGGCACCAGCAACGACGAGATCATGGCGGCGCGGGGCATCCGCCCGCTGTTCGACGACGACGAGCAGGCCTCCGAGCCGGCCGTCATCCACGAGGCCATGAACCGCGAGCAGGCCACCGATGCCGCAGCAGGAGAGGATCGTCAGTGAGCACGAGTCACACCCTCAGCGTTCTCGTCGAGGACAAGCCGGGCGTGCTGGCCCGTGTCGCGGCACTGTTCTCGCGACGCGGATTCAACATCGAATCCCTCGCGGTCGGCGGAACGGAGCTGCCCGACATCTCCCGCATGACGATCGTCGTGACCGTCGACGAGTTCCCGCTCGAGCAGGTCACCAAGCAGCTCAACAAGCTCGTCAACGTCATCAAGATCGTCGAGCAGGAGGGCGAGGCGTCGGTGGCGCGCGAGCTCGTGCTCATCAAGGTCCGTGCGGACGCCAGTGTCCGCACCCAGGTCATCGAGACGGTGAACCTGTTCCGCGCCAAGGTGATCGACGTCTCGCCCGAGTCGCTGACCATCGAGGCCACCGGCACCCGCTCGAAGCTCGACGCGCTTCTGCGGATGCTCGAGCCGTACGGCATCCGCGAGATCGTGCAGTCCGGTGTCGTCGCCGTCGGACGTGGTCCGAAGTCGATCACGGCCACCCGTTAGCCTGAACACACCCCAAAAGCTGAAAGAGGTAGGAACTGTGGCAGTCGAGCTGTTCTACGACGACAACGCCGATCTGTCGATCATCCAGGGCCGCAAGGTCGCTGTGATCGGCTACGGCAGCCAGGGGCACGCGCACTCGCTGAGCCTGCGTGACTCGGGCGTCGAGGTGCGCATCGGTCTCAAGGAAGGCTCGAAGTCGCGTGCCAAGGCCGAGGAGGCCGGCCTGACCGTCGGTACCCCCGCCGAGGTTTCGGAGTGGGCCGACCTGATCATGCTGCTCGCCCCCGACACGGCGCAGGCGTCGATCTTCAAGAACGACATCGAGCCGAACCTGAAGGACGGCGACGCGCTGTTCTTCGGCCACGGCCTGAACATCCACTTCGGTCTGATCAAGGCGCCGGAGTTCGTCACCGTCGGCATGGTCGCCCCCAAGGGCCCCGGCCACCTGGTGCGCCGCCAGTTCGTCGACGGCAAGGGCGTCCCGGCGCTCATCGCCGTCCACCAGGACCCGAAGGGCGAGGGCCAGGCCCTGGCTCTGTCCTACGCGAAGGGCATCGGCGGCACCCGCGCCGGCGTCATCAAGACGGACTTCAAGGAAGAGACCGAGACCGACCTGTTCGGTGAGCAGGCCGTGCTCTGCGGTGGCACCGAGGAGCTCGTCAAGACCGGCTTCGACGTCCTCGTCGAGGCGGGCTACGCGCCGGAGATGGCGTACTTCGAGTGCCTGCACGAGCTCAAGCTCATCGTCGACCTCATGTACGAGGGTGGCATCGCGCGCATGAACTACTCGGTGTCCGACACCGCCGAGTTCGGCGGCTACCTGTCCGGCCCGCGCGTCATCGACGCCGGCACCAAGGACCGCATGAAGGACATCCTGAAGGACATCCAGGACGGCACCTTCGTCAAGCGTCTCGTCGCGAACGTCGAGAACGGCAACACCGAGCTCGAGGGTCTGCGCAAGCAGAACGCCGAGCACGGCATCGAGGTCGTGGGCAAGCAGCTCCGCGACCTGATGAGCTGGGTCGATCGCCCGATCACCGAGACCGCGTAAGCGGTTTCCGCTCGTCCGCCGGCCCGGCACCCGATCGCGGGTGCCGGGCCGGCGGCGTTCCCGGCCTGTGTCACCCCTGCCACGGTGGATGATGTGCCGATGTCGTGGAGTCCGGGTCTCGGCCGCCAGGGAATCCGGTTGGCGTTCGCCGCGATGAAGGGCCCGGTCAAGGACAAGCTGGTGCGCTTCGGGGTGGGAGGCAGATTCGACGCGACACACTTCCATCCGACCGTGCGGCCGCGGTCACCGCCTTCCGGGAACATCGGCAGGCGGCAGAGGAGACGGATGGTCCGGGTCCGTGAATCCCACAGCGCGAGAACAAAAGTCGACAGCGGGTTCGCGAATCCTGCACCGCGCGAGTGGTTTCTCGTGAACCCGGCTTCTCGGGCATAGGCGACGAACCGCGGGCGCCGAGCCGGAACGGTGTAACCGAAATCACCTCTGTCGGGCGCTCGCTGGCCGCCTCACACCGATTCCGCGGTTTCGTACCACCTGGTAGGACAACCCCGGGTCGCGCGCCCACACGGGGGCCTGGGGTTCTAAACTCGACGCTGTCACGGCTGTGTCGTGTGCCGAGGGGGTGCGCGCGTCGTCGACACCCGCCAGAAAATCAACCACAGGGAGTTCGCACGTGAGCCAGAATGGCCGCCCCGTTGTCCTGATCGCCGACAAGCTCGCGCAATCGACCGTCGATGCGCTCGGAGACGGTGTCGAGGTGCGCTGGGTCGACGGTCCCGACCGTCCCGCGCTGCTCGCGGCTGTGCCCGACGCCGACGCCCTGCTCGTCCGTTCCGCCACTACCGTCGACGCCGAGGTGCTGGCTGCCGCGACGAAGCTCAAGATCGTCGGGCGCGCCGGTGTCGGACTGGACAACGTCGACATCCCCGCCGCCACCGAGCGTGGCGTCATGGTGGTCAACGCGCCGACCTCCAACATCCACTCGGCCGCCGAGCACGCGGTGTCGCTGCTGCTGTCGACCGCGCGCCAGATCCCGGCGGCCGACCGCACCCTGCGTGAGAAGACCTGGAAGCGCTCGAGCTTCAACGGCACCGAGATCCTGGGCAAGACCGTCGGCGTCGTCGGTCTGGGTCGCATCGGACAGCTGTTCGCGCAGCGTCTCGCCGCGTTCGAGACCACGATCATCGCGTACGACCCCTACCTGCCCGCTGCCCGCGCCGCGCAGCTCGGCATCGAGCTCGTCGACATCGACGAACTCGTCGAGCGCGCCGACTTCATCTCGGTGCACCTGCCCAAGACGAAGGAAACCGCCGGCCTGATCAACGCCGAGCGCCTCGCCAAGGCCAAGGACGGCGTCATCATCGTCAACGCCGCGCGCGGTGGCCTGATCGACGAGGCAGCCCTGCACGACGCTCTCGTCTCCGGCAAGGTCCGCGCCGCCGGCCTCGACGTGTTCAACACCGAGCCGTGCACCGACTCGCCGCTGTTCGACCTGGACAACGTCGTGGTGACCCCGCACCTGGGCGCCTCCACCTCCGAGGCGCAGGACCGTGCGGGCACCGACGTCGCCAAGAGCGTGCTGCTGGCCCTGGCCGGCGAGTTCGTGCCGGACGCCGTCAACGTCTCCGGCGGCCCGGTCGGCGAAGAGGTCGCGCCGTGGCTCGAGCTGGTTCGCAAGCTCGGCCTGCTCGCGGGCACCCTGTCGCCCGAGGCTGTGCAGAACGTGCAGGTCGTCGTCAGCGGCGAGCTGTCCGCCGAGAACGTCGAGATCCTCGGGCTCGCGGCTCTGCGCGGCCTGTTCTCGGCCAGCAGCGACGAGGCCGTCACCTTCGTCAACGCCCCGCAGCTCGCGGAGCAGCGTGGCGTGAGCGTCGAGGTCGACAAGCACACCGAGGCGCAGACCCACCGCAGCGCCGTCGAGGTGCGTGCCGTGGCCGCCGACGGTTCCGTGACCGCCGTCGCGGGCGCGCTGACCGGTCTGCAGCAGGTCGAGAAGATCGTCAACGTCAACGGTCGCAGCTTCGACCTGCGCGCCGAGGGCCACAACATCGTGGTGCACTACGCGGACCGTCCGGGCGTGCTCGGCGTCCTCGGCACGATCCTCGGCAATGCGTCGATCGACATCCAGGCTGCTGCGCTGAGCCAGGACGTCGAGGGCGAGGGCGCCACCGTCATCCTGCGCGTGGACCGTGTCGTCGGCGACGCCGAGGTCGCGCAGATCGTCGAGCAGCTCGACGCCCGCGTCGCGCAGGTCGACCTCTCCTGATTTCACCCCCCGGCTTCACCCCGGTGGCCGCGACCGTCTGCACGGTCGCGGCCACCGCGCACAAGGAAGTGAGTTGAGCCCATGAAGCTTGCGGTCATCCCCGGTGACGGCATCGGTACCGAGGTCACAGCAGAAGCACTGAAGGTGCTGCGGAAACTGGTGCCCGATCTCGAGACCACCGAATACGATCTCGGTGCCCGCCGGTACAACGCGACCGGTGAACTGCTGCCCGATGCCGAACTCGCGGAGATCCGCCGGCACGACGCGATCCTGCTCGGTGCGATCGGCGACCCGCGGCTCGTCGGCCCGGGCATCCTCGAGCGGGGTCTGCTGCTGAACATGCGGTTCCTGCTCGATCACCACGTGAATCTGCGCCCGTCGCGGCTGTACCCGGGTTCGACGTCGCCGCTCGCCGGGAACCCGGACATGGACTTCGTGGTGGTCCGGGAGGGCACCGAGGGTCCGTACACCGGCAACGGCGGCGCGATCCGCGTCGGCACCCCCCACGAGATCGCCACCGAGGTGTCGGTCAACACCTGGTTCGGCGCCGAGCGCGTCGTGCGCTACGCGTTCGAGCTGGCGCAGACCCGCCGCAAGCATCTGACGCTCATCCACAAGACGAACGTGCTGTCCAATGCCGGCGCGATCTGGACCCGCGCCGTCGAGACGGTCGGTGCCGAGTTCCCGGACGTCGAGACGGCGTACTGCCACATCGACGCCGCGACCATCTACATGGTCACCGACCCGGGCCGCTTCGACGTCATCGTCACCGACAACCTGTTCGGTGACATCATCACCGACCTGGCCGGTGCGGTCACCGGCGGTATCGGCCTGGCCGCGAGCGCCAACATCGACGCCTCGGGAACCAACCCGTCGATGTTCGAGCCGGTGCACGGGAGCGCCCCGGACATCGCGGGCAAGGGCATCGCGGACCCGACGGCGGCGATCCTGTCGGCGGCGCTGCTGCTGCGTCACCTCGGTCGTGAGGACGACGCAGCCCGCATCGAGACGGCCGTCGAGGCGGACCTCGCCGCGCGCGGTGACGGACCGGTCGTGACCAGCGAGGTCGGCGACCGGATCGCGGCCGCGCTCTGACGCGTGTGGCCTTCCGGCGGTCGTCCCGCCGGAAGGCCACATCCCCTCATTCGTCCCGGGGACCGCGCGGCACCGCCGCGGTAGGAACAAGCGGCACCGCCGCGGTAGGAACGAGCGGCACCGCCGCGACCGGGGCGATGACGGCGATCGCGAACGCGATCGGGAAACCCGCGACGCCGATCAGTGCGCCGAAGGCGGGACCGACGGCCGCGCCGGTGAGGAACTGGCCGGTGTTCTGGATGCCGAGTGCGCGTCCGCCCCAGAACGGCCCGGCGATTTCGGCGACGGCGGTGAACGCCAGCCCGTTCGGGGCGACCGTCGTCACCGATGCCACCAGCAGCATGACGATCGCGACGGGGGAGGCGAACCAGGCCGTGGCCGCCAGGGCCGCCATCGACACGGCGACGGAGATCGCGACGATCCGCAGCGGTCCCAGGCGGCTTCCGGCCCGGTCGGACCAGACACCGACCGCGACGCGGCCGAACGCGCCGAGGAACTGTGCCGCCGTGATGACCAGACCGGCGCTCGTCTCGTTCCAGTCCAGGTCGGTGACCAGCCACACGAGCGCGTAGGTCCACACCACGTACTGAGGGATCACCAGCAGGATCGATGTCCCGTGGATGCGAGCGAGCGTCCACGAGCCGCGGTAGGGGTTCTCCAGCAGGCCGGTGTCGGCGGCGGCGCTCCGATCCGGGCGGGGCGGGTCGACGATCCCGACCGCACACGCGATCGCCCCGATCCCGCACATGATCGCGGGAAATGCCAGCGCCCAACCGATTCCGTGGTCGCGTGCGAGTGGGGGAATCACCATCGCGGCCAGGGCCACGCCGAGCGGTACCGACATCTGGCGGATGCCCATCGCCAGGCCGCGCTGTGACGGGGGGAACCATCCGACGACCACGCGGCCGCTCGCGGAGTTCGCGCTCACCGCCCCGGCACCCGCGACTGCCAGCAGGACCGCCAGCGCGGCAGGCGAAGCGGTGGTCGCGGCGGCCGCCGTTGCGACGGATGCGATGCCGAGACCCGCGGCGAGCGCGAGGCGCTCGCCGTGACGATCGGCCACCGCACCCCACGCGACGAGTGTGAGAACTCCGCCGAGAACCGGTGCGCCGGCGAGGGTTCCGGCTTGCGCGAGATCGAATCCGTGCTCGGTGTGCAGGGTGGGGATCAGGAAGGCCGTGCCGTTGACGACGGTGGCCTGCACCGTCTGTGCGAGCACGCCCAGGGCCAGGATCGCCCACCGCCGGCGGCCGATGTCGGTGGCAACATCCATCGGAGTCTCACTATCTGGGATGAAAGTCTCGAATTATGAAATCGTGAGCTCACCGTACACCCGGATCGACGCTGTCGCGCAGTGAGCGTCGGCACACCGATAGACTGCGCGTCATGCGCCTTGGTCGAATTGCCAGTCCGGACGGTGTCGCCTTCGTCAGCATCGAAGGGGAGGGGGACGCCGCGATCGCGAAGGAGATCGCCGAACATCCCTTCGGCACGCCTACGTTCACCGGCAGGAGCTGGCCGCTCGCCGACGTTCGGCTGCTCGCCCCGATCCTTGCGAGCAAGGTCGTCGCCGTCGGACGCAACTACGCCGCACACGCCGCGGAGTTCGGCAACGAGGTACCCGAGGAGCCGGTGATCTTTCTCAAGCCGAACACCTCGATCATCGGACCCGGCGCGCCGATCGTCATTCCGCGCAACACCTCGCTCGTGCACCACGAGGCCGAGCTCGCCGTCGTCATCGGCCGGCCCTGCAAGGACGTACCGGCCGCGAAGGCTCTCGACGTGGTGCTCGGATACACGATCGCCAACGACGTGTCCGCCCGCGACCACCAGAAGCAGGACGGCCAGTGGGCACGAGCCAAGGGGCACGACACGTTCTGCCCGCTGGGTCCCTGGATCGAGACGAACCTCGATGCGTCCGATCTCGAGATCACCGCCGAGGTCGACGGTCAGCAGCGTCAACGCAGCCGAACCTCGTTGCTGATCCATGACATTCCGAAGCTCGTCGAGTGGGTTTCCGCAGTGATGACGCTGCTGCCGGGCGACGTCATCCTCACCGGCACCCCCGAAGGTGTGGGCCCCATCGAGCCGGGCAACACGGTGTCGGTGACGGTCGAGAAGATCGGCACCCTCAGCAATCCCGTCGTCGCGAAGGGCGCGTGACAACCGTACTTCGCTTCTGCCGCCGCGGGGCGGAGGACTAGCCTGGTAGGGACTTTTCATCCCTCTACCAGAGTGAGCCATGACCAGCAGCGAAGTACGCGTTCGATTCTGCCCGTCCCCGACCGGAACCCCGCACGTGGGCCTGGTGCGCACCGCCCTGTTCAACTGGGCCTTCGCGCGCCACCACGGTGGCACCTTCGTGTTCCGCATCGAAGACACCGACGCAGCCCGCGACACCGAGGAGTCGTACCAGGCGATCCTCGACGCCCTGCGCTGGCTCGGTCTGCGGTGGGACGAGGGGCCGGAGGTGGGGGGACCGTACGAGCCGTACCGGCAGTCGCAGCGGCGGGATCTGCACCTCGAGGTCGTTGCCAAGCTCGTCGAGGCCGGTGAGGCCTACGAGTCGTTCTCCACGCCCGAGGAGGTCGAGGCGCGGCACAAGGCGGCCGGCCGCGACCCGAAGCTCGGCTACGACAACTTCGACCGCGACCTGACGCCCGAGCAGCGGCAGGCCTATCTCGACGAGGGCCGCAAGCCGGTGGTGCGGCTCCGCATGCCCGATCACGACCTGACCTGGAACGACCTGGTGCGCGGTGAGACGACGTTCAAGGCCGGCGTGGTGCCGGACTTCGCGCTCACCCGCGGCAACGGCATCCCGCTGTACACGCTCGTCAACCCGGTCGACGACGCGCTGATGCGCATCACCCACGTGCTGCGCGGCGAGGATCTGCTGTCGTCGACGCCCCGGCAGCTCGCGCTGTACGAGGCGCTGCAGCGGATCGGTGTGGCCGAATTCACGCCCGAGTTCGGGCATCTGCCGTTCGTGATGGGCCAGGGCAACAAGAAGTTGTCCAAGCGCGACCCCGAATCGAATCTGTTCCTGCACCGCGACCGCGGGTTCGTTCCCGAGGGTCTGCTGAACTACCTCGCGCTGCTGGGCTGGGGCCTGGCCGACGACCGGGACGTCTTCTCGCTCGACGAGATGGTCGCCGCGTTCGACATCTCGAAGGTCAACTCGAATCCTGCGCGGTTCGATCAGAAGAAGGCCGACGCGATCAATGCCGAGCACATCCGCCTGCTCGACCCCGCGGACTTCGCGGCCCGGCTGAAGGCGTTCCTCGTCGAGCACGGCCACATCGCGGCCGACGTCGACGACGCGCGGTTCTCCGCCGCAGCGGAACTCGTCCAGACCCGCATCGTCGTCCTGTCCGACGCGTGGGGTCTGCTGAAGTTCCTGTTCGTGCCGGAGGCGGACTTCGCGATCGATGAGGCGGCCGCCGCCAAGAACCTCACCGCCGACGCGGCACCGGTACTCGATGCGACCGTCACCGCGCTCGAGGGCGTGGGGGAGTGGACGACCGCGACCCTCGAGGAGTCGCTCAAGGCTGCGCTCATCGACGAGCTCGGTCTCAAACCGCGCAAGGCGTTCGCTCCGGTGCGGGTGGCCGTGTCGGGATCGCACATCAGCCCGCCCCTGTACGAGTCGATGGAACTGCTCGGCCGTGACGTGACCCTGGCGCGGTTGCGCGCGGCCCGCGCCGCCATCGCCTGACCGCGACGCGGCCTCGCTGCCCGCTCGGCCCGCCACCCCGACAGTGGTGGCGGGCCGAGCTGCATGCGCGTGGGGGCCGGCAACGGCAGAACGTGGCTTTGACCAGGCGATTTGTAGTTCGTGGTGGGGTTGGTGCTAATCTTCTTCTCGGTTCGGAACGGAGGCCACAACGCCCGCAGGGCGGGCCGAAGGAACAAGCCATTGGGGTATGGTGTAATTGGCAACACAGCTGATTCTGGTTCAGCCATTCTAGGTTCGAGTCCTGGTACCCCAGCTGAGATGCGGTGGTTTGCCCACAGCGTCTCGGCCAGCTAAGCTGGCTGAGCTTCCCTCGGGAAGCAACCGGAGAAGAAAAGTTCTCAGGCCCCCGTCGTCTAGCGGCCTAGGACGCCGCCCTCTCACGGCGGTAGCGTGGGTTCGAATCCCATCGGGGGTACCATGAACTGCCCATCGATCCTCGGATCGGTGGGTGTTCTTCTCTGAGAAGATCAAGTGCACAAGCAAGTCCAGGCCCCCGTCGTCTAGCGGCCTAGGACGCCGCCCTCTCACGGCGGTAGCGTGGGTTCGAATCCCATCGGGGGTACAGCGAAAGACCCTCCGAGCAATGCTCGGAGGGTCTTTCTCGTTGTCGGCACCGGTTATCCGCTCTTGCGGCGGAACTCCCGGTGATGATCGGCGGTTCGGTGCGGGCCGTGTGCCTTCGACCCCGCGTCGAGGTGGGCGGTGCCCCCGCCCGCGCGGCTGTTCTTGCGCTCGAGCGCCGCGCGGAACTCCTCCTTGATCCGATCCTTGGACGTGTCGCTCATGACATCTCCCTTCGGTCGGCCGGTCCGGACTTCGAACGAATCTAGCGCTACGCGCCGCCCCTGTCGCCTGGTTTTACAGGTACCGCGCGGTGGTTCCGCCGACGGGCATCGCCGGCATACCGAGCTTGCGGTGATCCCACGAGCGGATCCGGTCCGGTACCACACGCACCGCCACGCGCTTGTTCATCATCCGTTCGACGGCGGGCAGCATCTCGTCGCTGTACGGACCGGTGTAGCGCTCCCAGACGTTGCGGCACACCGCGAAGAGGGTGTCGTGGTCGTCGGTGATCTCCGCGCGGCCCTCGATCGACACTCCGCGCAACTGGTCGTAGGTGTCGCCCGCCTCGACGAGCACGGTGATGCGGTTGTCGCGCCGCAGGTTCACCGTCTTCTGGGACTTGGCCTTGGTTTCGAACCAGATCTCGCCGTCGATGAGCGCGTACCACATGGCGATGAGATGCGGCGTGCCCGACGGGCCGACCGTCGCCATGTTCGCGATGCGGCTTCGGCCGAGGAAGTCGCCGATCTCGTCGTCGGTCATGGTGATCTGTGTGCGTTGTTTGATGCCCATGGCAGCACTGTGTCACGCGTCATGCCCGGATGCCACCACCGGGTGCCGTCACATCGAGGCGCGGCACCCGTGGCATCCGGAGCGCTGGATCCCGGCCCGGAATCCTCACAGCCGCTTGTGGAGTGCTTCCGCCGCGGCGAGGAGATCGGACGCCCAGCG
The DNA here is from genome assembly GCF_001646785.1 of Rhodococcus phenolicus. Taxonomy (GTDB): domain Bacteria; phylum Actinomycetota; class Actinomycetes; order Mycobacteriales; family Mycobacteriaceae; genus Rhodococcus; species Rhodococcus phenolicus. The sequence goes on from NZ_LRRH01000016.1 coordinate 119,158, forward strand.
GGCGCCGGGCTTGCGGCCCATGCGGTCGATCGGGCCGGACACCGAGATCGCCGCGACGACCGTCCCGGCCGCGTCCCGCACCGGGGCGGCCACCGAGGCGACGCCCGGTTCGCGCTCGGCGGCGCTCTGTGCCCAGCCGCGGCGGCGGACCTCGGCGAGGACGCGTTCGCCGAACGCCGCGTCCGGCAGGATGGCCCGCTGGGTGGTGGCGTCCGCCCATGCCAGGAGAACCTTCGCGCCGGACCCGGCGGTCATCGGCAGGCGGGCGCCGACGAGGACCGTGTCGCGCAGGCCGGTCGGAGGTTCGAGGGCCGCGACGCACACCCGCTGAGTGCCCTCCCTGCGGTACAACTGCACGCTCTCCCCGGTGATCTCGCGCAGTCGGGGGAGAATGAGGGAGGCGGCGTCGACGAGCGGGTCGCCGGCGCCGGCGGACAGCTCGGCCAGTCCCGGTCCCGGTCGCCACTGGCCGTCGCTGTCGCGGGTGAGCAGCCGGTGGATCTCGAGGCCCACGGCCAGCCGGTGTGCAGTCGCTCGGGGCAGGCCCGTGCGGGAGCACAGTTCGTTGAGGTTGCACGGCTGCTCGGCCACCGCGTGCAGCACGGACATCGCTTTGTCCAACACTCCGATGCCGCTATGCTGTCTCATAGGTCGATACCTCCGTCTCGCATAATGGGAATCATAACCCATGCACCGGCGGGCGGGGACGGCACCATGCGCGGACCGGTCACAGCCCCGAGAGCCGGAAACCGCGTTCGTCACGTACGACAGGTGGAGAAGATGGCTGGAAAAACTCTGGCGGAGAAGGTGTGGGATCAGCACGTGGTCGTGCGCGGTGAGGGAGAGGGCTCGGCGCGCCAGCCGGATCTGATCTACATCGACCTGCACCTCGTGCACGAGGTCACGAGTCCTCAGGCGTTCGACGGACTGCGGCTCGCCGGCCGCCCGCTGCGGCGTCCCGACCTCACCATCGCGACCGAGGACCACAACGTCCCGACCGTCGACATCGACAAGCCCATCGCCGATCCGGTCTCGCGCACCCAGGTCGAGACGCTGCGTCGCAACTGCGAGGAGTTCGGCGTCCGGCTGTACCCGATGGGCGACATCGATCAGGGCATCGTGCACGTCGTCGGGCCGCAGCTCGGCCTGACGCAGCCCGGCACGACGGTGGTGTGCGGCGACAGCCACACCTCCACCCACGGCGCATTCGGTGCCCTGGCAATGGGTATCGGCACCAGCGAGGTCGAGCACGTGATGGCGACGCAGACGCTGTCGCTGCGCCCGTTCAAGACGATGGCGATCACCGTCGACGGTGAACTGCCCGAGGGTGTCACCGGCAAGGACCTGATCCTCGCGGTCATCGCGAAGATCGGCACCGGCGGCGGTCAGGGCTACGTCCTCGAGTACCGCGGCGAGGCGATCCGCAAGCTGTCGATGGAAGCCCGGATGACCATCTGCAACATGTCGATCGAGGCAGGCGCCCGCGCCGGCATGATCGCGCCCGACGAGGTCACCTACGAGTACCTGCGGGGCCGTCCGCACGCCCCGCAGGGTGCTGACTGGGATGCCGCGGTCGCCGCGTGGGATGCGTTGCGTACCGACGACGACGCCGTTTTCGACGCCGAGGTCCACATCGACGGTGCGTCGCTGACCCCGTTCGTCACGTGGGGAACCAACCCGGGTCAGGGTGCCCCGCTCGGCGCGAACGTGCCGGTGCCCGAGGAGATCGCCGACGAGACCGAGCGTCTGGCCGCCGAGAAGGCACTGCGCTACATGGATCTCGAAGCCGGCATGCCGCTGCGCGAGATCGCCGTCGACACCGTCTTCGTCGGGTCGTGCACCAACGGCCGCATCGAGGACCTGCGTGCGGTCGCGGATGTTCTCAAGGGGCGCAAGGTCGCCGAGGGCGTGCGGATGCTCGTCGTGCCGGGGTCGATGCGAGTGCGTGCCCAGGCGGAGGCCGAGGGGCTCGGCGAGATCTTCACCGCAGCGGGCGCCGAATGGCGTCAGGCCGGCTGCTCGATGTGCCTCGGGATGAACCCGGATCAGCTCGCACCGGGCGAACGTTCGGCGTCGACGTCGAACCGCAACTTCGAAGGTCGCCAGGGCAAGGGCGGCCGCACCCACCTCGTGTCGCCGTCGGTCGCAGCGGCGACCGCGGTGCGCGGCAAGCTCTCCGCGCCGGCGGATCTGGACTAGGTCAAAGGACCGAAGGAGAATTCTCGATGGAAGCCTTTACTACTCACAAGGGCATCGGTGTTCCGCTGCGCCGCTCGAACGTCGACACCGACCAGATCATCCCGGCGGTGTACCTGAAGCGCGTCACCCGTAGCGGATTCGAGGACGGACTGTTCGCCGGGTGGCGTACCGACCCGTCGTTCGTGCTCAACACGCCGCCGTTCGACCGCGGTTCGGTTCTCGTTGCGGGACCGGACTTCGGCACCGGGTCCTCGCGCGAGCACGCCGTGTGGGCTTTGTCCGATTACGGATTCCGCGTCGTGATCTCGTCGCGATTCGCCGACATCTTCCGCGGCAACGCCGGCAAGGCCGGACTGCTCGCCGCTCAGGTCGAGCAGTCCGACGTCGAACTGTTGTGGAAGCTCATCGAACAGCATCCCGGCCTCGAACTGGAAGTCGATCTCGAACAGCGGACCGTGACGGCCGGAACAACTGTGGTGCAGTTCGCTATTGACGACTACACACGGTGGCGTCTGCTCGAGGGTCTCGACGACATCGGACTGACATTGCGGCAGGTAGAAGCGATTTCCGAGTTCGAAAACGCAAGGCCGTCTTGGAAACCGAAGACCCTCCCGGCGCCCTGATCGGGCACCCTCCGTCACGCTCCGGCGGGCCCGGCCGATGTGACCCCCGGCCCGGGCCCGCCGTTCTATTTGCATGAGAATTGGCGTGGCACATAGACTCTTGCCCGTTTGCGGGTCTACCGTGGACTACAAGTCGGTCTGACGGTGGACCGTGATGTGCGGAGGAAATCAATGAACAAGGCAGAGCTGATCGACGTTCTGACCGAGAAGCTCGGTTCGGACAGGCGTACGGCAACAGCAGCCGTCGAGCACATCGTCGATGCGATCGTGCGCGCCGTGCATGCCGGGAACAGCGTCACCATCACCGGATTCGGTGTCTTCGAGCAGCGTCGTCGCGCCGCTCGTGTCGCCCGTAACCCGCGCACCGGGGAGACCGTCAAGGTCAAGCCGACGTCGGTGCCGGCGTTCCGTCCGGGTGCGCAGTTCAAGGCTGTCATCGCAGGCACCCAGAAGCTTCCCTCGTCCGGCCCGGCCGTCAAGCGCGGTGTGGCTGCTCCGGTGAAGAAGGCTGCGGCTGCGAAGAAGACCGCTGCGAAGAAGACCGCCGCCAAGAAGACGACGGCGGCAGCGGCCAAGAAGACCACCGCCGCGAAGAAGACCACGGCGGCAGCGGCCAAGAAGACCACCGCGGCCAAGACCACGGCGGCAGCGAAGAAGACCACCGCGGCGAAGAAGGCTCCGGCCAAGACCACGGCGGCAGCGGCGAAGAAGACCACCGCGGCCAAGAAGGCTCCGGCCAAGACCACGGCGGCAGCGGCGAAGAAGACCACCGCCGCGAAGAAGACCACGGCGGCCAAGAAGACCACCGCGGCGAAGAAGGCTCCGGCCCGCCGCGGCGCGGCCAAGAAGTAATCGGCCTCGCCCACATCGGGCGTAGTCGCTGAGCACAACCGTTTCGGCGGTCACCGGATTCGAATCCGGTGACCGCCGAAACGCATTCCGCGGGCTCCTACCGGGGCGGGGCGGGCAGCTCGGCGGTGGAGGCGAAG
>NZ_LRRH01000136.1 GCF_001646785.1 Rhodococcus phenolicus
ACTACCAGGGGCTTGACCGCGGCAGGCCGGTGCGTCTGGACAGCTCCGACAGGGTCAGATGCCCGTGGTGCTGGAATTCGTCGAGTATGTCCGACACTCGATCGATGACTGCGGCGGGGGAATCGCACCCCTTCTTCACGGGAAACCTCCGTTGATCAAGCGATCAATCAATACGACAGAACTGTAGCAGTCACTCCGCTTCGAAAAGCGAGGAATGCTGTTTCGAACCGCGGTGACCCCGGTTCCGGGACGGTCAGCTGGGCAAATCCGCCAGCTGTGCGGCCACTGCATCCGCGGCCTCGCGGACGCGCAGGATCGGATCGTCCGGGAGCTTGTTGTGGGGCCCAGCGGCCGACAGTACGGCGATCTCGCCGCCGGCGTCGAATGCGACTGCCACACAACGGATCGGAGCGCCACCGCACGCGATGCGAGTTTCCCTGTCCTCGCGACAGGCGAGCGCGGCTGCGCCCTCGACCGTCTCTGCGGCGGGCTGTCGTTCACCCGTGCGGGCGCGCTGGTCCGCTGCCGGGTGGCCCCCGATCTTTTCGAGGTAGAGCATGCTGTCGCCGTCGAGGACGGCGAGGTGCACGACGAGCCCGGTGTTCCGGCGCAGGTCGTACATCACGGGCAGGGCGGCCTGGTGGACGCGATCGTGCGCCAGCGCGAGCGCGCCGAGTTCCACCAGCTTGGACCCGAGGTGGTAGGTGGTTCCGTCACGACGGACCAGCCCCACTTCCACCAGCTGGAGCAGCATCCGATGCGCCGACGAGCGCGGGAATCCGGTGCGCCGGGCGAGTTCGGACAGCGTGAGCCCGCCGGTGTCGCGGAAGGGTTCGAGCAGCATGGTGACCCTGCCCATGACGGTGTGCGGGCTTTCGAGGGGGGATGTCACGAGGTTCTCCTGCGGGGCTGATTCGGAGTGATTGATCAATCGATCAATCAGCGACGTGACGAATCTAACCGCTGGGGCCCCGCAGGGGAAGAGGTTTGCGAAAGTTCAGCGGACGCAGGGGGCAACAGAGAAAATCGGACAGGCGCATCCCTCTCGGGGGAGCGCCTGTCCGATTCGCTCGCGCAGGTGACGACGGATCAGCCGGCGACCGGGACGAATGCCTTCAAAGGTTCGGACCCGGTTTGATCGTGACCCCAGTACGCGTCCGCGGTGATCTCCTCCGACGTGTAGTGCTTCTCGTCGACGAGCATGCCCGCGGTACCGAACTCGAGGTCCCATCCGCCGGGTGCGCGGACATAGAACGAAATCATCTTGTCGTTGGTGTGCCGGCCGAGTGTCGACGATATCGAGAACTCCATCCGGTTGACGCGGTCCAGCGCCTGACCGACTGCGTCGAGGGTGTCGACCTCGGTCATCAGGTGCACCAGACCCGGCTCCTCCGTCGGCGGCGCCGGGCACAGGGCGAGGGCATGGTGCCGCTCGTTGATGCCGAGGAAGCGCACCCGGCTCAGGCCGTCCTCGTCGAGGCGAATCGAGCCGCGCGGCAGGAAGCCCAGCACCTGCGTGTAGAACTCGTACGTCGCGTCGAAGTTCGCGGACGGCAGCACGACGTGGCCGAGGCCGAGGCCGCCGGTGACCCAGCGCCCGCCGAACGGTGTCACCACGGGGCTGTGATCGAGCACGGGGCCGTAGAACACCTCGAGCCGGGTTCCGGCCGGGTCGTCGAACGCGATGGCACCTTCCGCATCGAGGTAGGTTGCTTCCTTCCTCGTCAGCACCTCGACCGACCGCCCGGACTTCTCGACGGCCTCGCGCACTCGTTCGAGTGCGAACTCGTCACGCACCTCCCAGCCGACCGCGAGCGCCTTGTCGGAATCGCCCGGCAGCACCGCGATGCGGGCACGCCGTTCGTCGACCCGGACATACAGGCCGTCGGCCTCGGGGCCGGAGCCGACGGCCATGCCGAGACCGTCCACGAGGAGTTCACGCCAGCGCGGGATGTCCTGGGTCTGGATGCGGAGGTAGCCGAGACCTCTCAGTTCTGTCATGAGTGTCTTCCTCGAATGCGAAAGGGGGGTCAGATCATTGCGCGGTAGGCGCCCTGCGGGTCGCCACCGAGCTGGGTGAGGGCAGCGGAGTGGTAGATCAATCCGGGCACATGGATGGCGTGGGTGAGGCCGACGTGGGCGTCGCGCCAGAACCGCTGCATCGGGGTCTTGCGGTGCACGGCCGCACCGCCGGCCCGGGCGAAGATCTCGTCCATCGCGCGGACCGCGCGCCAGGCCGAGGAGATCTGGGTGCGCCGGCCGACGGCACGCTCCTCGAAGCCGATCTCCTCGCCCCGGTCCGTCTTGTCCCAGAACCGGTCGACGGTTTCGAGCAGCGTGACACGCGCCGCGTCGATCTCGGCGGCGGCCTCGCTGATCGCGTACAGCACGTAGGGGTCTTCCTTGATCGGGATACCCGAGACCTGGACGCGTTCCTTCTGCGCCGCGATGTAACAGCCCAGCGCACCTTCGGTCATGCCGATCAGCGACGACGTGATGCCCAGCGGGAAGATGTACGAGAACGGGAACTTGTACAGGGTCTCGTCACGGCCGGCGTGGCGCCAGCCGTTGCCGCTCAGGACGATGTCGGCGTCGATCGTGCGGTACTCGGGAATGAACGCGTCCTCGACGATCAGATCCTTCGAGCCGGTGCCGCGCAGTCCGATGACGTCCCAGCTGTCCGGATCGATGTCGTAGTCGGAGCGGGGCAGCAGGACGTGCAGGACCTTGTCGGTGCGGTTTCCGTCCTTGTCGCCGACGGCTGCGCCGATCATGATCCAGCCGCAGTGGTCGGTGCCGGACGAGAACGCCCAGCGCCCGTTGAGGACGTATCCGCCGTCCACCGGGACCGCGACACCCATCGGCGCGTACGGCGAGGCCATCCACATGTCGCCGTCCTCGCCCCAGATCTCCTCCTGAGCGCGGGTGTCGAAGAACGTGAGCTCCCAGGGGTGGACACCGACGATGCCCGCTACCCAGCCGGTGGCACCGTCGAGCGCGCCGATGGCCATCACGGTCTCGGCGAACTCGCGCGGGTGCGCTTCCTGGCCGCCGAACTCCTTCGGCTGGAACATTCGGATGACACCGGATTCACGGAGCCGCTTGGCGGAGGTGTCGGGCAGGCGCATGAGCGTGTCGCCCACAGCGCCTTCCGCGCGGATCTCGTCCGCGTGCTGCATGATTCTGTCCAATGTATGGCCCATGGGGAACCTTCCCGGAACTCGAAGAGAGGAAATCGAAACGGCTTACGCATCTGGCCGGATGTGCTGTTCGAACAGTCCCAGGGACGAATGTGACGCCGCTCCCTGTTTTCCGCTGAACGGAACTCCCGGCACGCGATCGGCCCTCGACGGGTAGAACAGGATCCGCCCCGGCAGCGCTCAGCGCGCGTGCCCGCACAGTCAGGACGGAGCGATATGACCGACACCGCAGAATTGGTGGCCTCCCTGCTCGAACGCGTTCAGCTTCTCGAGGACAAAGCGGCGATCCAGGAGGTGCTCACGGCATACGGGCCCGCCGTGGACGCCGGGGACGCGGACGCCGTCGCCGAGCTGTGGGCCGAGGACGCCGTCTACGACATCGACATCCGGGTCATGCGGGGCCGCGACGAGATCACCGAGATGGTGCGCACCCGCCCTCATCAGGACTACATCAGCGAGGGCTGCGGTCACCTTCTCGATCCGGTCCACATCCGGGTGGACGGCGACACCGCTGCCGCGACGTGCCATTCGTTGCTGCTGCGCCGCAACGTCGATTCCGATTCGTTCCGGGTGTGGCGCGTGACTGCCAACCGATTCGATCTCGCCCGTATCGACGGGAAGTGGAAGATCAAGCGCCGCACCGCGCGTGTGCTCGACGGCAGCGCGGAGGCCAGGGAACTGTTGGCTCGCGCATCTCGCTGACTCCGGCGATCGTCCCTCGACGAGTTCGGCCCCCGGCGGAAGCCGGGGGCCGAACTCGTGAACGTGCGAATCGAGCGGGGGCTCAGCGCAATTTGATGCTGCCGCCGTCGACCATCAGGGTCTGGCCGGTCATGTAGCTCGCGTCCGCGCTCGCGAGGAACACCGCGACCCGGCCGATGTCGGACTCGGGATCACCGAACCGGTGCAGCGGGGTCTTCGCCAGCAGCACCTCCTCGATGCCGGGGTTGGCCTCGATGTACGCCTTGACGCCCTCGGTCGCCGCCAGCGGCGAGATGATGTTCACGTTGACATTGTCCGCCGCCCACTCGTTGGCGGCGACACGGCTGATCGCGCGGATCGCCTCTTTCGCGGCCGCGTACGACGCCTGCGTCGCCTGGCCCTCGATCCCCGCGCCGGACGCGAAGTTGATCACCGAACCCTGGTTCGCGGCCAGCTGGGCGTGCGCGGCCTTCATCAGCCAGAACGTCGGGTAGAACCCGGTCCCGAAGGACAGGTCGAGCATCTCCTGGGTGGTCTCGAGGAGAGGTGCCTGCCGGGACGCGTGCGCGTTGTTGACCAGGACATCGACCTTGCCGAACTCCTCGAGCGCGGCCGCGACGATCGCCGACGCGTTCTCCTCCTTCGAGATGTCGGCGTTCAGGAACTTCCCGGCGCCGCCGAGTTCCTTCTCCAGGGCCGCTCCGGCATCGTCGTCGATGTCGACGAACAGGACCTCGGCACCCTCCTTGACGAACGCCCGGACGATGCCGCGTCCGATACCGCCGGCGCCGCCGGTGACGATCGCAACCTTGTCTGCAAGCCTCATGTTCCGCTCCTTCGTGGGAGGTGGTCAGTCGACGGCGAGCGCGGCCTTCTCCAGTTCGGCCACACCGTAGGCAGAGTACGTCTCGTACTTGCCGCGACCGGTGAAGTAGGTCGACAGCTGCTCGTCGAGTTCGTCGACGGTGAACTCGGAGCCTGCTGCGTCGAAGCGGTTCTCGACCTTCGGAGCCGCCATGAGCGCGACCATCTTGCCGTAGACCACGAACACCTGGCCGGTGATCTCGTGGGAGGCGGGGGAGGCCAGGTAGGACACCAGGGTCGCGACGCGCTCGGGAGCGAGCGGATCGAGTCCGGTGGTGACGGCGTCCGCCTCGCCGAACGCCTCGGCGGTCATGGCGGTCCGGGCGCGCGGGCAGATCGCGTTGGCGGTGACGCCGTAGCGGGCGAGGCCCTGCGAGGTGGACAGGGTCAGTGCAGTGATGCCCGCCTTGGCCGCCGAGTAGTTGGGCTGGCCCGCGGATCCGAACAGGAACGCCTCGGAGGAGGTGTTGACGACGCGGCCGTACACGGGACCGCCCTGCTCCTTGCTGAGGTTCCGCCAGTGGACGGCGGCGGCGTGCGACGTCGCGGCGTGACCCTTGAGATGGACGCGGATCACGTCGTCCCAGTCGGACTCCGCGAGGTTGAAGATCATCTTGTCGCGGAGGATTCCGGCGTTGTTGACGAGGATGTCGAACGAGCCGAAGTTCTTCACGGCCTCCTCGATCATGCGGCCGCCGAGCGACCAGTCGGAGACGTCACCGGTGACGGCGATGGCCCGGCCGCCGGCCGCGGTGATCTCGTCGGCGACATCGTGCGCGGCCGTGCCCATGTCGTTGACGACGACCGCGGCGCCCGCGGCGGCGAGAGCGAGCGCCTCGGCGCGACCGAGTCCTGCGCCGGCCCCGGTGACGACTGCGGTGCGGCCGGCCAAACTGACTGATTCACCCATGCGAACTCTCCTGTGTGCGGTTGCCGCGGGACGCAACGCCCCCGAGCAGAATTAGTATTGATTCTAGTTTGTGGGGTCGGTGGCGTGCCCGGCCGGATTCCGTCCCACTGGCCGGGAGTGGCCGGGATCACTCCATCGCGGGGTGACACCGTGTCCGCACGGTTGCAACCACTGCGTCAGAAGGATTGTCGATGTCGCTGAACCTGGCGGACCTGTTCGAAGCCATCGCCGATGCCGTCCCGGATCGCACGGCGCTCATCTGCGGGGACGGCCGCCTCACCTACCGCGAACTCGATGCCGGCGCCAACCGGCTCGCTCATCATCTGACGAGTGCGGGGATCGTCGCCGGCGACCACATCGGTCTGTACATGCGCAACAGCACCGAATTCGTCGAGGCGCTCTTGGCGATCCTGAAGATCCGGGCCGTTCCGATCAACATCAACTATCGCTACGTCGACGCCGAGCTGGCCTACTTGTTCGCCAACGCCGAACTCGCCGCCGTCGTCGCCGACGGGGAGTTCGCGGCCAGGACCGCTGCGGTGCTGCCGCGTACGCCGACGGTCCGGCACGTCGTCACCGTGGGGCCGGCTGCCGATGTCGACTGGGACACCGTCACCACCGCCGACTTCCACAAGGCCGTCGCCGCGCAATCCGGCGAGCGTGATTTCGCGCCCCGTAGCGGCGACGACCGGTTCATCATCTATACCGGTGGCACCACCGGCATGCCCAAGGGTGTGATGTGGCGTGCCGAGGACTTCTTCCACGCTGCCCTGTCGGGCGGTAATCCGATGGGCGATCCGCACTCCGACATCGCGTCGGTTGCGGCGCAGGCCGCGAACATGCCGGCGATGACCTGGATGCTGACCGCGCCGCTGATCCACGGCGCCGCGATGTACAGCATGTTCAGTGCTTTCTGCCTGGGCACCTCACAGGTCGTGGTGCCGTCGTTCGAGGCGAAGAAAGTTCTCGCGCTCATCGAGCGCGAGCGTGTGATGACGATGACCATCGTCGGCGACGCGATGGCCCGTCCGCTCGCCGACGCGATCGCCGAGCACGGCGCCGAATACGACCTGAGCTCGCTGTTCGTCGTCGGCTCCGGTGGCGCGCTGTTCTCGAAGAACGTGCGCGAGCAGCTCGTCTCGCTGCTGCCGAACGTCATGGTGCGCGACGGATTCGGATCGTCCGAGTCCGGGATCGACGGCGACCTCTCGATCGGTGAGGACGGCCGGATGCGGATCGCCGCGAAGCCGACCGTCAAGGTCGTCGACGAGCGGATGCGCCCGATCGAACCGGGTTCCGGCGAGATCGGCTACATCGCTCGCGCCGGGCACGTGCCGCTCGGCTACTGGGGTGACCCGGAGAAGACCGCGGCGACGTTCCCCGTCATCGACGGTGTCCGGATGTCGATCCTCGGCGACATGGCGAGTGTCGACGAGGACGGAACGATCGTGCTGCTCGGTCGCGGTTCGATGTGCATCAACACCGGTGGGGAGAAGGTGTACCCGGAAGAGGTGGAGATGGCGATCAAGAGCCACCCGTCCGTGATGGACGTGCTCGTCGCGGGAGTGGAGGACGAACGGTACGGACAGCGCGTCGGAGCCGTGGTGCAGGCACGCGAGGGACACCGGGTGCCCGAGCTCGACGAGTTGATCGCGCACGTCGCCGAACGGATCGCCCGGTACAAGGTTCCACGCGTGGTCGTCGGGGTCGACTCGATCGTGCGCTCGCCCGCGGGCAAGGCCGACTACCGTTGGGCCAAGACAACTCTCGAAGCACAGAAATAGCCGGCCGCCGGGTGCGGTCGCGTGTGGATTCCGCGGCCGCACCCGGACCGTTCACCGGGGGACGAGTGAGTCGGCGGCAAAACGTGCTGCCCGGTCGAAGCTCTCGGTGCCGTCGTCGTCGGGATTCTGTCGCCAGTGCCGCAGCGTCGAGACGTACACGGCGCCGACCATCTGCGCGAGGAACGGCAGCGGGTGGTCGGCGCGGACCTCACCGCGTTCGAGCCCGGGTGCCAGGAGTCGCTGCATCTGCTCGTCGAACAGTTGCGTGCGGTCGCCGCTCGTTTCCGGCGTGGCCAGATCCCGTTCCAGCTCGCCGGTGACCGCGCGCATGTAGCCGGGATGCCGTCGGGATTCGCGCGCGAAGTCGGCGAAGACGCCCGCGATCCGTTCCGCAGTGGTGATGTCCCTCGCGAGCAACTCGTCGATCAGCGTCGCCAGGGACTCCATGTGGGTCGCGTGCAGGGCGCCGATCAGGTCGTCCTTGCTGGGGAAGTAGTTGAAAACCGTTGCGCGGGAGACACCGGCGAGGTCGGCGATGTCCTCGATGGTCGAGCCGGTGACGCCGCGTTCGGCGAACAGCCGTCTGGCCGCGTCCAACATGCGCCGGCGGGTCTGCAGCTTGTTGTGCTCCCGCCGACCGGGAACACCGCGCAGCCGAGCGGCGCTCCCGGGTGCTGTGTGCTCGCTCATCGGATCCGCATCTTTCGGTGTCGGGCGTCTCGTTCGCCGAATGCGGGGGTGAGGCGCGAAGTCGTTGTCAGCGTAGAAGTTCGAGCGGATCTGCGAGAAATCTGTGGAACAGGTTCCAAAAACTTGGACTGGCGTCTATCTTTGTCGCAGGGTCGGGCAACAGGGATGAACGGATGGTGTGGGGGCGCACGCGTGCCCGCTCCGCGGTGCTGCTCGTGGGAGATCGTCGCGGGTCGAACGGTGCCGCACGGCTCACCTCGTCACGGAAACCGGAGGTAGGGGCATGACCGCCGAGAGTGTGGTGCCCGAGGGCGCCGAGCAGGACATCAAGACCACCGACATCGACCTGGACGAGCTGCGCGAACAGCTCCAGGGTTGGCTCGGCGATCGTCCCGGCACCGATACACCGCCGCGCCTGTACAACCTGAAGAGGCCGGAACACTCGGGAATGTCCAGCATTTCGGTGCTGTTCGATCTCGACTGGACGAAGTCCGCGACCTCGGCTTCCACCTCGTGTAGGCCGCGCTTGGTCACGGCATCGTGATGTCGCAGATCATGCGCCGTCGCGTGCATTTCGGTGAGATGGAGTTCCCCGCCGACCCCGATCACCTGGTGCTCCATCAGGCGATGCTCGCGCAGTTGATCGACGAGTCCTACGACTGGGAGAAGTAGCACTGATGAAACCCGTTCAGCTCGACGAATACCCGGTGCACCAGGCGCCGCTGTCGCTGGGTCGCGTGTCGTCCACGGACCGGAACTTCTACGACCGCAATTATTTCAACGCCCACGACCGCACCGGCGACATCTTCCTGATCTCCGGCTTCGGTGTCTATCCGAACCTGAGTGTCGTCGACGCGTTCGTCACCGTGCGGCACGGCGATTCGCAGATCGCGGTGCGCTTCTCGGACGCGCTCGGCGAGCGCTCGATGGAGAGCAAGGTCGGCGGCTACCGCCTCGAGGTCGTCGAGCCGCTGCAGAAGATCCGCGTGATCTGCGAGCACGACGAACTCTCGTGCGACATCACCTGGGACGGTTCGTTTCCGGCGGTTCTCGAGGAAGCACACGTTCTCATGTCGGGCCCGCGCCCGATTCTCGACGCATCCCGTTTCGCGCAGGTCGGCAGCTGGTCCGGCACCCTGGTCGTGCAGGGCGAGGACATCACCATCGATCCCGGCACGTGGTTGGGCACGCGCGACCGCTCGTGGGGCATCCGCCCGGTCGGTGAGCCGGATCCGCAGGGACGCTGGACCTACGAGAACCGAGGCGGCCACTACTGGACGTACGTACCGCTGCGCTTCGACGACTTCGCACTGATGGTCATCGTGCAGGAGTCGCAGGACGGTCACCGCACCCTCAACCACGCCACCCGTGTCTTCGCCGACGGCCGCGTCGAGCAACTCGGCTGGCCCCGCGTCGAGGTGAACTATCGCAGCGGAACCCGCCACCCCGAGTCCGCGCGGCTGCACCTGACCACACCGAAGGGCGAACCCCTCGTCGTGGACATCGAGAACCTGGGTTTCATCTCGCTCAGCCACGGCGCCGGCTACGGCGGCGACCCGGAGTGGACGCACGGTGAATGGAAGGGCGAGAACTGGTCGTCGTCCTCCGTCGTGGACACCACGAGCGAGGATTTCCGCGCCCGGCTTCCGTTCTCCACGATCGATCACATCGCGAAGGCGACGCTCGACGGTCGGGTGGGCTGGGGCATGTTCGAGCACGCGGTCATGGGACGCCACGATCCGTCGGGCTTCACCGGCTGGCTGGACATGGCTCCGTGAGAAGGGGCGGTGCGGTGACGAGCCCACCGCACCGCCCCTGTCGATTCGTCAGTCCTGGTGTGTCTGCGCGGCCATCGCGGCCAGCGCCGGCGCGATGAACGTGCGATGGACGTATGCGCCGAAGCCGCCGTCGACGGGAAGATCCGCGCCGCTGATCCAGGTGGACTCGGACGACGCGAGGAACAGCAGGGCATCGGCGATCTCCTCGGCGCGACCGTGCCGGCCCGCCCACGCCGCCGCACCGTCGATGGTCTCCGCGCCCATCGTCGCGGTGAAGTCCTTCAGCAGCGGCGTGCCGATCGTGCCGGGGGAGACGCTGTTCGACCGCAGCCCGGTCGCCTTGCCTTCGACGGCGAGATTGCCGGACCAGATGATCGCGGCTTCCTTCGACAGGCTGTAGCACGCGCCCTCGATGCCCGGGTGATCCGCGAAGGAGTCGAGCGCCGCGTCCCAGTCGTCGATCGCGAGGAACTCGTTGAGCAGGTCGTAGTGTTGCTGCCACATGAACCCGGCCTGTGACGCGGTCGTGACGACGGTGGCGTCGGCGGTGAACTTCGGCTGCAGCGCGCGTGTCAGGTCGCGTGGGGCGAGGGTGTTGATCGACAGGACGGTGCGCCACGGCAGCGTCGCGGCGACACCCGCGTTGTTGAGGAGCGAGTCGATCGGGCCGTCGATCTGCTCGGCGATCGCGAGGACTCCGGCGTACGTCGACAGGTCGCCCACCACCATGCGGGAGACCGCCGGGTCGGTGCTCGCGACCCGGTCGACACCGATCACGGTGGCGCCCTGGGCGGCGAGCTTGGTGACGGCGGCGGCGCCGACACCGGACGAGCAGCCGGTGACGACGACGGTCTTGCCGGAGAAGTCGGGCATGAAAGTGCTCCTTGTGATGGCTACGGGCGCCGGTCGGCGGTCCCGGCGCGGTGCGTCGATTCGTGGACCGAAACCGAACCGGTGTGGCTACCGTAACACTTACGGGTGTTGTCGATACGGCAATTTGTCCAGTGCTACAGGCGATCTCGTGTACTTCTGTGACCGGCCGAGGGTGGTTCTCACTCACCGGAACGGTTGCGCTCGGCCCCAGTGGGAGGTGCGAGACTGGGCGTTCGATCTTCGTCCGAGGTGGACGAGATGAGGGGGCGGAAGATGCCGAGAATCGCGTCGGCACGAGACGCTGCCGAGCCCAGTTCGGCGGAGCAGCGCGCGCGGCACGGCCGCATCCTGAGGGCGGCGGCGTACCTGGGTGCCGAGCACGACCTCGAACGTGTCCAGATGCACGAGGTCGCGAAGCTCGCCGGCGTTGCGATCGGCACCCTGTACCGTTATTTCCCGTCCAAGACGCACCTGTTCGTCGCGGTGATGGTCGACCGGATCGAGCGCATGGCGTTTTCGCTCGCGCACCGGTCGCAGGTGCCCCTGTCCTGCGCGGACGCGGTGTACGAAGCTCTGGTCGGGGCCACGCAGGCACTGCTGCGCACGCCGCTGTTGGCGACCGCGATGATCCAGTCGGCGGCAACGTCGAACGCGGCGTCGATTCCCGACGTCGCCAAGATCGACCGGCAGTTCGAGCGGATGCTGCTCGATGCCGCGGGGATCGGCGATCCGACGGTCCAGGACGCGACCGCGCTCCGGCTGGTGGTGGCGTTGTGGTTCGGGCTCGTTCAGGCTGCCCTCAACGGGCGTACCTCGATTCCCGAGCTCGAGTCGGATCTGCGGGTCGCGTGCGAGAAGCTCCTCGCGGACATGTCCGTGTTCGTCGTGTAGGTCCGGCTCGGCACGGGTCCGGTTCCGTGTGACCCCCGGTCCGCGTCCTGACCAGCGCGGTCCCGCTCGGTGAGATGGGCGGCGGAGTGCGACATCCAGAGAAATAGAATCAATTCCAGTATTCGGACAGAGGGAGTGGACATGAGCAACGTCGTCATCGTCGAGGCCGCGCGGGCGCCGATCGGCCGTCGTCGCGGGCAGCTGTCCGGAGTGCACCCGGCGGTCCTGCTCGGCGCCGCCCAGAAGGCGGTCCTCGACCGGAGCGGCCTGTCCGCCGACCGGATCGGCCAGCTCGTCGGCGGTGTCGTCACCCAGGCGGGCGAACAGTCCAACAACGTGACCCGGCAGGCATGGCTGCACTCGGGTCTGCCGTACCGGACCGCCGCCACCACCATCGACTGCGCCTGCGGCTCGTCACAGCAGGCCGTCCACATGGTCGCCGGGCTCATCGCCTCCGGCCAGATCGACGCCGGGATCGGCTGCGGCGTCGAAGTGATGAGCCGGGTGTTCCTCGGTCAGGCCAACGCGCCCGGCACCGGCAACCCCTACCCGGACGACTGGACCGTCGACATGGGCGACCAGTTCACCTCCGCCGAACGGATCGCGGCCCACCGCGGCATCACCCGCGCCGATGTCGACGCGTTCGGGCTGGAGTCGCAGCGGCGCGCCGCTGCCGCCTGGAACGAAGGCCGCTTCGACCGCGAGATCGTGCCGGTGGACGCGCCCGTCGTCACCAAGGAGGGCGAACCCACCGGTGAGGTCGCGACCGTCACGCGCGACGGCGGCCTGCGCGACACCACCGCGGAGGGGCTGGCCGGCCTGAAGCCGGTGATCGACGGCGGAATCCATACCGCGGGCAACTCGTCACAGGTCAGCGACGGCGCGGCCGCGGTCATGCTGATGAGCGAGGACAAGGCCCGCGAGGCCGGTCTGCGCCCGCGCGCCCGGATCCTGGCGTCCACCCTCGTCGGCTCGGACCCCTTCTTCCACCTCGACGGCCCCATCGACTCCACCCGGGATGTGCTCGGGCGCACCGGAATGTCGTTGTCGGACATCGACATCGTCGAGATCAACGAGGCGTTCGCGTCCGTCGTGCTGTCGTGGGCCCAGGTGCTCGAGGCCGACATGAGCAAGGTCAACGTCAACGGTGGTGCCATCGCGCTGGGCCACCCGGTCGGCTCCACCGGGGCCCGGCTCATCACCAGCGCCCTGCACGAACTCGAACGCTCGGATCGCTCCACCGCTCTGGTCACCATGTGCGCGGGCGGAGCCCTGTCGACCGCCACGATCATCGAGCGCATCTAGATCGTTCCGCCCGAACCCGCGCCATCCACCGCTCGCAGGTGCGCGCGGGATGACACCCCCGCCTGTGTCCGAGCGAATGTATCGTTCGTCTCCTTGGATCGATCGAACGATACATTCGCTCGGAAGAACGGGTGGCGAAATCCATACGCTTCCAACCGAAGGGCCCGTTCATGACCATTGGACTGAGTGACGAGGACCGCGAACTCCGCGATTCCGTACGCGGATGGGCCGCGCGCCACGCGACCCCCGCGGTGATCCGCGAGGCCGTCGAGGCGAAGGTCGAGACGCGCCCGCAGTACTGGGATTCGCTCGCCGAACTCGGCATGCTCGGCCTGCATCTTCCGGAGGAGGTCGGCGGTGCCGGTTTCTCTCTCCTCGAAACGGCTGTCGTCGCAGAGGAACTCGGGCGCGCGATGGTGCCGGGTCCGTTCCTGCCGACCGTGATCGTCTCCGCCGTTCTGAACGCTGCAGGGCGCACCGACGATCTCGCGGAACTGGCCGACGGCTCGTCGTCCGGCGCGGTGTCCCTGCAGCCCGGCAGCCTGCGCATCACCCGACACGGCGACACCGCCACCCTGTCCGGCACGTCCGGTCACGTGCTCGGTGGTCAGGTCGGTGACGTGTTCCTGCTCGCCGCCGCCGACCGCGGGGGCGAGCTCGCATTCGTCGCTCTTCACCGCGACCGGGTGGTCGTCACCGATCTGCCCAGCCACGACGTGGTGCGCCGCAACGCCGAGGTCTCCGTCGACGGCCTGCCGCTCGCCGCCGGTGACGTTCTCACCCTCGACTCCCGGCGGGTCCTCGACTTCGCTGCCACGCTCTTCGCGGCGGAAGCGGCCGGCCTGTGCGACTGGGCCACCACGACCGCCGCCGACTATGCCCGCGTGCGTCAGCAGTTCGGGCGGGTGATCGGCCAGTTCCAGGGCGTCAAGCACAAGGCCGCCCGCATGCTGAGCCGGACCGAGCAGGCCCGCGTCACCGCGTGGGACGCCGCGCGTGCTCAGGGCGAGGACATCCCGGCCGCCGAGGCGGCGCTCGCTGCCGCGGTCGCCGCGGCGGTCGCCCCCGAGGCCGCGTTCCGGGTCACCACGGATTGCATCCAGGTCCTCGGCGGAATCGGTTACACGTGGGAGCACGATGCCCACCTGTACCTGCGGCGCGCCCAGTCGCTACGGATCCTGCTGGGCTCCACCGCATCCTGGAAGCGCCGGGTCGCGACCCTCACGCTCGGCGGTGCTCGTCGTGTCCTCGGGATCGATCTGCCGCCCGAGGCGGAGAAGATCCGCGCGGACGTGCGCGCCGAACTCGCCCGGGCGTCCGGGCTCACCGGTACCGATCGCACGGCATACCTTGCCGAGAAGGGTTACACCGCACCGCATCTGCCGGCGCCGTGGGGCAAGAGCGCCGATCCGGTCACCCAGCTCGTGATCGCCGAGGAACTGCGTGCCGCGGAACTCGAACCGCACGACATGATCATCGGCAACTGGGTGGTGCCCACACTGATCGCGCACGGCAGTGCGGAGCAGCTCGAACGGTTCGTGCCCGGGTCGCTGCGCGGTGACATCGTCTGGTGCCAGCTGTTCTCCGAGCCGGGTGCCGGCTCCGACCTCGCGGGCCTGTCCACCAAGGCCACCAAGGTCGACGGCGGCTGGAAACTGCAGGGCCAGAAGGTCTGGACATCCATGGCCAGGGTGGCGGACTGGGGTATCTGCCTGGCCCGCACCGACTCCGATGTAGCCAAGCACAAGGGTCTGTCGTATTTCCTGATCGACATCAGGAACACGGCAGGCCTCGACATCCGACCGCTCCGCGAGATCACCGGCGAGGCGCTGTTCAACGAGGTGTTCCTCGACGACGTGTTCGTCCCGGACGACTGTCTCGTCGGAGAGCCGGGCGACGGCTGGAAACTCGCCCGGACGACGCTCGCGAACGAGCGGGTGTCGCTGTCCAACGACTCGTCGCTCGGGGCCGGCGGAGAAACGCTGCTCTCGCTCGCGAAGGCGACCCCCGGTTTCGACGACGAACAGCTCACCGTCCTCGGCAAGGTGCTGTGCGACGCGCAGTCCGGGGGACTGATGGGACTGCGGGCGACGCTGCGATCGCTGACCGGTGCGCAACCCGGCGCGGAGTCGTCGATCGCCAAGCTGCTCGGCGTCGAACACGTCCAGCAGGTGTGGGAGGTCGCGATGGAATGGGCAGGCCCGGCGTCACTGCTCGGCGACCAGGATCGTCGATCCGCGACACAGATGTTCCTCAACGCGCAGTGTCTGTCGATCGCGGGCGGAACCACCAACGTCCAGCTCAACATCATCGGCGAGCGGATCCTCGGTCTGCCGCGCGATCCCGAACCCGGAAGGTGAGTGAACATCCGTGAACCGCGCGGAGCGCCACCCGTCCGGAACATCGACGAAGGAGTCGTAGCGCCATGCCGATCGATGTGAACGCGGCACTGACTGCCGTCCCGACCGTGCGCGAGGCCACCTGGACCGAGCGTGACGTCATCCTCTACCACCTCGGTCTCGGGGCGGGCGTGAATTCGCTGGATCCGGCCGAGCTGGGCTGGGTCTACGAGAAGAATCTGCGGGTGTTGCCCACGTTCGCGATGGTCGCCGGGCAGGGTGTCTCGGCCGGCGCGACGAAACCGGCCGCGATGAACCTGCCGGGCATCGACATCGATCTGCGCCGGGTTCTGCACGGTGGGCAGTCGCTGACACTGCACGCCCCCATCCCGGCGGCCGGCACGGCGACTATCTCGTCGCGGGTGGCCGACGTGTGGGACAAGGGCAAGGCCGCGGTCATCGTGCTCGAGCAGTCCGCCGTCGACGACGAGGGAAACCCGTTGTGGACCAACAGTATGCAGATCTGGGCGCGCGGTGAGGGCGGGTTCGGCGGCGACGCCGGCCCCGAACTGTCGAATGCGGTGCCCGAGCGGGCCGCCGACACGGTCCTGGTGTCGCCGACCGGTCCACAGCAGGCACTCGTGTACCGGCTCAGCGGCGACCTGAACCCGCTGCACGCCGATCCGGGGTTCGCGACCATGGCCGGTTTCGACCGGCCGATCCTGCACGGGCTGGCGTCCTACGGGATCGTGTGCAAGGCCGTCGTCGACGGCCTGCTGGACGGGGATCCGGCTCGGATGCGGTCCTTCTCGGTGCGGTTCGCCGGGTCGCTGTACCCCGGCGAGACCCTCGAGACCGCCGTCTGGCGTGAGGGTGATCGCCTGACCCTGTTGGCCACCTGCCCCGAACGGGACGGGCAGCCGGTTCTCACCCACGCAACCATGGAGGTCCGATGAAGATCGATCCGGATACGCATCCCACCGTCGGGAGGGCCCCGGACGGCACGGTCCTGACGTCGGCACCGCAGGACACCCCGGTGGACAGGGCGTCCGCCGCGGCGCGGCGAGTCGTGAACGCGCTGTTGCGAACAGACCGGTCCAACGCGAATCTCGAGCGGGTGGCGGAGGAACTCGACAGCATCGCCGAGCACCTCGAGGAGCACGCCCCCGAGGTCGCGGAACGGCTGATCGACATGTGGCACGGCGAGGGTGTGACCCGGCACGATCCCGTCGCCGGTCCGGAGAACGCCGTCGCCCCGCCTCTGGTGCTCGCCGGCCGCGACGACGGCTCGGTCGAGGGTGTCGTCACGTTGTCGTTCCCGTACCAGGGCCCGCCCGGGCACGTACACGGCGGAGTGTCCGCGCTCCTGCTCGATCACACGCTCGGCGTCGCGAACGCGTGGGCCGGCCGCAGTGGCGCGACCGCTCAGCTCAACGTCCGGTACCACCGCCCGACCCCGCTGTTCGAGCCGCTGACGGTGAGCGGCCGTCTGGTGGCCCAGGACGGGCCCAAGATCAACACCGTCGGCGACATCAGGACCGCCGACGGCACGGTGTGCGTGTCCGTCGAAGCGTTGTTCGTCGACAAGACCGTTCCGCGCCCCCGCTGACCTGGCGGGCGGCTCCGCCGCCGGTGTGCCTTTCCGGTCCCTCCGGCCGCCACAAAGGCACACCGGCACCGACGAAGGAGGTGCCCGCATGGGCAAGCTGAACGGACGGGTGGCGATCGTAACCGGCGCCGGTATGGGAATCGGACGTGGCATCGCAGGCGCGCTGGCGCGTGAAGGCGCCGCCGTGCTCGTCGCGGAGGTCGACGAGCACGCCGGTGCCGGCACCGCGCGCTGGCTCACCGACGAGTGGGGAGTGCGGGCGACCTTCGTGCGCACCGACGTCACCGACCGCGAGCAGGTGCACGCGATGGTCGACGCCGCGACGCGGGAATTCGGACGGCTCGACATCCTCGTCAACAACGCCTGGCGCGGGCTGGGATTCGCACGCCTGGAGAAGACGGCCGAGGAAACATTGCAGGCCGGGTTCGACATGGCGGTGATGGCGGCGTTCTGGGCGATGCAGCGTGCGTACCCGGCGTTGGCCGAGCACGGCACCGGCCGGGTGATCAACCTGTGCAGCCTCAACGGCGTCAACGCCCACATGTATTCGGTGGCCTACAACGCCGCGAAGGAGGCGCTGCGCAGCATGACCCGTACCGCCGCCCGCGAGTGGGCACCGAAGCAGGTGTGCTGCAACGTGATCTGTCCGGGTGCGCAGAGTGCCGCGTATCAGCGGGTCGCGGAGGCCAACCCGCAGATGGCGGCGGCGCAGGCCGCGGCGAACCCCATGGGCCGGATCGGCGACCCGCTCGACGACATCGGCACCGTCGCGGCGTTTCTCGCGAGCGACGACAGTCGCTACCTGACCGGCAACACACTGTTCGTCGACGGTGGTGCGCACATCAACGGCGTGCAGTGGGCGCCGGACGTCGACTGACGCGGTCCTTTCCGACCCGGCCCCACCCGACCCCGCCCCCTCGAGTGGGTGTGCCGTTCGCTCGGGGCGGGAGGCGATGGCCGCGGTCACCCGCCGGCGACCCACGGCGCCGGCTCAGGCGCCGCTCTCGAGGCGGTCGGCGCCACTGTAGACGTTCATGGTTCCGCCGCGCAGGAACCCGACGAGCGTCAGTCCGGCTTCGGCCGCGAGGTCCACCGCCAGCGACGACGGTGCCGACACCGCCCCGAGTACCGGAACCCCTGCCATCACGGCCTTCTGGGCCAGTTCGAACGAGGCCCGGCCGCTCACGATGAGCACCGTGTCCGTCAGTGGCACCCGGTTCTCCGTCAACGCCCAGCCGAGCACCTTGTCGACGGCGTTGTGCCGGCCGACGTCCTCGCGCACCTCGAGCAGCACCCCGTCGAGCGTGAACAGTCCCGCGGCGTGGAGCCCGCCGGTGGTGTCGAAGACCTTCTGCCGACCGCGCAGTGCGTCGGGCATCGATGCCAGCGCGTCGACGGTGACCGCGGGCGTGTGCGCCGCCGACGGGAATCGGCTGCGGGTGCGGACCCGGTCCAGCGATTCCTTCCCGCACACCCCGCACGCCGAGGTCGTCACGAAGTTGCGGGCACCGGCACCGTCGGGGACGGTGACGCCGGCGGCGAGCGTGACGTCGAGCACGTTGTAGGTGTTCGCGCCGGTCTCGTCGACGCCGTCGCAGTACCGCACGGTGACGATGTCGTCGCGGTGTCCGATGATCCCTTCGGCGAGAAGGAAACCGTGTGCGAGCTCGACGTCGTGACCGGGCGTGCGCATCGTGACCGTCAGCGACCGGCCGTCGAGCCGGATCTCCAGCGGCTCCTCGACGGCCAGGGTGTCGGGTCGCCTGACCCGCCCCTCCGGGGTGATCCGCAGCACCGGCCGCCGCGCGGTGACGCGACCCATCAGTCTCGCCCCGCCTTCTCCAGGCGGACGGTGATCGCCTTGGATACAGGGGTGTTCGACTTCGCGGCGACGTGATCGAGCGGCACCAGCGGGTTCGTCTCGGGGTAGTAGGCGGCCGCGTTTCCCCGCGGGGTGCTGTACGGCACGATGCGGAAGTCGTGGACCCGCCTTTCCTCGACGCTGCCGTCCGGAGTGGTCCACTCGGAGACCAGATCGACGAGATCACCCTCGGAGAAACCGAGTTCGACGACGTCGTCCGGATGCAGGAAGATTACCTTGCGGCCGTTGCTGACTCCGCGGTAGCGGTCGTCGAGTCCGTAGATGGTGGTGTTGTACTGGTCGTGGCTGCGCAGAGTCTGCAGGATCACCCGGCCGGGCGGTGTCGGAACCCATACGAGCGGGTTCACCGCGAAATTGGCTCTGCCTGTGCTCGTGGTGAATTCGCGCGCATCCCGCGGTGGGTGCGGGAGCTGGAAGCCGTCCGGCCGGCGTACCCGCGTGTTGTAGTCCTCGCACCCGGGCACGACCCGCGCGATCGAATCGCGGATCAGGTCGTAGTCGCCTTCGAATGCGTTCCAGCGCACCGGATGTTCCGGCCCGAACAGCGCCCGGGCGAGGCCGCAGACGATCGCGACCTCGCTGCGCAGATGATCGGAGACCGGGTTCAGGCGCCCGCGCGACAGGTGCACCATCGACATCGAATCCTCCACCGACACCATCTGTCTGCCGCTCGCCTGCACGTCGAGGTCGGTGCGTCCGAGAGTCGGCAGGATCAGTGCCGTGCGGCCGTGCACGACGTGGCTGCGATTGAGCTTGGTCGACACCTGGACCGTCAGCGCGCAGTTGCGCAGCGCGGCCTCGGTGGCAGCGGTGTCCGGGGTCGCGGAGACGAAATTGCCGCCCATCGCCATGAAGAACGAGGCGCGACCGTCGCGCATCGCCCGAATGGCATCGACGGTGTCGTAGCCGTGCCGCCGCGGACTGGTGATCCCGAATTCGGTGTCGAGCGCGGCGAGGAACCACTCGGGCATCTTCTCCCAGATGCCCATCGTGCGGTCGCCCTGCACGTTCGAGTGCCCACGCACCGGGCACACTCCGGCACCGGGCCTGCCGATCATGCCGCGGACGAGCAGCAGGTTCACCGCTTCGGCGATGGTCGCGACCGCGTGGGTGTGCTGGGTCAGGCCCATCGCCCAGCAGATCACCGTGCCTCGCGACGCGACGAGATCGGCCGCCGTGGCCCGCAACTGCTGCTCGGTCAGTCCCGTGGCTTCCAGGACCTCGTCGAGATCGACTGCTCGGATGTGCTTTTCGTAGTCGTCGAAACCCGCGCAGTAGCGTTCGACGAACGTGCGGTCCACGACGGTACCGGGCGCAGCGTCCTCGGCCTCGAACAGCAGGCGGCCCAGGCCCTGGAACAGGGCCATGTCGCCGCCGAGGCGGATCTGCAGGAACTCGTCGGCGATGTCGACACCGCGCCCGACCACGCCGTTGGCCTTCTGCGGATCCTTGAACCGGCGCAGGCCGGCCTCGGGCAGGGGGTTGATCGCGATGATCCTTGCGCCGTTGCTCTTCGCCTTCTCGAGCGTCGACAGCATCCGCGGATGATTCGTGCCCGGATTCTGTCCTGCGATGACGATCAGACCGGCCTGTTCGAGGTCGGGAACCGACACCGAGCCCTTGCCGATGCCGATCGCGTCGATGAGGGCGCTACCGGACGATTCGTGGCACATGTTCGAACAGTCCGGCATGTTGTTGGTGCCGTAGCTGCGGATGAGCAGCTGGTAGAGGAACGCGGCCTCGTTGCTCGTGCGGCCCGAGGTGTAGAAGACGGCGTCGTCGGGTGACGGGAGCGAGCGCAGTTCGTCGGCGATGAGTGCGAAGGCCGCGTCCCAGGTGATCGGCTCGTAGTGGTCGCCGCCCGGTCGCAGCACCATCGGGTGGGTGATCCGGCCCTGCTGGCCGAGCCAGTAGTCGGTCCGTGCCGCCAGGTCGTCGACGGAATGCCGGGCGAAGAACTCCGGGGTGACCGTCCGCAGGGTCGCTTCCTCGGCGACCGCTTTCGCGCCGTTCTCGCAGAACTCCGCGGGCTTGCGGTGGCCGGGCGTCTCCGGCCAGGCGCAGCCCGGGCAGTCGAATCCGTGGCGCTGGTTGAGCCGGGCCAGCGTCGACACCGTCCGAGCCGCACCCATCTGCGCGTACGCACGCTGCAGCGAGACGAGCACCGCGGGCACCCCGGCAGCATGATCCTTCGCCTCGGTGACCTCGAGCGTCGTTTCGTCGATGTCGTCCACGGGTGCGCGTCTCGTCATGGGTCCATAGTGGCCCGCGCCGTATTCGTTCGGCCAGTCGGCCGCCGTAACGAGATGTTCACCCCGTGCGTGGTCGTGTTTCACATCCACCGTTCACTCTCGGGGAACGCTGATGAACAGCATAAGACGGTAGGTGCGTTGGAGGGCTTTCCTCCGGACAGGGTGGACACGTATGGAAGAGGCAATCGCTGCCGCCGACACTGCCTGGATTCTCGCGGCTTTCACGGCAGTGGCTCTGATGGTTCCCGGGCTCGCTCTGTTCTACGGCGGCATGCTCGGCGTCAAGAGCGCGCTCAACATGATCATGATGGTTCTCGGAGGCTTCGCCGTCGCCGGCGTGGTGTGGGTGTTCTTCGGCCCGGCCGCGGTGCTCGGCGACAGCGTCGGCGGGCTCGGCCTCATCGGTAACCCGTTCACGGACATCGGACTCGGCTCGCTGCTCGAACCGTCCGACGGAACACCCGCCGCGTTGACCGCGGCGTTCCATCTGCTGTTCGCGGGCATCACCGTGGCGATCATCGCCGGTGGTGTCGCCGACCGCATGAAATTCTCCGCATGGATGATCTTCTCCGGTGTCTGGGTGGTGCTCGTGTACTTCCCGGTCGCACACTGGGTGTTCGCCTTCGACGACGAGGAGGCCGGAACCACCGGCGGCTGGATCGCCAACACGCTCGGTGCCCACGATTTCGCCGGTGGCACCGCCGTGCACATGAACGCCGGGGTCGCCGCACTGGCACTGGCGATCGCACTGGGCAAAAGGAGGGGCTTTCCGCACGTCGCGCGTCCGCACAACCTGCCCCTCGTCGTACTCGGCGGCGGCATCCTCATGTTCGGCTGGTTCGGGTTCAACGGCGGTTCGGCGGGCGGCGCCAACCACACCGCCGGGGTCGTGGTGCTGAACACGATGGTCGCCGCGGTGTCGGGACTGCTCGGCTGGCTGCTCGTCGAACGCATCCGGGAGAAGCACGCGACGACCCTCGGTGCGGTCTCCGGCATGATCGCCGCGCTCGTCGGCATCACCCCCGCTGCCAGCCTGGTCTCGCCGCTCGGCGCCCTGCTCATCGGCTTCGCCGCGGGCGCCGTGTGCTTCCTGACCGTGAGCCTGAAATTCAAACTCGGATACGACGATTCGCTCGACGTCGTCGCCATCCACCTCATGGGTGGTGTCGTCGGCACCCTGCTCATCGCGTTCGTCGCGACCGCAGCGGCCCCGGCCGGCGTCGACGGTTTGTTCTTCGGCGGCGGTATCGACCTGCTCGGCCGTCAGATCCTCGCGATGGCCGCGGTCTTCGGCTACTGCTTCGCCGTGACCTGGCTGATCGCCAAGGTGATCGACAGGACGGTGGGGCTGCGTGTCGACAAGGAAACCGAGATCACCGGGATCGACGTTCCGGTCCACGGCGAAACAGCCTATGTGATGGACAGTTTCGGTACCGCCGGGCCGTCGAAGATGCGGCCCGAGGAGTTCGCGGGGGACCGGGAGGTGGTCGTTCCCGCCGTGAAGTGACATGGCAGTGCACCTCCACGGGTTCCCTCCCGCCGCGGTCGTGGCAGGAGGGAACCCGCACGTTTCGGCACATACCGGCCCCGGGGCGCGCATAATCGGACAGCAGTCGACGAGGAGCGCACATGACCGCACCGGACGCGAAACCCCTGGCCGGAAGAACGATGATCATGTCGGGTGGAAGCCGGGGCATCGGCCTGGCCATCGCCCTGCGCGTGGCCCGCGACGGTGCGAACATCACGCTGATCGCGAAAACCGAGACCCCGAATCCGAAGCTCCCGGGCACGATCTACACCGCTGCCGCCGAAATCGAACAGGCCGGTGGCCGGGTGCTGCCGTTCGTGGGAGACGTGCGCGACGACGACGCGGTCGCCGAGGCCGTGCGGCGGACCGTCGAGGAGTTCGGCGGGATCGACATCGTCGTGAACAACGCGTCCGCGATCGACCTGTCACCGACCGACCGGATCGCGATGAAGAAATACGATCTCATGCAGGACATCAACTGCCGGGGCACGTTCCTGCTCTCCAAATTGTCGATCCCGTCGCTGCGGCGCTCGGCCGGTGCGGGCCGCAACCCGCACATCCTGACGCTCTCACCGCCACTGAACCTGTCGCCGAAGTGGGCGGGCGGCGCACTCGCCTACACCATCGCGAAATACGGGATGAGTCTGACGACACTGGGTCTCGCCGAGGAGCTGAAAGGCGACGGTATCGCGGTGAACTCGCTGTGGCCGCGCACCACCATCGCCACCGCCGCGGTGCGCAACCTGCTCGGCGGCGACCGGATGGTCAATTCGTCCCGGACACCGGAGATCTACGCGGATGCCGCGTATCTGGTGCTCACGTCGCCGAGTGCGGAGGCGACGGGGAACTTCTACATCGACGACGAGGTCCTCGCCGCGGCCGGGATCACCGATCTCGACCGGTACCGGGCCGGTGACGGCGAACTGCAGCTCGATCTGTTCCTGGACTGAACGCTCCGTCTCACTCCTGGTGATTGTCGGGGTACGCGGTGACCGCGAGGAACCGGATCGGAAGCGCCACCAGCTCGTTCGGGCCGTGCAGACCCTCACCGTCGAGCAGCAGAGCATCACCCGGCTGAAGCCGGTACTCGGATTCGCCGTGCCCGTACAGCATCTCGCCCTCGAGCATGTACAGCAGCTCGGTACCCGGATGCTGGAACAGCGGGAAGACCTCGCTCGCGTCGGTCAGCGTGACCAGGACCGGTTCGAGTCGCTTGTGCTGCCCGCGTAGACCGCCGAGCAATTCGTAGTGGTGTCCCACGCGGGTCCCGCGGCCGACGATCTCGGCCCCGGTGCCCGCTTTGACGAAAACGGCTTCGCGGTGCGTGTCCGCACCTCGGAACAGCGACGTCACCGGTACGTCGAGACCGGCCGCGAGTCGTGCGAGAGTGGACAGGCTGCACGAGGTCTGGGCGTTCTCGATCTTCGAGAGCATCGCCTTCGAGATCCCGATCCGGGTCGCCATGTCGCCGACGGACAGCCCGCTGGCCAGCCGCAGCTTGCGGACCTGCCCGGCGATCGCGCGCTCCAGGTCGACCCCGGTGGGGGTGTCGCGGGGAACTTCGCGTCCGGAGTCGTCGTGCAGGACGGGCCGATCGGGGCTGCTCATGACGCTCAGCCTAGCCGCCTGTCCACCGGCAGTGGACGGTTGGGCGCGCCCGTATCCGAGCGAATGTACCGTTCACTCGGTTGAAGGAGATGAACGATACATTCGCTCGGAAAGAGCAGGGGCGGACACCCGGAAGAGCGGGGGAGGAGGGGGCTGCGTCAGAAGGTGGTGCGGCCGGGAACCCACTCGGTGCCGGCCAGCGGCACGCGGGCCATCGCCGCCGATTCGATCGTGAGGGCGACCAGATCCTGCGGTTCGAGGTTGCGCAGGTGCGACTTGCCGCACGCGCGGGCGATGGTCTGGGCTTCCATCGTGAGCACCCGCAGGTAGTTCGCCAGACGCCGCCCGCCCTCGACCGGATCGAAACGGGACTGCAACTCCGGATCCTGTGTCGTGATGCCGGCCGGATCCTTGCCGTCCTGGAAGTCGTCGTAGAACCCGGCAGCCGAACCGAGCTTCTCGTACTCGTCCTGGTACCGGGGGTCGTTGTCGCCCAGGGCGATCAACGCCGCCGTGCCGATCGCGACCGCGTCGGCGCCGAGGGCCATCGCCTTGGCGACGTCGGCGCCGGAGCGGATGCCGCCGGAGACGATGAGCTGCACGCCGCCCGGGGTGCGATGCACCCCCATCTCCTGCAGTGCCTGCACCGCCTGGGGGACCGCGGCGAGGGTCGGGATGCCGACGTGCTCGATGAACACGTCCTGTGTCGCGGCGGTACCGCCCTGCATGCCGTCGACGACGACGACGTCGGCGCCGGCCTTGACCGCCAGTTTCACGTCGTAGTAGGTGCGGGTCGCGCCGACCTTGACGTAGATCGGCTTCTCCCAGCCGGTGATCTCACGCAGTTCGATGATCTTGACGGCGAGATCGTCGGGGCCGGTCCAGTCCGGATGCCTGCAGGCCGAGCGCTGGTCGATGCCGACCGGGAGGGTGCGCATTCCCGCGACCCGCTCGGTGATCTTCTGCCCCAGCAGCATGCCGCCGCCACCGGGTTTGGCGCCCTGGCCCAGCACGATCTCGATGGCGTCGGCCTTGCGCAGATCGTCGGGGTTCATTCCGTAACGCGACGGAAGATACTGGTAGACAAGATGCTTGGACTGACCGCGTTCCTCGGGGGTCATGCCGCCGTCGCCGGTGGTCGTCGATGTGCCGACCTCGCTCGCGCCCCGGCCGAGCGCCTCCTTCGCCCGGCCCGAGAGTGCACCGAAGCTCATTCCGGCGATGGTGACCGGAATATCCAGGTGCAGAGGGTACTTCGCGTGCCGGTCCCCGAGGACGACGCCCGTCTCGCACTTCTCGCGATAGCCCTCGAGCGGGTAGCGGGACATGGACGAACCGAGGAACAGCAGATCGTCGAAGTGGGGCAGCTTGCGCTTGGCGCCCCAGCCGCGAATGTCGTAGATGCCGGTCTCGGCGGCGCGCTGGATCTCGTGGATGACACCGCGGTCGAACGTGGCAGATTCGCGGAGCCCGGGCTGGAACGTGGTCATGATGTCTCCTCGATCAGTAGGACGACGCGTTGTCGACGTGGAAGTGGTACAGGTTTCGGGCCGAGCCGTACCGGGTGAACTCCGCCGGGTCGGCGTCGAAACCGGCCTGTGCGAGCAGATCCGCCAGTTCCGCGAGATGCTCGGGCCGCATCTGCTTCTCGATGCAGTCGGCGCCGAGAGACGCCACGGTGCCGCGCACGTAGATCCGCACTTCGTACAGCGAATCGCCCAGTGCCTCACCGGTATCGCCGAGAACGACGAGCCTGCCGGCCTGCCCCATGAACGCGCTCATGTGCCCGATGTCACCGCCGACGACGATGTCGACGCCCTTCATCGAGATTCCGCAGCGGGCCGCGGCATTGCCCTCGATCACCAGCAGGCCGCCGTGTGCGGTCGCACCGGCGGATTGCGACGCGTCCCCGGTGACGCGCACGGTGCCGGACATCATGTTCTCCGCGACACCGACTCCGGCGTTGCCGTCGATCGTGACGGTCGCGTGCTTGTTCATCCCGGCCGCGTAGTAGCCGACGTGGCCTTCGACGGTCACGTCGAGGGCGCGGTCGAGGCCGCACGCCACGGCGTGCTTGCCCTGGGGGTTCGTCACGGTGACGGTCGCGGGGGTCTCGGTGGCGTGCAGGGCGGCGTTGAGGTCACGCGTCGAGGTCACCGCGAGGTCGTAGACGGTGGCCGTCCCACCTGTGAGGGACGGTGTTTCCTGGTTCATCACTTCAAGGGTCACGGGGGTCTCCTGGGGTCGCGGGGTATCGATGTTCAGCGGTGCCACACGTAGACCTCATCGGGTTCGGGCTCGAAGATGTGGGCGTCGGC
Source organism: Rhodococcus phenolicus (assembly GCF_001646785.1). Classification (GTDB taxonomy): domain Bacteria; phylum Actinomycetota; class Actinomycetes; order Mycobacteriales; family Mycobacteriaceae; genus Rhodococcus; species Rhodococcus phenolicus. The sequence continues at coordinate 26,534 of NZ_LRRH01000136.1, forward strand.
GATGCCGGGCAGCCCGGCGAGGGCACGGAACTCGGAGGCCATCGCAACGTAGGCGTCGGTCTCGGCGACGATTGCGGGCTTGCAGGCGATCGGGTCGCGGACCACGGCGAACGAGTCGGAGGTGGACACCAGCAGGGTGTAGAAGCCGTCGAAGCGTTCGCCGAGCAGGCGCAGTGCCTTCTCCAGGTCGGCACCGTCGGCGAGGTGCTTGGCGACGAACCGTGCGCCCACCTCGGTGTCGTTCTCGCTGTCGAACCGCACCCCCTCGGCTTCGAGTTCGCGTTTGACGGACAGGTGATTGGAGAACGAGCCGTTGTGCACCAGGCACTGGTCGGGTCCGACCGCGAACGGATGCGAGCCCGCCGCCGTGACCGCCGATTCGGTGGCCATGCGGGTGTGCCCGACACCCTGCCATCCGCTCGCGGCCGGAAGCCCGAAACTCTCGGCGAGGGCGACCGGATCGCCCATGCCCTTCAGGACGGTGACGTCGTCGCCGAACCCGATGACGGTGGCGCCGGGATCGACGGCCCGGATCGTGTCGGCGAGCACTGCGGCCGCGACAGGGGCGTGGACGATGGTGGTCGGCGGCAGGTCGATGAGGCCCACCCGTACACCCAACGCCGTCTCCAGGGTGCCGGCGAGGTCGCCGACGGTGCCGAGAAGCGAGACCGCTGCGTGGCCGGTGGGGGAGAAGGTGGGGTCGCCGTAGAGGGCTACACCGGCGGAATCCGGTCCGCGATCGACCATTTGGCCGAGCATTCCGGTGAGCAGGCTTCCCAGGCGGGGCTGGAGGGAGGCGTCACGAAGGTGAAGCCCGACGATTCCGCACATATGTCGGTCCCTTTCGAATCGGTTGGTCGCGGAGGCGGGATGGGTCAGAAGGCGGTCAGATAACTGTCGATCTCCCACGGGGTCACCGTGTTGTGCCAGTGGAAGAACTCCTCGCGCTTGAGGCCGGTGAAGTAGTCGGCGACGCCGGGACCCGCCGCGTCGAGTGCGCCGGTGACCACCGGGTCGGCAGCGAGCGCGTCCATCGCGTGCAGCAACGTCATCGGCAGGGCCGCACCGTTCGAGCCGCTGCCGGGCTCGCCGGGATCGAGGTTGCGCCGAACTCCGTCCAGGCCTGCGGCGACGGTGGCCGCGGTCGCCAGATACGGGTTCGCGGAGCCGTCCCCGCCCCGCAACTCGACGCGGTTGCCGTCGGGCACCCGCAGGTAGTGGGTGCGGTCGTTGCCGCCGTAGGTTGCGTGGCGCGGCGACCAGGTCGCGCCGGAACTCGTCGCGGTCGCACCGGTTCGCTTGTAGGAGTTGACGGTCGGTGCGATGACGCCCTGCAGCGCGCACGCATGCTCGAGGATGCCTGCGATGAACGAGTAGGCGGTCTTCGACAGGCCGAGGCCGCGGGGATCGGTTTCGTCGGGGAACGCGGCGGCGCCGTCGCTCCACAGGGACAGGTGCATGTGCATCCCGGACCCGGTGCGGTCGGCGAACGGCTTGGGCATGAAGG
>NZ_LRRH01000230.1 GCF_001646785.1 Rhodococcus phenolicus
CCCCGCGTCCACGCCCATCCACCGACCTCCCTGCTCCCCCGCCCCGCGCGCCCGCCCCTGTCCCCGCCCCCCCCCCCCTCCCCCCCCCCCGCGCCCCCCCCCCACCCCCACCCGCCCCCCCGTCCCGCCCGCCGCCCCTCCCCCCCACCCACCACCCCCCCCCCCCCCCCCCCCCCCCCCCCCCCCCCCCCCCCCCCCCCCCCCCCCCCCCCCCCCCCCCCCCCCCCCCCCCCCCCCCCCCCCCCGCCCCCCCCCCCCCCCCCCCCCGCCCCCACCCCCCCCCCCCCCCCCCCCCCCCCCCCCCCCACCCCCGCCCCCCCCCCCCCCCCCCCCCCCCCCCCCCCCCCCGCCCCCCCCGCCACCCCCTCCTCCCCCGCCCACCACCCCCCCTCCCCCCCCCCCCATCCTCGCCCGCCTGCCCTCCCCTCCCCCTCCTCCCCCCGCCCTCGCCCCGACCCCCCCGCCGACCGCCGCGCCGCTCCTCTCTCCGCTCCCCTCTCCCACCCGCCTGCCCTCACTATCCCTCCCCTCACTCTGCTCCTGCCCACTCTCTCACACCCCTCCGCCCTCCCTCCGACTCCTCG
>NZ_LRRH01000137.1 GCF_001646785.1 Rhodococcus phenolicus
CACGACCCCCCTCCCCTCACTAGCGACCTGGGAAAACGAGGAAACATGACCATGACCAACAATCCGCCCGCCAGTCCCGATTACACCCCGCCCATCTGGCGTACCACCGCGGTGACGTCACTCGCCGAGCCGCTGACGGTCACCCTCGCCGACGAAGGCGAAGAGTACGACTACACCGCCCCCGTTGCACTGCTCCAAGAGAACACCTCGACAGGGAGCACCCGCGTCGTTCTCGGCGTCCTCAACCCGGACCGCGGAGAGATCGAACCCGTCGACCCCGACGAACAGGAACCGTGCCGGCTCGGCTACATCGTCGAGATCTTCCACTCGCGGAGCATGCGCCTGGGCCCGCCGCAGCACCTCACCGACACGGACGGTGCCCAGTGACCCACGACCGAACTGGGGAGGCGGTCGACCCCGACGATGCTCCCACCGCCCACGACCCCCGGTGCCGTGGCGGGTGGATCGGCGAGGACGACGAGGGCCGGCTGGTCCCCTGCCTACAGTGCCGCCCACACCTGAGACCGCACCGGACACACCGCAGAAAACACACGAATCATCAACGAAGAAAGGACTTTTCAGAATGAAGCACGAACACGTGGTGATCGGCCGCGGCACACGCAAAGCACCGCCGCGCCGGTGCGCGCAGGAACGCTGCGCGATGCTCACCCGGCACCGGTCGCAGCGTTGCCCGGAGCACCGCGGGACCGCGTCACGGCGGCGGGGTGCGCAATGACCGGGCCGCTGCTACCGGCACCGGAGACGGCCGGGACGGTACTGCGGTTCATGGCCGGGGCACGACTGGCGGTCCTGGCCGACAACCGGCAGATGCTCGAAGGAATCGCAGTGCAAGCCAACGAGTTCGGGGTACTGCCCGACCTTCTCGCCGCGATGGCGTGGGAACCGATCGCCATGCGGGTTCTCCAGGAACTCGGTCGGCACATCGCCGATGGCGCAACGCACGAGCAGGCATGGACCGCGGTGCTCGAGCACTTCAGCGGCGCGGTGTTCGACCAGGTCGAGGCGCAGGGGGCGGAGTTCTCCCGGTCGCTCGCGGCGCTACTGCCCGCGGTCCTGCTCCCGGACACGGCGGCACCGGTTTCCGCGGCGGGTGAGCAGCGATGAGCGGGTATCGGCGGCAGGTGTGGCCGGCCGTGCCCGAGCTCGTCGCCGGACTGATCGATCCGGCTCTGATCGGCGCGGCGTGTGTGGAGCAGGCACCATTGTTCGACGAGTGGATCGACGGGGAAGCCAAGGAACAACGCCACGCCCGACACGCGGCCGCGCTGGCGGTGTGCCGGGCCTGCCCGGTGACCGGCGCGTGCCGGGCCGCGGCCGCCGACCACGACGCGCACGGCATCTGGGGCGGGACGCTGTATCCGATCGAGACCGAGCAGGTACCGGCATGACCGCCGGACACGCTCGCAGCGTGGCACGACAGACACCGGGGCCGGCAGTGCGGTATGCACTGCCGGCCCCGGCCGTTGAGCAGCTCGGTGAGGCGGTGCTGATCCGCGGCGAGGCCCTGCCCTACGTGCTGCGGGCGGTCGCCGGTCTCAACCGGGAAATCCTGCTCGGGTTCGGGCGGGAGCTGCCGCCGGTCGCGGTGGATCTGGACGCGGCCCTGTCGGCGGCACGGACGGCCGCCCAGACCCGGCAGGCGGCGGTGGCCACGGCTGGACGGATCGACGGCCACCCTCCGGTGCCGGCCGAAGACTACGAACCGGGACTGATCGACGCGGCCGAGGCGGCGTCGGTACTGGGAAGGTCCCGGCGCACCGTCTACCGGCTCGCGGCCACGCTCGACGGCCGCCGGATCGCCGGACGGTGGGTGTTTCCCCGCTCGGCGGTCGACGCGTACGCGGCCGCCCGATGAAAGGACGACCGATGGCAGCAGATACCGCCTCCCTGATCGCAGGGGCCGAGCAGTACCTCTCGAGCCTGACCGACGACGAATTCGCGGCCCTGGTGGTGCGGGTGCGACCGCCTGCGGGCAGCGCCGCCCCCGCACAACCCGCAGGCCCCGCAACGCCCGCGCCGCCGGCACCGGCCGCGGCCGGCTACCCGACCGGTTGGGGGGTCTGACATGGCTGTGAACCAGATGAACCCGCAGCTCGTCGCGCAGTTCACAGAGCGGATCGAAGGGCTCGGCGGAACTCAGTAGTGCCCCATAGAGTGGTGTAACTCGGTGGCCGAGATCGTCTGCGATTCCGTGTTGTGCACGGGTGTAGAGCGGCCACCGTGTGATCCTTCGAGTCAACCTTCTACCGAATCCTCGAACGGAGTCATCACGATGACCGCACCTCATATTGT
>NZ_LRRH01000138.1 GCF_001646785.1 Rhodococcus phenolicus
CCGACATGGAGCGTCACGCCCCGCGCGGCCTGCGGCGAGCCGGACGCCTTCCGCGCCCGCACGCGCGACGACCGCTCGCGCGGCCGTTCGGCCACCGAGGGCGCCTCGAACAGCAGGCGCACCGGCACCGTGGTGTCGAGGGCGGCGCCCAGCCGTGCTGCGACCTGCGTCGCAATCAGCGAATTACCACCCAACGCAAAGAAATCATCATCCGCACCGACACGCTCCACCCCCAACACACCGGCAAACACCCCCGCAACGATCTCCTCCACCGGAGTCGACGGAGCCCGAAACTCCCGCGCCTGAAACACCGGCGCAGGCAACAACTTCCGATCCAACTTCCCCGACGCATTCAACGGGAACTCGTCCAGAACCACCAACGCATCCGGAACCATGTACCCCGGCAACACCGACCCCAACCCGGCCCGCACCACACCCGAATCGACAACCACCCCCGACTCCGGAACCACATACCCCACCAACTGCTGACCCAGATCACCGTCGTGCACCACCACCACGGCCTGCGCCACCGAACCCACACCCAACAACGCCGACTCGATCTCCCCCAGCTCGATGCGCAACCCACGCACCTTCACCTGGAAATCCGTCCGCCCGATGTACTCCAACTCCCCCGACACCGACCACCGCACCAGATCACCCGTGCGATACATCCGCGACCCCGCAGCCCCGAAAGGACTCGCCACAAACCGATCCGACGTCAGATCAGCACGCGAGACATACCCCCGCGCCAACTGATCACCCGCCAGATACAACTCACCGGCCACCCCCACCGGCACCGGCACCAACCGCGCATCCAACACGAACACCTGCGTGTTCCACACCGGCACACCGATCGGCACCGACACCCGATCCACATCCGACACCTCGTGGAACGTCACATCCACCGCAGCCTCGGTCGGACCGTACAAATTGTGCACCCGCACCGACGGCAACAACTCACGCAACCGCAACGCCACCGAACCCGGCAACGCCTCCCCCGAGGCAAACACCAACCGCAACGACACCGCATCCACCACCGACGGCTCCGCCACGAACACCGACAACATCGACGGCACGAAATGCACCACCGACACCCCGTACTCGACGATCGCCCGCACCAGATACGCCGGATCCCGATGACCCTCCGGCCGCGCCACCACCAACCGCGCACCAACCTGCAACGGCCAGAACAACTCCCACACCGACACATCGAACGTGAACGGAGTCTTCTGCAACACCACATCAACCGACGACAGACCGTACTCGGCCTGCATCCACACCAACCGATTCACAATCGCCGCATGCGACACCGACACGCCCTTCGGACGCCCCGTCGAACCCGACGTGAAAATCACATACGCAGCCCCCTCCGGCCGCACCACACCCCAACGATCCGCATCACCCAACGGCGCATCGGAAAAACCCGACACATCCAACTCGTCCACCCACACCACGGACCGATCCCCGGACACCGAGAACCCATCCCCCGAGGTCGACAACACCACCACCGGATCCGCAGTCTCGAGGATGTACCCCACCCGCTCCGCCGGCTGATCCGGATCCACCGGCACATACGCACCACCGGCCTCGACCACCGCATACACAGCGACCAACATCTCCAACGACCGACGCATCCCCACAGCCACCAACGACTCCGGACCCACACCCTCGGCCACCAGAAAACGCGCCAACCGCCGCACCCGCGACGCAAACTCCCCATACGACAACGCAACACCGTCGAACACCACCGCAGTCGCATCCGGAGTCCGCGCCACCTGCGCCTCGAACAACTCCACCAACGTCACCGACGGCACCACAGCCGAGGTATCGTTCCACCCCTCCAACACCAACGCACGCTCATCCGCACCCAACAACGG
>NZ_LRRH01000139.1 GCF_001646785.1 Rhodococcus phenolicus
CACTACCAGGGGCTTGACCACTCCTCCAAGTACCCATCCGTCGCCGAGACCATGGCAAGTGAGCGTCTCGCGTCAAGTAATTGGCAGGATTTCGGCGCCGGGAAAGGTGGGGGTCACCGGGTCGGCTCGGCCCGAGTGCACCTCGGCGGGGTGGTTTCAGGCCAGTGCCTCGTTCGGTCGGACGGTGTTGAACTCGTGCCGGTAGGCGTCGGACTCGCGTACGAGATCCATGGCGTCGTCGATCTGTTCGCGGTAGAGCCGTTCGTACTTCAGCGAGCCGAACGCCCGCTCGCGGACGCCGTTCTGGCCCGGGGTCTTCACGCGGGTGCGGACGTTCCGCAGCTCGGGTCTGGAAGCGGAGCGGACGATCGGTCCCGCATGCCGTCCGGACCCTCGTCGCAGTAGCGATCGACCCACTTCTTCGCAGTACGCCAAGAGACGTCCTCGGGGTCGCGGAGCGGTTCCTAGACAGCTCCATGGTCTCGTCACAACTTTTCGACCAACGTGCCTAGGCATCACACCAGCCCGATTCACGGACCATGGTCATGGCGGATCAGTTCGACCTCAAGTAAGGACCTGAAGGCTCGGCTGCGGAGTAGACCGTGGAGGTTCGGTTTTCACGACAAGGATCTTGCGATCACAATGTCGAGGCACCGGACACAATGTCGAGGTATCGGCTCGCGGCGCCCTCGACGCGGGCACCCTCGGCGACCATTGGCCACGCGCCGTCACGACCGCCGGCAATGGCTGCGCGGGAGAGGAAGTCCTCCCAGAGCGCGGGGGACCCGAACTCGCCGCGCCACTGGAGCGCGGGCAGGGTAACCCGGTGCAGGTTGTGCTCGTGGGTGGTGCCGATCGCGCCGTGTACTTGGTGGACGTTGCGCACCGCCACGGCCAGGGCCTGCGAGACGACGCTGCGTGCGACCGCGATGCGGAACTGGGAGAGCTCGCCGTCGAGGCCATTGGTGAGGGCGTCGGCGAGAGCGGTATCCACCCCGTCGATGGCGAGGAACTCGAGCGTGAACGGATCCTTGGTGATCTGCTGAGCAAGCTCGGAGTCGGGGCGTTCGAGAGCGCGCGGAAAGTTCGACGGGGCTGCCCCCTCCCGCGCGTGCAGGTTCGTCTTGATCTGGTGAGCCAGCACGGGACGACTCCAGCCGTGTGCGACGTCCTTGGCGCTGTACCACTCGCGTAACTCGACGTCCTCGAGCTTGTCGAGCAACTCGATGACATGTCCCCACGGCAATTGGCCAACGGGTCGTTGGCCGATTGCCGCCGGGTCGGGCCAGGCCTCAGCGAACCTGCGCATGTACTTGAGGTTGGCCGGGGAGAATCCCTTCACTCCGGGAAACTCGGTGCGCAGATCCTCCGAGAGCCGGGACAGGACTTTGCTGCCCCAGGGAGCTGTCTTCTGTCGCTCGATGATCGTCGCACCGATCTGCCAGTAGAGCCGGAGCAGTTCGGTGTTCACCCGGCGCTGGGCCACGTAGCGTGCTCGATGCACGAGCCGTTTGATGCTCTCGAGCGTGTCGGCGTACTCGGACGGGACGGGAGACGACATTCCTCGACGCTAACGGACCGAACCGGCCCTCCGTCCTCCTGGGAGGGTGCGCCTACAGAGATGTCGCCGGATACCTGGCGGGGAGGCTGTCGTCGACGTGGCGATGTTGCACATCGGCTACTCGGAGACCGCACCGATGTGGTGGGCGAGCTCGTCGTAGTCGACCTGCCGCAGCGCCGGGGCGCCGGTGACGCGGCCTCGACACGGTAGGCCTCGGACCGTGTCGTCACCGCGGCAGTCGGCGGTATTCGGCGCACCGATCCTCGATCGAGGTCGTTCGGCCGAGCGCTGCAACGCTCCGGCGGTAGGCGCACATTCAGGCGTAGTGGCAGGCAGGTCCGGTCATCGTCCCGCTCGCTCCAGCACCCTGCGTGCTTGTCGAGCGACCGCTTCGTCGATCAAGAATCCGGCCTCATCCACAGCAACACCGGACTCCGCCGCCTCCAGGCCGGCCAGCACGGCACGGGCCTTACCTACCTCCTCCGAGGACGGTGTGAACACTCGGCGAACGGGGGCGAGCTGCGCCGGGTGGATGCACGCCCGCCCGACGAATCCGAGGCGCGCGAGGGCGCGCGTATCCGCTTCCAGGGCGTCGCTGTCACGGAAATTGCGTGACACCGCGGCAGGGGGCGGATCGATTCCTGCCGCCACACCCGCAGCGATGACTCGGCTGCGTGCGAACAACAGCGCCGTCCCGTCGTCGTCGACCTCGACACCGAGGTCTGCGGCCAGGTCGACTTCACCGAGTTGCAGAAACCGTATTCGGGGCGCACGAGCGATGGCCGGTGCGGCGAACACGCCGGCAGCGGTCTCGATCAGCGCGGATACCGCAGCATCGGGACAGAGCTCTGTCAGGAGGCCATCGACCTGTTCGACGTCGTGTGCGGATCCCACCTTCGGCAGCCACACCCCCGTCAGCCGCGGGTGCGCGACCGCACGGATGTCCGCCTCCCGCAGCGCTCCCGGGTTCACACGCACCCATACCTCCACGGAACCGGGGGCGAGCGCAGCGATCCACCGAGCTACCGTTTCACGCGCGAGCACCTTTCGATCAGCGGCGACCGCGTCCTCGAGGTCGAGCACGATCGCGTCGGCACCCGAGGCGAGTGCCTTGTCGAAACGCTCCGGACGATCACCCGGGACGTACAGGTAGGTCAACGCCACGCTCATCCGATGACCCCGGAACCGGAGACCAGCGCCTTGGCTATGACTGTCCGCATGATGTCGTTGGTGCCTTCGCCGATCGACATGAGAGGTGCGTCGCGGTACAACCGCTCGACGACGAACTCCGTCGAGTATCCGTAGCCGCCATGGATACGCATCGCTTCGAGGCTCGCGGTGATGGCCGTCTCGGAGGCGAAGTACTTCGCCATGCCGGCCTCCATGTCGACTCTCTTACCCGAGTCTGCCTGCGAAGCCGCCCAATACGTCATCAGCCGGGCGGCCTGCAGATGAGTGGCGATGTCCGCCAGCTTGAGCTGGATCGCCTGGAAGTCCGCGATCGGCTGCCCGAACGCGGTGCGCTCTCGCGCGTAGGACAGCGCTGCGTCATAGGCGGCCTGGGCGATACCGACGCTACGGCCGGCGATGTTGAGCCTACCGATTTCCAGGCCCGACAGGGCCTGCTGCAGACCACGCCCTTCTGTTCCGCCGAGCAATGCGTCGGCCGGCACCCGAATGTCGTCGAGGAGGATCTCGCAGGACTCGGTGCCCTTGTACCCCAGTTTGCCGAGATCCCGTTGCACCTCGAAACCTGGAAGCGTGGTGTCGATCAGCAGGATGCTCATGCCTTTGTGTGCCGGTTCCGCGGACGGGTCGGTCTTCACCAGAACCGGGAGGACGTTCGCGTGCCGGGCGTTGGTGATCCACGTCTTGGCGCCGCTGACGATGTAGTGATCGCCGTCGCGCCGCGCAGTCGTTCGGATTCCCTGCAGGTCCGTGCCCGCGCCGGGCTCGGTGAGTCCGATTCCGGTCCGCCACTCCCCCGTGGCCAGCTTCGGCAGCAGGGTCTGCTTCTGTTCCTCGGTGCCGTGGCGGTTGATCATCCAGCAGGACAGATTGTGGCTGCCGAGAATGCCGGCGATGCCCATCCAGCCGCGGGCCAGTTCCTCGTACACGAGTGTGAACGACACTTTGTCGAGGTCGATACCGCCGTACTCCTCGGGCGTGGTGATGCCGAACAGTCCCATGGCCTTCATGTGTTCGACGATCTCGGTGGGATACCGTCCCGATTTCTCCCACTCGTTGGCGACGGGAACGATCTCTTTGTCCACGAAGTGACGTAACGCCTTTCGGAACGCCAGTTGCTGCTCGTCGAAGGTGAAATCCATGATGGCTCCTGGGATGTTCGGTGCACAGGTGGTCAGTGCAGGGGTGCGGGCGCGATGCGGGCCGCGAGATCGAGGACGGCGGTCAGATCCGGCTCGTCGGCAAGCCCGAAGATTCGGTCGGCGAGCTCCGGGGCACAGGGATGATCACCGCAGTTGGCGATGAACTTGGCGAGCAACTGCTCATCGTCGAGGGGGAACGCGGCGGTACCACGGCTACCTGCGACGCGTCCCTCGAATACACGTCCGTCGTCGAGAGTGACGATCGCATGTCCGGGTGCCGACGCCGCCGGACCCTCGGTCGGGGCTTCGACGACACGGACCGTGCGAGCGGTCGCGAGCACCGAGTCACGGGCGATCGACGCGCCGGTGTAGGTCGCGACATCGATACGTCCGTCGTGCACGAGCGCAGCGACACTCCACGGAAGGTCGAACTTGCCGTCGTAGGTGCTGCGCGGTGCGGCCACACCGGCGTTCGGACCACATACGATCGGCACGGAATCCGGATGAACGTGCACCTCGATATCGGCCACCTGCGCGGGGTCCACACTCCCAACGCCCAGAGCCGCCGTGACCGCGTCGAGAGTGACATGCATGAGCTGGCAACTCGGGTAGGGCTTGATACCGATGCGGGTCGCTTCCCACTCGGTGCCCAATCCGTCCGTCAACACCGTGAGGTCGGCGGGTCGCTCCGACATCGACGCATACACACCCCGGCGTCCTTCGAGTACCGACGCCGGGCCGCTGGCGCCCGCAGCAGCCAACCGGGCTGCGAGGATCCCGCCCAGTGTGGCCGAGCCGGGGTGCAGAGCCTTGGTGTCGGCGTCGGTATCGAGGAACTCGAGCAACCCTCCACTCGACGAGCCCGCGACACCGAGAGCGTGCACCAACGCCGGCACCGGCAACCCGGTCAACTTGCCCGTAACAAGCGCCGCGGCGAACGGGCCGACCACGGCCGTCGCGTGCAGGCCACGTCCGTGGAAACCATGAGGGCTGACGGCCCCGAGCCGGCACGCCGTCTCCAGTCCGATCGCAGCAGCGGTGAGAACGTCCGCTCCCGTGGCTCGAACCTGTTGTCCGACAGCCAATGCTGCAGGAACGGACACCGCAGTGGCGTGGACGAGGGCACCGGCATGGGTGTCGTCGAAGTCCAATGCGTGCACCAGCACCGCGGTCGCCATACCTGCCGCCGGAGCGGAGATCGCCCGCATCCCGGTCAGCGGCCTGGCTTCGGCCGGACCGCCGAGCGCATCGGCGACCGTCCACGCGGCTCGTCCGTATCCGAGGCGTTGTGCGGCGACGGCATTACCAACCCCATCGAGAAGATGCCGGACGACAGCGTGCCGGACATTCTCGGACAGGTCCGCAATGGTCAGGCCGTGGGCCCATTGTGCGAGTACCTGCGACGTCACGCCCGAGCCTCGCTCGTTTGTTTGCCGAAGGCACCTTGGCCGGTCAGCTCCGCAATGCGTTCGGTGCTGTAGCCGAGGTCGCGGACGATCTCGTCGAAATGTTCGTTGCGTAGCGGAGCACGCCGGTACTGCGTGGGCTCGGAGCCGAACCGGACCGGGGAGGCGACTTGGCGCACCGTACCGAAGGTGGGGTGTTCGGTCTCGACGAGGAGGCCTCGTGCAAGGGTGTGCGGTTCGGTGAGAGCTTGGGCGACGTCGTTGATCGGGCCCGACGGCACACCGGCCGGCTGCAGGCGCGAGAGCCAGTAGTCCACCGGCTGGGTGGCGAAGGTCTGCTCGAGAATGGGGAGGAGTTCGTCTTGGTGCTCCCCGCGCAGTGCGAAGTTCGCGAAGCGTGGATCGGCGCCCAGGTCGGGTCTGTCGATCGCGACGACGAGGCGTTCCCAGAACTTCTCCTTGGCGCAGCCGACGACGAGCCAACCGTCGCTTGCCTCGAATGCCTGGAACGGTACGAGGGAGGGATGTGCCGAGTTCTTGGTGCGCACCGGTTCGAAGCCGGCGTTCAGATGCCAGGTGGCCGGGTAGGTGAGCAGCGACATCGCGGTGTCGTAGAGCGAGACGTCGCAGTCTCCGCCGATGCCGTCTCGTTTGGCGGCGTGGAGTCCGGACAGCAGGCTGATCGCGGCGACGAAGCCGCCCGAGTAGTCCACGAGCGAGAGCCCGGATTTGGTGGGAGGTCCGTCGGGGTCGCCGGTGACGCTCATCCATCCCGCGAGTCCTTGCAGGATGTAGTCGTATCCGGGTTCTTTGGCGCGCGGGCCGGTCATGCCGAAGCCGGTGAGGCTGCAGCAGACGATGGCCGGGTTGAGGTGTTTGAGGTCGTCGTAGGTGATGCCGATTTTCGCCGGTACATCGCCGCGGAGGTTGGAGTAGACGGCGTCGCTGGTGCGGACGAGGTCTTCGAACACTGCGCGTCCGGCCGGTGACGACAGGTCGAGCGAAAGGCTGCGCTTGTTGCGGTTGAAGGTTTCGAAGAACAGTGAGTTCTCGCCGTCGTTGTAGGGCGGGACGTAACGTCCGACGTCGCCCCCGACGTTGGGGTCTTCGATCTTGATCACGTCGGCACCGAGGTCGGCGAGGTGGACACTGCCGAACGGGCCTGCCCCGTACTGCTCGAGCGAGATGATGCGGACGTCCTGGAGTGGTTTCATGACAGCGCACCTTCCGGGTCGGCGGGTGTCGGCAGTTGCAGCGGTCCGCTCTTGGCTTCGGGGAAGTAGTTCTGGCCGATTCCGCTTTCGCGGGTTGCGACCATGACCGACCGTTTCCACGAGATGACTTCGGTGCCATCTTGATTCAGTCCGCGGGTGATCATGGATACGATTCCCGCATAGGGTCGGGATTCGGACTGACGTAGTCCTGTGCAGATGCTCTCCGCGTAGATGGTGTCCCCTACGTATACCGGGTGCGACATCTTGATATCGGTGAACGCCAGGTTCGAGATAGCGTTCTGGCTCATGTCGAGCACCGAAATTCCCAGTACCACAGCGACAGTCAGTCCGGAATTGACGATGACCCTACCGTCTGTGATGGGGTTCTGCGCTGCGAGATGAGCGTTGAAGTGGTTCTGGTTGGTGTTCATCGACAGCAACGTGATCCACGTGTTGTCGGCTTCGGAGATCGTGCGCCCAATGGGGTGCTGGTAGATGTCCCCTACAACGTAGTCCTCGAAGAATCGGCCGAGAACAGCCTGATGCACTGCCACCGTGTCTCCTCACATCAGTTCGGCGAGTACGTTCCTTCGAACAATACATCAGACATTTGAAGGGTCAATAGGGCAGCGCAAGACAAATATTATCGAATCCGCAGCCGTCACCCACTTAAAGAGCAGATGTTTTAACCTTAGGCCGGCCCGCGCCGATCCATCCGGCGATACGAGTCGCCCAAGTTGTCCAGATGCCGACGCATCAGATCCATCGCCGCCATGGAGTCTCCGGCGGCGACGACATCGAGGATCGCGCGGTGATCGTGATCAACGCACTGCCAGAACCCCTCCGGGGCATGCTCGCGCCCGAATCTGCTCGACAGCACCCGGAACACCGGCGCAGTGATCAACTCGAGCAACGGATTGTCGGTCGCCCGAAGAAGAACCAAGTGAAACTCCTGATTCTTCGCGAACGTCTTGGGCCCCTGCAGACTGTGCGGGTCGAAGATCGAGGCTTCGAGTTGCTCGAGGTGCTCATCAGTCCGGCGGAACGCGGCCATGCCGGCCGCCGGCACCTCCATGAGGTTACGCACTTCCATCAACTGTGCGACGGTGACCGCTTCCGCCGCCGCCATCAATGCCACCCCCGTCTCGAGATGCGCACTGATGTGCCCGACACTCGGCGCGGCGACGAAACTACCCCCGGTGACACCGCGGGTCGTAGTGATCAAGTTCTGGCTCGCCAGCGAACGCAGGGCCTCACGGATCGTGCTGCGGCCGACACCGAACTCAGCGGTCAGCTCGGCTTCTCCGGGCAACCGGGCACCGGGTTGCAACTCACCGGACAAGATTCGGTTGCGCAGATGCTCCGCGAGGACCGCATAGGCAGGTCCGTTCTTGACGGGTGCATCCCCGGTCGTAGATTCGGTCACGGGCGTCGACTCTTCTCTCTCGGAAGCGGCGGTGAACGGCCCGAGCCTAACCCGACATTGCGGCCGGGGTAGGGCACCGCGCACCCGTCCCATACCCACTAATCATCCGCTCTTTAAGCCAGTTTTCCAACGATCGGGCCGAAGCAAGCCCCATTTTGGCGCAGATTTGCGCCGAAAACATCTGAGGTATTGATTTCTTGGTCGCCCTCAAGCACGATGACCTACATCACCCCTCCCGGTGACCCCCACCCCAGACTTCGGACCGCCGCACGGCTCGGTCGTCCCCCTCCGCTCCTCGCGGGCACCGAAAGATTGGAAGTATTGATGAAGAGAATTGGAGTCGACGTCGGCGGCACGTTCACCGACCTCGTGCTGTGGGACGACGACGGCACCGTAGTGGTCCACAAGACTCCGTCGACGAACCACGACCCGTCCATCGGAACCATGGACGGCATCGAGGTCCTCGCCGAACGCGCCGGCATCGACCCATCCGACATCGACATGTTCTTCCACGGCACCACCGTCGCCACCAACATCGTGCTCGAACACAACGGGTGCAACGTCGGCATGATCACGACCGAAGGCTTCCGCGACCTGCTCCACATCGCCCGCAAGAAGCGCCCCCTCAACTACTCGAACTACCAGGACCTGCCCTGGCAGAAGTGGCAGTTGGTCCCGCGCCGCAACCGCCGGGTCGTGCCCGAGCGGATCGATGCCGCAGGCAACGTTCTCGTGCCGCTGGACGAAGACGCAGTGCGCCGAGAAATTCGTCTGCTCCGCGAACGCGGAGTCGACGCCATCGCCGTCGCCTTCCTGCACTCCTACCGCAACCCCACGCACGAAAAGCGCGTCAAGGACATCATTCTCGAGGAGTATCCCGAGGTGTTCATCTCGCTTTCCAGCGAGGTTGCACCTCAGTACCGTGAGTACGAGCGCTTCTCCACCGCGGCACTCAACGCCTTCATCGGGCCGAAAACCTCGAGCTACATCGCCAACCTGGCACAGAAGGCCGCAGAGGCGCAGGTCGGCGACGACGTGCACCTGATGACCTCCGCTGGCGGTCTGGTCACCTCGCGCAGCGCCAGCGAACAGCCGGTCTCGCTGCTGACCAGCGGCGTGGTCGCCGGACTACTGGGTGGATGCGCCATCGGGAAGGCCTCCGGCTTCCCGAGCGTCATCACACTCGACGTGGGCGGAACCTCCGCCGACATCGGCGTGGCACCGAACGGCACCCTCCGCATGAAGCACCTCCTCGACACCCGCATCGGCGACTACCACGCCATGGTGCCGATGGCCGAAGTCGACACGATCGGCGCCGGCGGCGGCTCCATCGCCATGGTCGACGAAGGCGGCATGTTCCGGGTCGGCCCCCGAAGCGCTGGCGCATTCCCCGGACCCGCCTGCTACGCCCGCGGCGGCACCGAACCGACCTCGACCGATGCCATGGTGATGATGGGTTGGCTGCGCGAGGACAGCTTCCTGTCCGGAACCATGAAAGTCGAACCCGAACTGGCCCGCACCGCGATCCAGACCCACATCGCCGACAAGCTCGGAACCGGCGTGGACGAAGCCGCGATGGGAATCTTCAAGATCCTCGCCCACTCGATGACCGAAGCGATCAGCCTCCACTCGGTCCGCAAAGGCTACGATCCGCGCGACTTCTCGCTCATCGCCGAGGGTGGCGCCGGCCCCCTCTTCGCATGGCAGATCGCAGACCAACTCGGCATTCCGCGTGTCATCGTGCCCGGACACCCCGGAATCACCTCAGCAGTCGGCCTGCTGACCACCGACATCCGGTACGAAATCCCCACCACCGTCTGGACGTCCTCCGCGGACGCAGATCTGAGCCTGCTGCAGATACAGATGGACCGACTCGCCCGCGAGGCCATCGCACAGCTCGAAGCCGACGGCGTTCCCACCGAGAACATCTCGCTCGAACGAAGCGTGGATTGCCGCTATGTCGGACAGGGCTACGAACTGCGGGTCCCGGCACCCGACGGGGAGATCGACGACGTCTGGGTCAAGACCGTCGCCGAGGCCTTCCACGAGGCACACGGACGGACCTACTCCCAGCGTTTCGACGACAAGCCGGTGCAGCTGATCAACATCCGCGTCACGGGTGTCGGCGCCGTACCGCACGTCCGCATCACCGAGATCGACAAAGGCGCCGCAGACTGCTCCGCGGCGATCAAGACCATGACCCGCGCGTTGTTCTGGCGCGACGAAACAGCCGCGCCCCAGTGGATCGACACCCCTGTCTACGACCGCTCGCTTCTTCTGGCCGGCAACACCATCGAAGGTCCCGCCATCGTCGAGCAGTTCGACTCCACGACCATCATCGGCATGAACCAGCACGCCACCGTCGACGCGGTCGGTCACATCATCATCGAGAGGAAGCCCGCATGAGCAAGACCCTGATGCCCAAAACCGGCGTATCGCTCGCGGGCGAATCCCACCGTACGTGGAACGACGTCGAGGTCGACCCGATCACCCTGCGCGTCATCGGCGGTGCACTGCAGTCGATGGCCAAGGAAATGGCGCAGGTCCTCTACCGCATGGCCTACTCGAGCCTGATCCGTGAATCCGAAGACCTCGGCGCCGGTATCTTCGATATCAACGGCCGCGAACTGTGCGAATCGGATTCCACACCGATGCACTGCGGTTCGATCCCCGCATACATCCGGGGCGTCAACCGTAGACTCGCCGGCACGTACCGACCGGGCGATGTCGTCCTGCACAACCACCCGTACCACGGCGCAGCCCACTCCCCCGACTACGGGGTAATCATCCCGATCTTCTGGGAGGGCGAGCACATCGGATTCGCCGGATGCACCGGACACGTCTCCGACGTCGGCGGCAACTTCCCCGGCCTGTGCATGGACGTCGTCGACGTCTGGGCCGAGGGCAAACTCATGGATTCGATGAAGATCTATGACGCCGGGGTCCGCAACGACTACCTCATCCAGCACATCCTCGACAACGTTCGCACACCCGAACAGAACCGAGGCGATCTCGAAGCACTCATCGCCTGCGCACGCATCGGTGAGAAGCGATTCATCGAACTGCTCGAGAAGTACGGCCTCGACACCGTCATGAGCGCCAGCGAACGCTGGATGGACTACTCGGAGAACATGCTTCGCAGCCGAATCCGCGAGATCCCGGACGGCAGCTACGAAGCACCCATCGGCTATCTGGACGACGACGGCAAGAACCGCGGTGTCCCCCTCAAGGTCGCCGTGCGCGTGCAGGTCGAGGGAGAAGACATCCTTATTGACCTCACCGGCTCCAACGACCAGGTCCCCACCGCCTTCAACGTGCCCTTCGAAGGATCCGTCCTACCCGTCGCAGTCGCCGCGATCCGCACCATCCTGCTCGACGAAGACCTGACCGAGGAATTCGTCCCCCAGAACGACGGTTGCTTCCGCCCGGTGAGGGCATACGCACCCGAGGGAACGATCTTCAACCCGGACTTCCCGGCATCGTGCTTCGCCCGATTCTCCCAGGTGAACCGAATCTTCGACTCCATCAACCTCGCCCTGGCACCCGTACTCCCCGACCACGCGATCGCGGGATCATCGGCAGCACTGTGCGCCATCGCCTACTCCGGCGTCGCCGAAGACGGCGAATCATATTGGGTCTACATCGAAATCAACGAAGGCTCGTACGGCGGACGCAACGGCAAGGACGGTATGGACGCCGTCGACTCGCTCATGGCCAACACCCGAAACAACCCCATCGAAGAACTCGAACTCAACCACGCCATGCGTGCCCTCCGGTACGAACTCCGCGACGAAGCTCCCGCACCGGGACAGTGGCGAGGCGGCATCGGCAGTGTCCGCAAATGGCTCATGGAGACCGACACTTTCCTCGGATCCGAAGCCGACAACCGCTCCGACCCGCCCGCCGGAGCGCTCGGTGGCCACGACGGCGTCGCAGGTGCGTTCACCCGCAACGCCGGAACGGACCGCGAGGAGGTGCTCTTCTCCAAGGTCACCCAGGAAACCATCCGGGCGGGCGAAACACTGGAGATCAAGCTGCCCTCCGGCGGCGGATTCGGCAATCCGTTCCTCCGCGATCCTTTCCAGGTTCTCAGCGACGTCTGGGACGAATACCTCACCGCGGAGGACGCTCGACGCGACTACGGGGTCGTCGTCGACACCGACTCGTGGACCGTGGACGAGGAAGCCACTGACGCGTTGCGGGTAGGGAGCGCATCCTGAGCGGCACCACAGGTCGGACCGCCGCTGCTATCGGCGGCGGCCCGACCGCTCGCGTTCTCGACGAGACGTTGGGCAGCATCGTCACTTGGATCGACTCCGCGAGCGGTACCGCCACTGAGGGTCCGTTGGCGGGTATGACAATCGGCGTCAAGGACAATGTCGATGTCGCCGGCGTCCCCACCACCTGCGCATCCCGGTTCTTCTCCGACCGCATCGCATCCGCACACGCGGAGGTCGTCCGCAGATTGCTCACTGCGGGCGCGCAGATCACCGCCAAACTGAACATGGCCGAGTTCGCGGTCGGAGTCACCTCCCAGAACTCCGCTGCGGGTCCCGTCCGCAACCCCTGGGACCCCACGCGAGTTCCCGGAGGTTCGAGCGGAGGCTCCGGCGTCGCCGTCGCTGCAGGTCTGGTGGACGCAGCCCTAGGTACCGACACCGGAGGATCCGTCCGCTTACCTGCATCAGCATGCGGCATCACAGGACTGCGACCGACATGGGGGTCAATCAGCAATACCGGGGTCTTCCCGGTCAGCGACGCCTTCGACACCGTCGGTCCGATGGCACGGTCGGTGACCGAGGTTGCCCGCCTCTTCGACGTACTGCGTGCCGCCCCGGCCGCGTCGCCTCGTCCCGCTCGACGGATAGGGCTGCCGTCGGTGTTCATCACCGACGACGTCGACGCTGCCATCAGCGACGCAGTCGAAGCGGCGGCACGACAACTCGAAAAACTGGGGTATGAGATGGTACCGGTCGACATCCCCGGCGCTGCTCACGCACAGGACATCGTGTACACCCTGCTGTACTCGGATCTTGCTGCGCTACACCGTGACCGAGTGCGATCCTCGCCCGAACTCTTCCATCCCGACACCCTCGCACGTGTGTCCCTGGGTTTGTCCATCTCGGACTTCGAGAAAAAAGCAGCGATAGCCGGCAAAGCGGAGTTCCGTCGCGGACTCAGTGCGCTGTTAACGAATGTCGATGCCGTACTGACCCCCACCATGCCGATCGACGTGCCGCCCATCGCCGGTGGCGATGATGTCATCGCACGCTCACGCCGACTTGGCCAGTTCAGTTACCCCTGGTCCCTCCACGAGGGACCCACGCTCGCGCTCCCGGTCGGATTCCACCCTCACTCGGGCATGCCGATCGGTGCTCAACTCACGGCCGCGGCTCATCACGAATCGCTGCTGTTCGGGATCGGTGAAGAGTTCCAGCGCACCACGAACTGGCACACCCGGATACCGCCATTACACGTCACACGTCCGCTTCCTCGGGTAAGCAACGCCCTCAACCGAGTGCTGCGGAGCACGGAGCGTTCATAGGTACGCGCTCTTACGCGCTCCGGTGACCATTTCCTGCTCCGCTGTCCAAATCGGTGCGACCTCAGGTGGTGAAACGTGCCGCGGCACCGGCATCGACCGATATCACGGTGCCGGTGATGTGGGCATTCGCCTCGGCTGCGAGGAACAGCACGGCGTGGGTCACCTCTTCCGGCACCACGAATGGGACGGGCTGGCCGTGGAGACTCGCGAAGATCGGTTCGATGTCACATACAACGCCGTCACCGAGTACGCCCGCGCTGTCGAACTCGGCGTCGCCGACCGCGTGGAGTTCGTCCACGGCGACGCCACCGGTCACGTCGCGGACGAACCGGTCGATCTCGCCGCGTGCGTCGGTGCCACCTGGATCGGTGACGGCGTGGCCGGCACCGCCGAGTCGCTCGCCCGCAGCCTCCGTCCCGGCGGGATGATGTTGATCGGCGAGCCCTACTGGCGCGTGACTCCTTCCGACGAAAAGACAGCGGTGGCCTGCCACGCCACCAGCGTGGCCGACTTCCTGCCGCTGCCGGAGTTGATCGAGCAGTTCGGCGAACTCGGGTACGACGTCGTGCAGATGATGCTCTCCGACCAGCAGGTCTGGGACCGCTATACCGCGGCGCAGTGGCTCACCGTGCGCCGCTGGCTCGACGAGAACCCGAAGGACGAATTGGCGCCGCAGGTTCGGGCCGAGCTCACCGCCGAACCCGCCCGTTACACGCGTTACCTGCGCGAGTATCTCGGCTGGGGCGTCTTCGCGCTGATGCAGCGCCGACCCCACATCCCGTGCGGGGCTCGGACGGTGCATTGTCCGAGCCCCGCACGGCTCATAGTGCTCATTCAACCAACGCCACAGAGTGGCATCGATCTCTATCGGTACCCGGCCGCCACACCAACGCTGTGGACTTGTTCTGAATCGCCCCGAGTTCGGCGGAGGCTCGGCTATCTGGTTCCGGCCTCAGCGAGGACCGGTGTCTCACCTTAGTCGGCCGCCGTGTGATTCGCCCAGTGGGTCGCCTCGTACTCGGCAGGCGGAACGTGGTCGATCTCGCCATGCAAGCGGCGATGATCGAACCAGTCGATGTACTCGGCGACCGCCCACTCGACGTCTCCCACGCCCCGCCAGCCCCCGCGTGGACGCATCACAGGGTTGCCGATGCACTCGGCCTTGAACAACGAGTTGAACGCCTCCGCCATCGCGTTGTAATACGAATCACCCTTGGAACCAACGGAAGAGACCGCATCGCATTCATCGAGGCGTTCGGTGTAGCGCACCGCTCGATACTGGGCGAGTTCAACCGGTCGATGCAACACCGGGCTACTGCAGGGAGCGTAGCTGCTCGGCGAAGACCTCGGCCGGGATTCGCCAGCCGAGGACCTTGCGTGGCCTGTTGTTGATCGCCAGAGCGACGGCCTCGAGGTCCTCGGCGGACCACCGGGACAGATCGGTACCCTTCGGGAAATACTGGCGCAGCAGGCCGTTCGTGTTCTCCTTCGTCGGTCGTTGCCAGGGCGAGTGCGGGTCGGCGAAGAACACCCTCGTACCGGTGTCGAGAGCGAACCGGGCATGACCGGACAGCTCCTTTCCGCGGTCCCAGGTCAAGGTCTTGCGGAGCTGCTCGGGAAGCGTGGTCATCGATGTCGTCAGCGCGGCGTTCATCGCGACGGCGCCGTAGCCACCGAGGGACGGACCGTTCTTCACAGGCGGCCTCTCGCCCCACCCCTCCAATCGAGGCAGGTGCACGAGAATCGTGGAGCGGCTGCTGCGCTCGACGAGCGTGCCGATCGCGGACCGGCCGGTCCCGATGATCAAGTCGCCTTCCCAATGCCCTGGGACAGCACGGTCTTCGGCTTCGGCGGGGCGTTCGCTGATCACCACGTCCGCGGTGACATGTCCCTGCGGCTTGTTCTGCGATCGGCTACGGGGCACCCGCAGTGCCCGGCCGGTGCGCAGGCATGTGACCAACTCCCGTTTCAGGGCGCCTCGACCTTCGATGTACAACGATTGGTAGATCGCCTCGTGACTGATGCGCATGGACTCATCCTCCGGGAAATCAACTTTCAGCCGGTGCGAGATCTGCTGCGGGCTCCATGCCGTCGCCCACCGTCGGTCCTGCCGATGCGGCTTGTTCAGTCCTTTCCACGCGGGCGTGTCGGGGCCTGCGACGGCGGTGCCGTCGGGCCGACGGACGGCCCCGCAGAGCCGCTCCTGCACATATTCACGCAACCTGTCGTTGTCTACCAGCTTCGCCGTTTTCGGGCGTTTCGCGGCTTGCTGCGCTTTCCACTGCGCCACTGCGGCTCGGTAGACCTGCGTGCCGCTGCGGGTCGCCGCGTTGCGGCGCAGCTCGCGTGAGATCGTCCCCGGGTCGCGTCCGATCCGACGGGCGATCTCCCGCACGCCGACATCCTGGGCGCGCAACAGTGCGATCTCCTCACGCTCGGTGAAGACAGGTAGCGGCCCGTGGGCTCGTCCAGGCTGATCGGCGGCATGCCGCCAGCGTGACGGAATCACCGGGACCCGACCGGCCACGACACGCCGACGGCCTCCGCGGCGTCGGCAGTCGTCGCTCCTGAGGCGATCCGCCGCCAGAAATCGCGCTGCACCGCACGCAAGGGTTCCGGTCTCCCCGGTGACCGCATCGACGGGCGCAACGCCCGATCCGCCACCCACTGCCGTCGGGCACCCACCGGCGCCTGGCGTGTCTGCTTGTTGCTGCGTCCCATCGCACACCTCCGTCATCGAGGCGTTGCGACGACCGATCGAATCCACCCGCTGCGAGGCCTTCCAATGGGCGACGATCTTGACCTCGAGATCACGACGCCGTTGCTGACGTGGCGTCAACTCGGTGCGATGTTGCCGCGCAGCCCAGGCATAGAAGCCCGACCGCGACACCCCGATCAGTTCAGCGAGTCGTGTGACGTCATGGTCGGCGCAATCTGCGGCGATGAGCTCAAACTTGCTCACCTATGTTGCTGTGCCGCAAAGTACGCCGATACTTTTTTCAGGAACGCGATGTCTCGGTCCTTTTCGGCGACCTCCGCGCGTAGCCGCGTCAACTCCGCGCGTTCACTGGGTGACAGCCCGGAATCCGGTGGTGCGTTGCGCATATCGGCAGCGACACCGTCGCGAAGCCGTTCGGCACGCACCCATTTGCCCAACACGTTCTCGTGCACGTTCAACTCACGCGCGACCTCGGTGACCGGTCGGCCACCATCGATCACCCGACAGGCAGCCTCCACCTTGAACTCGGGTGTAAACGACCGGCGCGTCCTGGACATGTCGACATCCTTCCAGCAGGACCCTGCGTCCCGCTATCTCGGGGTGTCCACTGAAACTGGGGAGGCTCATAAGGCCTGCCCGGTGACGGTCACCAGATCTGGATCTGGCGCACTTTCCGTGAAGACGAAAGTATGCCGCTGATCAGCGGAAATATGCGATAGACCAAGATCATCCCGGTGTGACTTCGCGCCCCTAACCGCTCTCCTTCCTCACCTGAACGGCGTCGTCATCGACGCCGTTCGCCGGACCGGGTCCACGATCCGGATCACGGCGCATCCACGAGGCAACGAGGGGTGGTGCCCGAAGTGCGGCACTGCGTCGCGCCGGGTGCACTCACGCTATCGGCGCCGCCCCGCAGACACGGCGATAGGCGCACATTCGGTCATCCTCGATCTTGTCGTCCGCAGATTCTTCTGCGACGACGACAGCTGTAATGCAACGACATTCGCCGAGCAGGTACCGGGACTGACACAGCGCTGGGCTCGACGGACGACAGTGCTCGACACGATGATCGAGGCGATCGGACTAGCTGTGGCCGGCCGCGCCGGTGCCCGCCTCGCCGCCCGACTCGGGATACACGTCAGCAGGGACACGCTGTTACGTGTCGTGCGGGCGATCCCAGATGGGCCGATCGAGACCACACCGATCCTGGGGATCGACGACTTCGCGCTGCGCCGTGGCCACGTCTACGGAACCGTCGTCGTGGATCTGACCTCGGGCCGACCGATTGATCTGCTGCCCGATCGAACCAGCGACACCGTCTCGACCTGGCTGCAGGCTCATCCCGGGGCCGAGATCGTGTGCCGGGACAGGGCCGGTGCCTACGCCGACGCCGTCCGCAACGGGGCACCCGATGCGGTGCAGGTCGCCGACCGATGGCACCTGTGGCGCAACCTGATCGGCGCCGTGGAGAAGACCGTGATCCGGCACAGGAAAGAACTTTCTGCGCCGACCGACCACCTCGGCGACGACGCGGTCATCGCCGAGGCGCCCGACGGCAGATTGGTGGTCCGGACCTGCGAACGCCACGCGGCCGTACATGAGCTGCACACCCAGGGAATGTCGATTTCGGGCATTGCTAGGAAGCTGAATCTCAATCGCAGGACCGTGCGTCGTTTCGTCCACGCACCCGACATCGACGAGTTGTTGGCCACCAGCCGAATGTCCGGAGCGACGCTGCTCACTGGGTATGAGCCCTACTTACGGGCACGCTTCGCCGCCGGATGCACCGATGCTGCGCGGCTGACCCGGGAGATCACCGAACGCGGCTATCGGGGCAGCGCGCAGACCGTCCGCCGGTTTCTTCAGCCGCTTCGGACAGCAGAACGAGCCCGTCCGACTCTATCGCGGACGCCGAGCATCCGGCAGGTCACCATGTGGCTGACCTGCCGGCCGGACGACCTCGCCGACAAGGACAGTCAGCTCCTCACAGAGATCTGTGAACGCAGTCCTGCACTGGCGACCGTGCGTGAGCACATTCGTTGTTTCGCCGGGATCATGGTCGAACGTCGTGGACACGATCTCACGGAGTGGATGACCGATGTCGATGCCACCGGATCACCTGCGCTTCGGTCGTTCGTCACCGGGTTACGCCGAGACCTTGAGGCGGTCACTGCCGGTCTGACGCTCGTGCATAACTCCGGTCCGGTCGAGGGCCATGTGAACCGGATCAATATGCTCAAACGGCAGATGTACGGGCGGGCGAACCTGGACCTGCTGCGGAAACGCGTTATCCACCTCGAATGATGCAGCGCGGCAGTGCCTTCACGGAAAGTGCGCCAGATCCCCAGATCTGCCCGGAGATGGCCATGGGATCTGCCCAGGGGTTGGCCATCTCGGGTTTTCGGGTTGTCAGGACAAGGGCTTCACTCCCTGGCCTGCGAGTGCTTGGGAGAGGCGGACGGAGTCGCCGCTGGTCTGGCAGACGTGGGCGTGGTGCAGTAGCCGATCCACTGTCGCGGTGGCGATGGTCTTGGGCATGAGTTCGTCGAAACCGGCCGGGTGCAGGTTCGAGCTGATCGCGATGGCACGTTTCTCGTAGGCGGCGTCCACCAGGCGGTAAAGCCCATTCGCTAGGCACCCGGACCGAGCTTCTCGACGCGGTGCGCACGAGCCGTTCCCGGGGGTTCGCGTCGAGCAAGGAGGAGAGCGAGGAGGGTTTCGCCTCCCTCGCCGTCGCACTGGCCTCGACCCGCTCCCCGCGGTTGGCTGTCAACGCCTCGCTGCCGCTCAGTCGCATGAGCTCGGCGACCGAGCAGGACATCCTCACTCGGCTGGTAGCTGCGGGGAAGGAGATCGACCATCTCCTGCTCTGATCGGCGTGGTCAGTCCGAGGTCGGCTGGGCCTCAGGCTGGACTGGGCTGCCCGCCGTCCCGGTCCAGCCGGTTGCCGGTCCCCTGGACGTGGCGCACGAAGGACCGTACCGCCGGGGCGATGCCTCCTTCGCGTGACCAGTAGATCCACAGCGGGGCGCTCATCGGGGTGTGCTCGTCGACCAGCACTGGCCATCTGGCCGAGTCGTCGGCACTGAGGTTGTCGTCGGCGATGACGGCCACGCCCAGCCCTGCCCGGGCGAGCGCAACGATGGTGGTGGCGTTGACGCTCTCCGACGTGATGTCGAGCCCGAAGCCCCCTGCCCGCAGCGCCGGCTCCAGCAGGCGCCGGGTGAGGCTATCGGCGGGCCCGGTGAGCACCGGCTGGCCACGCAATTCAGCGACCAAGACGTGGCTCCGGCCCCGCCACGGGTGGTCGTCGGAGGTCACCACCGCCAGCCGCACGTCCCCGAGCTGGTGGCCCGCAAGACGCTGGTCGACCTGCCCGAGGCCCGTCACGAGATCGACGTCCCCGTTAAGCACCTGTTCGATCGCGGGCAGGCCCGAGTACTCGTGGACGGCGACGTGGATAGCGGGATGCGCCGACCGGAAGGTGCCGATCAGGGGCGCGAGGAACCGTGGCACGTGCGGATATGCGCAGGCCACCGTGACGACGCCCGCTCGACCGCGAGCGAGTTCGTGGGCAAACTGGGAGACCGACTCCGCTCGATTCAGCAGGTAATGGGCGCGGGGCAGCAATTGATTCCCGGCACCGGTGAGCTGTACTCCGCGGCCGGACCTCTCGAAGAGGGCGATGCCCAGCTCCGCCTCAAGCGCCTTGATCGAACGCCACAGCGAGGGCTGCGGCACGTCGAGGGTGGCGGCGGCGCGGAGGAACGACCCCTCGCGGGCCACCGCAACGAGATACCTGAGTTGACGCAGCTCCACGCACGGCTCCTAGTTTCACCAGTGAATAGCTCGATCCCAAAATAGCCCGTAGACAGCCTGTGATGAGGGCCATACTCTTTTATGTGTACTGCTATGCAGAAAGCCGTCCCAACTTGAGGAGAATTGGATGTCGGAGTCTGGTGGAGGAACCGTGGCCACTGCGCGGCAGCGTCAGCTGGTCGAGCGGGCACTCGGTGAGTGGCAGGGCGAGGTGGCGGGTCGAGTCATCGTTGTCACCGGTGGAGCCCGCGGCATCGGCCGTTCCCTCTGCGAGGGACTGTTGCGCGCCGGCGCCAAGGTCGTAGCAGCGGACCTGACGTGGGACGACGCTGACGACTTCCGCAAGCAGCTGGAGTCGGACGGCAGCGGCATGGCCGTCGACATGGACATCACCGACGACGCCGCCCTCGACGCCGCCCGAGACGCTGTAATCGACAGGTTTGGGACCGTCGACGTCCTAGTGAACAACGCGTCTCTGGTCTCCGAAACCCTCTTCCCGCCCACAGGCCACCGGAACACCCTTGACACGACCGACCGCGACTGGGAGGTGATGTTCGGCGTCAACGTGTTCGGCACGCTGAAGGCCATCCGCCGGTTCATCGAGCCGATGCGGGCCCAGCAGCGGGGCAGCATCGTCAACGTCGTCAGCAGTGGCGTCCTGGCCGTCGCCGGCGGCGGCGGCTACCACGGGCTGCGCCCGTGGACGGTCGAGATGCCTTACCAGGCCACCAAGGCCGCCGTGATGGCGCTGACCTTCTACCTCGCCGAGGAAGTGCGCGGCGACGGGGTCGCGGTTAACGCGATCATGCCGGGGCACACCCGAGCGTCGTGGTTCGACGCCACCGCCCGGGCCTTCAACGAGCAGGGCATTGCCTACTTCATGCGCCCGGCGATTCCCGAGCACCTGCTGCCGATCTCGCTCTTCCTCGCCGCCCAGGACAGCGCGGGGACGTCCGGGCGCCTCTACTACGTGCCGGAGTGGAACTACGACCACGGCTACGAGGACTACGCCGCCTGGCAGGACCATGAGCTGCCTCCGGACATGGAGGAGATCTACAGCCGGCTGGAAGCCGCGACCCCGTCATACGAGCGGGCCGGCGTGGCCCACCTCCCCTTCGACGCGCAGGGCGCCCTGTACGCCGCGGGCATGGCAAACCTCGGGGCCCAGAACAGTTGGACCAGCAATGACAGCGCTCAGTGATACCGCAGACGCCCAGACGATCCGCCTACAGGTGGGCCGTTCGGGTCCGCCCTCCCATCTCACCTCACGCAACCCGTCAGACCCCGAGAGGACCCGATCATGACCAGCATTAGCGAACGCCCCGTTGACGTGGCCGCCGCAAGACTGCACGACCTGGTGAAGCCCGACGAGGGTGCCGTCAGCAGAACAGTCTTCGCCGACGAAGCAATCTACCGCAAGGAATTGGACCGGGTATTCACCAAGACGTGGTTGTTCATCGGCCACGAGTCCCAGTTGAGTGAGCCGGGCGACTACCTGACGAACTTCATGGGCGAGGACCCTGTGATCGCCACTCGCGGTGCGGACGGAGTGATCCGGGTGATGCTCAACTCCTGCGCCCACCGGGGCATGGCCGTGTGTAGCACCGACGCCGGGTCCTCGAAGTTCTTCCGCTGCCCCTACCACGGCTGGACCTACAGCAACAACGGCGATCTGATCGGTGCACCGCGCGCAGATACCGTCTACCATGGCGAGCTGGACAAGCCGCGCCTAGGTCTGAAGGCCGTTCCGCGGGTGGAGAACTACAAGGGCTTCATCTTCGCAAACTGGGACGAGGACGCCATCCCGCTGGTAGACTACCTCGGCGCTGACCAGCTCTGGTATCTGGACCTGGCCTTCGAGGCGCCGCTCGGCGGGCTCGAGGTGATCGGCCCCACGATGAAGTTCCGGATCAAGGCCAACTGGAAGCTGGCGGCGGAGAACTTCGCCGGCGACGACTACCACGTGCTCTACACACATGGGTCGGCCTTCCAGATCGGCTTCCTCCCCGATTACGACACGCTCGGCGACTACATCGCATACTTCGACCACGGCCACGGGATGGGCGACATCAGCAAGCCCGGCCGGGCCTATCAGAACGACGTCGGGATGGCTCAGCTCCTCGGGCCGGAGGCGATCGAGTACGTCAACGCCGTGCACGAGCGGCTCAAGGCCCGGGTCTCCCCGCTGCAGGCGGAGATGCACGGGCTCGGTCAGGGCAATATCTTCCCGAACCTGTCATGGATCAAGTTCGGCGTCTTCCACGTCTTCGGGCTCTTCCAATGGCACCCGAGGGGACCGGGTGAGATCGAGGTCTGGCAGACGGCGCTCTTCGACCGCGACGCGCCGCAGTCGGTCAAGGACTTCGCCCGCACCCAGATGTCCCAGGAGAACGCCGCGGCCGGGATCTTTGGCCAGGACGATGGCGAGAACTTCGAGCAAATCACCGAGTCCGCCCGAGGGACGGTCTCCCAGACCCGGGATTTCAACTACGCGATGGGCCTGGGGCACGAGGGCGAGATCCACGAGGAGGGATACCCCGGCCATTTGGGGCCCCACTATTCGGAGCAGAACCACCGCAACTTCTATCGCTACTGGCTCGAACTCATGACCACCCCGGGAGAGCAGAAATGACCAATTCCCTCACCGATCTGCGCCGCGACGTCGAGGACTTCCTCTACAGCGAGGCCAAGATGCTCGACGAGCAACGCTACGACGAGTGGCTCGACCTGTTCACCGAAGATGTCCATTACTGGATGCCGATCACGGAGACCCGTGAGGTGCGGCAGCACCGGGACCACGTCCCCGGCGAGTGGTCGCTCATGGAGGAGGACGCCCGTTTCCTCGCCAAACGGATAGAGCGCTTGGCCGGTGGCCTTGCCCACGCGGAGCAGCCGCGGTCGCGGACGCGCCGGTTCATCAGCAACGTCCTGGTCACCCCCGGGCCGGACGGCGACCTGGTAGCGGAGTGCAACTTCATCATCTTCCAGTCCCGGCGAGCCAACTCCGAGCAGTTCTTCGTCGGCTCCCGTCGCGACCGGATCGTGACCTCCGGTGAGAGCTGGAAGATCGCCGAACGGACCGTGCTCTTCGACCACCGGGTGCTGCCCCGTGCCATCTCCATCTTCTTCTGAGGCCCAGGCGGCTGACCTCGACGGCAGTCGGGACGTCGGGGCTGATGGCGCACCAGAGCCGAGTTCTTGGCTGCGCATCGGCTCTGCCGACGGCGAGCTCGTAGTCCGCAACGAGTTCGCCCGGGTGCGGGTACGCGCCGACCGAGACGGCAACGACCTTCGCCTGGCCATCCGTAGCCAGCGCACCGGCCGCGAGGTCTTCCTTGACGCGCTGCAGCTGGAGAGCCTCACCTGGCTCGACGAGAGGGCCTACACGACATTGCTCTCCGAGCCGTTCGGACCGGAGTGACCGACCATCCCGCACCGGCCGCACGGCCGAACAGAGAGGAGCTTCAACGTGACGAGCACTGAAGGGGGAATGGCCCAGCCCCAGGGGAACTCGTTCTGGGTGGACCTGCTGGGAACCGAGGTCCGGTACCGCCAGGCGAGCTCTTACCGCACCCGCAGCATCGAGGCAGGCGCCGGTGAGCCGGTAGTCCTGCTGCACGGCGTGAGCGGGCACGCCGAGACCTGGGTGCGCAACGTCGCCGTCCTCGGCCGGGACTTCCGCGTGCATGCCATTGACATGCTGGGTCATGGCTTCACCGACAAGCCGCAGATCGAGTACTCGATCCGCGCGCTCGCCGAGCACGTGCTCGGCTTCCTCGACGAGATCGGCGCCTCGCGAGCCCACCTGGTCGGGCAGTCTCTCGGTGGCTGGGTCGCGGCGTTTCTCGCCGTCCACCACCCCGAGCGGGTCGCCTCGCTCGTCAGCGTCACCGGGGCGGGGCTGCAGGTGGACGCCGACGGTGCCACGCTGACCGAGAACGTCGGCCGGCAGGTCGCGGAGGCTACCACCAAGGCTCTGGACACCCCGACCCGGGAGAAGGTCCGGACTCGGCTGGAATGGCTGGTCCATGACCCGTCCGTGGTCACCGACGAACTGGTGGAGACCCGGTACCGGATCTACGCCAGCCCGGACTTCGCCGCCACCGCCGGTGACATGGTCGCCGCATTCACCTCCCGGCCCCGGCCGGAGGAACTGCTGACCGCCGAGCGGCTCGCGACGATCAACTGCCCGACGCTCGTGCTGTGGACCCGGCAGAACCCGACCATGCCGTGGACGGTGGGGGAGGCGGCCAGCCGGATCATTCCCGATGCAACGTTCCGTCTGATGGAGGACGCCGGTCACTGGCCGCAGTTCGAGAAGCCGGCGGAATTCCACGCTGTCGTCGGCGGTTTCGTGCGTTCGGTCACCGCGGGGCGCCGAGGTGGGCGCACCGACGGCGACGGCGACGGCGGCCCCACGGATCCGGCCACCAACCGGCAACGGGCGGCCCGCTGATGGGCAGGCTGGTAGGTGCGTACGCGACGTCCCACACGGCGATGATGATCCGAAAGCTCCAACCGGACAACGACGTGCACGCCGCAGTCCATCAGGCCTTCGCTCAGGTGCGTGCGGAAATTGACCGGCTGTCCCCTGACGTGCTCGTCGTCGTCAGCAGCGAGCACCTAGCATCCTTCAGCTACGACAGCTTTCCGCAGATATGCGTCGGAATCGGAGAGATAGCCACCGGTTGGGGCGATGGAGGAGTGGCCAGCGCCGAGGTCCCACTTGCTGGCGCCTTCGCTGCCCAGCTGCTCTCCGAAGGGGTGGCCGCCGGATTCGACCTCGCGTTCTCCGCCAACCCGAAGATCGACCATGCGTTCATGGCACCATTGACCCTGATCCGACCAGAGATGGACATCCCGGTGGTCCCGGTGTTCCAGAACGCCAACACCGAGCCTCTGCCACCCCTGTGGCGCAGCGCCCAACTGGGGGAACTGCTGCGCGACGTCATTACGCGGCGGCCCGCAGCCGAAACAGTGGTCGTGCTCGGGACCGGCGGGCTCTCCCACTGGGTCGGCACGCCGGAGATGGGCCAGATCAACTCCGCCTTCGACGAGCGATTCCTGCAGCACGTGCGCGCAGGGGACCTCGGCGCGATCCTCGCCATGAAGACCGCCGACGTCCTCGCTGAGGCCGGCAATGGTGCCCCGGAGATCTGCAACTGGGTCACCGCGATGGCCGCCGCGTCCCGTCAGGAGGGCTGGGGAGTGTCGGAGCCTGAGCGGACGGCCCGTGGGCCGAGAGGGGTCGTCCTGGCATACGAGTCCGTCCCGGACTGGGCGACCGGGATCGCGCTGGCTCGGTTGGCCCCCGAGGAGGAACCGTGAACTTACCCCTGGACCAGGTCATCCGCCGGGTCGTCCGGGATCCGGAGTTTCGTTCTATTGCGGAAGAGTCGGGCCAGCTCGCGGCCGACCTCGCAGGCGTACGGCTGGCCGATCTTGCGGCCGTCCTGGAGGGCGACCTGGTCACCCTCCAGCAAAGGGGCGCCCACCCACTGCTGATCATGCAGCTGGCCGGCGCGCTCAGGATCGATCCGATGCGGCGCTTCGCCGCCGAACAGACTGCCCATGACTTAACCACGGAGGGACGATGAACATGATGAACATTACGGTGGACCTCGAGCGGTGTGAGGGCTTCGCCTCGTGCGTTGTGACCGCGCCCGAGCTCTTCGACCTCGATGACGAGCGAAGCGTCGCCGTCGTTCTGGAGCCTGTTGACGGTGGCCCCCGCACCCGCGCCTTAGCGCTCGAGGCCGCCGCGAGCTGCCCGATGCGGGCCATCACCGTCTCCGACCCCCTGGTGGACGAACCATCGCTGCCGCGGCGCGGCCGGTGACCGACGGAGTTTCGCCGGACGCGGTGGCAACCGCGGTCGAGAACGAACCCCGTCGGGCGGCGGTGGCCGGTACGCCCTGTGCCCCGGTTCGTGAACGTGCTACCACCGACGTTAGCGGCCGGCTGCGCCGTTCAGCAGGTTCTCTCCGCTCGCGCTCTCGGTTGGAGGGGTGGCAGCCGCAATGGCCGATCGCTGAGCGGGTCAACGACCACGTTGTCAGACCGGGCGACTCGCGATCCGGGGCTCGATGCCAGCATCCCGGGCTGCCACGCGTACAGCATTTGGTCGCCGCGGCGGGCATATCGTTGACGCCCAAGAGGATACCGGCCTGCCTTCCTGCCGCACCTCGGGCACTGGCCCAGTCGGCTAGATGTACTGACCACGGAGGTTGTGTCTCCGGTCGGCATGGCGAGATGAAATGAGGAAGACCTCCGTGTGAGGTGTGAAAGCGACCAAGCAACCACACCCACAACGGAGGTCTTCGTGTCCCACGCTAACGCGACCTTGACGCCCACGGGAAGACTGCGCCTGGCCCGGTGTGTCGTCGAAGACGGCTGGCCCCCGGCCCGAGCTGCGGAACGGTTCGGTGTCTCGGTCACCACGGCCCGACGCTGGGCCAGCCGGTATCGCGAGCAGGGCAAGGCCGGCATGGTTGACCGCTCCAGCCGGCCGCACACCTGCCCCCACCGCACCCCGCGTCGTCGGGAGCGCCGGGTGATCGGCCTGCGCGTATCGCGCCGGTGGGGGCCAGCCCGAATCGCTTACCACCTGGGAATGCACCCCTCGACGGTGCACAAGATCCTGTCCCGCTTCGGGTGCGTGCGCCTGGCGTTCACCGACCCGGCCACCGGCGCCCCGGTGCGCGCCACCAAGCGACGCCCGCAGCGCTATGAGCACGCCGCACCGGGCGATCTGGTGCACGTGGACATCAAGAAGCTCGGACGCATCCCCGACGGCGGCGGGCACAAGTTCCTCGGCCGCGCCAAAGGATGGTCCCGGGCCGTTCGGCGAAGGTCCTCACCGAGTGGCTCAACGCCCGCGACCAGGCATTTCGAGACCGAGTCAAGGTGGTCACGATGGACGGGTTCGCCGGCTACCACTCCGCCGCAGCCAAGGCCGTGCCCGCAGCACGCACGGTGATGGACCCGTTCCACGTCGTGCATCTTGCCGCCGACAAGCTCACCGTGTGCCGCCAACGCATCCAGCAGGCCACCACCGGGCACCGGGGCCGCACCGGCGATCCGCTGTACGGCATCCGCAGGACGCTCAACACCCGGGCAGGGCTGCTGACCGACAAACAGAAAGTGCGCTTGTTCAAGGCGTTCACCGCCAACGATGCGCACGCGGCGGTGGAGGTCACCTACGGCGTCTACCAGCGACTCATCGCCGCCTACGAGGCCTCGGGCAAGCGGGAGGGCAAGATCGCGATGTACAAGCTCCTGCGCTCGATCCGGACCGGGGTGCCCACCGAGCTGCCCGAGCTCGCCCAGCTCGGCCGGTCGCTATGGAAGCGGCACCGCGAGATCCTCGCCTACTTCGACGTGGGTGCCTCCAACGGCCCCGTCGAGGCCATCAACGGCAGGCTCGAACACCTCCGCGGAATCGCCCTGGGCTTCCGCAACCTCAAGCACTACATCTTGCGGTCACTGATCCACTCCGGACAGCTTCAGGATCGGATCAATGCACTCTGAATCCGGAAGGGCCCTTTCTATTGACAGTCGATGCGGAGGCGCGTAGCTTTCAGGCACACGCAGAAGAGATTTCTACTGGCCAGAACTACCACGTCGGTAGGGGTCGAACTGCGATGAATTGTTCAATCGTTATCGTGCACAGAAAGGCGTTATCCGTGCCAAGCTCTTCAATCACCCAGAAGTTCCATACCGTCGATGTGAAAGGGGTTCAGACGCGTTATTTCGACGACGGCCAGGACAAGGATCCGATCCTCCTCATCCATGGGGGGCATTTCGGGTTCTTCATACCGGTCGGAATCGAATCCTGGGGCAACGTTCTAGAGGATTTCGGCGAGT
>NZ_LRRH01000140.1 GCF_001646785.1 Rhodococcus phenolicus
TGTGGCGGATCCGCGGTCGCCGGCGCGCGCAGGCGTCGGACGCCGATCAGCGGATGTTGCTCGGGGCACTCGAAACGGTCATCGCCGAGTTGCGGGTCGGCAATCACCCGGCCGAGGCGTGCGCCGCCGCGGCGAACGAGACGCGGGTCGCCGCCGCCCGCGCCCGGCTCGGCGGATCCGCGGCGGACGGACTGCGCGGAGCCCCCGATCCGCTCGGCGCGCATCTGGAACGGGTCGCGGCGGCATGGACCGTCTCCGACCGGCACGGACTCGCACTCGCCGAACTGCTGTCCGCGACGCGCACCGACCTGCTCGGGCGGATCCGTCTGCGTTCCCGCACCGAGGCGGGCCTGGCCGGCGCCCGCGCGACCGCGACCGTTCTCGCCGGACTGCCCGCGCTCGGCGTCGCGCTCGGGCAGGCGATGGGCGCCGCTCCGATCGCCGTGCTGCTCGGCGGCGGGCTCGGCGGCGCGCTGCTCGTGTTCGGGACCGGCCTGGCCTGTGCGGGGCTGGTGTGGACCGACCGGATCTCGGCGCGGGTCGCATCGTGATCGCTCTGGGGGTGCTCCTGCTGGCTGCGGCGGTGCTGATACTGCCGGACATCGCACGCGGCCGCCTGCGCGAGGTCTCGCAGCCGGCCGGCGGCGAGACCGCGACCGTTGTTGCCGCCGAACAGGATCCGCATGCCGTCCCGGCTGCGCTCGATCTGCTCGCGGCGTGCCTGCGGGCCGGTCTGCCGACCGCGACCGCGGCCCGCGCGGTGGCCGAGTCGGCCCCACCGCTCCTGGCGGACGCGTTCCGGCGCGGCGCCGACCGGCTGCAGCTCGGCGCCGACCCCGCCGAGGCATGGCGCGCTCTCGGCGACGACGAGGTGCTCGACGCGTTCTCGCGGGCAGCGCGACGATCCGCGAAATCCGGCGCGCCGCTGTCGGACATCGTCGCCGAACTGGCCGAACGGCGCCGTGCCGACGCGGAGGATCACGCGGCGGCCGCGATCGAGCGCGCGGGTGTGCTCGTCAGCGGCCCGCTCGGTCTGTGCTTCCTGCCCGCTTTCGTCTGCCTGGGCATCGTCCCGGTGGTGATCGGGCTGGCGGGTGAGGTCCTCTCCGGGGGATTGCTGTGAGACGACGGCGCGGGCGGTCCGCGCCGCGATGAGGGGAGAAACCATGTTCGCGAACGCATTTCGAACCGTTCGAGGTCGGCTGGCCGGTGCCGTGGCCGACGAGGACGGCATGTCGACAGCCGAATACGCGATCGGCACGATCGCGGCCGCGGCGTTCGGTGCCGTGCTCTACACGGTCGTCACCGGGGACAACATCGTCTCTGCGCTGACCGGCATCGTCGAACGCGCACTGAACACCGCGGTGTGACCGGGTCGGGAGAACAGGGTGGCGTCACCGTCGAAGCGGCGATCGCCCTCGCCGCCCTGGTGTCGGTGCTCGTGCTGTGCCTCGGGGCGGTGCTGTGCGTTTCGCATCAGTTCCGGTGCCAGGATGCGGCCCGGGAAGCGGCACGACTGGCGGCGCGCGGTGACGAGGCCCGGGCGGTCGAGACCGCCGCCCGGGTCGCACCGCCGGACGCGCGGATCACGGTGCGCGAGGACGGCGATCTTGTCGTCGCGGTCGTGTCGGTACCGGGGCCGCTGCTGCCGCTGGTGACGCTGACCGCC
Source organism: Rhodococcus phenolicus (assembly GCF_001646785.1). Taxonomy (GTDB): domain Bacteria; phylum Actinomycetota; class Actinomycetes; order Mycobacteriales; family Mycobacteriaceae; genus Rhodococcus; species Rhodococcus phenolicus. The sequence goes on from NZ_LRRH01000140.1 coordinate 1,670, forward strand.
GAGGCCGTGGCGGTCCGGGAACCGGAAGCGCTGCCGTGAGCGCGCTGCGGGACGATCGGGGCAGCGCGACGATCCTGGGCTGCTTCCTCATGGCGGCGCTCGTCGTCGTGACCGCGACGCTGGTGCACGTCGGGTCGGCCGTGGCGTCGCGGCATCGCGCCCAGGCGGCGGCGGATCTCGCGGCGCTCGCCGTCGCGGTCGCGCTCGACCGGGGAAACGGACAGGCGTGCGCGCAGGCCGAACGGATCGCCACGCGCATGCGGGTGCGGGTGCGGTCCTGCACGGTCGACGGGTGGGACGCGGTCGTCGAGGTCGCGGCGGAGGTGACGACGGCGCTGCCGGGTCTGGGGGAGGCGGTGGCGATCGCGCGGGCGGGGCCGGCGGATCAGATCCCGCCGGCGGCTGCGGTGAGCACCGCGCCGAGCAGCGCGACCGCGCCGGTCTTGTCGAGCGGATCGTTGCCGTTGCCGCACTTGGGGGAGTAGACGCACGACGGGCAGCCGGTGGTGCACTCGCACGCGAGAACCGCGTCGCGGGTGGCGGTGAGCCATTCGGTGATTCGTGCGTGCCCGCGCTCGGCGAAGCCCGCGCCGCCGGGGTGCCCGTCGTACACGAATACGGTCGGCAGCCCGGTGTCGGCGTGCAGTGCGGTGGACACCCCGCCGATGTCGCCGCGGTCGCACGTCGCGACGAGCGGCAGCAATCCGATCGCCGCGTGTTCGGCGGCGTGCAGCGCGCCGGGGATGCGTTCGGTTCCGATCCCGGCACGCTCGAGCAGTTCGGGCGTGACGGTGTACATCACGGCCCGCGTCGGCAGGGTCTGCGGGGGCATGTCCAAGGGGATCTGGTCGAGGACCTCGCCGGACGGCAGGCGTCGCAGGTAGCCGATCACCTGGTGGGTCACCTCGACCCGCACGAAGGCGACCGTCACGTCACCGACGTCGCGCTGCTCGTCGACCGAGGTGATGGTGATGTCGGTCAGCTCACGTGCGGACGTGGACCATTCGGGGTCCTCCGCGTGCACGAGGGCGAGCCCGTCGTCGAGGTGCAATTCGTCGACGACGAACGACTCGCCCTGGTGCAGGTGCACCGCCCCCGGATGCACGGTCGCGGGAGCGCGGCCGCCGTCGACGGTGCCGAGCATCCGGCCCGTGTCGGCCTCGACGATCGCGATCTGGCTGCCGATGCCGCCGCGGATGTCGATGCCGGCGTGCGGATGGGTGTCGGGCGTGACGAACCAGCCGCGCGGGCGTCGGCGGATCAGGCCTTGCGCGGCGAGGTCGGCGAGCACACCGGCCGCACCGAACTCCTCGACCTCGTCATCGGTGAGCGGTGCCTCCAGGGCGGCACACAGAACCTGTGGGCCCAGGACGTACGGGTTCGTCGGGTCGGTGACCGTCGCCTCGACGGGTGTGCCGAGCAGCGCCTGCGGGTGATGCACGAGATACGTGTCGAGCGGGTCGTCGCGGGCCACGAGCACCACGAGCGATCCCGCGCCGCGCCGCCCGGCACGACCACCCTGCTGACGGAACGACGCGATCGTTCCGGGGAAGCCGGCGACGACGACCGCGTCGAGCCCGGCGATGTCGACGCCGAGTTCGAGCGCGTTGGTTGTCGCGACACCGAGCAGGCGACCGTCGCCGAGCGCCGCCTCGAGCTCGCGGCGGTCCTCGGCCAGGTATCCGGCTCGGTAGGCGGCGACCCGGTCGACCAGCTCCGGGGCGGAGGAGGCGAGCAGGCGGCGCGCCGCGATCGCGGCCGATTCGGCGCCGTGCCGCGACCGGACGAACGCCAGGGTGCGGGCGCCCTCGACGACGAGGTCGGCGAGCAGGCGTGCGGCTTCGCTGCCCGCGGCGCGGCGCACGGGCGCACCGTTCTCTCCGGTCACCTCGGTGAGCAGCGGTGGTTCCCACAGGGCGACGGTGCGCGGGCCGGACGGGGAACGGTCCTCGGTGACCTCCCGGCACGGTGCGCCGATCAACCGGGACGCGGCTGCACCCGGTTCGGCCGTGGTGGCCGAGGCCAGCACGAACACGGGATCGGCGCCGTACAGCGCGGCGATCCGTCGCAGCCGGCGGAGGATCAGCGCGACGTGGGAGCCGAATACGCCACGGTAGGAGTGGCATTCGTCGACGACGACGTACCGCAGCCGGGTGAAGAACCGGCTCCACCGGTGGTGGCCGGGCAGCAGACCGAGGTGCAGCATGTCGGGGTTGGTGAAGATCCAGCGGGAATGGGCGCGGGCCCACTGCCGCAGTTCGGTGGAGGTGTCGCCGTCGTAGGCGCACGGATGCACGCTCGACAGGGACGGATCGTCGCAGGCCATCTCCGTCACCGCGCGTAGCTGGTCGGCGCCGAGCGCCTTCGTCGGCGACAGGTACAGCGCGGTCGCGTGCGGGTCGGTGGCCAGGGCCGTCAGCACGGGCAGCTGGTAGGCGAGGGATTTGCCCGATGCGGTGCCCGTGGACAACACGACGTGGTTTCCCTCGGCGGCGAGGGTCGCGGCGGTTGCCTGATGGAGCCACGGCCGGTCGATTCCGCACTCCCGCATCACCCGGACGACCGGGTCGGCGACCCAATCGGGCCACTCGGTGTGGACCGCCCTGCGCGCGGGAAGCTGCGCGGTGTGCGTCAGCGGGTGCTCCGCGGTGGGGGTGCCCGCGAGGAGTCGCTCGAGGAGTTCGTCGCCGAAACTCGCGGTCGCGGCGCCGGACTCGTGGCGATGCGGCGGGGTGTTCACGGCGTGCTCCGAGGGTCGGGTGGGGCGATGTTCCAGCGTATGCCACCCGGCGCGGGCCGGATCGGGGTGGTGGGGGGAGCCCGGCGGTAGTATCGACTCCACAGGTACCCGCCGTGATTTTGCGCGCTGGGTGTAACAAGATCAGAATTTAGGGCGATTTGTACGCCCTCCTACTGTTGTGCGCGGCGGGTTCGTGGTTGACTGACACCGGTCGCAGCTTCTGTGTTCGTTGACTTGAGAAAGTGCACGCTCGCAGGATCGAGGTTGCGAGCGCGGTGCTTTGCTCTTCCAAATGGGGGGATCAAGAAGTACAGCGGTCGGAACCGGCCCGGAGGACCGCGCACCCGGCGAGCCTCCGAATCCGGTGTTAGAAAGAGAAGGAAAAGCATGGCACAGGGCACTGTGAAGTGGTTCAACGCGGAGAAGGGCTTCGGCTTCATCGCTCCCGAAGACGGCTCCGCCGACGTGTTCGTCCACTACTCCGAAATTCAGGGCTCCGGCTTCCGCACCCTGGAAGAGAACCAGCGCGTCGAGTTCGAGGTCGGCCAGGGCACCAAGGGCCCGCAGGCCACCGGCGTGCGCGCTGTCTGATAGTTCGTAACTCGAACGATCAGGCGGACCTCGGTCCCGTGTGGACCGAAGCCTGAATTCGTCCCCTGTCACCATCGGTGATGGGGGACGATCCATTTCTGTGCACGTTCCAGTTTCGTGCACGACCACCGGCCGCGTGCCGCGGCTCGCTGGAGTGAGAGGGCGGTGTATGGGACAGCTGTCGATCTTCGGTGCCGAGACCGTGCCCCCTGCACTGACCGATCTCAGTGGACTGCTCGCCGCGCAGGGGCAGGCCGTCGTGTCCGGCGGTAAGGCACGCATCTCCGTGGTGGTCGACGACCGCTGGCGTGCCGACGCGATCGCCGAACTGATGACGCAGGCCGGGCTCACACCCGAGATCACCGTCACCGACGAGGGCCGGCCCCTGGTCCGGACCGCCGCCGTCGAGGATCTCGCACCGCTCGCCTCGCAGTGGACGCGCGGAGCCGTCAAGTCGGTTCCGGCCGGTTGGGTGCCGGGCTCGCGTGCGCTGCGCGCGTGGGTGCTGGCCGCGGGACGGATGGAGGTGGACGGCGAGCGGTACGTCCTGGGACTGGACCCGCACGCACCCGAGACCCATCCGGTGCTCGCGCAGTCGCTGATGAGAGCAGGGATCGCCCCGACGCTCATCGGTACCCGCGGCACCGGACCGGGACTGCGGGTGTCCGGTCGCAGGCGCCTGACCAGGCTCGGCGAGAACATCGGCGAACCCCCGCCCGACGCGTCCGCGCGGTCGATGTGGCCACACGTGACAGGCGACGATCACGACAGGTGACGAGCCGATCGCCGGCAGTGTGGGACCCTGTGTGTGGCCGCGTCGGGGGGACGGGTCGGTATACATGTCCTTGAAGAAGCAGGCATGGGGACAACAAGGAAAGGTTCGGGCGGCACGGTGGCAGCACGGGACAAGAGCACGTCGGACGGCTCGTCGGGCACTCGTCGGCTCGTCATCGTCGAGTCTCCGACCAAGGCGAAGAAGATCGCGCCGTACCTCGGGCGGGGCTACGTCGTCGAGGCGTCGGTCGGTCACATCCGGGACCTGCCGCGTGGTGCGGCCGATGTCCCGGCCAAGTACAAGGGCGAGGCGTGGGCCCGGCTCGGCGTGAACGTCGATCAGGACTTCGAGGCGCTGTACGTGGTCAGCCCGGAGAAGAAGACCAAGGTCGCCGAGCTCAAGAGCCTCCTCAAGGACGCCGACGAGCTGTATCTCGCAACCGACCCCGACCGTGAGGGCGAAGCCATCGCCTGGCACCTGCTCGAAACGCTCAAGCCGAAGGTCCCGGTTCGCCGGATGGTGTTCCACGAGATCACCGAGCCGGCCATCCGCGCGGCCGCGCAGAACACCCGCGACCTCGACAACGATCTGGTCGACGCGCAGGAGACCCGCCGCATCCTCGACCGTCTGTACGGCTACGAGGTCAGTCCCGTGCTGTGGAAGAAGGTCATGCCGCGCCTGTCGGCGGGCCGTGTGCAGTCGGTGGCGACGCGCGTCATCGTGCAACGCGAACGCGAGCGAATGGCTTTCACGTCCGCCGAGTACTGGGACATCGCCGCGACCCTCGATGCCGGTGCCGACGCGAGTCCGCGGTCCTTCGGGGCGCGGCTGGTCGGGGTCGACGGAAGCCGCGTCGCGGTCGGCCGTGATTTCGGTCCGGACGGGGCGCTCAAGTCCAATGGTGTCGCGGTCCTGGACGAGGCCCGCGCGCGAGCTCTGGCCACCGCGCTCGAAGGAGCGGCTCTGGCCGTCACCTCGGCCGAGTCCAAGCCGTACACCCGCAAGCCGTATGCGCCGTTCATGACGTCGACGCTGCAGCAGGAAGCGGGCCGCAAGCTGCGGTTCTCGTCGGAGCGGACGATGCGCATCGCGCAGCGCCTGTACGAGAACGGCTACATCACCTACATGCGTACCGACTCGACGACCTTGTCGGAGTCGGCCATCGCGGCGGCCCGCGCCCAGGCCACCCAGCTGTACGGCGCCGAGTACGTCAGCCCGAGCCCGCGGCAGTACACCCGCAAGGTGAAGAACGCGCAGGAGGCACACGAGGCGATCCGCCCCGCCGGCGACGTGTTCGCGACGCCCGGCGAGCTGCACTCGCGCCTGGACACCGACGAATTCAAGCTCTACGAGCTGATCTGGCAGCGCACCGTCGCCTCGCAGATGGCCGACGCGCGCGGAACCACCCTGACGCTGCGTATCACCGGCACCGCTGCGACCGGCGAGGAATGCGTGTTCTCGTCGTCCGGCCGCACCATCACGTTCGCCGGTTTCCTCAAGGCGTACGTCGAGAGCGTCGACGAGGAGGCCGGTGGCCAGTCCGACGACGCCGAGTCGCGGCTGCCGAACCTGAGCGAGGGACAGTCCGTCACCGCGACGAAGCTCGACCCGGACGGGCACTCGACGAACCCGCCCGCCCGCTACACCGAGGCCAGCCTGATCAAGGCCCTCGAGGATCTCGGGATCGGCCGTCCGTCGACGTATGCGTCGATCATCAAGACGATCCTGGACCGCGGCTACGTCTACAAGCGCGGCAGCGCGCTCGTGCCGTCGTGGGTGGCGTTCGCGGTGATCGGCCTGCTCGAAGCGCACTTCGGGCAGCTCGTCGACTACGACTTCACGGCCGGAATGGAGGACGATCTCGACGAGATCGCATCCGGTCACGAGCATCGCAACGACTGGCTGTCGAGCTTCTACTTCGGAGGCGACCGCGGCACCGAGGGATCGGTCGCCCGCGAGGGTGGCCTCAAGAAGATGGTCGGGGAGAACCTCGAGGACATCGACGCCCGGGAGATCAATTCGATCCGCCTGTTCGACGACGCGGAAGGTCGCGAGATCCATGTGCGGGTCGGCCGCTTCGGCCCGTACCTCGAACGCATGGTCGTCGACCCGGACAACCCGGACGGTGAACGGATCTCGCAGCGCGCGAACCTGCCCGACGACCTGCCGCCGGACGAGCTCACCCTCGAGTACGCCGAGAAGCTGTTCTCGACGCCGCAGGAGGGTCGCAGCCTCGGCACCGACCCGGTCACCGGTAACGAGATCGTCGCCCGTGAAGGACGCTTCGGTCCCTACGTGACCGAGTTGCTGCCGGAGCCGCCGTCCGAACCCGAGCCGGAGCCCGCAGTCACGCCGATCCCTGTCGACGAGATCGGCGCCGGTGGTACCGCGACGAAGACCGTCGCGAAGAAGACCGCCGCGAAGAAAGCTCCCGCGAAGAAAGCGGCGAAGAAGGCGACCGGACCCAAGCCGCGCACGGCGTCGTTGCTGAAGACGATGGACCTGTCCACGGTTACGCTCGAGGACGCACTCCGGCTGCTGTCGCTGCCGCGGGTGGTGGGTACCGATCCCGAGTCGGGCGAGGAGATCACCGCGCAGAACGGCCGCTACGGCCCGTACCTGAAGAAGGGCACGGACTCGCGGTCGCTGGCGACCGAAGAGCAGATGTTCACCGTCACACTCGACGAAGCGCTGAAGATCTACGCCGAACCCAAGCGCCGCGGTCGTCAGGCCGCGGCGACGCCGCCGCTGCGCGAACTCGGTGTCGACCCGGTCAGCGAGAAGCCGATGGTGATCAAGGACGGGCGGTTCGGCCCGTATGTCACCGACGGTGAGACCAACGCGAGCCTGCGCAAGGGCGACGAGGTCGGCACGATCACCGACGAGCGTGCCTCCGAGCTGCTCGCGGACCGTCGTGCCCGCGGCCCGGCCAAGAAGACGACGAAGAAGGCCGCCGCAAAGAAGACTCCCGCGAAGAAGACGGCGGCGAAGAAAACCGCGGCGAAGAAGGCCCCTGCCAAGAAGGCTGCGGCGAAGAAGACCGCCGAATAGGGTGACGGCGCCCCGGCGCCGTCGTATCCTCGCGGCGTGTACCGCGAGCAGCAGTCCGGTGTGGCCGGGGTGCTCCTGTGGTCCGCGCAGCGCACGCCCGCGGGAAGCGGCACATCCGTGCTCCCCGACGGGTGCATGGACCTGATCTGGCACGAGGACGGGTTCCTCGTCGCAGGACCGGACACTCGGGCACACCACTCGGATCTCGGGACCCGCCGGACTCTGACAGCGTTGCGCTGCGCGCCCGGCGTCGGGCCGGCACTGTTCGGGACCGATGCATGCGAACTGCGTGACCAGCGGGTTCCCCTGGATCAGGTGTGGTCGACCGGCCGGGTCCGGCGTCTGTCGGATGCCGCCCTGGTCGATCCCGCGGCATCGCTCGTCGCATTGGCCCGTGAACAGCTCGCCGACGCGGACCTCCGGATCGGCGTGGCCGTCGCCGCACTGCTCGCGTCGGGTGAGTCCGTTGCGGGAACCGCGGACGCGGTCGGATGGAGCGAACGGCGACTGCACCGCCACGCAGTGCGGACCTTCGGATACGGACCGAAAACCCTCGGCCGGGTCCTGCGGTTCCGGCGTGCCGTCGATCTCGCCCGGTCCGGCAGTGGTTTCGCCGCGATCGCGTACGACTGCGGGTACAGCGATCAGGCGCACCTGGCCCGGGAGATCCGGGCGATGTCCGGAACGACGCTCGGTGACCTGGCCGGATAGCTACGGCAGCGCGGCGAACAGGTCGATCGGGTAACCATCCGGATCGCGGACCATCGCGTAGCGCTGACCCCAGAACGCGTCCCACGGCGACTGCACATCGGTGCATCCTGCTGCCAGCAGCGCCTTGTGCGTGACGTCCACACCGTCCGGACTGTCACAGTCGAAGGCCAGAGCCGCACCGTCGCCGTCCGCGGGCGTGAATCCCGGGTGGAACGAAGCCACGGATTCGGCGGTGTCCCACATCAGACGCAGCCCACCGGGCAGCGTCGTCTCGAAATGGGGTCCGTCGGGCAGGACGGAGGGGAGGTCGAAACCGAGTACGCGGTAGCACTCGAAAGATCGGGCCAGGTCTTCCACGACGAGCCCTACAGCGGCGAAACGAGGAGTCATGGTTCGAACGTAGACAGGGCCGGCAACCGCGTCTTGAAGATTTCGGACGCTCGGCGAGCGCGGGCCGGTCGGTGCCGGCCGCTACGCTGCCTCGCATGGGTGTCTTCGATCGTCTCGTCGGTCAGCGCGACGTCGAGACGGACCTGATCGGCGCCGCGACAGCGGCCCGCAACGGCGACACGGGATCGGCAATGACGCACTCGTGGCTGTTCACCGGCCCTCCCGGCTCGGGACGGTCGGTCGCGGCACTGTGCTTCGCGGCGGCCCTGCAGTGCACCGAACCCGGCGAACCGGGGTGCGGGCACTGCCACGCCTGCACGACGACGATGGCCGGCACCCACGGCGACGTGCGCCGGGTCGTGCCCGAGGGTCTCACCATCAGCGTCAAGTCGATGCGCGAGATCGTGCAGACCGCGTCGCGACGGCCGAGCACCGGCCGCTGGCAGATCGTCGTCGTCGAAGACGCGGACCGGCTGACCGAGGGAGCTGCGAACGCCCTGCTCAAAGTCGTCGAGGAACCGCCGCAACGCACGGTGTTCCTGCTGTGCGCACCGTCGGTCGACCCGCAGGACATCTCCGTGACGCTGCGGTCGCGGTGCCGTCACGTCGCGCTCGTGACGCCCTCGGTCGCCTCGATCGCCCAGGTCCTGCGCGACAGCGACGGAATCGACGCCGACACCGCGCAGTGGGCCGCATCCGTCAGTGGCGGTCACGTCGGCCGGGCCAGGCGTCTCGCCACCGACGAATCCGCACGCAGCAACCGGACCCGCGCACTCGACGTCGCCGGCGCGGTCCTGCGCCCGGCCACCACCTACGCCGCAGCCGACGATCTCGTCCAGCGGGCGCAGGCCGAGGCGAAGCAGGTCAGCGCCGCCCTCGACGAACGGGAAACAGAGGAACTGAGGACAGCGCTCGGTGCCGGCGGCACCGGTAAGGGAGCCGCAGGTGCGCTACGCGGGTCGGCCGGAGTGCTCAAGGATCTCGAACGCACCCAGAAGTCACGGCTCACCCGCACCGAACGCGACATCATGGACCGAGCACTGATCGACCTCGCCGGGCTGTACCGCGACGCGCTCGCGGTGGCATTCGGCGCGGTCGCCACCCCGAACCACCCGGACATGGCCGACAAAGCCCGCGACCTGGCCTCCCGCACTTCCCCGGAATCGCTGCTGACCTGTATCGAATCGATCCTGGAGTGCCGCGAGGCGCTCGCGCAGAACGTCAAACCGCGGTTCGCGGTCGCTGCGATGGCCGCCGGCCTGAGCTCCGCGTTCCGCTGATCTACGTGCCGGTTTGCGTCGTCCCGGGGGTGGTCGGCTACACTTCGGACGCCGAAAGGCTCGCTGCCTTAGCTCAGTCGGTAGAGCATTTCACTCGTAATGAAAAGGTCGTCGGTTCGATTCCGACAGGCAGCTCCGAGAAGAAGGCCCCTCACCGGGAACACCGGTGAGGGGCCTTCTTCGTATCAGACGCCATGTCCCGTGACCGCCCGCAGAGGACGCCGGAAACAGGGACGATGGACGCATGGTCATGGAAATCTTCTCGCTGATCCTCATCATCGGAGCTCTCGCGGTGGTCCTGCCGATGGCAATACGAGTGTTCCGCCGCCGCGACGACGAATAGCCGGCCCAAGGTCCCCGACAACACCGCGGTCCTCGACAACCTGTCACCCGGCGCTCATGCTCGTTGTATGAGCGAGTCGTTGAAAGAACGGGTGCGCGAGAAGATCCTGCGGCAACGCGGCGAGGACGGTGGGCGGCCACTCGGGGATGCCGAAGGCGACGACCCCCGGTTCATTGACCTCGGCCACGACTTGGCGCTTCTGGACCTCGCAGGCGAGGACGACGCCGTAGTCCAGCAGCTCGCAGCCAAGTACTGGGTGCCCTGAGTCGTCCCGAAACAGCAGTTGACCTGGCGATTTGGTGTTCTGCGTCGGCGTCGCGTAACTTATTCCAGGTCAGAGCGACACGGACACCGACCCGGACCTGAAGGACCGGGACAACGAGGTTGGACGAAGGCGCCTGCGAATTTCACCGGTTCGGAACCTTCTGGTAGGGTTTCG
>NZ_LRRH01000017.1 GCF_001646785.1 Rhodococcus phenolicus
CACTCTCATCGAGGGAGCGACACGCCGCGGACCTGGCCGGATGCCCTCAGCCGATTCCCACCACTCCCCGGGACTTACCCCCGCAGCCCGGGCGCGGCCCAAGCAGTCCAAACTGGTTCGGAACACGGTCCTGAGGGAAGCGGTCGAGGAAGGCTTGTCCCGGAAGCTGTCGCCGGAGCAGATCTCGCATCGCTTGCGTCGGGACTTCCCCGACGACGAAAGCATGCGGGTGAGCCACGAAACGATCTACCAAGCACTGTATTTCCAGGCCCGTGGAGGATTGAAAAAGGAAGTGCAGCAAGCACTTCGAACCGGACGCGGCAGACGCAAGCAGCAGCGGAAACAGGACGAGCGCACCCACCGGTTCGTCGATCCGATGATCATGATCAGCGACCGTCCCGCCGAGGTCGCCGACCGGGCCGTGCCCGGGCACTGGGAAGGCGATTTGATCACCGGTGAGCTGAACAAGACCGCGATCGGCACCCTCGTCGAACGCAGCACCCGCTACACGATGCTGTTGCACCTGCCGAATGGGCACGACGCCGAATCGGTGCGGGACGCGCTCATCGCCACCATGAGGACCCTTCCGGAGCATCTGCGTGGGTCGCTGACCTGGGATCAGGGTGCCGAGATGGCCCGACACAAGCAGTTCAGCATGGCCACCGACATGGCCGTCTACTTCTGTGACCCGGCCAGCCCTTGGCAGCGGGGCAGCAACGAGAACACCAACGGGCTCCTGCGGCAGTACTTCCCGAAGGGCACCGACCTGAGTGTCTACGGTCCCGAGGATCTCGAGCATGTCGCTCAGGAGCTCAACGGTCGGCCACGCAAAACGCTCGGCTGGGATACCCCAGCCGAGCGTCTGCGTGATCTAATCACCACCAACTAACAGCGGTGTTGCGTCGACCCCTTGAAACCGCCAACTCGTGGGGCCTTCGCTGTGTCTGTATCAGCGGATGCTCTGGTCGCAATGGGCACAGCTGTGAGGCGGCAGGTGGCCCGAGCTAACAGTCAGCGTTTCGTCTGCTGGCCGAGGGCATCCAGGACTGCGTTCAGGTCCACTGCCACAACGAGGGTTGCCCCGTGCTGTCCTGTTACGACAGGAGTCGCGGGAGCGACTGCAACGTCGTCGACGTGAGCGCGGATGGAGACGACGCGATAGGCGCTCGTGTCGGTCAAGCGCGGAGTGATCGCCTCCGGGTGCTCGGCGTTCCACTCTGCCGCGCGTTCGATCGCACGGCGGATTCCACGACGCTCGGCCTGGTCGTAGCCCTTGGGGGCGTCGACAACGATGGTGAAGGTCTGGCTCTTGAACTCGTATCCGGTGCTGGCCTGGATCTCGACAGCGTAGGCGTTCATGCGCCCTCCTCAAGGTAGTCGGATGGATTGATCGGCAGTGTCTGCTCGCCAAGGTGTTTCGGATTCCGAGGCGTAGAACCTCGCGGTGTCGCACCGCCGAACACTCCACAACATTACAATAGGGTTTTGTATAGTTGCAACCCTCATCCAGATACGCACTCTGAACGACGAGTACGCCTTGCCTCCCGTCGCCCCACTTTCACCATTACCGCACCCCGAAAGGCGGCTATCGAAGAAGAACACCGGCGACCACCTGAAATGACCGCGCCCCTGTCATCTGTGGCGGGGTAGGCCAGACAACAGGGGCGACTTACTCACGTAGCCGGGGGGCGCTACGTGCGGTCGATATAGCACCACACGTACTGGGAATCGACCAACTGGGTGAACACTCCGGGGATATCACCGCGTTTCGGGTGTGCACAGATGGAGGACGAGCCAAACCACGGCAGCAACTGTCACGAGCGCGAATGAACCCGCTCCCATTGACAGTTGGTCAGATACTTGAGGAATCGATTCGATCACGAGCACAACAATCGCCAGCGTTGTGGAGGCACTCGCCGGGACGACCCAGGCGCGAAGCGGAGCCGCCAGGGTGTAGTAGTTGTGCCGGCCTTTCATGTGAGCGCGAGCGGCCAGATAGGTCAGCCCGGCAACAGCACGATGACGAGCAGAGCCAGACCGACAGCCAATCTGAGCTGTTCAATATGGCGGACGACGGCCCGCAGCGCGAGGAGCTGAATGAGGCCCGCGGCGGCACCGAGCGCGAAAGACCCCACCCGAATCCCTATGGATGACTCGTCTTCTGCGGCCAGCCACATCGTCACCGCGAATGCCGCGACCGCTACCGCCGTCAAGAGCCTGGAAGATCAGTGGTCGGCGGCGGTGGTGATGGTCACGACGGGCTCCCCCGTGTCGCCGGAGCCGATCTCGACGCCGAGGGTGAGCAGGTCTTCTCCGTCCAGGGCAGGCGCTGGGGTGAAGTTGAACAGCTGGAGTCCGGCGGCGCCGAGGCTCTGCGCGCGCAGGAGCGCTCGAGCGGCGTGGGCCAGGACGGTCCAGGCGCGGCCTGTTTCGCGGCGAAGCGCATCGTCGGCTTCCGGCCACGCGATGGCGTGCTTCCAGGCGCGATCGGTGATTGCGGTGGGCAGCAAGATCCCGAAGCGACGGGCTTCGGAGGTGACGTCACGCAAAGCACCACAGGCGAGAACGCCGGTTCTAGTGCCCTGGGTTGATTCGACTCCGTGGCTTTCTGGCAGCAGTTCGGTCATAGATCCTCCAAGTGTGTCGGTGTGGTGATCAGTGCAGCTGGCCGCATGCGGCGATCTCTGCGAGTCGCTTCTGCTGTTCGCCGATACCCTTCGTGCCTGCCAACGGTGTGTGTGCATGAGGCCAGACCTGCTGCGCGAGCGTGGTGTAGTCGCGACCACCGAACAGCACGACGTTGCGATGGTCGAGGAGCCCCTGGTCGGCGGCCTGCTCCCGGAGTCGTTCTGCTGTGATCGATCCGGGCTGGCCAAGGCGCAGGTTGTACGGCTCGATCAGGTGATGCAGCGGTACCAGACCGAAGCGCGCGGAGAGGATGCGTGTGGCATTCGGGCCCGCGAGCGCGGCGGCCGCACGCAGGCCGAGTCGGTGGTAGGTGCCCGTGTAGCGCTGCCCTGCCGGGATCTTGGAGGGGGTCGGGTCTTTCGTTGCTCCGCAAGGCACGATGACCAGGGGTTCGTCCGCGCGGGCGGCGGCAGCATCGTGTGCGAGATGGTCGGCGACAGTCCATCGCAGCCAGTCCCAGCCGGGACGGTCGGGCAGGTCGAAGCAGTTCTGCGAGTGGGCTGCGACGAGGAACGGGGTGCGCCACAGCCGAAGATCAGTGTTGGGCAACGTGGTTTCGACGCCGTCGTGAGGCCGGAGGAAGCGGGTGTGCAGGGGTCCGATCGAGATCGGGAATCCGATGTATCCGCCGCCGCTCTTCGGACCGATCCCCGGCAAAGACTCGACGAGTCCGATGTCCTCGATCAGGGCACGCCAGGGGCCGGCGGAGTCAGAGTCGGGTCGTCGTAGCGGAAAGTCGGGGTGTAGATCGGCGACATTACGTTGTGCGCTGCTTTCGTCGTTGGAGTTGGGGCGACCGCTCACCAACCAGACCAACATTACATTACATTACTTCTTTGTATTGTTTGGCTCGGGTTCGATTGCACTAGATGATAAGTGACATCAGAAATCGACCAAGGACGGACAGATGGTTCGACGAATCGTCGCCATGTCATCCGAGATCCCCACCGAAGGGACATGCCATCTGGGCGCTCATGGCTGTTGCGGGCGGGTGCGATGATCGCGCCTCGGCCTGATGATGCGATGCCTTTCGGGCAACTCGCCTACAGTTGCGCCCCTTCGCCCGCGGGGAACACGAAGACGGAATCCACCCACCACCACAGCTCGGCGCCGCTGCGGCCGCTGGAGGAGCGTACCGGAAGGCGCACCTGGGCGAGCCAGCGTCCGTCGCAGACCCTGATCCAGGCGTGCAGGGTCGCTCGCATTACCGATTCGAGCCGAATACCCCCGGCCCTCACACGCAGTGGCAGGCCATCGACACGAGTGAATCCTCTGCGGCAGGTAGAGCTCGGGAGACATCGACCATCACCTCGATGGGTTCGGGTGGCCGCCACAGGATCGGCATGCCTGGAAACTGCTCATCCCAGTCGTCGAGTCCGGGACCGGTCACTGCGCAACCTTCAGCATTTCTGGGGCTGCCGGTCGCGAAATCCATCTGAGACCGTCAGAGTGGCCGGTGAGCGTGATGTTCCCTCGTTGCGGCAGCCGTCCCCTGGCACGCGCCTCGACGGTCAGGTCCAGCCCTGTGATGCGGCCACCGTCTCCGCCGCCGAGACCCCGATAGCCGGCCACCCGAGCGTCGAGGTTCAGATCCACAGTCGGCCAACTTCCGTCGGCAACAACGAGTACCGCGCCGTTGTTGCGGGTGCGTGCGGAGACGGCACGTGCACGACTCGGAGGGATGCTGGCACCACCGAGCGAGAGAACAACCAGGTCGAGTCCGTCCAGGAGCACGGCGGCCACGGCGAGGGGGTCTGCACCAGGGTCGGGAACGAGGGCACATCGAGCGAGATCCGCTCCCATTTCCACGCCGGCGAGCAATCCGAGGCTGGGGCTTCCGATCACCCCTGCCCAGCCTCCCGAGCCGGTCACCGAGGCCAGGAGCCCGAGCCGAAGAGCCGTCGCGCCGGTGACGTGCACAGTTGACCCTCGGAGCAGTCCGCCGTGCGGAAGCAGGGGCGCGAGCGGTTCGGGGACAGGGAGGACTCCCCGTGCCGCTCCGAAGGCCGGCGGCCGGGCTGTTTCGGTGTGCGGCCCGCGCGCGGTCGACGACGGACGCAGACGTGGGTCATTCGGCCGGCCGGGAATCGCGGCAATCCGGTTTCGCAGGTGCGCGATCGTGTCGACCTTCGACTCCACAGCTGATCACCCCTTAACTCCGCCCCTTAGCGTAGAACACATGTTCGATAGATTGAGGCATATCCATATGGGAGCTAATACCCCATACGTCTTCGGGATGTGACGTCGCAGCAGGTCAAACACCTTTTCCGATCAGGGCGATGCCAACTCCGACGTGACCCAGCGCTCAGCACGGCGCCGTGCGCCTGGACCGAAGTACATCTGCTCGATCACCGATTGCGCACTGACATGGGCATAGGGAATCACGGCCAAGATCCGGCCGGACTGCACAACCCAGCGGCCGTACTCTGCGCGAGAGAGATTCACGGTTTTCTCCTGCCGCCCGGTTCGACCGCAGACGGTAAGTCTCATCCAGGGGACATCAGACGATCGTCGACACTGAAAGGGGACGTGCCATAACCGCAGTTCAGCGGTCCATTCTTGAGTGTGTCAGGAAACAGAAACCAGCAGCTCGGAGGGTTCGCTGCGCAGACGCCACCAGAGCCACAGCCCCAATGCCGCAGCTACCGGCACGAGAGCGAAGATTCCGGCGGTAATGGCGCTCGCGGCCGTCTGTGACGCCCTGTCGACTTCTTCCTGCGTCTGGAAGCCAAGCATGGCCGCGATCGCCGACGCCACCGCCATTCCGCCCACTACGACGACCAGACCTCCGAGCGCGGCAGTCCACCCGAAGATCGCCCACGGCGACCAGAAGTACCGCGGAGGGACTGCACCTCGGTTTCGGCAATCACGTTGCTGCTCCCGGAACTCCGCACGACGAGTGCGCACGCCTTGAACGAGGAACCACACGCCGGCAGCGAGACCGATGCTGATCACGACCGAACTGACTGCGTCCTGGACCCGCGCAGGCAACCCCAGAATCGAGACGACGGGCAGCGCCCCGAACGCGGCCAGGATCAGCAACCAGGCTCGCCCGTAGAAAACGGCTGCACTGCCGTATCGAGGAGCGACGCGGGGCGCCCAGACGAACCCGCACGCTCCGCCGACGATCATCATCGCGCCCGTTGCTACTGCTTCGACCTGCAATTCGCTCCCTTTCGCTGTGATGCCTCGGGCCCACTCGAACCAAAGAGGGGATGTGCCACCTTGGCAGGACGCAGCGCATTTCACCTACTGGGTGCGCTCAGGTCAGCGCACCACCGAATCCCCGGGAAGGCAGCAGGATGCCGACCCGATCGCAGCGGCGTAGCGCGGCTCGAATCTCGGGGCCAGCCCAGCGAGGCGCCAGTAATCCGGCGTCGTCTGCGCGGCACCGATAAGTGCGCCCGCAATGCAGGCGATCGAGTCCGAGTCCCCATTGCTGGTCGCCGCCCAGGCAAGCGCCTGCGGGCCACCCCAGTTATTCCCGGAGCTGATCTGTCGGTCTTCCGGCAGCGTGGCCAGGTCTGCGACGAGGAGTCCCAGTGCGATCGCGCTGGCTGACTCCCACCCTTCGCCGATGCCCGTGCACGGGTCGCCGTACTCGGTCGTGTCCACCAACGCGAGGCGGTCCAACGTCTCCGCGGCCGTGACGAGGATGTCCACAACATCATCGTTCAACCCCTCGACCAGCACTGATGACACGTCCCCTCGGTAGGGGGCAAGGACATCGGCGAGGTAGGGATCGGACAACCACTCGCTCACACCGTCGAAGATCCGCTCGGCCGCGGTCAGAGCGCGCTCGAGGAATCGGCCGCGGCGTTCGGGAGCGTGCCGGACCGCGTCAGCGAGCAGCAGTGCCGGCACGATCGCGCGAGGGTGCTTGTGGGTGATCACCGCCTGGAGAGCAGTCAGTCCCCGCCAGTACGGCTCGGGAGCGAACGCGGCCGGCACCAAGCGCATCACGGCCCCGCAGCCGGCAGATTCATGTGCACCGTCCTGGTCGTACCAGCGCGCGCCAGCACTCAGGTTCGACAGTGATCCCATGCAGGTGCGGCCTGGGGCGCGATTGTTGTCGGGGTCGAGCTTCCACAGAGTGAAGTGCCGGACGATGGCGGCGGTGACCGCCTCGATGTCGTCGAAGTCGGCGACCTCGGTGAGCGCATCGTGCAGGGCGAGGGTCATCTGGGTGTCGTCGCTGATGATCCACTCCCCCGCAGGCGCCGGCACCGGGTAGGCCGGCATCGAAGCGTAGGAGGAGAACTCGACCTGGTAGCCCCAGGCGTCGCCGGCAGCGAGACCGGTCAGTGCGTTGCTGTACCGCGCGAGCTGAACGGGACGATCGGCAGTAGGTGCGGTCAAGGCTTCTCCCCGTGTTGTTGGTTCTCGTGTTCGAGTTCGTTGGCCGCGGTGCGCACGTACTCGATCTCAATGAGATCGAGGTCGGCGACACGGCCGATGTAGTTTGCGATGTCGTCCGGGCTCATCCCCTGGGCGAGGTATTCACGGATGTCGTCGAGCTGTTCGTCGGTCAACTTCGAGTTCATGATGCCTTCTCTCACGAGGGGGGACGTGCCGTCATCCCAGTTCAATGATGGTTTTTACGCTACTGCCTTGAGCGGCGGATGCGTACCGCCATCGGCTTCGGCAACCAGGTCCTCAGCTACGAGCCACACCGTGGGCATGCCGTGGACACCGTGGTGATCGACGCGTACACAGCGCAGATCGGTGCCTGTGGGCACGATGACCTCGTCTTCGCCGCTGTGCAGCGAGATCGACTTGACCGGCAGCCCAGAGCGGGTACGGATGACCATCATGTACGGCGGATGTCCGGCGAATCCCTTTGCGGTTGCCTGTTTGGTCGTCGTACTGGTGACCTTGCCGATCTGCATCTTCGATCCGACCGTGAACGTGGCATCGATGTACTCGGCGGCTGTCCCCTTCCATCCGCTCGGCACACGGGTGCCCCGCATGACGGTCATCGGCTCGATGTTCGGGTTGTGCTCGTTGAACTTGTCGAACGCCGACTCGATCCCCGACACCGTGGTCTTCGTCGACCCGGAAGGGTTCGGATCACGGCCGGTGATTGCAGCGTTGATCGCGTGGTAACTGCCGCCGGTGTAGGTCGTCAGCGCGCTGCGTTCGGACTTGTCGAGCACCTTGTTCACGAACGTGGCATTGTGCGCCGTCAGTTTGGACAGGTCGGAGGTCTTCACCTTGTCGCCGCTGACCGAGAACCCCCACGCCTTCAGATCGCCGGCACGCTGATGGATCACCGCGTAGTCATCGGCGGTCTCTTTGCCGAAGGCCCTGATTCCACTGCGGTACAGACTCTTGTGCTTCTCCTCCCCCAGGCTCTCCGGCGGAATCTTGTGGTCGAAGTGGGGAACCACTCCGCCACCACGAGTTTCGGTGCCCAGCGCGCGGCGATGCGCACGGACGTATGCCTGCTTGGCCTGCGCCGTGGACTTGCCAGCAGCCAGCGCTTGGGCGTGGGCCTTCTCCCCCGCTGCGATCGCAGCCTGCTCCCGCAGCCGCTTGTTGTGCCGTTTGACGCCGGCGTAGATGTCGGCACGGACCGGGCCGGCTCCGACCGAGTCGGTCAACTTCTCGACAGCGCCGTTGTAGCCGTCGTTGATGATCTTCTGCTGGATCTCGGCGGTGGGGGCTTTGCCGGCGGCCGACTGGCGCGCGACGTTGAGCAGTACGTCGCCGCGAATGGCGTGTGCCTGCCGCTGCATGTCGGTTGCGCCCTCGGGCAACGCGCCGGGGTCGACGAGGATCGGGATGCGATTGGCCTTGGCCAGGGCATCTTGTTTTCCGTTCGCGGTGGCCACCGGGTAATACGCGTCGCCCTTGCGCTGAAGGACGACGAAGTCGCTGTATCCGCGGCGAACGATAGCGGTTCCTCCGTCGAGATAGCGGCCTTCGACCTGTTCAACACCCGATCCGGTTTCCATCGGAATGGTGCCGGCCTTGTAGATGTCGGTGTCACGCGCGACGCCGGTAGGTGCCAGAACCGGTCCCTCGGCGATGGCGGCCGTTGCTTCAGCGGCGTACTTACGGTTGTACGACCGAGTGATCGCGGCGACCTCGTCGCCGGTGAGGATTGCGTAGTACGCGTCGCGCTCTTCGTCGCTGCTCATGTCCTCCCGCATGCCGAACTTCGCGGCCGCCAGATCGTCGCGTGATTCGGCCTGCCGCCGTTGAGCATCGACATATGCGTCCTTGGCCTTATCGAGCAGTTTCTGCTGCTCGGCGACAGCTTCGGCGGTACCTGTTCCTGCCTCCAGCTCCTTCTTCGTTTTGCGGAGTCGGGTCCGGTAGCGGTTGACCGCCTTTCGCGCTTCGTTCTCATCATGATCGGCCGCGGCGACGTTCTCTTCGGCGGCATCGAGAGCAGCCTGAGCCGGGGTGATCTTCAGCGCCGCGAGCTTGTCCCGCTCGGCCTTTGCCTGTGCGATCAGTAGTTTCGCGCTGGGAGGGTTAGCGTGCGTGCTCGGCATGGGCGTCTTGCCCAGGATCTCCGGGTCGATTCCGAGCCCTTCCATGAACTCTTTCAGAACACTCGGCGGCGCAGCCAGAACGGCAGCTGCGGACTCCACCAACCCTTGTTCCTTCAGATGCTCGACGACCTTCCTGCGCGCCTCGCGTGCAAGTCGGCGATTTCCGTTGGCTTTCGCAGCAGCTTTATAGCTCCCGCAACCCGGGCATCGACGGCCTGATCCATGAGATTTAGAGCGGCACATAGCCGGATCGTACTGGGGAGACGGCACGTCCCCCCTACCGGCCTGCATGCGCATTCGGCCGCAGAGGACGGGCGGAAGCCCAGGGAGGAGACGAAGGTTCACCGCGGCACGTGCGCAGCCGGTCATATCGCTCACCTCCCTCCCGTTCGCACCGGCCTCTCGGCCCCGCACGCTTACATGACGTCGACCGATCCACCGGTCCAACTCAACCACAACATTACAATGATTATTTGCATTGTTACAACTCGGTACGCAGTCTTTGCGGGAGCGAAAACCCCTGCATCGGCAGGGCTACCCATCAATCAGACGCTCTATCGGGAAGGCCGCCGAGATCTGCCCCATCGGTCGCGAGCGGAACGGTAACAACCCACACCGGACTCTTGTTTGTGTCCGCATGCCGGCTAGCGGCAGGAGGGAGCTCGTCGACCTTAGTCAGACCCGCGATGAGATCGCCAACGGCCGGCGCGACCTCATTTGCTCCCGCCCCCACCGCTGCTGCATGCGTTGCTTCCGCGCGAGCGGGGGTGCCGACCAGGTCGCCGAGTCCCGCGAAGACCAATGCGCTCAACCCCACGAGCACACCAACGCCCACAGCCTTGGTCACAACGTCACACGCCCCGCCGCAGCGGCCCGCACCGCTTGGGTACGCAGCAAGTCACGGTCTATCTCCCCGCTGCTCAACGCATCAGGACGGTGCCCGACGTGGAAGAGACCATCAACGTGAGGGCACGCGAACACAGCCAGACCCTTCTCCCCCCGGTGACGCCTCCGGACCGCCCGCGCGTCACCGCGGGTGAGATATCCCCGGTGAGCGCATGTAGCGCACCAGGTCCAGCGGGCAGACGGATTGTGGGCACGGGAACTCATACGGCACGTCCGATCTGAAGATTGAGCCAGTCGGAGAGCCACTGGATGGCATTTCGCCCGGCGTTGTCGACCACGAGAGTGTTGTAGTTGGTGTGAGCGCCAGAGGTGAAGAAACTCGCAGCACTGAGCCCTTCACTGACCAACGCGGCGAGATCCTGAGCACCCTGGGATTGCGAGAGCGTGACCAGAGAGTCCGACAGCTGCGGAAGATCCAGGTTCGCGGCCTGGGTGGTGATACTCGTCGATACAGCGTTCGCCTGCTTGCCCAGCAGCTCCGGCGGGGTCTTGGTGGCCTTACCCGAGAGCATGTCAACCGCAACGGATGCCAGGTCCAGCCCCACCGGCAGCAGGCCGCTCATTGCAGCTCCCGCACCGACTGGATCAGGCGCGATTCCCGGCGGCGGGAAGAGTTTTTCGAGAGCTGCCCACGCGATCTCCTGAATCTGACCAACGATGTTGGCCAGTCTGATCACATCGACGTTCGACAAGATCGACGACACGAGGGCAGCGATCTGTGTCGCTCCGGATGGGTCCGGGATGACCGCAAGGATTTGCGAGACCCACCGCATGTCGACCTCCGCCGCCATCTTCACCAACGGCGAGAACTGGTTGTTCAACTCACCTGCGATCTGGTGGGCTTCTTGCGCGTCGAGCGCAGCGACCTTCTGCGGCAGCAGGGCCAGGTTGTTGAGAATGCCGGGCAGGTCCAAGGAAGTCACGCCGGTAGCGACGTTGAGGACCTGGTTGACCACCACGGTCGGTTTGAGCACCGACAGCACACTGGTGGCCGAACTGAGCGCATCAACAGGGGTGGAAACCAGCGGTGCGACCTGGCCGGTCAGCAGGTTCGCATCGTCGGCAAGCGTTTGAATCTCGGGCGCAGAGGACGGGAGACCGGCGGAGGCATCCCCGGTCAGGGTGCTCGCAGTGTCGGCGATCTTGAGGGCCGCACTGAAGGCGCTCTCGAGGTCGGATTGCCCCGCGCGGGTGAGGACTTCACTAGCATTGTGCTCGGCAGTCCCGACCGGTGCGGCGGCGAGCTGACCGTTCGCCGCGGGGCTCGCTGCACCGGAACTGAGGAGATCGGTCAGCGGAGCGAGGGTATTCGCGATGGATCGGGCGGTATCGGCCACCTGGTCGATATCAACAGTGGGTGCCGTCAGCTGCTGCCCGAGAGTGGCGACCTTGGTACCCAGGGCCGGCAGATCCGCATCAGAAAAGTCGGAGGTCAGAGCCGCGGCGAGCTGCGTGTTGCCCCCAGGCTCCGCAGTGGGGACATCACCGACGCTTGAGCTCTTGCTCAGGATCGACCCCAGTGAACCGAGCAACGGGCTCGATCCCTTCTCGATCGAGCAGTACAGATCCCCCGGGTCGCAGATCGAGGCGACGCGGCCGGACAAGGCCCCCATTCCCTGGGGTCGAGGATCAGCGATGCCTTGCCCGGAAGTGCGCGGACCTACAGTCGCTGACCCTTTCGTTCCTGCTCCAGGATCTGCCAACAGACCGACTGCGAGTACACGGCTGGCGTCGATGGGTCCTCTGCCGTTGCCGATGTCGGAGGCGATGTCGCCGGCAGCGTCCGCGCCCTGCGAGTAGCCGATCATCGTGAACTTCGTTCGGGGGCACGAGTTCGCGACGTCGGCGAGAACCTGCTTGGCCTTCGACACCGCGTCGGCCTTGCTGTCGGCGTAGGTATGACCGTTGTCGAAGGCTCTGGCCATGTACGGCAACGTGTAGACCTCGACAGCACTGCCGTGGGTGTTCTCGAGCGCGTCTGCAACCGGCTTGAGCATGCCCACCGGCTGACTGGGATCAGCGTTCTCGTCGGTCTCCCAGGTGCCGGGAATGAAGAGGTTGAATGTCGACGCGCAATGGGTCGGAGCCGCATGTGCAATCGCGGGCACAGTGAGTAGCACCCCCCCGCTTGCGACGGTCGCGGTGGCAACCAGCGCAACAGTGCGGCGGGACCTCCAACGTCTGACAGGCATGGGCACCTCTGATGGCCGAATGGGAATGTGCCTGCATACATTCACCCACAACCGGGATTTTCCCCAACGGGGTGAACCCTTCATCGGACCACATTTGTGCCTCTTGAACTGCGCAAATATCTAGCCTCAATGACATGCACAAAACCGCCGAGGGCCGCCTCGCATAGCGGAGCGGCCCTCGGTGACAGTGCCTCAGTGCCAGGTGACGTCGAGTTTGTCGATAGCATCGAAGTGGAAACCGAACTGATCACCGTAAGCGTCGAAACCCTTGTTCTCCGGATAGTCAAGGGTGGCATGGCGTTCGAGGATTGCCACGACACGCGCCTGATCGTCGTTGGCCAGTGCCGCAGCGAGAGCTTGAGACTCTTCGGCACTGAATGGGACGTCGGAGTTACCGAAGTCCAGCGTGCGGGTGCGGAAGTCGTATCCGGCTTCATCACCATTGCGAACATGCACGCGGCCGGTGACACGGATGGTGGCGATCTTCGGGGTTCCATCCGGCTTGAGAACGCCGGCCTGGTGCATGGTGACCTGAGCCTTTGCGGCCTTGAGCTTGGACTTTGCGTCGTTGCGCAACTCGTTGGTCTTTCCCGACATGTACTTGCGCACCGACGACGGGCTGCGACCGATCTTCTTCGCCACCTCGTTGACCCCGCCGAGCCGCGCGATTGCGGCGCGGCGCTGCGCGAGTTCGGCGATCGACGTGTGAGGAATGCGGTCCTGCTGCGCCCACCGGCGCAGAGTGCGGTCCGACGGAGGCTTAGCCCCGGCATCGATCGCGGCCTGGCGAAGACCGTCGTTGCCGATCTCGCTACGCATCTGTTTGATCGGGACCTTTGCGGTCAGGCCGGCCAGTCCACTACTGGATTCCTGTGCCTTGGCCACCCCCGCCGCCGCGGCCGCGGCGACCTTGACCTTCATGCCGTCGAGACCGACGGCCTTCTGCACCACGGACTTCGATCGGGGCTTGGGAAGATGCAGTGCCATCTAGTCCTCCTCGTCCTGGGAACCGTAGGCCGCAGCGATCGTGAGGCGAACATCGTGGGTGGTCTCGGCCGCGGCGAACGACAGGATCATCTCGTCGGTCAGCTCTACATGCTTCTCCAAAGTCATCTTGCCCAAGGCGTCACTGTCGTCGGCGATATCCTGCCCCTCCCCCACCAGGTAGACCCAGGAGTCGGTCATGGTGCGGATCGGCCAGCGTCCGGTCTCGCGGGCGATGCGCATCGCGACGCGGCGGCCACGCCAGCGGCAGTGCGCCATGATCGCCGCCCGCCACAGCGGTTGATGGTGGTGCTGCATACGGGTGGCGGTCCACATGTCCGGGTTGACCATCCGACCGACGTAGCCCTTGTAGCAGGCACCGAGGAAGCGCTTCATCGCCGCATCATTGGTGTCGACGGCCACCGCGCGGGCCTCGCGGAGCACCTTGGCCCACTTGTCGAGGGCACGGCCTTGTTCTTCGTAGACCCAGGCTTCGGTGATGTCGAGATCGTCGAGGTCCAGGCCCATCCCGCCGTCTGCGATCGGTGCGCACAGCCCGTCGAGGCTGACTGTGGTGATCCAGGTCTGCACGGGCTGGTCGTCGAGCATCGCCGGATGGGGCAGCGGCAGCTTTGTCGGCAATGCGTACTGCCCCGCGGCGGGCAGGGTCACGCGCCAGATCCCGAAGGGGGGCTTGTCGGCTGCGGCCGCGGCCGCGGCGTCGGCGCCGGTGAGGTTGCGAACCCGGCCGTAGCCGAAGGACAGCATGCCGGCGGAGGCCAGGTACGCGGCGCGCTGGTCGATGGTCACCAGTGCCGTGGCACCGTCGAGATCGTCGGTGTCGGGAATGCGGGACCAGCCCGCGGCCGGCTCGAAGTCCCCACGCGGTCCACCGTCGATCGGCGGGATCGGGCCGCCGGCGGTGACGACGATGCCCTTGCCGGTGTGGAGACGTTCGCGGCGGATCTTGTCCAGGACCGCAGCGCCGGTGCGAGCGGGAGTAGGCCCGGGCAGGGTGTCGAGGTGTTTGGCGGACCAGGCCAGGCGGCGGCCGAGCTCGCGGGCGGCGGGCAGGTCGTCGTCGGGCAGATAGGTGCCCACGGTGGGGTTGCCGAGGATGCCCATGTCTCCGACCCGATTGCCCCATCCGAAGTCCTTGTTCCAGTACGTCCACACGTACGGCTCGAGGATCAGGTCGACCATCTGGGTGGCGGTTCCGACCTTGCGGATCAGGTGCACAACGAATCCGGGCTCGCCCCGCAGCTCCCAGCCGGCAGCGATCAGCGGCGGCAGTGTCGCCGCGATGGCTTCGGTGAGTTCGGATGCGGCACGTTGACGGAGCTGTTCGAGGTCGTCGACATCGTCTTCGCTGCCAGGATCGATGGTCCACCCGAGCTGGGCGCAGGAATCGATCCCCACGAACCACACCTGTGCGGTGAGTCCGTGCGGGGTCAGCGCTGCCCAGTGCAGCAGCTTGTCCAGCTTCTCGATCGAGTCGACCGGACCGGTCAGTCGCGCACCGGAGGGGGTGTAGGTGGCTTCGGCAGTGACGATGATTGCGTGGCCGTCGGCATCGGTGGTTACCGGCAGCGATTCCCACGGTCGCGGATTGAGTTCTGGTGCCTCGACTGTGGTGCCGGCCTCTTGTTCCGTGCCGTCTGCGTCGGGCTCGGGGCTTTCTTCCGGCGCCACCGCAGGCTGCATCGTCTCGGGCTCGGGACTCTTGGGTTCTTCGTGATCCCCTTCGTCGGGGAATCCGAAGAGGGCGAACTGTTCTTCTCCCCTGCGGTCGGTCATCAGCTGGTCACCAGCTCGCGTTCTTCGACGTGTTCGCGACCGAGGGAACCTTCGCCCAAGTCAGGCAGCGGCGGCATGGCGAAGCCAGCCTTGAGCGCTGCCTCTTCTGCCTTCTTGTAGCGACGCAATGCGGTGCTGGTTGCGACACCACCGGTTTGCTCGGCGATCGCCGCGAACGTCAAGTCCGGAGTGCTGATCTTCATCCGCGCGGTCTCGCGTACTTCGTCAGAGAGGCCGGGAACCTGGTCGATGAACTCGAGGAGCACGCGGGTGCTCTGCTCAGGCGCCGGTGCTGTTTCGACGATCGCGGCCGTTGCGGTGTCATCCGCAACAACCATCTCGGGAGTCGGCGACGGCGTGCCTTCAGGTGCAACGGATGCAACGTGGTGCGCAACAGGTGCAACGTCGTGCGCAATGAGTGCAACGTCGTGCGCAACAGGCGTCCGCTCGGACGCAGCGGCGGCGTCGCTGCTCCACTCGTCGGTCTTCGTGACGGGTCCAGGTTCGGCGGGTTCCGTTGAAGTCCACGCAATGGTGGGGGCTGACGTTGCAGCGGCACGGGGATCGGCGCCGGAGATGTCGTCAGGTGCCGCAACGGACGTCGACGTTGCATCGGCAGCTTTGACCAGTTCGCTGTACTCGGTGAAGGCCGATCCGATGGCCTTGATGAGGATGCCGATGCCATGTGTGAAGGCCAAGACCAGCAACGGAGGGATCACCGCGATAATCGGCGCAACCGTCGGTGCAAGGGGGTTGAACCCCAGGATGGCGCCTCCAGCGATGGTCTGTGCAGCATCCTGCGCGGCCCGATAGGCGTGATACGCATTGCCTGCAACGCTCACGAACACCACGGCGATCAGAAGGCAGAGGAAGAAGTTGCGCCCCTTTGCGCTCCCGCTGATCTTGCTCAGGACGATCACAGCAATGGTTGCGCCGAGGATTCCGCCGTCAACGATCGCAGGGAAAATCCAGGCGTGCTCAGCGGGGAGCATGCCTTGCACAGCGAGGTCCTTCAGGACGGAGAACGAAAGAATGAATGCGCCGGTGGTGATCCCAGCGGCGAGCAGTGCCGCGAGGAGCACCGCTGCAAGAAGTCCGTACAGCTGAAGTCGCGCCGCGCGGAGATTAAAGTCGGTCATAGATCGGGGTTCCTTCCACGGTGGTCCCGGTCGCAGAGGCCCTGCCGGGTACCAGCCGGCGGGGTCTCATTGCATAGTGGCTGCTGGAGGATTCGGGGTTGCGCAATTGCGCAACGGCGCTGGTCGAGGTGTTGCACCACGTGCAACGCCCATACTTGTACCCATATCCCCTATGCCCCATATGGGCTATAGGTTGACTCCCTGCGCCGGAGGCGGGAATGCCTCGCCGTTGTTGAAGTCGGACTCCAGACGCTTGCACAGCTGCTCGATCGCAATGCGGATGAACTGCTGCTGGCTGGTGATGCCGGTGCGCGGGCGTGTGTGCTCCAGCGTTGCAACCATGCGCTCCTTCAGCTCCTCCGACACCGAAAGCAGGATGTCGGTGGTGGCGACCTTCCGCTTTTTCGGAGCGGGTGCTGCCGGTTGCGCAACGGAGGCCGGCGTTGCAGCAGCCTGTTGCGCAACGGGGGCCGGCGTTGCAGCAGCCTGTTGCGCAACGGGGGCCGGCGTTGCGGAGATTGCGTCGTCGGCCGCGAGGGATTCCCTGGCTTGTGCAAACGTGTTGCGCGCCCTGCGAGGCGTCGGTCGCGTGGGTTCTGGGATGCCACTCATCAGGAAGCCACCTTCTCGAGGATCTCGGTAAATGTCGCGTGGAGGTTGCGCGCCCAGGCCGGCGACTTGGGATGTTGATCGAATCCCATGCCGACGTTCGTGAGCTTGGAGATGTCGGCGAGTTGCGGGATGAGGTCGCCGAGAATCGCAATGCCGTCCTCGGCCGCGTACTGCTTGAGGTATTCGATCGACTTGGCATGGTCGCCGCGACGGCCGTCGACCCGGTTGACGACCACGCCTGCAAGCGGGAGCACTTTGTCCATGTACTCGGCGATGTCGTCGAGAGCGTCCCGGATTGCGTCGAATCCGTCGAGAGCATCCTGCTCGGGCTGCACGACGACCAGGACGTTGTCCGCGGCGTACAACGCACTGCGCGAGACCAGATCGATCGCAGGGCGGCAGTCGATCAAGATGTGGTCGTAGTCGCCGGAGATCTTCTTCAGCGCCCGAGCGAACGCCATCTCCCCGCCCGGCTTGGTGCCGAGCTGGTCGCTGACCGCCTGCAAATCGCCGAACCCGCTGGGAAGCACATGGATCGCTTCCCTGCGCGCAGGAATGATCGCCTCCCGGGCCGGAAGGTCCACATTGCGATCCAGAACATCAGCGAGCGATTTCGGTGAAGGTTCGGTCGCCGAGTACCCGGTGAGATGCTTCGTTGAGTTTCCTTGCATGTCCGCATCGATCAACAGACATGACTTTCCGGCCGCGGCCGCGGCGTGGGCCAACCCATTGGCGACGGTCGTCTTGCCCACCCCGCCCTTGAGGTTGGCGATCGCGGTGATCGTCATTCCCTCCCCTTTCGTTTCCCATATGGGTACTAATATTAGCTTATATATACTCTATGTACTACAGGATAGCTGAACTTGTCTTAGAGAACATGGTATGCCTCCAGCACAGCACAGATCACCTATCGGAAGTTTCTATCTGGTTCGCATAGGTATGGTGTGCTCAATTTATCTACCGAAGTCTGTCATTGCAGCAGCTCATGTGCGCTTTTATCTGCTCAGGCAACGTTTGATGAGGCATGATCCCCAGCACTCCCGATAGCGCCGGTGCGCCGATTGACTCCGCAGCTGACAGCCCGCTCCCCTATAGGGGAGCGGGCTGTCAGCGGGGCTGGCTACGTGAGTAGGCCAGAGGAAGCGACGTGAACGTTGGCGCGAGCGGGGCCTGTGACTTTCACGCCGCGCGCGACAGCGGCGCTGGCATCTCCAGAAAGACGCACGGAGGAAGAGTCGGCCGCGGTGACTCGAGCACGATCGCTGGCGTCCACCCGTGCATGGTCGTACGCAGCGATCTCGGTGTCGTCTACCGCAACGACGACGACCGAGTCGCAGGCACTGACTGCGGCGTAATTCCACGCGTGAACGGTGCATTGATCGAATGCGTGAACAGTGGCATGGGTGTAGGCATGCACTGTTACTCGTCCAGTGACCTCTACGAAGGATCTTCCGGTCGCAACGATCTGCGCGGTGGCCGGCAGGGGAGTGGAGAGGTGGATTCGGACCTTCGACGTGCCCACGATCCGCAGCGTCCACTCATGCTTCGCCCGCAGTTCCTTTTCGGACAGGTCGATGACCCGATCGCCACTGTCGACCACGATCAGCTGCGCGCCATTCCGAAGCCGTTCTCTCACTGAGTCCGCGTTGCGAGAGACCTTCCGCCTCTCGTCTACCGATCGGCTGACCAGGACACGGGGATGCGAACGGGGGGCCTGCTTACTGCTCATGGTCACTTCCGTCCTCCTGCTCGCTCCAGGCTCACGCGACTCGTTTCGTAGCCTATGCACTCGTTGCCTTCAGGCCAGCGCTTTTGGCCCGGCGTGGCCCATTTCCCGAACGCCGTGACGCGCTGAGCAGGTCCGATGGCACGTCCCCCTTGCGTAGTCATCCGACACGTACCGAGGCCATAGCGCGGGCCGCCTTCTTCGCTGCCAGGTCAGCTGTCAACTGCTCGCGAATCGCTCGTCGATGCTCGTCAGAGGCCGGAGGTGCCAGCTTTGCCGAGACGGCCGCGCGAGTCCGTCGGTGGGCCTTGACCAGGCGGTAGGCCGCCTCGGCCGGGCATTCTCCGGCCAGTTCGCGGCCGTGGATCTTGCGCTCGGTCAGGGACGGGCTGCTCCAGTCGAGCTGGGAGAGCCGGAACGCGAGCAACCTCAGCGGGGAAGTCATCGTCTCGGCTGCCGGCCACAGCCAGCCCCGGGCCGCACCATCGTGGTTCAGGGCCTGTGCGATGTCGGCACCTGTCCAGCGAGTTGTGTCGATTCCCGATTCGACGAGCAGGTCGCAGACCGATCCGATGTGGCCTCGACGCTTCCCGGTCGCCTCATCGAGGCCGACGACGGCACGCAGTGCTGGGACGCGTTCGACCAACTCCGCTGCTGCACGCTGGAGCGTCAGAGGACGAATCCTGGTCGGTGTTGAGTGTTCTTCGCCTGCGCGCTCGTGCGCTTGGTGATCTTTCCTAACGGAAAGACACACGAGAAAAGAACCCCTAGAAGATTGGGGTGCGGAACGCGGTGACCTGCGCGGGACCGACGAAACCGGGCGGAAAGTGGACGCTCCCGTCTTCCGTGCTCGCCGCGCCGATCGGCGCTGTGACCGCCTCTTGGGCTTCTCCGGGGCGGGCATAGCCTCCACTGCCCAGAGCGGCGCAGACAGCGCCCACACGCTCGCCGCGCCGCTCTGGAGCCGTGTCGGGGCCTGTCCGTGGGCCTGGGCGTAGAGACGCGCCGCAGCCTCTCGTTCGTGGCCGTTGAGCTTCTTCCCGCGGGCGAGTTCTACGCCGAGCTCGAGCGTCTTGAGGACACGGCGGCCGCGCTTGAGTTGGTCGGTCGACAGCTTCGACCGACTGGCAAGGGTGGCGAGGGTGGCTGCTACGTCACGGCCGGTGGGGGAGTCTGCGTACTCGGCATGAGCCGCGCAGACCTTCAGGAACGTCTTTGAGGCGATGCCGTGGTGCTTGAGAGCGGTCTTCCCGCGGTCGGTGTTGGCAGCGATCCACTCGCACAGCGTCAGCCAGTACCGGCGGCTGTGCCAGGTCGGGGTTCGAGCGCAGGCGCCTGCGGGAACAGGCAGCGTCAGTGCGGCGCGCGCGCCGGCTGGCTGGGCTTCGAGCAGGTCCTGGACGGCTGCCTCGGCAGGGTCGTCCTGGTCCTGAGCAGCTTCGATTGCAGCGACGTTCGCTACCGCGGCAGCAACGATCGCTTCCCATTCCTCGTCAGCGAAAGGCTGGGGGAGGGGGAAGTCGACATCACTGACTTCGGGCGACACGCCGGGGGTCGTAGAAAACTGAACGGTTGAGCCTGTTTCAGGGTGTGCGCTACCCTGAGACGTACCGGTCAAGGTAAGTCCCTTCGGGGAAGCAGTAACGAGTATCTGAAGCGCCAACTTCGGACACTCACCCAGAGCGTGATCGTCCTGCCAGACGATCTCCCTCAAGTGGTGAAGGATCTTCCAAATCCTTCGGCGGATCTCCTCCTGAAACCCACCCCCACCTGGGGGCTTCTCTTTTTTGGGCTATATCACTGCACTGTTTAGTTGCTGGGCCTTTCCGTTGGATCACTCAGTCATCGGTGTACCTCCTGTGTTTTCGACCCACTACAGCACCCCATATCTCACCATGCGCAGGACTCTCCGAAGCGGAGGCACGCATGGGATTGGTGAGACGCATGTAATCGGTCATGCGCTCTGTCGACCTTGCGGCAGGAGGATCGACTGAGCGAATACGGCGACCTGCCGGATCTGTTCGATCGAGGCTGTTTCCGGATCGGACGCCACGAGGCCGACAGTGTCGGCAATCGCAGCGAACCCGCCGGTGACAGTGAGCCGAGGAGAGGACAGGACCAACGGTCCGTGCATCTCCACCAGCTCGTCGAGGTCGCAGAGGATGGCAGCTGCGCCTTCTCGGGCGAGACGACCTTTCATCCGGCCATCAAGAGCGAAGAGCGTCCATTCACGGCCGTCTCGATCGACAGCAGCCTGATTGCTTGCCCCGGGCTTCATGCGGCAGCCGACCCGAAGAGCGTCAGCTGATCACTCGCAGCGGGCATCGGAGCAGTCGCCGTGCAACCAGCCGCGCGGCGCCGAGCACGGCTGTTCCGGCCCTTGGTCTTCACCCCGCGCCGGTCTGCGTACTTGTCGAACCCCTCGATATCGATCTCGGCGCCCTGAGTGGAGAACAGCCGGCCGGCCAGAATCTGGTCACTGATCTTCTCACCGTTGGAGAGCCTGCGTTCCAACTCCGTGGCGCACTGGGCCAGCAACGGGCACTGTGCACACGCGGCGACGGCCTGTCGCCACGGGGCGGACTCGTTGCCCGTGACAGTCCACGCAGTCCCTTTTCCGGAGCACAGGCCCTTGCCCGCCTTGATCTCACTGATGGGGGCTTTGAACCGGGTTTCGAGCTCCAGGGCGATACGGCGCGAGGTGGGGCACAGCCGCACGCTCGGGGTGTAGACGAAGCCACACCGGCGGCAGCGACCGGTGCCGCAGTGCTCTCGCTGCATCGAGCGGAGCTGGGTCGTCGAGTAGTTGCTGAGGGACTTGGTGGGCGCACTCGTCGCCATCTTGCGCAGTGCCTCGGCGACGGGCGGGCACAGCGGCTGTTCCTTGGAATAAACGAAGTGGCAGGTCGTGCACGCGGTCTCGGTCATGTTCGGCAGGTGCCGAGCAAGGATGTGGCGCGGATCTTTGCTGCTAGAAGGTGCGCTCCGGGTCCCTTGGCGAAGGGGGGCCGGGCGGGCCGTCACTAGGCGTAAGGGCCCAGTGCCAACTAACGTGTTCATCGCAGGCTCCATATCTGCAATCGAGGTCGCGGGGGGCTAACCCGCGTTCCTCTGGCTTGTCCGACTGCGTCAACAGTCGGCTTGCACTCTGAACGGTCCCTCAGCTGCGTCAACAGCTGGGGGACCGTTCCTTTTCTGTGTTCAATTCCACCACCCCGCTACCCTTATTCTATTCAGCCATAATTCTCTGCCCGTATGCGCACATCGTATCGAGAGGGTTGCACAGTGTCTAGCGATGACCACTTCACGAGGAGGACGCGCACGGTGAGCCGTCGAGTCATACGGGGGTTCAGCCCGGACGCATTGCGCCAAGCGCGGCTTGAGGCGGGTTTTGTGCAGACAGAAACTGCGCGACTGGCCAAGGTCGGCACCGAGACTCTTCGTCGCTGGGAGAGCGGTGCCGCTTCTCCCCAGGTGGACCTGCTCGCACGCGTTGTCGAGGTGCTGGGCGTGACGATCGCCGACGTCGTGTTGGTCCCGGAGGACGATCGCTACCCGGGAGACTTCCGCGTGCTGCTTGGCCTGACGCAGCCTCAGCTCGGCGCCAAGGCTGGCCTCCCCACTCAGACGGTGAGTTCGGTGGAGCGTGGCGTGGTTTCGCTCTCGGATTCTGCGGCGCAAAAACTGTCCGCAGCCCTCGGGATCTCGGAAGACGAGCTGCGTGCGGCCCATGAGCGTGCTCGGAATAGGCCGCCGGGAGCGCCTGCGTAATTGTCCTGCTCGTGAAGCCGTGGCGCGTCTCTCGATCCTGGTGCTCGCTCTGTGCATGCCGTCCTCCGATTCCTGGTAGCTGGAAGCAGGCCTCACGATTTTTCGTGGGCCTTCTGCTTCCAGACGGGAATCACTCACCGACTGGCGCGAGCACGAAGGAGACACTCCCCCGAGCAGAAGGGAACATACCCAGAGAAATTGGACAATGCAACATTGTGACATACATCACTGTAACGATCACCCGTATCAGATATATGGCGGCTGATAGGCCATATGGCGCGTCCCATAACCTGACCTGCATGGCACTTTCGGGGACATGGATTGCCGTCGACATCATCGGCAGCCAACTAGGTAACGACATCTTCGTGCACTCGGCCGCGGGGGAGCGCGTCGCTCGGCCCTTGCACAGGGCGAAATCGCTCGGCTTGGACAAGACCGGCGAAGCAGTAGTGAGGTCGGTCCTTTCCGCAGCCCTCGAAGGCCGTTCGATCCCACAAGTCGACGGCATGCACATCGAAACCCACCAGGTAGATGCCTCGGACGGAACACCGGTTGGCCTGATCGCCTGGATCGGGACCGACAAGCCCGGCCCGCGGCCGACCTACAACGCGTGGATTCTCGACATGGCAGCGATGACCACCCGGACCACTGGCGACAACCCATCGCTCATCGGCGATGGCCGCGAAGCCAACGAGGAACGCCACGTCCAGTACCTGTTCACCTACCTGAACCCAGAAGACGCCTGGAACATGGTCGGTGGCTACTACGACGCGCTGACCGGCGAAGACGGATTGCTCATCGATTCCTACTGGAGCCTGCGGCCCGGTGGCACCTGGGTGCACTTCTGGTCCAGCTGCCGGCTGCGAGTACGTGAGAACGACCAGCGCCTCCTCTACGGCCTCACCATGCAGCTCGACAAGCGAGAGATGCTCGAAGCGAACATTTCCTCGCTCGTCCGATACAGCAATGCGACGCTGCTGCTCGTGGAAGCCCGCCACACGATCCCGATCACCACCGTCGGAAGGCACGCCCCACTGGGAGAAAGTCGCATCTCTCAAGTCCTCGAGCAGGTCGACCTTGCCGAGCTGGCCAGGCCGGACGCTCCAGAAGATGCAGAGCAGAAGATCACGATCGACGGTGTTCCGTTCCTCGCGGCATCCTTTCCGCTGCATTCGACCCGTGAACGGCACGGCGACCCTGTGGCAATCATCCTCCTGGTCGAAGAACGGCACGCTGCTCTCGAAGAACAGCTCGCCTGACCTACCACCCACCAACCACCATCTACGAATCGTCAACTCGGAAGGAACTATCAGTGCGCGTTCTCGTCACCGGTGCAACACGCGGCATCGGCGCGGCCATCGCCAGCCAGCTCGTCAAGGAAGGACACACGGTATGGGGAACGCACCGCGGCTCATCCGTCCCTGACGGTGTACGCGCCATCGAATGCGATGTCACCGACGATGCATCGGTCGATGCGGCCTTCACGCACATCGAGACCGAAGACGGCCCCGTCGAAGGTCTGGTGGCCAACGCCGGTATCAACGACGACACCCTGCTGATGCGCATGAACACCGAGAACTTCTCGCGCGTTGTCGACACCAACCTGACCGGTGTCTTTCGCGTCGTGCAGCGCTCAACCCGAAACATGCTCAAGGCACGTTCCGGACGCATCGTGATCATCGGCTCGGTCAGCGGTCTGTCCGGATCGGCGGGTCAGGTCAACTACGCCGCCGCCAAGGCCGGTGTGGTCGGTATTGCGCGCTCGGTGGCCCGCGAACTCGGCTCCCGTTCGATCACCTGCAACGTCCTTGCACCCGGATTCACCGAGACCGACATGACCGACGCTCTCGGCGAGAAGAACATCGAGCTCGCCAAGCAGCACATCCCGTTGGGCCGATTCGGCAAGCCCGAAGAGATCGCAGCTACGGCGGCGTTCCTCTTCAGCCCGGGTGCCGCGTACATCACCGGAAGCGTCATCAACGTCGACGGCGGTATCGGCATGGGACATTGATGAATCGATTGGGGTCTTCTACCGGCTAGAACGCCGCGCCCCCTGCGATTCCGAACGAGGCCGGAACGGGAACGAGGTGCCGGGCCGGCCTCGTTTATGAGACGGGAGAGTAGCTGCCAGCCGCAGGGCGGCGACGAAAATGCCTCCTACCTGGGGTGACAGCACGTCCCCAACGTTTACTGCTCGCCGCGCAACTCTGCATACGCGGCCTCGGCGACAGGCTGTGCCTTGGCGTACTCCGAAATGGCAGTTTCGTCGTTCACGAAGAAACGCTCGTCTTCGATGTATCCGCGCTCATCGGACTGCTGTACCGCCAGCGCGTACGCTGCCGGGTCGCTCGGATCGGCCTTCACAGCTGCGGCGTTATCCAGGAACGTGTACGTCGCGACGCGCACCGCGTCCGTGGAATCGGCACCGATGTTGTACGTGAATCGCCATCCGTAGATGTCCGCGATTGCGGTCGCAGGCGGCGGCAGGGACAACCCGGACCTCCAGCCCGTTTCGGCCTGACCGGCAAGAAGAGCAGCTATGGCCTGTTCCGGCGTGCCTCCGCGTTCCTCCACCGCTTCGATGATCGCGACGGCGTTCCGCTGATGGATCTTGAAGAGGATGTCGGTGCTGTCTTCGCCGAAGACCGATACCGCCGGTGCTGCGGTCGTGCTCGGAACCTCAGTGCCGGCAGGAGCCTGCGGCTCGTCGCTGCCGCATGACACCAGAGCGGTCGCGAAAGCGGCGGTGATCAGGGCAGCAGCAAGGTTCTTCAGCTTCACAGGTCCTCCAGGTCAGTAGCGGATCTCGTCGATGAGCCAGCGGTCGCCTTCTCGCACGATCGTGACCCACACCGTGGTGTCGGGATCGACGGTATCGGTGCCGCTGCCGGACACCGCGGTCTGCTTGATGGTGGCCACGCGATGAACGACGGTGTCGGTGTCCTCGGGGCACCCGGAGCACTCGATACTGACGTCGGCGATGACCTTCGCTTGTTCCTCGGCCCACTGAGCCCACTGCACGCTGGGCCCACGCTCGGTGCTGGCGTCGACGATCATGCGCTCGGTAAGGGAATCGGTCAGCCAGTCCCTGGCCCGGCCGTAGGCATCGTTCTGGGTGCTGTCGGTGGCCGGATACCACGTGAACGCCACGGTCAGTCCCTGCTTGGCCGCATCCTCGGCTGCCCGAGCCGGGGGCGCTGGAGTCGTGATCTCCGCAGTTGTAGAAGGCCGGGGCGTCGTGCTGGGCATGGTGGGCGACGACGAACTGGTCGTTGAGCCGGCGCTCGCAGATCCCTCGACTTTGTTGGGGCGAGCCGTGCACGAATACGCGGCCCAGCCGATCACTGCGAGGACCAGCAACGCCACGACAAGTTTCCGTGCCTTCAAAAGGCCCTCCGATCCGGACAGAAAATGCAGATGAGCAGCATGAACGACACGTCCCCTTGCGCCGAATGGGTGAAACCCGCACCCATCAATCGCATGTCGCGGTGACGTTCATAGGTGTCGGGCGCCCAAGGGCGGAAGGGATTGCAGTTCCGGCCGGGGGCGCGAAGAACTTCTCCACTATCGAAAATAGGTCTCTGAGCAGCAAATATGGCACGTCCCCTACATCACTCGGCGGGCTTTCATTCCTGGTTTGAGCCGTGCTTCCGTGACGACATCGCCGGTAGTGGGTGCATGGACCATCTGGCCGTTGCCCGAGTAGATCCCTACATGGCCAGGCCCGGCCGGGCCCCAGCTGCCGAAGACGAGGTCACCCGGCTGCGCTTTCTCGATCGGCACCTCGACCCCGACGGTCCACTGCTGCTCGGACGTCCGGGGGAGCGAGACCTTGCCGGCACTGGCCGCATGGACCGCGAACGAGGTCAGGCCCGAGCAGTCGAACCCACCGCCGGAGGGCCCGCCAATGCCCCCGCCTCCCCAGACGTACGGCGTGCCCAAATACTCGCGCGCCGCCGCAACGACCTGCCCATTGCCGTCCGAGGCATTCGGCATGAACCGGCCCCGCGAGTTCGGGTTGGTGAAGGCCGCGCGCGCTGCGGTGATCTTGGCGACGTAGTTCTGTGTTTCCGCATAAGGCGGGATGCCTCGATGCAGCAGCACCGCTCCCGGCCCTGCGTTGTAGGCCGCCAGGGTCAGCTCGATCGGATCTCCCGGTACTTCGGAAATGTCCTGGTAGAGCGCGCACATGAAGTGTGCTTGCGAGATCACGGCATCACCGATCGAGTTCGGGTCCGCTGTTCCGTCACCATCGTGGTCCTTGCCCCAGGTAGCCCAGGTACCAGGCATGAACTGCGCCGGTCCCACCGCGCCGGCAGGTGAGACGGGAGCGTTCGGCCCGTGACGGAAGTTGTTCTCCTGCTGGAGCTGCGCGGCCAGGAGAGCCGAGTCGATCTCCGGGCACACCGCGCCTGCGCGACGCAGCCACGGCTCGAACTCGGCCGGTACGGCTCCGAAGGCGAGATTGCCGCCGCCGGCCATACCGAATCCCGAACAGTCGGCGGTCGAATGGGAGGCGGCGACGAGCTGCACGTCGCTGCTTCGCTCGCTGTCACTGGTGTGAGGGTCATCGGCGATCAGTGCAGCTCCGCCGTTTTGCTGCGCAATCTCGGGCAGCACGGTCACCGGGTCGATCGGTGTGCCGCCCTGCAACCGGCCGCCCTGCCAGTACTCGAAGTGCAGGTGTGGTCCGGTGCTGCTGCCAGCGTTTCCGATGTCGGCGATGTGCTCGCCCGCGGTAACTCGCTGGCCGGCGGTCACATGGATGCCATCGGCGAACATGTGCCCGTAGACAGTGCTCACGGGGGAGCCGTCGACGTTCGAGTCGATGATCACCCAGTTCTCGAAGCCGACCCCTGGCCCTTCCCCCGAGGACCCGGCGGCGACGACCACCCCGTCGAGTGCAGCGAGAATCGGCGTGCCAACCGGACCTGCCAGGTCATCGCCTTGATGCTGCCCACCCCAACGCGGACCGAATCCGGAGGTGTGAGTGGTTGTTCCGGGACGAACCGGCAACTGGATCGGGCCGGAGACCGGCACGGACGCGCCTGGTGCAGTCTCCGCGGAACCGCTGGTATCGGTCGGCAGGACCCGGCACGGATCGCGCGGGATCACCGGCGCACCCACCGAGCACGCGGACGTGCCAATGACTACGGCAGCCGCCCCACCGAGCAGCAGCGCCTTTCCTGCGCGGCGGACGCTCACAGCTGCCCCGGAATAGGAGTGTCGAGTTCCGGAATCGGAATCGGGCCCGGAACCGGTACGGGAGTGGGATCGACGGTGCGACTCGGTGTCACCTCGGAGTCGTCGCGATCGAGCGTCGGCTCAGAGGTCGTCGTCGGTGAGGGCGGAGAAGGTTTGGTCGTAGGGGTGGGCAGTGCAGATGCGTCGTCGTCCGTCGACGTCTGGGGCGTGGGGGTTGTCGTGGCCGGTCTTATGGCGTCTTCGACCTCGGACAGTTCCAACGTCGGCAGCGGAGTGGTGACCGCCCACTGCTGGGTGCTATCCGACAGTTCCTCGACGACGACCGAGACGAACAGATCTCCCGCCTGCGTCGGGACGCTCACCTGCGCGGCCGGAGCCTCTGTATCGCCGATCACCGAGGTGCTTGTCGTGGGGCCGGTGATGACGATCGGAGTCCGCGGCCGTGCGGCCACTGTGGCTGGACCGGGCGTATCCACGGTGTAGCGGCTCAGCGCGCGGGTCCACTCGGCGTCGGAAAGTGCCGTGTCGACGAAGACGTGCGCGTAGGCCATTGCGGTCGCGGGTGCGCTGGAAGCGATCCAGGACGCCGACTTGGCGACCACCACGGACTCGGTGACCTCGTCGAGGTTGTACTCGATTGCTGTCGTGGGCGGCGCGCTCTCAACAGCTTCTATCGCGGTGCTGTCTACGGACCGAGGCTGCGGATCTTCTCCGAAGATCATTCCGACCAGCCACAACACAGCGAGGCTAGAACCCACCGAGATCGCCAGGTTGGTACGTGAGTAGAGCACCCACCGTCGGATCGGTGCGAGCACGGGGTTGGGGCCGGACCTCGTCATCAGGCGTACCTATCCGTCGACTTGGGGCCGGACGGTGCAGGTGCATTCCGGACCCGTGCCCGGGAAGCGGTGGTCACCGTCGATCTGGCGGAGTTGAGTGCCAGGTGACGGGGGGGTCGACTCGGCTCGCGATTGCCGGTAGGGGTGTAGACCTTCATCGGTGCGATGGCCGAGCGATCCCCGCCGTCCCAGCGCTGCCCGACGCTCGCTGTCAGCATCTCCTTGCGAGCTTGCCGATCTCGGCGGCGGTTCTCGACCTCGTCCTTGTCCAGACGCTTCCACGCTGCGGCGCCGGATGCTGCGGCCCGCTCGGTGTCCTTGCGCTCCACGGGATTGTCTCCTCGGACCATGTCCCGGCTGGCGACAGCGGCGATGCTGGTGATACGTGCGTCGCGCTCGGCAATCCGATCGGTGCCCTGACCCAGACGTTCGATGCGGCTCTTTCGAGCGTCTGACCGTGCCTGTGTCAGTGCCTGCTGCCTGCGGTTGTTGAGGCCGCGGCCTTCGGGTCTGGCTACGAAGGCTGCCTTGGCCTCGCCGTCACCGGCGATGTCGTCTTCGTGAGCCCGTCGAGCGAAGCGTTCGCCGGCCTTGGCTGCGATTGCCCCACCGGGCCCGCCGATTGCTGCGCCTGCTGCGGCGAATGCCTTGGTCTTGAGGGAGCGTTTCGCCTCGCGGGCCTTGCGATTGACCATGCTCGTGTTGTTCTGGGTGAAGGTCTGGGTCATTCGCTTGAACGGACGCATGATCGCCCAGCACACAATGGTCAACAGGATCATGAACCACAGTCGCCAGGACCCGTCGACCTGACCGTTGTCGACGCCGTACAGCTGCACGAGGGCCATCAGGTACAGCGCGACGATGACCGCACCGGCTACGCCCCACATGTAGGCGGTGGCGAGCATCCGCATGATGCGGGCCAGCCAGCCACCGCCGGCAAGTGCGAGCGGCACCCACAGCGGCGCGAACAGGATGGCGAAGCGGATCGCGAGCAGTGCGGTGATTTTGAGCAGTGAGGCGCCGATCCAGAGCACTGACGGCATGGCCAGTTTGAGCATGCCGAGGAACCCGGTCGAGGTACGTCCGGAGTCTTTGCCCTGGAATTGGTAGTAGGACAACTGATGGTCGGATTCCAGCGATGCGACGATCTCGCGGAACTTGTCGGACTTTTGCTCGGCGAGCTCGGCCTGGGCGTCCGGATCGTTCTTGACGCGCTCCTGCTCTTCGTACGAGAAGGCCAGCGAATCGCGCAGCTTCGGCCCCAGTCCGGCAACGTCCGTCTGGTCGTAGTTGGTTCCGAACCAGCCTTTGCGCCAATCCTCAAGAAACACCCGATCGATCAGCACATTCTTCGGATCAGTCGGGCCACTCGTGAGGGTGCCACCGCCGGGGCCGTCGCCGAACTGGACCGAGAAGATCTGGTCCTGGGTCTCGGTGATTAGGGCGCCGAACGTCTCGTCGGCGACTTGGACCGCTTTCTGCGGTGCGCCGACGAACAGCGCTCCGAGCATCAGTCCGGCCGCGGCGATCGCCGAGGTCTTCGTGACGCCGGCGGCGTCGGCCTTGAGCGACTTCCACAGCACGGTCGCGGCGACGATGGTCAGCGCGATCATCAGCCACTCCACGTAGACGCCGCGCAGGCCATCCGAGATGGAATAGACGATGCGGTCGAACTGAGCCAGGGCGGGCTCAACACCTGCCTTGAGAGCGTCCTGCCCCGTGTTGGTTTGGTCGTCGAGCCAGAAGGCTGCGGCCGCGAGCGATTTGCCGATCGTCAGGAAGGTGTTGCCCAGCGTGGTGTCGGCGACCGCGCCGGGCGCCTTGACCAGATCCTCGCCGCAGCCGAGATCGTAGGTGTGCCACTTCAGTCCGGCCCACCCGTAACTCTCGTAGCCGGTGCCACCTCCCCCTTCCCGAGGTGCCCGGTGGGCGCTGGACGAGTCGAAGGTCGTCTCGATGACCTCGTTGGGGAACTCCGCGGTCGGCACCTCTGTGCAGTCGAATCCGCCCGCGACCGCTGCACCGGTGCCCGCTGCGACGAACGAGATGCCCGCGAGCATCAACACGGTCAGAAACCGCGCCAGCAGCCCCGTACGCCACCCGAAACGGCGCGGGGAAGGGCAACGGCCGGTCGAGTCGGCTCGGAACGGCTGCGGGCTCATGAGGCGCCGCCCATCGCCGCGCGGGTCGCCCGCGAGTCCAGCGCCTCGAACACGTGCGCCAGGTGGACGAAGTGGGTCCAGTCCGAGCGGATCAGTTCGATGTCGTCAGCCATCTTCACGATGAACCGGCGGGCCTGATCGAAGTGCTCGGTGTCGGTGTCCGGATCGAAGGTGTCCTCGCCGCCGCCTCCGAGGTCGGCCAGCAGTGCTTCGTAGCCTTCTCCGGACGGTAGGTTCAGCAATTTCAGAGCGCCGTCGATGGCGTGAGCGTTACCGCCGAGATCGCCGATGATCACCTCGTAGGTCAGAGCCGACTTGTCGTCGCTGCCGTCGACGCCGAGATAGTCATCGGGCAGCTGGGAGCACACGAGCGCGCGGACTTTGTACTTGCGCGAGTCACGCGCGATGCGCAGGTTCAGGGTGCGGCCGGCACCGGTCTGCTCAAGGTATTTGTTCTCGTCGAGGAACAGCACCTTGCGCTCGTAGCGCGGCAGTTCGTAGACGAGCCGGTTCGCCAGCCACGCGGCCATGTGCATCAGCGGGCCGGCCATGCGCTGCTGCGGGGTCCACTGCGACGGGTCGGTACCAGTGGGAGGCAGTTGCAGTCCGGGCATCGTCAGCACCGTCAACCGGATGTTGTCGTTGACGATGTCGTCCGCGTCTCCTGTGGTTCCGCGCTCGGGGAAGAGCACTCGGGCCTCGGCGAGATCGGCCATCATCGTCAGGTCCTGGTGCACGCTGCGCGCGCAGGTGCGCAGATCGACGTTCTCGTCGTCGTTACCGAGCGCGGCGATCGCGTCGAGGACTTCACGCAGGTTGTGGTGACGTTCGCCGCCGACGGTGTTTGCCGCGGTCTGCAGGACGGTTTCGGTCCACTCGTGTTCGAGGCGGGCGGGGGTCAACATCATCTTGAGTACCGACACCGCCACCGAGATCCGCTCGGCCTGCGCGGCGCGTACGTCGGCTTCGTACTGGGAGTGGGCGGCGGCGACAGGATCGGCGTCGTCGGCGTAATCCGGGTTGGCGGGGTCGTACTCGGGGTCGTCGCGGCGCGGGTCGACGATCACCCGGTACGGGTTCAGCGAACCGGGCCGGGAGGTGCGTCCGGTCAACGCTTGGACATCGGCGATACCCCGGAACTCGGGGAGCTGCGCGAGTTTCTTGAGCGGTCCGGACGGGTCGAGCACCACCCCGTAGGCCCCGGCGCGCACCGCTTGGTAGACGAGCATCCCGGCGAGGAAGGTCTTGCCCGAGCCGGGCACCGCGACGATCGGTGTCAGGCCGGACTTGTGCTTCTTCTCGTGCGCGGCGAACAGGTCCCACACCGCCGGCCGCGGGGCGATCGAGGCGGTCTCGCCGACCACCACACCGTTGCGGTCCCCGATACGGTCACCGACGGCGGCCATGCCGGCGGAGACGGCTTCGACACTCATGCGCCGGCAGTGCGCGATGTTGGCGAGCGGTTCGCCCGGGAGGAACTCGCGCAGCAATTGGTACTGCCCGTGCTCCTGCTCGAGGCGGATGCGCGGCGCATACATCTCCTGGAGCATCGAGACCTTTTCCTTCGCTTCGTCCGGGGTGGAGCCGACGACGAGCACCCGGTACCAGCCCTCGGTGCGCACCGACAGCCCGGAGTGGTCGTCTTCGATGTCGGAGATCACCCGCTGTGCGAGCGCGTGCTGTTCGGCGAGTTCCTGCGGCGGGACCTGGTCGTGTTCGACGGTGTAGTGGTCGAACTGTGCCTCGATGCGCGAGGTCAACCGGCGCAGCTGGTAGATGGACTGGCTCTTGGTCTTCAGACGGATGCGCTCGGACCATTCGAGCGGTTCACCGG
This sequence comes from Rhodococcus phenolicus, assembly GCF_001646785.1. Taxonomy (GTDB): domain Bacteria; phylum Actinomycetota; class Actinomycetes; order Mycobacteriales; family Mycobacteriaceae; genus Rhodococcus; species Rhodococcus phenolicus. Next base: position 32,359 of record NZ_LRRH01000017.1, read on the forward strand.
ACGAGTCACCGAGGACCTGCCAGGGCAGCATCTTCTCCGGGATCGGCAGCGGTGCCATGCGCCCGACCGTGAGGACGATGGCGTAGCCGGTGTAGTCGCGGCCGCCGACCTGACCGCGCACGGTGGTGTACCCGTCGCCGGGGGTCAGTTCGAGGTCGGTGAGGTCTTCGAGCGCAGCGACATCGGAGTGTTCCCAGTTACCGCCACCGGAGATCACACCTTCGGCATCGAGAGGCAATCCGAGCGAGGCCGAGCGCAGCAACAGATAGTCCATCAACGCACCCGTTGCGGGCTTGGCGCGCACCCCCTGCCCGGACAGGATGCGTTCGATCGTGGCGAGGTGATCGGCGAGCGCCTTCTGCTCGTTGAGGAACGCCGTGCGCGCCCAGGACCGGACCAGCTTCGCGACTCGGCCCAGTAGTGGCACATCGATCACAGGGAGCAGCCATTCGGAGACGGTGTCGAGTCCGACCGCCAGCGCGGGCCGCGGCGGTAGCTCCACGCCCCAGTAGCGGCCTTTCTGGGTCGAGTTGCCCCACAGCATCGCGTGCTGCTGACCGCGCAGATAGTCCGACCACGACAACGCACCGGGAACGTCGGGGATGGGTTCGGCCCACGCGTCGTGTGCTTGCGCCCATTGGCGCACGGGCCACGGGGTGCGCACCAGCCGGCGGTGCAGACCGGTGACGCCGGCGTCGGCGAGGTTCGCCAGCACCAGCGCTTCGTTTTGGATGTAGCGGCGCTGCCGGGCTACCGGGCGCATGTTCCACGGTCCGGGCTCTTGGATGAACCATGCGGTCGACTGGGTGCGGGTGCGGGTGATGTTGCCTTCCACGCCGACCAGTTGCAGGCGTACCGCTTTGCGGGCGCGATCGGCGCGCTTGGCGGCGGCCTTGGACTGGCGGGCGAACTCGGCGTCGGTGTCGGTCTTCTTGCCGCGCTTCGTGCGTCCACGCCTGCGCTTGCTGTCCGTCCGGTCCGCCTCGACAGTGATGGGTGGAACGCTCACATCCGCGGGGGAGGCGATGCTGCTGTCGGGGACCTGGGACCACGCCAATTCCGACTCTGCGACCCGCGCAGGTGCAGGCGGCGGGGGAGCGGTTCTACTCGCTGCCATCGCTGCGGCCCAGGACGGGGGCAGCGCGCCGGGCGGCACGACTGCCGGTTCGGGCTCGTCGAAGTTCGGATCGAACAGCGACGCGATGTCGTTGTCGGGCTGCAAAGTCATCGGGAGAGGTTCCCTTCGTTCGACACGGTGTCCTGCGCGCTACGCGGGGTGTGGAAGGCGGCAGGGATGCGGAGCACGACGGTCTGGCCGACCTTGGGCGGGCGTGGGGCGTTCAGGTCGTTCCATGCGGCTTTGAGCACCGACCGCAGTGGGCGATCGGCGTTGACGTATTTCGTGACCTTCGAGGTGAGCACGACACCGAGCGCGAGGATGATCACGATCGACTGGAAGTTGATCGGGACGTGCACGATCGCGCGGGCGATGATGAAGATCGCCACGGGGATGACGAAGCCGATTCCGACCGCTCCGTAGCGCACTCGGAACGGCAGTGTGAAGCCGGTCGGGCCGAGATAGTGCCGGTCCACGCGGTGCAGCATGTCGTCGTTGTCGATCACGGTCGTGCCCTTCAGTCGTCGGCCGGTGGTTGCAGGTAGCGGTCAGACCTGGATGCCGACCAGACCGAGGAGCCAGTTGCCGATCCCGGTCGCCGCGTTGGGGTTCGTCGCGACGCCCAGATACGCCATGCCTGCCAGCGACAGGCCGCCGACGGTGACGACCTTCGACAGGTTGCCGCGCAGGCCACCCATCAGCACCACGCACGCGATGAGAATGAGGATCGTGAAGACGATGTTGTCTTCGATCCATGCGCGCACCCCCGTGGTGCTGACCTCGGTGGTCTGGGCGAGTGCGTCGCCGGTGGGGATCGTTGTGATCGCCAGTTCGGCCAAGCTTGACGCGAGAGACATGAGCGCTCCATTGATGGTTCGGTCGATACACCCGAGTTGGGATGGGCGAGACCGTAAAACGGCGAGACGTTTTTCCCCAACAGGGTGACCGCACCTATCGCGTGTGTCCGCAGAGGTCGACAAGCAGATCGAACGAGACGGACACGCACCGCCGAGCGCCCCCGAAATGCGGTGCAGACATGACGCATCCGACGGTGGGCCGTAGCAGTGTCCACGAGCTCGCTCTCAGCGTCCACGCAACGATGCGCTCGTCGATGCCTATGGGGCGGTAGCAGTTATAGCTCTCATATGGGTACCCAGTACGCCTATCCCAGCGCCACTCTCGCGCGATGCGGCAGTGGTGGTCGCCCGGCGGTGATCGAGCACGGGAGAAGGGCGGCGCGGGTCAGACGTACGCGCACGGGGGGAAGAGCGCTCGTGTGAGCGCATGAAATCAGCGGTGGATTGGGGGATCGATTCGAGCGGTGGATTCGACCGCTCGAAAAAGCGCTCGTAGCGCCTACCTCTCCGGGGTCACTCCCCCCCGGCGTTCCTTGGGGGGGAGTGTAACTCAGAATTCCGCCGAGCGCCAACGCTATTCGCGACCGCCCATGTCGAACGCTATTTCAAGCGCTCGATGCACTGGTCGTACACACGCGCAGCGGCGGTGACGTCCAACGCTGTCGTGACCGCTCATCGGAGCGATCGTGAAGGCGGGGCGACTCGCACGATCGAGCACTCTTTCGCGCGGCGCGCGACCACTCCAGCGAGCGCTCGAAGAGCGCGACGCACGTGCATCGACGACCGCCATGTCGAGCGCTCGGCAAAGCGATGCGCACACAGGTTTTCGACCGCTGATTCGAGCGCTCCAAACAGCGGCGCCCAGCCGAGTGGAAGAGCGCTCGATGCAGCGATCGAACGAACAGGGGACGTACGCGCCTTAAGCGTCTGCCGAACATGTTGGAGAGCACGTCAATCGGCGGCCGGCGTCCCGATGCGACATGCCATCGCTCGAAAGGGCGGAAGGTGTCCACCCTGTTGGTGAAAACAGCACCCCTCTGTAACTCTGCTCGCACCCACCGAACAGCAGCCACATCGTCAGCGACGTCGACACGAGCGAAAGGCACAGGCAGTGAGCGGAACTCCAGACCCACTCAAAGACTGGTTGGTCGCTGTGTGGCGCGACACGGTCGGAGACAGTGGCGATGCTCGCGGCCCCCGGATCGGTGACGATGGCCGCCCCACCGGAGTCTCGCGCTTCGTGCCGTTCTCACCGTTCACTGCGGTACCTGCCGCAACGGCCTTCGCCAGCTCCCATCTCATTGCCTCCGCAGCCGGCAACCAGGCTGCGATCGACGTGCTGACTCAGCTGCACGACTACCGGTGGCCGCTGGCGGTAGCGACCGCACCGCTGATCGGTCTCGACCTTGTCCGTCACCGTGCCCGCCGGTGGTCGCAGATGCTCGAATCGATGGTCCGGCAGAGCACCGGTCACCTGCCCACGAAGGTGACTGTTCCGCTGTCCGCTGGTCGGCGCACGATGCGCCGCGCGACGATCAAGCTGCCGCGTGGTGCGGTGATCCGACCCAAGCAGTTCGAGGAATTCTCCCAAGCGGTCGAGTCGGCATTCGGTGGCAACGACTCGTGGGCGATGACGGTGCGGCACGACGCGCACCGCGACCGACTCGTCCTCACCCGCACATCGATCGCCCCGGACACCCGCAGCGAACGGCAGAAGGCTCTTCAGGACGCGCTCGATGCGGCGTCGATCTTCTCCGACCCCAAGGTCACCGTTGAAACGATCGATGAGAACGGCATCGAGACCGGCTATCGGATCACCTTCGACAAGTCGATGAATACCGGCTCGCCCGGCTTCCAAATGAAAGTCGAGGAAGCGCTCGCCTCGTTGGCGGGGGAGCACGAGTCAGGCCGCAATTGGACCACTGATTGGTATCCGAGCAGAGGATTCCTCGTGATGCGTTTGGTCACTGCCATGCCCACGCGTGTGGACCACCCCCTCGAATTGGTCGACGAGAACCTGCGGCACCTGCCCTATGCGACCGGTGCCGCGGACCGGATCATGTTCTGGGATGTGTCCACCAGCTCGAACAAGCCGCACTGCCTGATCGTCGGCCCCACCGGCGGTGGCAAGACCTCCGTGATCCGCACGCTGCTCACCGAAGCGGCGCGGCGCGGGATCCCGTTCGTCGGGGTCGATCCGAAGATGATCGAACTCGACGGCCTCGAGGGCTACCCGGGGTGCGGGGCGATCATCTACGACGCGCTGCGCGCGGCGATGTTCGTGCGCGCCCTGCACACCGAAATGATGGCGCGCAACGCCTACATCCATCAGATGAAGATCGAAGGCTCGCAGCTGCCGCTGATGATCGCGGTGCTCGACGAGTTCTTCATCCTCTCCGGCAAGTGGCAGCGCCTGGCCAAGACCGGCGACGACGAAACCAAGACGCAGCTCAAGGAACTCGATCCGCTCGGCGCGTGGGCGGATCTGGCGGTGCTCGCGCGCTCGGCCGGCATCCGACTGTTGCTCGGGGTGCAGCGCCCGGATGCGTCCCTGTTCGGCGGCGCCTCGGGTAATGCGCGCGACAACTTCGGCACCCGCATTTCCCTCGGCAATCTCTCGCAGGACGGCGCGCTGATGATGTGGGGCGACTCCACCGTCGGGCGGGAGGTCGACACCTCGGTCAAAGGCCGCGGGATCGCCCTCGGCGACGACGGTAATCCGGTCGATGCGCAGATGTGGTGGACCCCGAACGTCGACAAGCACCCGAACAAGTGGAACCAGCTCTCGGAGAGCGAGAAGGCGATCATCGACGGGTTGGTGCCGGCGGAGGCGCCGCAGTTCACCTGTTACTCGTCGGAGTTGGCCGAATTCATCGAATCCGAGCGGGCGCTGGCGAAGCGGGCCCGCAGCCACGGCAGCGTGCCCGAGCCGGTCGTCATCGGGGCGGGTCGTTCCGACGATGCCGCGGTGTCGATGGTCAAGGCAGAGCCCGAGTCGGCCTCGGAACCGGAGGTGGAAGACGACGACTTCGCCGATGCCATTCCGGCGTCGAGTGTGCAGGCCGGTCAGACGGTGCTTCTCGACGACTCCGGCGGCGAGCTGGTGCCGGTCACCGTCGACGACGTCGAGGTGCGCCGCAACAAGAAGGGCGAGGTCAGCTCGACCGTTCTGATCGTGGGCACCGGCCGCGTCAAGACCCGCATCACCTTCGATGCGACCGGCGTCGTAGCCCTGCCCGATCCCGACTCCGTAGGAGCGCCCGTATGACCTTGTGACCGTGCCGCATCGCACCGATGGGCCGACCTTGATCAGTGGCTCTCGTGCCGAGAGTCCATCCGCTACCGCAACACCGGAAAAACACCCTCGAAAGGATCACCATGACCCGCCGTATCTCCCAGTCGATCACCCCCACCACCGAGGACGTCGTCGCGCTGCGCGGACCGTTCATCTCCAAGGGCGCCAACGATCCGGTCATCGCCGCGCTGCGTGAATACTTCAAGGCATCGGTGCCTGCGTGGCTGCCCAAGCTCGACGAGAAGCAGGAACTGACCCGCGAACGTCTCGCCGAGATCCGCGACGCTTCGACCAAACGCCGCGCGGTCATCGAGGCGTTGCCCGAGGGCAAGGCCCGCGAGCAGGCGTTGGCCGAGTTGGAGCAGACCGAGGCCGTCGTCGAGGACATGGACACCGCGCTGGCCGGCGCCGGTGCCTTCGGCGGGAACTGACGATGACGCCGACCGTAGAAATCGAGGCGACCTCTGCGACGACAGCGCGCGCACAGCTCGCCGGTGCCGACGTGCCGCCGATGGAACTGGCTGCGACCGAGTTCAAGAATCTGGCAGCTGTCGTGCACGAGTTCGTGCGCACCATCGCGGTGGAGCAACAGGCGGCGGTCGAAGTCGTCTATCGGACGGGCAAAGACACTCGTTTTCTCACGGTCGGCCCTGACGGTAAGCTCACCGAGAACGCCCCGAGCGTGCCCATCCCGGTCGTGGCGACCGATCCGGAACCGGCGGCCGCGGAGCCTGCCTCCCCGCCGCCGGCCGGACCGGTGACCGTGGCCGCCGAATCGATCCCGTACGAGGCGCCCGCTCAGCCTGTCGAGCCGCCCGTGCGGCCCGCGCACACGGCTGCACCCACCGCGGGGCTTGTCCGGCCCGTAGACGCGGCCACAGGCCCGATCGGGGTGGTGCCGGCACTGTCGGCACCGGGCGTGAATCCCGCGGCGAGCCTGCCCGCCCGGATCGGTATGCGGGGCCGTCTCAATGCGATGCTCGGCCTGGCCTTGGCCCCGAAGGCGGACTCGCTCGAGATGCGGCTGCGCGAGGCACAGGCAGCGATCGCGGGCCCGCTGCCGGAGGGCGCGGTGATCACCTTCGCCAACCTCAAAGGTGGCGTCGGCAAAACGCCGATGTCGATCGCCCTGGCCGAGACGATTGCCGAGTACCGCGGCCCCGCCACGGCCGCGTGCTTGGACCTCGGGGAAATCGGCGGCAGTTTCGCCGACCGGGTCGCGGTCCCCCCGGCAGCAGGACACGATGCGGTCAGCGTCCTCGCGGACCTCGGCCAGACGCCACACCAGGTACGCCCGTCCACCCTGGCGCGCTATCTGACCCGCCAGCCGAACGGCTCCTACGCCCTGGCAGGACCGGCTGGAGCCGAAGCGCCACTGAGCTTCGACGATGCCGCCACACTCGGGACGATCCTCGAACGGCACTACGACCTGCTGCTCGCGGACACCGGAAACTCGAGTCACTCGGGCAGCTGGCAGTGGGCGATCACCGCCGCGAACACCGTGGTGGTGCCCGTTCCGCTGCGCCGCGACGCCGCGGTGGCCGCGCAGCGCACCCTCACTGCGATCTCCGCGGTCCGCCCGAATGTGCTTGCGCGCACCGTCGTCGTCATCACTGACGGACCGGGGGATGCGCCGATGGTCGAGACCGAGGCCGTCGAGGCGTTCACCGCGCTCGGGGTGTCGGTGTGCCGGATGCCGTTCGAGCCGGTCTTCGCGTCCGGGGAACGGATCGTGCTGTCACAACTGCGCCGCGAGACCTGCGATGCGCTGACCGTGCTCGCGGCGACCGTCACCCGGATCGGCAGTGATGCCGCTGGCTGAGTCGTTGCCCCCGCTGCGCGGTGGGCCCGTTTTCTTCACCTACTTTCACCGAGAGGTACAGATGAGCATCGACACCACTATCGGAAACCGCGCCGCGCGCCGCGCACAGGGACGGCATCGTCGTCGGTCGGCGAGAAGCACTGCGACGGCGCTGGCGGTGGCCTCCGCTGCGTTCGGGATGTCCGCGATGGTGGCAGGCCCGGCGTCGGCCGAACCGATTCAGGGCGGGGTGACCGGCGGCACCACGCAGGAAGGTGTGACCAGCGGCGCGCAGACCGGCGGCACCACCGCGGCCGAGACGCCTGCGCCGAGCGCCGCGGAGCCGAAGGCCGACAGCAGTTTCTGGGTCGCGCCGCCGGCACAGTACAACCAGGGCACGCGTGCCTACGACCCGCAGACCGGTGGCGGGGTGACCGTCGTGGACTACTCGACCGACTATTTGACCGACTACTCCGGTGGGGGTGGATACGGCGGCGACAGCGGTTACGGCCACTCGGGTGAGGCGACGCCGGCTGTGGACTGGAGCCAGCTGCGTGCCCCGACCCCGGTGATCGACCCGACCGTGCCGATCGAGGCACCCAAGGACACGATGCGCATGGGCCGCGTGGTGTTCGACCAGCCCAACTGGGTCTCCGACATCGACGCCGAACGCACCAACAACACCACCGCAGTGATCGAAGCTCAGGTCACCGATGCGTGGCGCTCGGTCGGCCTCGATACCACCGAAGCCGAACGTGTCGCCTCGGCGCAGGTCGCCGGCGCTGCGCTCGGTGCCGGTGCCGGTGCGGCTGCCGGGTGCGCAGCGGTCGGTGTCCCGGCCAGCCTCGTGGTCAGCACGGTCGCCGGTATCGGCGGCGCGATGGCCGGAACGATGGTGCCGCTTCCGATCCCCGGCGTTGCTCCGGTCACCAGCGGTGTGGCCGCGACAGCGGTCGGTGCGGCCGGCGGTCTGGGTGTCGGGTGCGCGATCGGCGGCGGTATCGGCGCTGCTGTCGGTGGTGCTGCCGGCCTTGCTGCCGGCACGGCCTACGGCGCCGGTGAGAACGCCACGCCGATCGAGGCTGAGGTTCCCGACGTCGAGGCCGAGACCGTCGGCGAGCAGGTCGACGCCACGCTCGAACAGTGGTCACAGGACCCGGTCGGTCAGGTCGTCGTCGACGCTGTGCAGACCTTCACCACCGACACGGCCCCGGCGATCGACACGCAGGCCCGCGATTTCGTGCAGGCACAGCCGGGCGGTGAGCAGATCATCGAACAGGTCGACCAGACCCTCGAGACGTTCTTCAACGACGCCACCCCGGGCCTGGCCGGAAACCTGATCACCAACGCCATCGGCGACGGAATCACCCAGTTCGGTATCTGAGTCGAGATGAAAGTGGGCAGCGTCATGAGGAAGCCGAACATCAAGCGGCGGACCCCTCGCCATCCCGCGGTGGTCGACCTTCTCGGTGGTGCACCCACCTCATCTGCGGCGACGCCGTCGACCCCGACCGCTTCGGCGGCACCGGGACCGGCGGCGTCGCCGCGCGCGGGTGGCCGTCGGCGAGTCGGCCGCACTGCCGCTGTCGTTGTGGTGGCCGCGGCCGTCGTGGCAGGCGCGATCGCCGTCGCCGGACAGTTCACCGCAGGTCACAGCGCCGCCGAATCAGCCGCGTCGACAGAGGCTTCGGACCCGGCATTCGCCCCGGTCGACGACAACGGTCTGCCGGTGCTCAATCTGCCAGAGGACACCGAGCCGGCCGCTGCCCCCGCCGATCCGGAGGTCAGCGATGAATGCCGCGCCGATCGCGGTGATCAGCGCAGTGGGCAGGGCGTGATCGCCGCGTTCAACTACGCGTACTACAACCGCCGCGATGGGGTCGCCGCCCGCGCCCTGGCCACCCCGACCTCGACGGTCACGCCCGCCCCGGAGTTGCAGACCTTCATCGACAAGCTCCCGCAGGGCACCAACTACTGCCTGCGCACCGTCGAGCTGTCGGCCGGGGTGTTCCTCGTCGACCTGTCGGTCATGCGACCCGGTGAGCCGGTCGAGCGCGGCACTCAGACCGTGACCACCGCAAAGATCGACGGCCTCTGGTACGTCGACGTGTTCAAGTGACCGGGCCCCGCGCCGCCGTCCCTGCTGTTCCGAAAGGACCACCCGGAGATGTTTGTGACCGACCAGCTGCGCCGCGCGGCGCTCGCGGGGGCGGCCCTCGCGAGCGGACTTGCCGTGTTGACCGGATGTGGCGACCAGCCGCGCGCCGCTGCGGCAGTGTCCACGTCGTTCAGTGGCCAGGTTGTCACCGGTACCAGCACCGATCTGGGAAGCATCGTCTTCGGCTGGGGAGATACGCACTCGGACACCGAGATCACTACACCTCGACCGGACGAGGTCACCGCCCGGTGCACCGGCCACGGCCACGACTTGGCCGTCGAGATCACTGCTGCGCACGGGTGGACGATTCGCGCTGCGTACGGCTCACCGGTGCTGACGGTGGCCAACACCGACCAGCAGCTGCCGGCCGCCGAGATCGACACCACCACCGCGTTGATCGCTGCGCCCGAGCCGGTGGACTGGTCCGAACCCGACCAGCTCGATATCGCCGTGGCCGCCGACCGCCCGGACGAGTGGAGCAGCGAGCACAGCGGTCGGGTGTATGTCTCGGTGCACGTGGACTGCCGCTGACCGGTGTCACATCACGTCCTTGGTGGACGTTGCTGGCGCACGTACACGACTGAGGTTCGTACTACGTGAACAGCGTTTATAAGTTTTCCTATATGCAGGTATGCTGGTGGGTGCGATCTCAGACAAGTGCGACGCCAGCAGGAGGTGCGCCATGACGACGATGATGAAGCCCGATGAGCAACTCATCGCGGATCTGGGCCGGGAGAAAGCCCGGGAAACCGCTGCGCATATCGCGTATCTGCGGCATCTGCGTCAGCTCCACGAGCGTGGTTTCATCCAGGTGCGCTTGGCCAAGATCGTCGGCGTGAGTCAGCCGACGATCAGTGACATGCTGCGCCGCGCTCGTGTCGATGCTCCTGATGTGCGGCCCGGTACGCACGGGGGGACCGCCTACGAGATCGCCGCCCGCTATGCCGCTGGTGAGATCTCGCGCACTGCCATGTTGCGTGAGCTGACCGGATGGAAGTACGAACGCCCTGCCGAGCCCAATCCCTTCGAGTGGGCCGAGGACGGAAACCCTGCCACAGAAGGAAGTTTCACCGTGCAGGTCGGGCGTGCTCTGCGTGACGGGTTCCTCACAGACGAGGACTACGATGCCCTGCTCGAGGCGCTGGCAGACCGCTGACCTGTGCTCACACCCGCCGACATCGACGCCCGCCGTAGTTTCCTCACCTCCCTCTCCGCAGGGGAGGGACCGCTCCAGCCTGATGCGCCCCATGCCACGGTCAACAATCGCCGCTGGTTCCGGCGGATCGACGGCGCCCCGGTGCCCACCAGCGCGCGCCGACGACTGCACGAGCAGATCCTCGAGCGGTGGCGCGCCGCGAACCCGCATGTTGCCCGCGAACGCTCGGCCATCGTGATGGCCGGCCCACCCGGTGCGGGCAAGTCCTCGTCCCACGATCAGCTGTTTCGGGGCCGTGATCGGCGTCGATGGCGCGAACTCGACGCCGATGTGTTCAAGCGCTACCTGCTCGAAGCGGCTCTCGCCGACGGCACCCTCGAGGAAATGTTGCCGCCGGAATTGCGCGCAGCACAGGGAGAGGACAGTCGGTTCTATCCTTTCGAGTTGTCGGCGCTGGTCCATCGTGAATCGACCGATGTTCTGTTCGCTGCTGCCGAACGCGATGCTATCGCGGACGGGGAGAACCTGATCATCGATGGCACTCTCGCGTGGAAAGCCCACGCCGAGCGGCTCCTGCGTCACTTGCAGCAGGCCGGTTACACGATCCACGTCGTCGATGTCGAAGCGCCGCAGCACGTGGCCGCCGAGCGGATCGTGACCCGCTGGCGTCAGGGGCTGCTGCGGGCGTTGAGCGAGCCTGCCGATCCCGTCGCACGTCTCGGTGGCCGTTGGGTGCCGGCCACCGCGGTCGACGCGCTGTTCACCGAGTTTCGCCAGCCCGATCATTTGCCGCTGCGCGGCCGGTCGGTCACGCAGGTCAATGCGCTCGAGGTGAGTGAGGCGAACACCGCGGTCGGGTGCTACGACCTGTATCGCACCGACGATGCGAGCCGCGGTGCTGAGCACATCGAACGTCGTGAGCGGTCGACCGAGGGTGGGGAACTACATCTGACATGGACGGCGGCTTCGACGCCGGTCGAATGAACAAGGCGCCGAAATCGCGAGAGTGCGTTGAGGTTCTCTCACGCCAGTGCATGTGATGTCGAAGATGCTCACCCGTGACAACAGTGAGGGGGTTCAGGAACGTGGGGTACGCGTAATCTCGCCGGGAAAGGGCGACGATCTACAGTTTTCGCCAGGGGGCTCTCGGGTCCGCGAGTGTGTCGAGCATGAGCTGGCACCAAAGGTAGGCGGCGTTCACAGCCAGGTGTCCATGACGTGGACCGAGACCTGTAGGTCTCCGATCGCGACCGTGGCCGGTGCCGTAGGCGTTGCGCAGTTCGGCGACGCCTATCGCGATGCTGAGCGCCCCGCCTAAAGATGTTTCGGTAATAGGGCGTGTCGTTGCACGTGATTCGCGCCGTGCTGCTTGATCATTGACGAATGGCAGGGAAGAAGACCGGTTCCGGCGAGGAACCCGACCCCCGGAAAGTCAAG
>NZ_LRRH01000141.1 GCF_001646785.1 Rhodococcus phenolicus
CCCCGGTCCGACCCCTACACGGAGCATCGCACCGAGGAGGGCAAGCTCTACTTGTGTGCGGTCAAGGACGTCTACTCGAACCGGATCGTCGGCTACTCGATCAGTGATCGGATGAAGTCCCGGCTTGCCGTCGCCGCCCTCGAATCCGCAGTAGCACGGCGGGACTCGGTCGCCGGGTGTGTGGTCCACTCCGATCGTGGGTCGCAATTTCGTAGCCGGAAATTCGTCCGAGCCCTCGCCCGCCACGATCTGGTCGGGTCGATGGGCCGGGTCGGTGCGGCCGGCGACAACGCCGCGATGGAGTCCTTCTTCGCGCTCCTACAGAAAAATGTCCTCGACCGGCAGCGTTGGGCCACACGCGAGCAGCTACGCATTGCGATCGTGACCTGGATCGAGCGGACCTATCACCGCCGGCGACGTCAGCTCAGGCTCGGCAGATTGACGCCTGTCGAGTTCGAGACGATCATGACCACACCAGCCGCACAGGCTGCGTGACCGAAACTGTCACCCGATCGTGCAGCAGTCCCGTTTGTCGCAGGTGCGGTTCGTCGATGAGCATCGCGGCAACGTTCTTCACCGAGTCGGTGAACTCGCCGTCGGCGAGGAATTGATGCAACCCGGCCGGGGTTTGCGGGTAACCGTTGCGCGTTGCCTCACGGCACTATTGTCCGCGGCAACACCAGTAACGCGTGTCTGATCGGCGGTGGCACCACCTGCAACATCGGACTCCGCGGACTCGTCCTGTGATGCACCGTGCGGTGCGTTGCACACATCAGATGCGTCAACCGCGAAGGCAACACTCTTTGGTGTTGCAGCCGCAACGAGCGTGGCGTCGCGCTCTACGGCCTTCTCTTCCGCCGCATGTGCCGACGCAACACTGGTGTTCTCGCGGTGCACGACACGGTGTGCTGTTGCGGCTCGGCAGCGTTGTGCGCCGGGTGTCTCGACGCTGCGCTGCTCACCCGGGAGATCACCGCACTCGGATGTCGCGGCAGCGTCAAGACCGTCGCACGATTCGTCTATCCGCTGCGCGCTGGGGCCACCCCGCCGCCGTCACGCCCCGCTGCGCCGAGTATCCGACAGGTCACCGTATCCGACAGGTCACCGGATGGCTCGCTCGTCATCCCGATCCCCTCACCGACGAGGACCGCGCCGGGCGGAAGGCCCTGCTCACGCGCAGCTCGGCGCTGGCCACCACCTGCCGGCTCGTGCGGCACTTCGCCGAGATCATGGTCGGCCGACGCGGTCACAAGATACAGGAGTGGATTACCCGCGTCCGCTGCGACGGTTCACCGGCCTTGCGGTCCTTCGCTGTTGGTCTGCTTCGCGATCTCGATGCCGTCACCGCCGGACTGACCCTGGAGTACAGTTCGGGCCCGGTTGAGGGTCACGTGAACCGCGTCAAGATGCTCAAACGACAGATGTACGGGCGAGCCCATTTCGACCTGCTCCGTAAGCGCGTCATTCATCGCGTCATTCATTACGTATGAAGTGCGCCAAACGAATCACGAAATTGCGCCAGATCCAATTACGTGACCGACGAACCCTTCAACCTGGGGAATTATGTGACCGCTGACAGCTTCCCCGCCACCGTGCGGTGACCACGATAGCGACAGCGAAGGGAATGTTCTCGGCCTGCGCTGCCTGTCACTGCTGCGTTGGCACTGACCAGCGGTCACGCTGGAGCGTTGAATCTTCCAGCCCCAACCGTTCCAAGTACTGTCTCTTGTTCAGTTTTCGGTCCTGTTCAGTTAAACTGAAAAGGGACTAGGACTGAACAAGGGGGTGTCACGATGGATCAACGAGTCCATAACCTCGCTGAACTGCTTCCTGAACTGCTCAGCTCCGTCGGTCTCGAGCTGACAAGTCTGCACTGGGTCACGGAACCAGATCGAGGCTTCGAGGCAAAAGCAGTCCTCTCTCGCCGCGGCAACGTTCAGCACTACGCACTGGTCTTCGCCGCAGCGATGACGCTCACACAGATCACGCATCTCCGCCCACCTGAAATCGATGCACCGCTCCTGGTGGTCGGAAAGCGCATCACAGAGCGCAGCGCAACGGCCTTTCGCGATCAGAAAATCCAGTACATCGACACTCTCGGCAACGCCTACATCGAGTTCGGAGATGTCTACGTCGATGTGCGAGGCAGAAGGCCGAGCACACATACCCCGGACGCCCGGTCCAAACTTCCCACCCACCGAGCGCACGACGAGTGGGGGTTGCGCTTGACGCACAACCTTTTCAGTCCCCGTCGTTCGCAGGTTGTGTTCGCACTATTGACCTGGCCTCAGCTGACCGAGATGAAGATCCGCGACATCGCAAACGCCTCCGGCGTCTCGATCGGTCAGGCACACGACACCCTCAACTTGCTCGAAGAAGCGGGTTTCCTCCGTCGGGGAGTGCCACTACGCCCTTATGCCCTTCACGAGATACTGCAGCCATGGGCTCTGGAGTATCCACGGGGGCTGCGCAAGCGGCTCACCCTTGCACGCTTCTATACCGACGAGCCCACCCATTTCCAGCCGTTGCGCCCCGACCAAGAGTTCTTTTTCAGTGGTGAATCCGCTGAGGGAGTCGACATCCAGCACCCCACCACCTTGACTGTCTACGTCGAGCACTTCGATCGCAAACTCGCTTTCGTGAACCGGTGGAGGGACGACCCCGATCAGGTTCCCAATGTGAGAGTGCTGCAGAAATTTTGGACGCCACCGGACGAGCATCCAGGCAGTGAGGACAGCAAGCGGGACGGCCCACCCAATGCACCCTGGCCTCTCGTGTACGCCGACCTGCTCGCCCTCAACGACCCCCGGCTCCGCGAAGTAGCCGAGACCTGGAGAACGCTGTGCTCGATCTGACGACGTGTGATCCCGCGCGCCTCGAGATCATCGATCACGTCTGCTCGAAGATTCTGGCTCGTGCAGATCACCTGCAACCGTCCGACCTGATGGTCCTCGGAGCACAGTGCCGTGACGTACTCCACGACGCATTGGGGCACGCCTTCCCCCTGCGCGCGACCCAGGATCTGGATCTGGCTATTGCCATCGCGAACTGGGAAGCCTATCGAGAAATAGTCACCGATCTGCCGGCGAGTGGCGGAACCGGCATTCGGTACAAGGTCGGTGAAGTTCTCACCGACCTCGTTCCCTTCGGCCCTATTGAGGACCCGACGGGGTTCGTACCCGATCCACCGAACAGGTCGTTGAGCGTCTGGGGCTTTCAAGAGGTATTCGACCGCGGTTATCACCTCTCGTTGCCTACCGTTGGAGCGATCCGGATCCCGACAGTGGCCGGATACACAGCGCTCAAACTCGTCGCCTGGCTGGACCGGAGCGAGAGCGGCCGATACAAGGACGCTCCCGACATCGCCGCGGCCCTGTACTGGTACATCACGTCCCCGGCTGCAAAAGACCGTCTTTACGGCGACCCCCACCACGGCTTCGACATCCTCGACAAATTCGAGTTCGACGAAGACCGCGCATTGGCGTATTTGCTCGGCGAGGACGTCGCCGCCACAGTCGGCCTCGAGCGCCTCGCCGAACTCGCCGCCCGCTGGCCGGGTCCCCGCGGTGAGGTTCTTGCACCACGCATGGACATCGATGCTGCTCTTTCGACGTGGAGTCCCGACATTGGTCGGCGGGAAGAACTTCTCGCAGCCCTCACCCTCGGATGGTCCGAGACCCTCCGCTCTGCGCATACATGAAGACGCCGCCTGCTCGTATCGTCGTCAAAGTACTGCGTGGTCGTCTACCGAAGGTGATCACCGACCCGAGCGCGGTGCCAGCGCCGAGCAGGTCCGCGACGTCATCCACAACTTCGGGCGCCGACGGATTCGACTCGCAGTAACCGAGGAGCATCTCGACGCAGCCCGAGTGGCCCTGCTGGCGTTCACCGCCTTCCCAACACAGATCTGGCGGCAGATCTGGTCCGACAATCCGCGATCGGTTAATCGACCCTCCCACGACACGCTCATGAGTGCGGCGTGAGGTCCAAGGCCGACGGCGATGTGGGGCGCATGCTGGCGGTGTTGGCTCGATCGAGAAGAAGCAGGCGATGACCGTTCGGGTGCGCACCAGCAGCGACCGCTATGTGATCGACGGCCAGCGGGAAGGCTGCGCTGCGGCGAACGCGTTCCTGAAACATCTGGCCGGGCGCGGGTTCAGCGCGGCGACGGTGCGGGCGTATGCGTTCGACGTGCTCTATCTGGCACGGTTCCTGCTCGACCACGATCTCCGATTAGCGGCGGTGACGCCGATAACGGTGTTCGCGTGAATCAACTGGCAGGACGTGCGCCGCGAACCCCGACCCGACACGGCGAGGCGGAACGCTCCGGTGAAGCCTAACATGAGGATCGCGCTGTCGCGGCATTCGAGGAGCTCGTCGGCCCAGCCGTTGCAGTCGGCGCGCGCACACTCGACGATGGTGACGATGTCGGCGGTGAGCAACGGTGCCCGGGGGTTGTGGGGCAGCTGTCCCGCCGTCGCGGCGGATCCCGTACAAGGTGGCGGCCACAAGTTCGTCGTTGCCCTGGGCAAGATGGCCGGCGCGGCGGTGGTGGTAGCCGATCCCGGCGACCCACCGTGTCAACGTGCCTTGGGGAGTAGGCCCGCTCCCCCGCCTCGGTCACCGTCGACGCCGAGGCCAAGAGATAGGCAGCGGCAGATGCGCCGGCAACGCCCCATGGCATTCCCTCTGGCACCAGGCAGTGAACCGGGTCCCGTCGGCGGCGTAGTTGCAACGGGTCGACTCGGAGCGGAAGCGGGCCGCTGTCCCGGCCACCCGAGCAACGGTCTCAACCGGCAAGGCCGGGCCTGCCGGCGTAGCGGTGTCGCTGGAGGCGGACACGAGGTGGGGACGTCGTCCGTGGCGCATCAACCGGTCCGGCACAGAACGCGAGCCCGCCGGCCGTCTCGGACAGGTTCCTACCGGAAAAGCGCGCTCCGCAGGAGTTCGGTGGCGACGGTGTACTAATGGCAATTCCCCTATCAACCAATAGGATTCACCGCGATCTCCAGCAAGGCAGCACGTGTCATCGCCGAACCGTGCCTCGTAGCACTGTACTGCGCTGCACCACTGGGACTACGAAGTGAGAGTCGAGCTGGCAAGTCCTGTCAGGGACCGACTTGCGTCCCAGTGCCCGGCACAGCTGATCGGTGCTGGCGGTACTGCTGCGCGCGAGCGATGCCGTCGTCGTAATCATTGACGTACTCCCCCGTGCCGGGGGTGTAGTAGCCATCGACGCGGTCAGGGTTGTATGCCATGAACACCACATCGGGACGGCCGTCGTTGAAGCGTCGGAAAGTGTCGTAGTCCCATCCGTCGGGGGCATAGTCGTCGTTCCATTTCAATCGCGCAACAGGAACGAACCCGGCGTCCGCGTAGAACTTGGGAAGAACGGTGTCGAAGCAGTCGAGACGACGGCCGCCGAGCGCGGTCGCATGGCGAAGCATCGCGCGGGCAGCGCGGGGATGTGCGCAATCCTTGTGTGCGAACGCAGACACCACCTCGTCGCCTTTGAGCGCAACACCGGCCTTGCCGTCGTCGGTGACCAACAACCGCATCTGCCGATACTCGTCCTCGTCGTAGACGGAGACCGACGCGGCATGTGGGTTCTTACGGGTCAATTCGAGCATCTGCTCGCGGTAGACCCCGGCATCGGTCGGCGTCAGCTCATGTAGAGGCGGCGCGGACAGGCCCCGCGATTCAAGGGACGCGCGTACGGAGTCCGACAATGTGTGCGTGGCCAGCGGAGTGATCTGCTGACCGTCGATCAGAAGCCGAGCGCTTCGGCCTCCTCGATCTCCGGATCGCTCCAGTACTCCTCGATCTTCTTGCGCTGGTCCTCCGGCAGATCCGGGCTCCACCCGAACGTCCTCCAAAATGCTTCTCTGCGTTCCTGCGTCATCGGTTCCTCGTTGTGCATCGTCGGTTCCTTCCTTACGGGTTTGTCCTGTGCGGGCGCGGCGCAGTGCGTCGGTCTGTTCGGCTCGTAGCTTCTCAGCATCGTGCAGACGCTGAGTCAGCGCGTGCCGCGTGTTCGGGTCAACGGTGGCAGCGAGGGCCGCGCGGAGTTCACTCTGGCCCCCGGGCGTGGCGTGGTACAGCGCCACGGTGTGGGCATGTTCGGTTTCGGCTGCGGTGAGTCGCTCTTGTAGCCGCGCGTGAGTTGGGTTGTCGGCCAAACGAGTACGTGCCAGCTCGACGCGAGCGACGGCTTTGGCGACGCGGGCACGCATGTGCGGGGTGCACCGCGGACCGGGCTTGGGTTTACACATCAGCGGCCACCTGCGCGGTGATCGCGTCGATGAGGACGGCGAGGGCACGACCGAGCCGGTCGACGCGCGCGTCGTCGGGGGTGCGGGGGTCGGTGAGGTAGACATCGCGGCGCAGCTCGATCATCACCGAGGACACGCATTGATCGCGTCTGTAGTGGCGCAGCGGCACGTAACTTCCCGCGTAGGGGGAGTTCTCGGCGATCTGGTCGATCTCGGGTAGGGACGCGAATGCGCCGTGAACGGCGTCGATCAGCCATTCGGGGGTGTGGACGGTGTCGGTGCCGATGCACAGTGCCGGACGTTCGGCGGCGGGGTCCTCGAAGCTGGATGGGGTAGCGGGATAGGAGTGCAGGTCGATGATCACCGCGCGCCCGCAGGAGTGTAGGCGGTCGTCGACTGCGGTGGTGACTGCGTCGGCGTAGGGACGGAAATAGGTGTCGATCAGGTGGGCGGTGCGGGGATATGGTTCGGTACGTAGCGGCGCGCTGGAGCAGGTACGGGTGTAGACCGCTCCCCTGCCGAACGCATTCGCCGGTTCGCTGGCGTCGGGGAATCGTTCGGGGTCGATCACCAACCGCGAGAGGGTGTTAACCACCGTCGTCGGTTTCAGGCGGGTGTGGCGCAGTGCGACAGCGGCGATCTCGTCGGTGGCGGTGTCGGTGGCTTCGTCGAGTTCGGCGGCGAGCTCGACATCGGTCAGCAGCAGGTCGGGGCGGAGTTCAAGAGGGATGATGCGCGAGGCGTGCGGGACGTGGATGAGGACCGGTGATCGGTCGTCTCCGGAGGTGATGAGCGCGGAGTGAGGCACGGGGTGTTCCTTCTTGGTGGCGGCGTCCTAACGGTCCCAGTTCCATGCTGGGGTAGGGACGCGAATTGTTCTCGAGATGATGCCGATTCACCAAGCAGGTGACGGGTCGAGTGCGCCACGAGGGCCTACGGGTCGATCAGGTTTCGGGCGTCATGTGTGGCACGGACACGGCCGCACCGACAGATCAGACCTGGCGATACCGATGTGGGACGAGTTCGTACCGGCATGCGATCTCGTCGCACAGCCACCGCGTCACCACGGATGCATGCACCAGCACGGCGCCGGGTGGTCTCGTGGAGGCGAGGGACGCGCGATCAGCGGATCTTTGACATGACCAAGCCCCACCGGCGCCGGGGTCGGCGCGGGTGGGGCTTGGGTGAGGGTGGTGTCAGTAGAGGTTGTCGAGCTTGTCGAGGTCGACGCCTTTGGTTTCGCGGCTGGTGGCCACGGCGATCACGGTGATGGACATGGTGATCACCAGATAGATGATGACTGCGGTGGCACTGAAGCGGTCGACCAGCCACACCGCGATGAACGGTGCCGGGGCGCCGGCGATAATCGACGAGCCCTGGAACACCAGCGACGAGCCAGCGAAGCGGTACTTGGTGGGGAACAGCTCCGTGATCCATGCAGCTTCGGGGCCGGCAAGCATGCCGTGCAGCAGAGCGCCGACGCAGACGCCGACACCGAGGGCGGTCATGTTCTCGGTGTGCACCAGGGCGAAGAAGATCGGTGCCCAGATGACCAATGAGATGGCGGGGACGAGCATCGCGATTTTGCGTCCGACCCGATCGGACCACCATCCGCCGCCGATCATGCCGAGGAACTGGCACACCGACGCAAAGGCGACGGTCGTGACGATTGCGCCGCGGGTGTAGTCGAAATAGGTCGTGGCGTAGGCGATGACGAAGATCGTGTAGACGTAGAACGCGATGTTCTCGCCGAGACGCATGCCGAGGCCGTGGAGCAGCGGGCGCGGTTTCCGCAGAGCCTCGATGATGCTGGACGATTCCTTGCGTGCAGCCTTGTTCTCGGCGGACTCGGCCTTCTCCTGCGCGGACTGATAGACCGGAGATTCCTCGACACCCCGTCGGATCAGGAAACCGATCACGAGCAGGGGCACGGCGAGCAGGAACGCCACGCGCCAGCCCCAGTTGTCGAAGGCGTCGCCGGGGAAAATAAGGGCGAGGATGCCGACGGTGACGGTGGCCAGGACGGTGCCGGCCGGGGCGCCGGACTGGGGCCATGCCGCCCAGAAGCCGCGTCGTTTGGGTTCGCCGTATTCGCTGACGAGGATCACTGCGGCGCCGAATTCACCGCCGAGGGCGAAGCCTTGGATCATGCGCAGGACCACCAGGGCGACGGTGGCCCAGATGCCGATCTGGCTGTAGGTCGGCAGCAGTCCGATTGCGGCGGTGGCGCCGCCGAGCATGAGGAAGGTGGTGACCAGGATGGGTTTGCGGCCGAATTTGTCGCCGAGGTGGCCGAAGACGATGCCGCCGAGGGGGCGGGCGATGAAGCCGAGGCCTTGGGTGGCCAGTGCCATGAGCAGGGAGGCGACGGCGTTGCCGTTGGGGAAGAACAGTGGGCCGAGGACGGTCGCGGCGAGGATGCCGTAGATCGCGAAGTCGTACCACTCGAGGACGGCGCCGGCCATGCTGCCGGCCAGAACCCGCTTGAAGGGGGTTCTGGTGGTCGGGGTGCCGGTGTCCGGTGGGACCGACGGCGTGCCCGACTGCTCGATGGTGGTCATGTCGTGCCTTTCGGATCAGGTTGTGTGGTGCGGCGGGGTGTCACAGCTGGAGGGTCAGCTTGTCGCCGCATGCGCGGGAGCAGCAGGTCATCATGGTGTTGCCGGCGGCGCGTTCGGTTTTGGTGAGGACCAGGTCGCGGTGGTCGACCTCGCCGTCGAGGACGGGGACTTCGCAGGCGCCGCAGATGCCTTCTTCGCAGTCGCTTTGGGCGTCGATGTTGGCCGCGCGCAGGGCTTGGAGCACGGTTTGGTCGGCGGCGACGGGGACGGTGATGCCGGAGTCTTTGAGCACCACGTCGAAGCTGTGTTCCTTGGCCGGGTCGAGGGCTTCGAGGGTGGAGGAGAAGTGTTCGACGTGCAGGGTGTCGTCGGGCCAGTGCGCGGTGGCCTCGCCGAGTGCGGTCAGGAGGCGTTCGGGTCCGCAGGAGTAGATCTGGGTGCCCTCTTCCGGGTCGGCGAAGAGAGCGGGAAGGTCCATGCGGGTGCCTTCGTCGCCGGGATAGAGCCGGACCCGATCGCCGTGGTCGCGTGCGAGACGGTCAAGGAACGCCATCGAGGTGCGTGAGCGTCCGGCGTAGTGGATCTCGTAGTCGCCTCCGGCGGCCTTGACCTGATCGGCCATCGCAATGATCGGGGTGATGCCGATGCCGCCGGCGACGAAGACATAGCGTTTCGCGTCGGGGTCGAGCTTGAAGTGGTTGCGGGGACCGCGCACGCGCAGGGTGTCGCCGACAGCGAGTTCGGTGTGGATCCACCGGGATCCGCCCCGGCTCTCGCGGTCGTGCAGGACCGCGATCTGGAAGGTGGTGCGGTCGTTCGGATCACCGCACAGCGAATACTGACGGGAGACGGTGCCGCAGTCGAGGTCGATGTGCGATCCGGCAGACCATTTCGGCAGCGGCCGCCCGCTCGTGTCGCGCAGGGTGATCAGCAGGGTGTCGTCGGCGACGGGGTCGAGGTCGGTGACGGCCATGGTGCGGGCGATGGTGTTCTTCGACGGTTCGCCGATCTTGACGGGCTGTTGTTGCGACAGCACCGTCGGGTCGGTGCGTTCGGGGTTGCGCGCCGGATCCCACTGCACCCATACGTGGTCGGGTCCGCGGAAGGAGGTGTTGGGCAGGTAGGTGAATTCCTGGTCCGGGACCAGTTCCATGTGGGGCAGGCGGCGGGTGAGTTCTTCGAGGAAGATCTGGATTTCCATGCGTGCGAGGTTTTTTCCCATGCACTGGTGGCTGCCGTACCCGAAGGTGAGGTGGTCGCTGGCGTTGTCGCGCCGGATGTCGAAGTCGTCGGCCTGGTCGAAGTGCCGTTCGTCGTGGTTCGCAGAGGAGTTGACGATCAGCAGTTTCGCCCCGGCGGGGATTGCGACGCCGTTGATGGTGGTGTCCGCGGTGACCAGGCGGCGCCAGGCGGCGACCGATCCGGAGTGACGCAGGCATTCTTCGACGGCGTTGGGGATCAGGCTCGGGTCGGCGCAGATCTCCTCCCACACGTCGCGGTGTTCGAGCAGCAACCGCAAGGCGTTGGCGGAGGCGTTGGCGGTGGTTTCGTGGGCGGCGACGATGCCGGCCATCATCATCGAGTGCAGGTAGGAGTCGGTGACGACATCCGGCTGTTCCTGCTGGACGCGGATACCGAACGGCATCCAGCCGTGCCCGTCGGGATTCTTGCGCATCTTCTCCAGGACGGTGCCGGCGAACTGCCAGAACTTGCCGACCGCGTCGGCGACGGCGACCTGCTGCTCGGGAGCCGGGCGCCCCCACGTGTTGACGGTGTGCGCGATCGAGTATTCGCGCAAGGTGTCCATGTCTTCTTCGGGCACCCCGAGGAAGTGCAGGGCGACGGTGAGCGGGACTTCCCAGAGCATCTCGTCGACGAGGTCGACGTGTCCGGTGTCGATGAAGCGGTCGACGTATTCGCGGGTCAGGCGGCGCACCATCGGCTCGTGGTGCGCGAGCGCGGCGGGGGTGAACGGTTCCATCAGGGCGCGGCGGCGCGGCATGTGCGCGGGTTCGTCCTCGTTGACGAGGGTGCGGTTCATGGCATAGCCGTAGCGGGCGAGGACGGCGTTCGCTTCCTCGGAGGTCGGGGTGATCTTCTCGAGCGCGATTGCGGGCGAGAACAGTTCGTTGTCGCGGAAGACGGCTTTGACGTCCTCGTAGCGGGTGACCACCCAGTAGTCGAGTTCGGGACTGTAGAAGACGGGTTCGTCGTCGCGGGACCAGCGCAGGGATGCGGCCGGGTCCACTTGGTACGGGCCGGTGAAGGGGTCGAAGGCGGCTGCGCGTGGGGAGACGGGGCAGCCGGTCGGGGAGGTGAAGGCGGTGTGGTCGATGGGGCATCGACTCTCGGGTGCCGAGTCGGGGGTGTCGAGGACGGTGCCGTCCACCTGGCTTGTCATGATGTGTCTCCCAGCTACGAACTGCGGTTTTACTAATAACGAACATTTTTGTTCGTTCAACGCACATCGCTACGGTAACGGCGGTCACACTCGCCGTCAACGCCGGGTCATATCTCCGTGCCGAGAGCACAAAAAAGGGACGCTCTCCACGAGCGTCCCCATGAAGACCGGGAAGGATCCCCGGTCAGATATTGAGCAGCGCGTTGATCCGCGCTGCCGTGTCCATCACCGCAGCGGCGGCACGATCGGTGTCGAGCCCTTCGATGGCGACGACCCCGACACTGGATTCGAAGCCCACACCGTCCTGCTCGGGCGAGGTCCGCACACTGGCCGCGACCCCCACCGCGCCGTGCTCGAGTTCCCCGGCGGTGATACTGAACCCATCCGCCCGCGCCTGACGGATCACGTCGGTGTCGTCATCGGATGCGGGGCGGCCGGCCAGGATGGCGATGCCGGCCGCACCGCGCGAGACGGGATGGCGGGTGCCCAGTCGGTAGCCGACACGCAGGATTCCCGAATCGGGTTCGGCCACAGCGATAACCACGCACTCGTCACCTTCGAGGGTCGACAGGAATGCGGTCGCCGAGGTCTGCTGCGCGAGCTCGCGTAGCAGTGGCTGGGCCACTTCCCGCAGGCGCGGTCGAAAGCGTGATCCGAGTAGCGCCGCTCCTGCGGCCAGCCTGATGCGGCCGTCGTCGGTACGAGCTACGAGTGAGTGCGCTTCGAGGGTGGCCACGATCCGGTAGCCGATCGCTCGGGCGACATCCAGTTCGGCAGCGAGCTCGGCGATTGTCACCCCACCGGGTCGCTGGGACACAATGTCCAGCGCACGAAGACCACGATCCAGGGTCTGCAGGGTGCTCAACGATTCTCCTCGACACTCACACGTACGACATCGAAGCCTATCGCTCCCCCACCGAGAACAACCGAATGCCCGGCAGATACGCGCCGAAGCTACAGATCCGCTCTCGTTCCGTTCGCCGCGCAGGCGTCCGAAGGTGAGGCGGATGCGGGGAACGCCCCTGCAAACCGGGAGCCCTCTCGTCGACGAGCGCTCTGCATCCGCCTCCCCCACCCGACTCGAAGGGGCAATCACCCCACCGAACGGGAGGTTCGGATCAATACGGATCCCATTGTCAGGGAGTCGCTTTCACTGCCTTCAGGGCCGACCGCGATCTCGACTGCCGGGGCGGCAGCCAATCGAGGTGGCACTTCGACCCCGGCGCCAGTCGGACACGGCGCGTCCCGAGGTCGACGGACGCTCCATGGACGTCCGAGCCGAGCAGTTTCGCAGTACCAAGCAAAAACAGGCCTGAATCCGATCAGCGGCAATCCACAGTTCGCGAGCTGCCAGACCGAGACCGATCACGAAAGGGCCATCATCAAGTTGACGCCACGGACCTGACCTTCAGGGGTCGCAGACAGGCTCGCGGGTATACCGGTGCTCGATCAGGACGTTGTCGCCAGCGAGGCACAGACTCCGTGTCGTTTCGGTACGTGAGATCTCCCATTCGTCGCGGGTGCGGATGACGCGGCCGAAGAGGACGGCGACGGTCACCGACACCGCGAACCACACGACGACCAGCAAGAAAACCCAATTCGCATACCGAACACCGGCGAGAGAGACCTACTTGTTACCGGCGAGTAGGAAAGTCACCCGCAGATTCACCCGTTCGGACGACACGGACAGTTAACGGGGCGGGCGTATCCATCGCTCGACGCTACATATGCAACGCTATTCGATATTGGTGCAGTCGTAGCGAGGAGCGTTTGATGTCCCTTCACCGGTCGACCGTCCGTGAACGGCATCCGAAGCTTGCCGGCCATCGCGCGCCTCGAGCGACTATCGCCGCTGCCGCCCAGCACCTGCATGTCGCCGAACGCCACCACGCTCCGATCACGCCGGATGCGCGCCGCCGTTTGTCGGACTTGTCGAACACGGAGCTGATCAACGTTCTTGCCTCCGAACTCGCCAGCCGTCCGGACATGCGATTGGTGCGCAACCAAGTGACGGCTTTGCTGGCGATGGCACCGACCTTGACCGACCGCAGTCAAGCTATCGAGCTCGGCGCCTACCTGGTTGACGACGCCATCGAACAGGCCGAACTCGAGAAGGCCGCGCGCCGTCACATCCTCGACCACCCCATGCTGACCGCCTCCCAGGTAGCAGCCGTCTTGCGCCGTGATCCAGCAGATCGCTCGGTTGCCTCCCGACTCCGCGCCGCGGGCAAGGTCGTAGCCCTGCCCGTCGGTAACAGTTACCGCTATCCGGCTTTTCAATTCGACTACGCCACAGCCTCGGTTCGCGACGTCGTCGCCGCAATCAATGCACGAGTAGATGCCGCCGCGGACCCGTGGGGTGTCGCCGCGTGGTGGCTCAGCCCCTCCCCTCGCCTCCCTGCCGGACAGACCCCTGCCGATCTCGCCATGGACTCCGATTCAAAGTCCCGCCGCAAGATCGAACGACTGGCGTCGGCGGTGTTGCCCGACTGATGCCGAATATCGAACCCCCGGCCGAAGGTCTACTCCGGCCGCTCACCGCACCGTGCTCACCGCCGCTGCGGCGGTGGCGACGGTGTG
>NZ_LRRH01000142.1 GCF_001646785.1 Rhodococcus phenolicus
GCCGGAGAGTGTCGGGGAGGTGGTTACGGAACCTGCTGCCGCGATTCCTGCTGCATAGTCAGGACAGGAGAAGGGATCACCGTCCTACACCACCTTCTGGGGCTTGACCGATTATTGCTCCAGATCTGCCGCCAGATCTGCTTCGGGAACGCGGTGAACGCCAACAGATCCGGACGTGCGGCATCGAGATGTTCGGCCACCTTTGGCAGCTTCGATTCGAGCGCATCGATGACCCGATCATATTGCGCGTGCACTGAATCCGCGTCGGGTTGGTCGTAGACCGAGTGCAACAGGGTCTTCACCCACGGCCACGACGACTTCGGTGTCACCGCCATCAGGTTCGTCGAATAGTGCGTTCGGCATCTCTGCCAGGAGGCGCCCGGCAGACTCGCACCGATCGCCGCGACCAGCCCGGCATGAGCATCGGAGGTCACCAGCTGCACTCCCGACAGGCCTCGGGCGACCAGTCCCCGGAAGAACGTCAGCCAGCCTGCCCCGTCTTCGGCGGAGGTGACATCGATACCCAGGATCTCGCGGTAACCGTCGGCGTTGACCCCGACAGCGACCAAAGTGTGCACGTTGACCACCCGTCCGTTCTCGCGGACTTTGAGCACGAGGGCATCGGCGGCGACGAAGGTATACGGTCCTTGATCCAACGGGCGGTTCCGGAAGGCTTCGACTTGTTCGTCGAGTTCCTTCGCCATGACGCTGACCTGCGATTTCGACAGGGACGTGATGCCGAGGGTGTCGACGAGTTTCTCCATCCGTCGGGTCGAGACCCCGAGCAGATAACACGTGGCGACCACGGACGTCAGGGCTCGTTCGGCGCGTTTGCGGCGCTGCAGCAGCCAATCAGGGAAATAGGATCCTTGCCGCAGCTTGGGGATGGCGACGTCGAGGGTGCCGACTCGGGTATCGAAGTCGCGGTGTCGGTAGCCGTTGCGGGAGTTCGTCCGTTCGTCGGAGCGTTGCCCGTAGCCGGCACCACACAGTGCGTCGGCTTCGGCGCCCATCAGGGCGTCGAGGAACATCGTCAGCAACTCGCGCAGCAGGTCGGGGCTGGCGCCGGCGAGTCGGTCTTCGAGGAGCTGGCGCAGGTCGATATCGTGGGCAGTGGTCATCGCGTGCTCTAACGCCCGAGTCGAGTTGGTAGCTCTCTCGAAGAATCACGCGGTGACCGTCTTTCATCCGGTTACGACACGCCGGCAAGCTCATTCGGGTCCGGTTCGTACACCATCTTCATGGACGCAACCACCCCGTGCAACGAGAAGTCCCCCACCTGCGTGAACAGGTGGGGGACTCGTGGCGGTGGCGGAGGGATTTGAACCCTCGCAAGCCCGCAGGTCGAGGGGGCAAAACCACTCCTCCCTGCGGATTCACTACCCGCTGGATCACGCCGAATCACACGGTTTCGAGGCAATGTGTGCCCGAAATGTGCCCACTTGGGTGATACTCACGCCTCGCCAAATCAGGGAGGGGGTGCCGAACCCGCACTCTGCTGTCAAGAGGGCGAACACCGGACCAAACGTAGGGCGAACGCGCATGTGTGATACTCGCCATCGTTGAACTGACGCACAGATGGGGGTGAACGTAGTGCCGAAACTAGCGGAACGGCCCAGCCAATCCGAGAGGGACATTCGATACAACTCCCCGATCTGCACGCCAAGTCAAGCTGCACGGCTCGCCGAAATGCCAGCCAACACCGTTCGCGCATGGACCCGGGCGACCAAGACGCGACCCGCCATCGTTCACACGGTTGAAAACGCCCATCGTGGGTGGCCCTCGGTTCCCCTCGTAGGTGTCATCGAGACCTGGTCTCTCCGAGCACTCCGCACAGCTGGAATCCCGATGCAGAAGCTGACGAAGGTCGCTGAACAGCTGCGCGAGGAACTCAAAGATCCTTACGTACTTGCTCGACCTCTACTCTTCACAGACGGGATAGACCTGTATCGGCGGGATCGCGGAGACCTGTTCCGCATCGAAGATGGACAACAACCCATCGAGCAAGTAATCGAGAAGTATCTGGCACGTGTCGAGATTGACGGCGACCACGAGCCGACGGCCTTCAGAATTCCACTGACACAGGAGATCATGTTGTCCATTGACCCGCGATTCAATGCGGGCCGACCATCGTTTGAGGACTCTCGCACTCCCGCATTTGCAATATTGGGAGCGCTTCGCGGGGGCGACCCGCCCACCATAGTCGCTTCGGACTACAACCTGACACTAGAGGAGGTAAGCGCGGTTGAGAACGCTCAAGACTGGCTCGCGGAAATCGCGTAAGCCGGTAGTGCTTCTGGACCGTTGCGTCCCCCGCGGAGTCGGTGCCGCCCTTACCCATTTTGAGATTGAGCATCGAACACTCGCCGACCTTTACGGCCCTGCACATGCTCAACATGTCACCGACGTTGAGTGGATCGAAGCTAGCGCCGCCGAAGGGATGCTCGCGCTCACCCAGAATTTTCGCATCGCGCGGGTGCCCCACGAAGCAACCGCGGTTAGGACGAGTGGGGCGCGGATCTTGTCCTACCACCGTGCTGATCTGACGAAAGAAGCCAAGAGCCTGGTTCTTGGACGGCACCTTCAGACGCTCCGCCGCCTCCACGATCATCCTGGACCCGCATTCTGGAGGGTGTCGCCGCGCGATATCTTGCGAGACATCTGAACGGCCATACAGCGTTCGCTGCGGGAAGCTAGCCCCGAATCGCCATCTCCTGAACGTCAAATAGCCGCGGTTCCACGCACAGGCGATGCCGCCTCGGATCGGATCCGACTGTTGCAGGGCCTCCAGCCAGGGCGATCCACACGCGGTGCCTCGCGCACTCTCGCATGCTGCCAGGGAGTCTGCGGGTTAACGGCCAAAATGTGTGTACAGAACCCCCGATTTCTGAGCCCTGACCTCGGATGATAGCGACCCGAACATGCTCTGAAAGCATGTTCGGTGTCAGCTACCCGGAATTCCCCGCTCTGTGGTGTATGCGGAGCCAAGCTGGTCAAGAACGGCACCACCACAGCCGGCCGCACCCGCTGGCGCTGCAAAACCTGCGGCGCATCGACCACCCAGTCACGTCCGGACATCACCCGCAAAGCACAACTCAACGCATTCCGGGCATGGCTCCTCGACGGCCACACACCCACCCAGGTGGCCTCCAGCGCCCGCACCTTCCGCCGCGACACCTCCTGGTGCTGGAACATCGAAATCCCACCACCGACCCCGGCCCCGACACCGGCCGATCTGGTGATCCTCGACGGCACCTACTTCCAATCCTGGTGCCTGCTCATCGCCACCGACGGCCACCACGTCATCGACTGGCAATGGTGCGACCGCGAAAAGAAGATCGCCTGGCAACAGATCCTCGAGCGCCACCGCGCCCCGACCGTCGCCGTCATCGACGGCGGCACCGGCCTGCACGCCGCGATCGCCGAGCAGTGGCCCACCACCCGCATCCAACGCTGCTACTTCCACATCTTCCAGGTCGTACGCCGCCACCACACCCTCAAATCCCGACTCGAAGCCGCCCGCGAAATCCTCACCCTCACGCGAGCTTTGATGAACGTCCGCGGCATCGACCAGGCCGTGCTGTGGTTGCAGGCG
>NZ_LRRH01000143.1 GCF_001646785.1 Rhodococcus phenolicus
CCCGCCTGCAACCCGGCGACATCATCCTCCGCATCAGCGACGACAACACCCAGCTGCATCCGCCGGCCGTCGTAGACACCGGCCCGCACCGCATCCCCCACACCCGCTCTGCCGTGACCTACCGCCTGCGCATCCGCACCGACCTCGACCCCCTCCCAGTGGCCACCGCCGCGCGCAGCCTGCGCGCGGCACTGCTGAGGTTGTGGAGGCTGTAACCCCTCGACTCCCCGCACACCCTGCCACCACGCTGACGAACAATCCGATGGCGGATCCTGTGAACATCGTCATCATCGGCAGCGGATCCTTCATGCCGCCGTAGACACCGCTGATCGAAATCGTCCCGCCGCACCGCACGGCATCAATCGCGGTGTACAGCGCATCGAGCCGATCCACCCCGGCCATCTCCATCGCCTTACGCCCCAGCGGGGACGGCAGCGGTAACAACGAGCCCCTCGGCTCCTACATCGAACTCGCTCAACGGCTTTGCTGGCAAAGCACCATTATTGGCTGCGACGTCATCAGCATGATGCGCTTCAGGCAACTTTCCTGTACAAGCCTGAGCAAACGCCGGCCACACCTCCAAGGACAGAAACTCAGATGTCACGCACCCGCAAAACCGTTGGAGACGGCGGCCTCACCCACGCCGATCTCGCCGTAGTAGTCGAGGTACTAACCGGCGAACCCCTCGACGA
>NZ_LRRH01000144.1 GCF_001646785.1 Rhodococcus phenolicus
CACCGACGCATATCCGAGAAATCCATCCCGCGGGTCGGATCCGCTCGCCCGCGCCCCGCACGTGTACACATGGAATACCGCCGGCGGTAGCTGGGATCCGGCCGAAGAACCGTATCTCAACCGCGGCGTACCCTGCCGAAGACAACTTGATCCAGACCTGACTTGCACAGATTTAGTACCCCGCTCAGCGATCCGATAACTCCAGCGCGGTCAGGATCGTGGCGGCATCCGCCGTGAGCGGGTCGGCGGCGGTGTGCAGGTGGCCGGCGATGGTCACGGTGATCTCCTGCAGTGGCCGCAGGATCTTCACGATCCGCCCGATCGAGATACCGGTCTCGACCTGCAGGTAGCGAGCAACGGCAAGAGCGGTGAACACGACCGTCAGGTGCGCCTCGATCGCATCCTTCGTGCGATGGAACATCGGCCGCGCCCGAAGATCCGTCTTCGACATGCGAAACGACTGCTCCACATGCCACAGGTCGTGATATTTGCCGATCACCTCACCCGGGTCCATCACGGTGGCGGGCAGGTTGGTGACATAGCCCTTCAACCCGACCAGTGACCGGGCTCGCTCGATGCCCGCAACATCGAGAGTGCGCCCCTTCGCGGTGGTCTTGACGAACCGCGTTGACTTCGGGGCCTTGCCACCGTCGACGACACCACGAGCCTTGGCCTCCTGGGCGTTCAAGGTCTGATTGTCACGGGCGGCGCGACGTGTCGAGTACTGCCAGATCGCCCGCCACGACTTCGGATGCGTGGCCGCATCCCAGATGGGTTCGGCCCGTTTCTTGACGTTGTTGACGGTGCTCTTCGCATGCCTCGGGGTGACGGTGTCGATGGTCTGACCGTCGGTGAAAACATCACCGTTCCAATGGAAATGGTTCTGCAGATCGGCTGGAGCTTTGGTGACGCGGGAGCCGACGATGAACTTCAGGCCGGCGTCGTCGAGGTCTTTGAGATTGGTTGCCGACAGCATCCCGGCGTCCGCGGCGACCACCATCTCCACGTCTTCGATGTCGTGACGGGCCTGGAACTGGCGGATCATCGGCACGATCGTCGTGGTTTCGGCCTTGTTGCCCTCGAAGCACCCGATCTCGAGAGGGAAGCCGGTGCGGTCGACGAGAAGACCGACCACGATCTGCGGGTCGACCCTGCGTTCCTTCGAGTATCCGACCTTGCGGAGGTCGTCTTCCTTCTCCGCCTCGAAATACAGGGTCGTGACGTCGTAGAGCAGCAATGACAGGCCACCTGTCTCGGCGGCGTACTCGAAGCATTTCTTTGCGACTTGGTCTCGATAATCGTGTGTGGCACAACGCTTCAACGCGCTGGCGTAGGTGTTGCGGTGGGCCGGGGTCAGGCCGATCTCCCCCACGACGCGGGTGGTGTCGCTCATCGATGTCGGCTCGACGAGCCGGCCGAGGACCAATTGGAAGAACGCTGCATCGTCGATCACGTCGAATCCGAGGCGTCGCCATCCGGTCTCGATCGTCTCGATCAGCCAGCGGGACCGTTTCGTCGAGATGACCGCCCCGCGGTCATCACCGCCCAGGTCGAGGTCGAGTTCCTGCTGGCCGGCCTGCAGTTTCTCGCGCGCGGACTGCAGCAATGCCGCCAGCTCGCTGTCGGTGTGGGCGGAGCCGAGGTGCTCGAGAATCTTGTGGCGGCCGCCGTCCTTTGCGGCGATCTGCACTGCCGTCGCTCCCGACGCGGTCCGGACCCTTCGGATGTATGCAGCCACAACCGGCGATCCTACCGACCGATTAGTGCCCCAAATCGTCGAACGTCGACGCCGCTACCAGGCCAAACGACGACTGGGGTCGGAAATCCTCGTCAACCTGTGCAAGTCAGG
>NZ_LRRH01000145.1 GCF_001646785.1 Rhodococcus phenolicus
CCACCACCAACACCGACACCAGCCAGGCGACGGAGGTGAGCACCGATGAACTGATGAACCGATCCGCACTACCCGCAACGACGACCACAAAGCAAAACGAGTTCACACTACCAGGGGCTTGACCCGGAACTCTCCCGCCCGAGCTGAAAAGAGTCCTCGACGGGTACTGGATGATGAGCATATGGACGCCGCGGAACCGCATCGAGGTCATGGCCAAGGCGATCGAAAGCGGCGAGGAGCTCACTCCCTACCTGCTCGACACCGCCGCAGATGGGACCGTGGCCCCGGACATCGGCGCGGAGGTCTCCAAGGTCGCCACGAATGCTCTCAACACCCGGTTCGCGAAGTTGCTCGCCGGGACACCGGGTGATGCGTTGATCGAGTCGCTGCGCCCGCGGTTCGACGACGCCCTCGCACGGGTCGAGGCCGCGGCCGAGTTGTTTGCTCCGGACGCCACCGCCGCCGATGTGCTCGAGCTGGGCACTGCCGCTGCCGACGCCTGGCGCGACCTGCCGCAGGCACGGCAGGTCCTCGACGGGATCTTCGACGGGGTGGTGTCTTGGCTGGCCGTCGACCTGAAGGGCCCGGAGGTGTTCGCGGGGCGGCCGCACCTGACCGACAACGCCCACCATATCGACGTGCTGCGGGTGGCGTTCCTGGTCAAGACGCCGGGTCGGGCCATCGACGAGCTGGCGCACGCCCTCGCACCTACGGGTGCCGGCACCGCCCGCGCCGGACGCTGGCACCGACTGATCGCGACGTTGGGTTTGGACAACGTGCGGTTGAACACCGTCAGCGAAGCCCGCGCGGTCCTCGACTACTACCAGCAGCAGAAGGACGAGGCGACTCAGGCATGGCGGGACCGTAACCGGCAGATCACCGAGGACTACCGCACGTCGGTGAGCCGATGAGCGCGCCGGGCACCTACCGCAGCGACGACGAGGACCCCGAGACCATCGCGTTGCGGGGACGGCTCGCGCACACCCGCAGCGGGGCCGGCATCGACATGGACGCCGCCGGCACCGCCGCGGTGTACCCGCCGACGTGGGCCGCACAGCACGGGCGGTAGCCGCCACGGCCGGCGGGCAGGTGGGG
The DNA here is from genome assembly GCF_001646785.1 of Rhodococcus phenolicus. Classification (GTDB taxonomy): domain Bacteria; phylum Actinomycetota; class Actinomycetes; order Mycobacteriales; family Mycobacteriaceae; genus Rhodococcus; species Rhodococcus phenolicus. The sequence continues at coordinate 1,096 of NZ_LRRH01000145.1, forward strand.
CGGTCCCGACACCACGTCGGGGCCGCCCCACCTGCATGTTGTAACGACTTATCGCCTCTACCTGCACCATCGCGAGGCTCTGCGGGGTGCGGCCCTGAGAGGCCCCCAGCCGCTGCGGACCACCCCGACACCACACCCCCGGGCCGCTGGCGCGCCCACCACGCCCCTGGCGGCCGCCAGGCCGACCCCCTGGGGCTGGGCGATGCGATGCGGTCGGTGGCAGGCGGTATGCGAAGCGGGGCGGAAGCCGCCCGGGGCGGGGGTCACCCCCCACCCCGGGCGTGACCAGGGGCGGGACCGAGGCCGGCGGCACGGCCCCGACCGGTGGCCGTCGCCCGCGGCGGGCACCGCACCGCGTCGACCCCGCGGCCGGGCGGGTGGACGTAGCTCCGCTACCACACCGATACACACCACGAACCGACCTTCAATCGAGAGGAATCGACATGGGACGGCGACGTATGACCGAGGGGGACCGGGTCGTCAAGAAGCTCGGGGCCGGCCTCGACCTCGGTGTCGAGTGGACCGAACGCGAGTCGATCGTCCTCGACCAGATCCGCAGCACCGTCGATCGTGTGGCGGTCCTGCGGGAGCTGCTCGACGCCGAGCTGGCCAAGGAGCAGGTCTCGACACGTCGGGTGACCGAGGTTGCGGCCGAGATCCGCCAGTGTGAGGCGAACGTGGTCAAGTGGTGCGGGCTGCTCGACCCCGAGGTCGACGAGGTCAAGAGCGCGCAGCATCAGGCAGCGGCGAACGCCCGATGGAACCGGGCACGAGCAGAACGGACGAGCTGATGGCGCGACGGATCCGCATCGAGCGGCGCAGTGATGGTGCTCGTGTCCGTGCCCAGATCCTCGAGGACTGGTGCGCGGCGATGGGTGACTACTTCGCGTGGTTCGGTGCGTACGACCCGATCGCCGACGCCCTGCGCGGTGGTCGGCCGGTCACCGTGCGCCGGTACTGGTTGCCAGACCACATCGCCGATGTGCTGCCGTACGGGCCGCCGGACGAGCTGCTCGTCGTCGATGTCGACGGGGTGATCTACCCGGCCGGGGACTGAGGGCCGGCGTCGAGCCGAGGCAGCTGAGAGAGCCACCGTGTGATCCGGTCGTGGTCGTCACTGTCGTCGCGCAGGTCGGTGAGGGCGAGCTGCACGCGCTCGACCAGATGCCGATCGACGGGGAACTGTGCAAGGGCGGCAGCCTGTAGCGCATCGTCGAGGGCGACGAGGTACTCGCCGCCGCCCAACTCTCCGTCGATGAAGTCGGTCCAGCGGGCGTCGAAGGCCGGGCGAAGGTCTTCGATGATCCCTTCGGCCAGGTCGATGAACTCGCGTTCGGTCATCATTGTGTCCCTCTGCTTCCCGCCGTAGGAATGGGCCAGCCAGACGATTTCCTCCCCGCAGAACTCGCAGTCGAAAGCGTTGCTGATCATGCACACCTATCGAGCATTCAGCGATGCGTGTTACCGGTCCGGCCCCGGGATCCCGCATCGGCTTGGACGCGGATGGCCCCCGCCGAAGCGGGGGCCGGTCCAGGTCAGATCAGGTCGATGATCATCCACATCAGGCCCTGGGCCTCGTCGCCGATCTCGGGGTCGAAGCTGGCTTCGATGATGGCGGCGTGGGCGGCCCGGGCGTACTGGGTGGCGCGGTGCTCGTCGGTGGGGATGAGCTCGTAGGCGGTGCGGATGTCGGCGCGGATGGCGGAGATGCTGGTCATGTCGGTTCCTTCGGTTGGGGTTGTTCTCCCTGGCATCTCTAGTATGCACCCCATGAGGTGCAATGTCAATACGATATGTCCCCATCTCAGAGCCATTGAATACGCACCCTATGAGGTGCTACTCTCGGTGGCATGACACGCCGTTACCTGAGCCTCCGGGACATTGCCGCCGAGTACGACCTCGCGCTGAACACGCTCAAGTCGATGGAGCTGCGAGGGAAGTTCCCCGCCCCCGACGTGATCGTCGGCCGCGGCGAGGGCCGGCAGATCACCAAGGGGTGGAGTGAGACCACGGTCCAGGCGTGGTGGAACGGCTACGCGGCAGAGAAGAGCCCCGGCGGAACCGACTGACCTGCCAGGGAGAGCCACCCCCGCCGGGGCCGCGGCCGACTGTACCCGGAGTGCGGAGTGCGGAGGGCGGGCAGGCGGGGGTGTAATCCCTTCACGACTGCATCGGCATATACGAGGCTCCGTGGAAGGGTGATGCCAATCCGCTGCCAGAAATCCGTCGAAACGCAGTCAGGGCATACTCTCCGGCTGGAAAGTATGCCCTGACGTGGTCTTTCACTGTCGGGGTGGCGGGATTCGAACCCACGACCTCTTCGTCCCGAACGAAGCGCGCTACCAAGCTGCGCCACACCCCGTGATGAACCTCGGTTAGCTTACAGCACCATTCGTCGGAAGATTAAATCGGCTGGTCAGCGCGGAGAAATCGCACTTTCGGCCGCGCGGTCGGCGGCGGCGAGCGCCTCGTTGCGCGGGGCCGGAACGAGGGTCAGCAGCGTGGCCTCCGGGCGGCAGCAGAACCGGGCCGGAGCGAACGGTGAGGTGCCGATGCCGGCCGACACATGCAGGCGCATGTGGGCGCCCCAGCGCGACGGTCCCTTCACGCGGGACCGGTCGATCCGGCAGTTGGTCACCAGCGCGCCGTAGAACGGCAGGCACAGCTGACCGCCGTGGGTGTGGCCGGCGAGCACCAGGTCGTATCCGTCGTCGGCGAACCGGTCGAGGACCCGCGGCTCCGGTGAATGCGTCAGCCCCAGCTTCAGGTCCGCGAGAGGATTGGGCTGTCCGGCGATGGTGTCGTACCGGTCCCGCTCCAGGTGCGGGTCGTCGACGCCGGCCGCGGCGATCCGCACACCCGCGACCTCGAACTCGCGGCGCACGTGCGTCATGTCGTGCCACCCGCGTTCGCTGAACGCCGCACGCAGGTCGCCCCACGGCAGCGGCGGGCCGTAGACGCGCTCGTGGTTCCGGTCGAAGTAGTTCAACGGGTTCTTCAGTACCGGCGCGAAGTAGTCGTTGCTGCCGAAGACGAACAGGCCGGGACGCGCGAGCAGACCGCCCATCGCCTGCACCACGGCCGGAACGGCCTTCGGGTGCGACAGGTTGTCGCCGGTGTTGACCACGAGATCCGGTTCCAGCCGGTCGAGTTCGCGCAGCCAGTTCTGCTTGAGCCGCTGGTTCGGCATCATGTGCAGGTCGCTGAGGTGCAGCACGCGCAGCGTCGACGCGCCGGGCTCGAGGACCGGCATCGTCACCTCGCGCAAGGCGAAGGCGTTGCGTTCGATCAGCGTGGCGTAGCCGAGTCCGAGGGCGGCTGCACCGGCTGCACCGGCGGCCGCGCGGAAGAGAGCGGAGTGGTCAGGCACTCGTCCAGCGTACCGCCGAGGCTCGACTGTGCACGGTCGTCGTCGCTGCCGCGTAGCGTTCGGTGCATGTCCGAGACCTCGCAGTCCCTCAAGTCCACCATCCGGAACGACCTCACCGCGGCCATGAAGGACAAGGATCCGCTGCGCACCGCGACCCTGCGGATGCTGCTCGCCGCCATCCAGACGGAGGAGGTCGCCGGGAAGGAAGCCCGCGAGCTCACCGACGAGGACGTCGTGAAGGTTCTCGCGCGCGAGTCCAAGAAGCGCGGCGAGGCCGCCGAGGTCTACACCGAGAACGGCCGGGGCGAACTCGCGGCGAAGGAGCACGCGGAGGCGCGGATCATCGACGAGTACCTGCCGACCCCGCTCACCGACGCCGAACTCGTCGACGTCGTCGACACCGCGATCGGTCGCGTCGCCGACGAACTCGGCGAGCGGCCGGGTCCGAAGAACATGGGTCAGGTCATGAAGGCCGCGACCGCGATCGCGGCCGGGAAAGCCGACGGTAAGCGGCTTTCCGCGGCGGTGCGATCGCGGCTCTAGACCGTCAGTTGGCGGGTCCTTCGTCGTCCGAGGCCGGCGGCGCGTTCTCGGAGGACTGCGACGGCGCCTCGGATTCCGGTTCGGATTCCGCGGGCGGGCGGTTCGGGATCGGTGCGGGCGCGTTCGGCGCGGTCGTGTCCGGAACCTGGTTTCCGTCGGGCCGGGCCGGTGTCGCCGTGGTGGTCGGTGCCGCCCGGACGGTCCCGTCGCTGATGTAGATCGTGATCGTCGAACCGGGCACCGCGGAGCCGGACGGTGCGCTGTTGGTGACGGTGCCCGCCCGCTCCTCGCCCTTCACGTTGAGTTCGGTGACGGTGAACCCGGAGTCCTGCAGCCGCGCCACGGCCTGCTGGCGGCTCAGGCCCGTCACGTCGGGAACCTGAGCGTTGCCGGCGCCGCGCACGTACTTCTGGTCGACGGGCGGCAGCGCGACGGGACCGAACTTGTCGGCGACGGGCAGCATCGCGCTGAACCACGTCCGGGCGGGTTCGGTACCGCCGAACAGGTTGCCGCTGTAGCACGGTCGCACCGGCCCGGAGCAGATTTCCCCGGGGGTGGGGGAGTCACCGTAGGTGTACACGGCGCCGGCGTACTGGTTGGTGAAACCGAGGAACGCCGACGACATGTGCGATTCGGTGGTGCCCGTCTTCGCTGAGATCGGCAGGCCCCAGCCGACGGAACCGGCGGCACCGGAGGCGGTGCCGCCACCGGCGGTGTCCTTGCTCATGGCGTTGGCGAGGGTGTCGGCGAGACCGGGCTCGACGACCTGCTCGCAGGCCTGCTGGGTGATCGGCACCGGCTTGCCCTCACGGTCGAAGACTCCGTCGATGGGCGACGGCGGGCACCACTTGCCATGCGAGGCCAGGGTCGCGGCCACGTTGGACAGCTCGAGCGGATTGATCCACGTCGGGCCGAGCGTGTACGAGCCGAGGTGCTGGTCCTTCTGCATATCGGCCATGCTCTGCTCGCCGAAGCCGGAGGTGTTCGGCTGCGCGTAGGAGCGCAGTCCCAGCCGCACGGACATGTCGACGACCGGGTCGACGCCGGTGGCCTCGATCAGCTTCACGAACGCGGTGTTCGGTGACTGGGCGAGCGCATCGGTGACCGACAGCTGAGGCGGGTACGGTCCCGCGTTCTCGACGCAGTACGTGAGTGGCGGGCAGCCCCGGGCGCCGCCGTCGCCGAGACCGCGCGCGTTGTACCGGGCGGGCACGTCGAGGACCGCGCTGGTGCCGAGACCCTTCTCCATCGCGGCCGCGACCGTGAAGAGCTTGAAGATCGACCCGGCGCCGTGCCCGGCGAGCGAATAGGGCTGCGGCTGCACCGTTTCGTGCGAGTCCCCGTTCAGGCCGTAGACGCGGCTCGAGCCCATGGCGAGCACGCGATGGGAGTCCTGCCCGGGCTGGACGACGTTCATCACGGTCGCCACGTCGTCGACCGTGGGGCTGGTGAAGCGGTCGAGGGACGCCTTGACCGACGACTGCACCTCGGGATCGAGCGTGGTGCGGATCAGGTAACCGCCCTTGTCGATCTGCTCACGGGAGAGCCCGGAGTTCTCGAGGTACCGCAGCGCGTAGTCGCAGAAGAAGCCGCGGTCGCCGGCGGCGATGCAGCCGCGCGGAAGCGTGTTCGGCTCGGGCAGGACGCCGAGCGGCTCGCTCTTCGCGGCGCGGATCTCGTCGGCCCGTTCCGGGATGTTCTGGATCATCGTGTCGAGCACGACGTTGCGGCGTTCGAGTACGCCGTCCTCGTTCGTGTACGGGTTCAGCGCGGAGCTGGACTGCACCATGCCCGCGAGCATCGCGGACTGGGTGACGTTCAGGTCCTTCGCGTCGATGCCGAAGTAGGTCTGCGCCGCGTCCTGGATGCCGAACGAGCCGTTGCCGAAGGGCACCAGGTTCAGGTACCGGGTGAGGATCTCGTCCTTCGTCAGCTCTTCGTCGAGGGTGAGTGCCATCCGGATCTCCCGGATCTTGCGGGCCGGGGTGGTCTCGATGGCCGCCCGTCGCTCGGCGTCGGTCTTGGCGACGACGTGCAGCAGGTAGTTCTTCACGTACTGCTGGTCGATGGTCGAGGCACCCTGCTCGACCTGGCCACTGGTGGTGTTGGTGAGGAACGCGCGGAGCGTGCCCTGCCAGTCCACACCCTGGTGTTCGGGGAACCGCTTGTCCTCGATCGAGACGATCGCGAGTTTCATCTCGTTGGAGATGCGGTCACTGGGCACCTCGAAGCGACGCTGGTCGTACAGCCAGGCGATGGGGTTACCGGCGGCATCGACCATGGTGGTCACCGCGGGTACGACACCTTCGACGAGTTCGGCGGAGCTGTTGTCCACGGTGTCCGCGGCCCGGTTCGAGACGTAGCCGAAACCGCCTGCGGCGGGGAACAGCATTCCCGCCAGAAGGACGCCGCCGAGGGCCGTGCAACCGGCGAGCTTCGCCACCGTATTTCGGATCGACACGGCTACACCCTACGTGCCACCCTGCCGATTCGATGCTTCGGCAACGCCGAAAAGCCTCCGACGTGCAGGTATGGACGGGCGTACCAGAAAAGTGTTTCTTCGCCTTGCGCGCTGGGGACTCTTTACCTAGATTGAGACAGCAGTGTGATGCAGGTAACACCTCAACAGGAATGCGGCGCCGACGACTGATGCTACGCAGCCGGTCTGCGCGAACTTCCGGAACTCCGCAACACGGTGTTCGGAGAGTGAAGGGGCAACTGAATGCACATGGCGACTCCGATGGCCCGGCTCGACGTAGACCAAGCAGAGGCACGCATAGCCTGGGTGACCCAGGCACGGTGCCGAGAAGTGGATCCCGACCAGTTGTTCGTTCGAGGCGCAGCACAGCGCAAGGCGGCAGTCATCTGCCGGCACTGCCCGGTGATGCTGCAGTGCGGTGCAGATGCACTGGACAATCGCGTCGAGTTCGGTGTGTGGGGAGGCATGACCGAACGCCAGCGACGCGCTCTGCTCAAGCAGCACCCCGAAGTCGAGTCCTGGGCCGACTTCTTCGAAGCGCAGCGTCAGCACCAGAACGCCGTATAGGTGGAAGACCTCCCGGCACCGTCGACCGTTCGACGACCGGCCGACCCGCGGGTCACCCCTCGCGGGTCAGCTGGTCTCCGACGGCGCGCAGTGCCTCGAGATCGGAAACCTCGAACGGCAGCGACGGAACCCCGACCAGCGGTACCCGGGGATGCGCAGCGGTGAACCTGCCCAGCAGGTGCAGTTCCCGTTTCGCGGTCACCGCCCGATGGGCGTGGATCCGCAGTACCGCCTCGGCGGGCTGATTGTCGTCGCGTTCCTGCTCGGCGAGAGCGTCGGCCGCGGTCGACGCGTGATCGGCCGACAATACCGACAACGTCGGATGCGTCCGGTTGAGAACGAGCCCGGCCAGGGGCATGCCGTCCGTGCTCAGGCGTTCGACGAAGAACGACGCCTCGCGCAGCGCGTCCGGTTCGGGCGACGCAACGACGACGAAATGCGTCCCGGGCTGCTGCAGCAGGCGATACGTGCGGTTCGCGCGTTCGCGGAAGCCCCCGAACATCGAATCGAGCGACTGTACGAATGCGGAGGCGTCGGACAGCATCTGGCTGCCCACGATCGTCGACACCGCTTTCAGCGCCAGCCCCATGGCGCCGGTCACCAGGCGGCCGATCCCCCGGCCCGGCGCGGTGAACATTCGGATCATGCGCCCGTCGAGGAAGGACCCCAGCCGCTGCGGGGCGTCCAGGAAGTCCAGTGCGTTCCGTGAGGGCGGGGTGTCCACCACGATGAGGTCCCAGGAGTCGCTCGCCGCGAGCTGCCCCAGCTTCTCCATCGCCATGTACTCCTGTGTGCCGGAGAACGACGACGCCACGGTCTGATAGAAGGGGTTGTCGAGGATCTGCTGGGCCTTGTCCGGCGCCGAATGCTCGAGCACCATGTCGTCGAACGTGCGACGCATGTTCAGCATCATCGCGTGCAGCTCGCCGGTCGCGTCCGGCCCGAGCTTCACCGGCTGCGGATTGTTGTCCAGGGCCGCCACACCGAGCGCCTGCGCGAGCCGCCGCGCCGGGTCGATCGTGAGCACCACGACCTTGCGGCCGCGTTCGGCCGCGCGCAGCGCGAGTGCCGCCGCGGTCGTGGTCTTGCCGACACCACCGGATCCGCAGCACACGATGACCCGGGCCGACGGATCGGTGAGAATCTGCCCGAAGTCCAGGACGCCCGCGCCGCGCCCCTGCGCGCCCGTCACCGGACACCCTGTTCGCCGAGGACCTCCGCGAGCTCGTAGAGCCCGCCGAGGTCGACACCGTCGGCCAGCGCCGGGAGCGTCATCCGTGCCACCTTCACATCGTCGAGTTGGGCGGCGCTGTCCTGCTGCGCCTTCAGCGTGGAGGCGTGCTCGATGGTCTCGGTGAGCAGCCCCGCGAAGTCGGAATCGGGCACCGTCAGTCCGGCACGGCCGAATGCCGCCCGTACCGCCTCGCTGTCGATGCGCCCGGCCGCGACGTCGTCGACGAGTTCACCGGGCAGGTACTCCGGGACCGTGCGGTTGACGATCACCGTGCCGAGGCGCAGGTCTGCGGCCAGGAGTTCCTCGACGGCGTCGGAGGTTTCCTGCACCGGCAGCGCCTCGAGCAGCGTCACCAGGTGCACGACCGTGTCGTCCGAGTGCAGCAGCCGCACCACGCCTTCGCTCTGCGACCGGATCGGACCGGACTTCGCAAGATCCGCCATTGCCTTCGTCACGTCGAGGAAGCTGCCGATGCGGCCGGTCGGCGGCGAATCCACCACCACCGCGTCGTACACGCGGTTGCCCCGCGCGTCCGAGCGCACCACGCACTCCTTGATCTTGCCGGTGAGGATGACGTCCCGCAGGCCCGGCGCGAGGGTCGTCGCGAATTCGACGGCGCCGATGCGGCGCATCGCCCGGCCTGCGAACCCGAGGTTGTAGAACATGTCGAGGTATTCGAGGAACGCCGCTTCGATGTCGACGGCCAGCGCCATCACGACACCGCCGCCGTCCGCGGTCGCGACCTTCGTCTCCACCGGGGGCAGCGGGGGCACGTCGAACAACTGGGCGATGCCCTGCCTGCCCTCCACCTCGACGAGCAGGACCTTGCGGCCCTCGGCCGCGAGAGCGAGCGCCAGGGCGGCCGCGACCGTCGACTTCCCGGTCCCACCCTTACCGGACACGAAGTGCAGCCGCGCATCCGCGGCCTTCGCCGGCCAGACGCCGGACTGTGCTGTCGGTGTTGCCACAAGGGTGAGCCTATAAGTGACCACCCGTCGAATGCGCCCGATAGGGTCGGACCCGCAGCTCGACAGAGGAGAATCACATGAGCGAATTGACCACCTGGGAGTACGCGACCGTTCCGCTGCTCACGCACGCGACGAAGCAGATCCTCGACACCTGGGGTGCCGACGGCTGGGAACTGGTGACGGTGCTGCAGGGCCCGACCGGTGAGCAGCACGTCGCGTACCTGAAGCGACCGAAGGGCTGATCGGGTGACGGAACAGAACTGGACGTCCCGGCTCGCCGAGCTCGGCATCGAGCTGCCTCCGGTCGCTGCGCCGGTCGCCGCGTACGTGCCGGCGGTCCGCACCGGTGACCACGTCTACACCTCGGGGCAGCTCCCGTTCGTCGACGGCAAGCTCGAACTGACCGGCAAGGTCGGGGGCACCGTCACCGCCGAGGACGCGAAGGCCGCGGCCCGCATCGCCGCGCTCAACGCGCTCGCCGCGGTGGACGCGCTGGTCGGGCTCGACAACGTGGTGCGCATCGTGAAGGTCGTCGGCTTCGTCGCGTCCGCCGACGGTTTCACCGGCCAGCCCGGTGTCGTCAACGGTGCCTCCGAGTTCCTCGGCGAGGTCTTCGGGGACGCGGGCGTGCACGCCCGCTCGGCGGTCGGTGTCGCCGAACTGCCGCTGGCCGCGCCCGTCGAGGTCGAACTGATCGCCGAGGTGCGCTGACCTCGAAGGCTGACCGTAGAGTGGGGTGAACCGCACCGTCGTCACGAAAGAGGTCGAGCATGGCGCTGGTTCACCCCGCCTACGCGCAGTTGCGCCAGGTCACCCCGAATGCGGCGGTGGTCCTGGCCGAGAATCCGTCGGTGATGTCCCTCGAGGGCACCAACACGTGGATCCTGCGGGCACCGGGCAGCGACGAATGCGTCGTGGTGGACCCGGGGCCGCTCGACGAAGCCCATCTCGCCCGCATCGCCCAGGTCCCGGTCGCGCTGACCCTGATCAGTCACCGGCACTACGACCACACCGAGGGCGCAGGCCGGTTCGCGGAACTGACCGGCAATCCCGTCTGCGCCGTCGATCCCGAGCACCGGCACGGCGGCGGACGCGGGCTCGAGGACGGTGAGGTCGTCGAGGCTGCCGGACTGCGGATCCGTGTGCTCGCGACCCCCGGCCATACCGCCGACTCGCTGTCCTTCGTGCTCGAGGACGACAACAGCGTCCTCACCGCCGACACCATCCTCGGTCGCGGCACCACGGTTCTCGACGACACCGACGGCGATCTCGGCGACTACCTCGGTTCGCTGCGCCGCCTGATCGATCTGGGGGCCGGTTACACGATGCTGCCCGGCCACGGGCCCGATCACCCGGATCTCGAGCCCATCGCCCGCGCCTATCTCGCGCACCGGGAGGAACGACTCGAGCAGGTTCGCTCCGCGCTGCGCGTGCTCGGCGACGACGCCTCCCCGCGCAGCGTCGTCGAACACGTCTACGCCGACGTGGACCGTTCGCTGTGGGGTGCCGCCGAGAAGTCCGTCAACGTGCAGCTGGAGTATCTGCGCAGTTTCGCGTGAGCGGGTCCGGAACCTGCAGTTCCGGGAACGACGAAGGCCGGGCCGTCGACGACGACCCGGCCTTTCGTGGCAGGTTCTAGCGGGCGCGGCGCGCGAGACGCTCGGAGTCCGAGATCAGCACGGACTTGCCCTCGAGGCGCAGCCAGCCGCGATGCGCGAAGTCGGCGAGCGCCTTGTTCACGGTTTCGCGGGACGCACCGACGAGCTGGGCGATCTCTTCCTGTGTGAGGTCGTGGGTGACGCGCAGGGCACCCGCCTCCTGGGTGCCGAACCGCTGCGCGAGCTGCAGCAGCGCCTTCGCGACACGACCCGGAACGTCGGTGAAGATCAGGTCGGCGAGGTTGTTGTTGGTGCGGCGCAGGCGGCGGGCGAGGACGCGCAGCAGCTGCTCGGCGATCTCCGGACGCTGATCGATCCACGCCTTGAGCGCCTCGCGGTCCATGCTCACGGCACGCACCTCGGTGACGGTGGTCGCGGTCGAGGTCCGCGGGCCCGGGTCGAAGATCGACAGCTCACCGAACATGTCCGACGGGCCCATGATCGTGAGCAGGTTCTCGCGGCCGTCCGGCGAGCGGCGGCCGAGCTTCACCTTGCCGGAGACGATGATGTACAGGCGGTCACCGGGCTCACCTTCGTTGAAGATGACGTGTCCGCGGGGAAAATCGACAGGCTGAAGTTCCTTGATCAGCGCCGCCACCGCAGAGGGCTCGACTCCTTGGAAGATGCCTGCTCTGGCCAGGACGTCGTCCACGTGCACTCCTTTTGGGAAATCTCATCGTCGTGTGCCGGTTCTGCACGTCTACTGGCATCCCGGACAGGTCAGCTGCGAGGCGTACGGTTTCGAAGTCTACTGTGCGTGCGACAAGCACGAGTGACTGACACCACGAACTGCTCGTCGTGTGTCCGCTGTGCGGTACCGGATACTACCGGCCGGTCACGTTCTTAGCTCGCCTGCCGGGCGTCCGTGTCGAGGGGGGAATCCTCGACCACGTGGGCAGCGTCGCCGTTCCGGCGCCGGCGGTGCAGACGAGCAAGAGCGTGAGGGAAACCCTCTCTGGCCAGGGTCGCGACGTCGTCGTGACCGGCCTGGCTGAGGAAGTCCTCGACCTCCTGCTCACGGACCGACAGGCGACTCAAGCGCGACTCGACCCGCTCCATGGCCAGTGCAAACAGCATCAGGAGCACCGGGAAGAGCACGACGGCAAGAGCTTGCATATCGGGAAGTAAACACGGGAAAGGTCTCAGAAGCGACACGGTCCCGGAGTGGTGTCGGGCTGTTTACGTACAGTGGTCCAGGTGCATGCGACCCCGTCCGAGAGCCCCGAGGCGAGGCGTTCGCGCGCGCCCCGAAGCGCCCGCAAGCCGGAATCTCGGCTGGCCCTGGTGCGGCGCGCCCGCCGTATGAATCGGCAGCTCGCCGAGGCGTTCCCGCACGTGTACTGCGAACTGGACTTCACCACGCCGCTCGAGCTGGCGGTCGCGACGATCCTGTCGGCGCAGTGCACCGACGTTCGTGTCAATCAGGTCACCCCGGCGTTGTTCGCCCGTTACCCGGACGCCCGCGCCTACGCGGAGGCCGAACGCACCGAACTCGAGGAGTTCATCCGGCCGACCGGCTTCTACCGCAACAAGGCGAACTCGCTGATCGGGCTCGGCCAGGCCCTTCTCGAGCGGTTCGACGGCGAGATTCCCGGTCGCATGAAGGACCTGGTGACCCTGCCCGGCATCGGCCGCAAGACCGCCAACGTGATCCTCGGCAACGCCTTCGACGTGCCCGGCATCACCGTGGACACCCACTTCGGCCGGCTCGTGAACCGCTGGAAATGGACCGAGGAAACCGACCCGGTGAAGGTCGAACACGCCGTCGGGGCCCTCATCGAACGCAAGGAATGGACCCTGCTGTCGCATCGCGTGATCTTCCACGGCCGGCGGGTGTGCCATGCCCGCAAGCCGGCCTGCGGCGTGTGCGTGCTCGCGAAGGACTGCCCGTCCTACGGCATCGGCCCCACCGACCCGGCGACCGCCGCCGCGCTGGTGAAGGGCCCGGAGACGGAGCATCTGCTCGAACTGGCCGGGCGGTGACCGAGGAATGAGATCGTCCGGTGCGGGGCGGTGGAGCCTCGCTGTCCTCGTCGTCGTCGTCGCGCTCATCGTGGCGATCTGGCCGCGCGACACCGAGACCACGGAGCCGGCCGGGTCCGGTGGGCGCACCGGCACCGCCGCGCCCGCCGACCGGCGGCCCCAGGACGATGCACAGGCGTTGGCGCCGCTGCGCGCCGAGGCGAACCTGCAGCCGTGCCCGGCACCGACCGGGACCGCACCGGCCGGTCCGCTCACCGGGATGACGTTCGAATGCGTGGGTGACGGCAGTTCGGTGGATCTGGCGGCCGCGCTTGGGGGCCGTCCCGCGATCCTCAATCTGTGGGCGTGGTGGTGCGGTCCGTGCGCGGAGGAGCTGCCCGTGCTGCAGGAGTACGCGCGCCGCGCCGGGGATCGGGTCGCGCTCGTCACGGTCCACACCGACCCCAACGAATCGAATGCCCTGTCCCGGCTGGTCGAGTACGGGGTGCAGGTGCCCGGTGTGCAGGACGGCTCGGCGCGCGTGCAGGCCGCGGTGGCGGCACCTCCGGTGCTGCCGGTGACGGTGCTGGTCCGGCCCGACGGGTCGATCGCGAAGGTGCTTCCTCAGCCGTTCCGCAGCGTCGAGGAGATCGCGACCGCCGTCGAGACGCACCTGGGGGTGAGCGCATGACCCCGTACTGGCTCCGGCGCGTGGCGACGCTCGAACGGGGTGACCCGCACGACCTCAACCCGATCCTGGATCGGCGGCCCCCGCACGGCAGCAGCGTGCGTCCCGCCGCTGTGCTCGTGCTGTTCGGCGGCTCGGCGGTCCCGGATCCACTCGCGCGCGGCGGCTTGCCCGCCGACGCCGACGTGCTGCTCACCCAGCGCGCCCCCACGCTGCGGCAGCACAGCGGTCAGGTGGCGTTCCCCGGAGGCGCCGCCGACCCGGACGACGACGGACCGATCCGCACCGCCCTGCGCGAGGCGCAGGAGGAAACCGGGCTCGAACCGGCCGGGGTGCGGCCGCTGGCCGTGCTGCCGGAGATCTTCATCCCGCCTTCCGGATTCGACGTGACCCCGGTGATCGCGTACTGGGAACAGCCGAGCCCGATCGGTGTCGTCGATCCGGGTGAGGCTGCGCGCGTGGTGCGGGTGCCGCTGCGGGACCTGCTGAATCCGGACAACCGTTTCCAGGTCCGGCACTCGCGTGGCTACCAGGGCCCGGCCTTCCAGGTCGACGGCATGCTGGTGTGGGGTTTCACCGCGGGAGTTCTCGCCGGTCTGTTCGCGGTGTCGGGCTGGGAAATCGAGTGGGATCACCGGGACGTGCGCGACTTCGACGTCGCGCTCGCCGAACTGGAGACAGGAGTCGTCGAACCGTGACCGGATCCGGGTGGATCGACCTGATCATCGTGCTGGTGGTCGTCGTCGCAGTGTCGTCGGGACTGCGTCAGGGAGCGGTCGCGTCGGCACTGGCGTTCTTCGGGGTGGTGCTCGGCGCGGTCGCCGGGATTCTCATCGCCCCGCACGTGCTGGTGCACGTCGACGAGGGCAACACGCGGCTCCTCGCCGGGGTCGCGCTCATCGTGGTGCTGGTCATCGTCGGTGAGGTCGCCGGGATGGTGCTCGGCCGGGCCGCCCGCAGCGGCATGCACAGTCCCGTCGCCCGCGGAGTGGACAGCGTGGTCGGTGCGGTCCTGCAGGCCGGTGCGGTGCTCGTCGCGGCGTGGCTGCTGGCGATCCCGCTGACCGCATCCACTCAGACCGAGCTGTCCGCGGCTGTCCGCGGTTCCCACGTGCTCGGCACGGTCGACGAGATCGCGCCGGACTGGATGCGCAGCATTCCGCGTGAATTCTCGGCGCTGCTGGACACCTCCGGCCTGCCGGAGGTCATCGGACCGTTCGGTCGAACCCCGATCACCGAGGTCGAGCCGCCCGACGGCACGACGCTCGACGGTCCCGTCCCGCTCGCGCTCCATCCGAGTGTGTTGCGGATCAACGGCATCGCCCCGAGCTGCCAGAAGGCGCTCGAAGGTTCCGGGTTCGTGGTGGCTCCCGAGCGGGTGATGACCAATGCGCACGTCGTCGCGGGCACGACGGCGGTGACGGTGGAGACCGAGCGGGGACCGCTCGAAGCGGAGGTCGTGCTGTTCGATCCGGCCGTGGACGTCGCGATCCTCGCGGTGCCCGGACTGACGGCGGAGCCGCTCGTCTTCGCGGACGGTACCGCCGAGTCCGGTACCAGCGCGATCGTCCTCGGGTACCCCGGCGGCGGGCCGTACACGGCGAGCGCGGCGCGGGTGCGCGAGTCGCTGCAACTGCAGGGACCCGACATCTACCGCGCCGGAACCGTCGAGCGGGAGGTCTACACGGTCCGTGGCTCGATCCGGCAGGGGAATTCCGGCGGACCGCTCGTGGACGAGCAGGGCCGGGTCCTCGGCGTCGTCTTTGGTGCCGCCGTCGACGACACGGACACCGGTTTCGCGCTCACGGCCGACGAGGTGAGCCGTCAGCTCGCGATGGCGGGATCGTCGGTGACCGCGGTCGAGACCGGCGCCTGCATCGTCTGATTCTCCGAGCGTGGCAGCCGTCTCAGAGCGCGGCAGCGAAGTCGAGCAGCATCCCGGTGACGGCGTCGGGGCGTTCCTGGTGGGCGTAGTGGCCGGCGTCGTCGACGAACTTCAGGATGCGGTCGGGGGCATACCGCGAGCAGCGGCGGACCGTGGACGCCATCACATAGGGATCCAGCATGCCGTGCAACTGCAGAATCGGCAGCGTCAACGGGACCCCCACGGCCTTGATGAAGCGGCGTCCGTCGGGCCGCCACTGGCTGCGGAACGCCCAGCGCTGGTATTCGAGGGTCGAGTGGGCGACACCGGGGATGCGTATCGCCGAGCGCAGTTTCTGCGCCACCTCCGCGAACTCGGGGGAGTTCGGCCAGGAGGGTCCCGACCGGGCCCGCAGGAGCCGTTCGATCTCGGCGCCGTCGTCGCGGACGAGCAATTTCTCTGGGCGCCACGGAACCTGATAGTCCAGGAACGTCGGGAGCAGCGCCTTCCGCTGGGCCCGGTCGCGCAGGGTCGCGTCGCGAAGCGAGATCGGATGCGGCGAATCGACGACGGCGATCGCGCGGACCGATTCGGGATGCAGGATCGCGGTGGCCCAGCACACCAGCCCGCCGTCGGCGTGGCCGACGAGAACGGCATCGGTGTGTCCGAGCGCCCGGACGAGTCCGGCGATGTCGGCGGACAGGGTCCAGCCGTCGTAACCGCGCGGTGGTTTGTCGGTGTCGCCGTAGCCGCGCAGATCCACCGCGACGGCCCGGAAACCGGCTTCGGCGAACGCGGTCAGCTGGTGCCGCCACGTCCACCACAGGTCGGCGAAACCGTGCAGGAACACCACCAGCGGTGCCCCGGGATCGGCGGGGCCGATCTCGGCGGCGTGCAGGCGGATCCCGTTCGCATGGATATCACGATGCGTCCACGGTCCGGGATATCGGACCGTGGACGGATCGGGGAGGGACGCGGTGTCGAGCACGTTCGCAGGTCAGCGCGCGTGCCGGGGACCGGCGCCGGCGACGGGCTCCTCGTGCATCGGCAGGACCGTCTTGGCCTGCTTGAGCGAGTCGATCGTCTTGTTCGGTGCGCGAACCTTGCGTACCCGCAGATAGCCGATGAGGGCGAAGATCGCCGTCACCAGCACCATGATCAGGAAGACGATGAGGAACGCCAGCCACCGGGCGACCCAGATGTCGAGCAGTTCGGCGAGGAAGAAGAAGAAGAAGAACGAACTGAAGATCAGCACCGCCAGCGCGAGGATGAAGAACAGGCTGCCCTGCAGACCTTTCTTGACCTCGCCGGTGACCTCGGCCTTCGCCAGCTCCACCTCGGCGCGGAACAGTGTCGACACCTGCGCGGTCGCGTCGCGCACCAGATCGCCGATGCTTGCATCCCGGGGAGTCGGGGCGGGCACTTCGGTCAGCGGAATGGACGAGATGCTGGTCGGTGCGCCGTCGCCTGGCTTCCTGTTCCCGTTCGTGACGCTCACTTGTCGACCCCTCCAATTGTCTCGTCCGGTTGGCGGTGGGCTCGCCCACGCCGTAACAGTAGCGTCGATCCCGACAGCGATGCGATCGCTGACGTGACGAGAACCGCGGCTTTCGCGATGTCCGCCTGATCTCCGTCTCCGAGCGCGAGGTCCGCGATGAGCAGGCTGACGGTGAATCCGATCGCGCCGAGCACCGCGAGCGCGAGCAGATCTCCCCAGTGCAGCCCCGTCGGTCGAGCGGCGATCCCGAGCCGGATCGCGACCCATGACGTGCCGAAGATGCCGATGGTCTTGCCGACGAGGAGGCCGAGCACGATCGACAGGCCGACCGGCGTCGTGAACACGGCACCGACCGCTTCCGCGCCCAGTGGCACTCCGGAGGCGAACAGTGCGAACAACGGCACGCACAGGCCGGCCGACCACGGCTGGATGCGGTGGGACAGCCGCTCGGCGGGGGCCGCGGCCTCACCGGGATCGGCGTGGACGCGCGTGAGCAGTCCGAGGAGCACGCCGGCGATCGTCGCGTGGATCCCGGACTGGTGCACGGCGAACCAGGTCAGCGCGGCCAGCGGCACGTACAGCAGGGGAGTGGTCACGCGCCGGTGCTGGGCGAACCAGTACAGGACGGCGCAGGCCGCGGTCGCAAGCAGCCACAGCAGCGAGATCGACGATGTGAACAGAATCGCGATCAGCCCGATGCCGATGAGGTCGTCGACGACGGCGAGGCTGAGCAGGAACACCCGGGCGCTGGTGGGGATGCGGGAGCCGGTCAGCGCGAGCACTCCCAGGGCGAACGCGATGTCGGTGGCGACCGGGACCGCCCAGGCCCGTTCGAGCCCGGGTGTTCCCCATCCGACGGTCAGGGCGATGGCGGCCGGGAGGACGACGCCGCCGATCGCGGCGAGAACGGGCAGCAATGCCTTCTTCGGGTCGGCGAGTTCACCGACGACGAGTTCGCGTTTGAGTTCCAGGCCGGCGATGAAGAAGAACACGGCGAGCAGGCCGTCCTGGGCCCAGGTGCCGATGGTCAGGTTCAGGTGGAGCGAGGAGGGGCCGATCGTGAAATCCCGCAGCGCTTCGTAGGCGGGGGAGAACGGCGAGTTCGCCCAGACGACCGCGATCGCGGCGGCAACCAGCAGGATCGAACCACCGACGGTTTCGGTGCGGAGGTATCGGGTGAGTTCGTTGCTCCACGACGTGGAACCTGACGTTTCTGACACGGGCGGTCCTTCTGGATCTCGGGCAGGGCTGTAGAGCCGCCGACCAGACTTCCCGGCACACCTTCCGCTGATCCTAGCGGTGACCGGCGCCGTTCCCGCAATGTCAAATTTGCTTCGCTAAGGAAAATGGGTGTTCAATTTTCCTACTAGGTGGGACGCACTCCCACGATGTGACGGTTTGGAGCGAGTTTCTTGAGCACTGCCCTCGACGTCGACCGGCACGACGACGACAACGTCGCGGGAGTACCCCGCAGGCGCATCGTCGTCGCGAGCCTGATCGGCACATCCATCGAGTTCTACGACTTCTACATCTATGCGACCGCTGCTGTATCGGTCTTCCCGCACCTGTTCTTCCCGAAGGGCAACGAGACGACGGCGCTGCTCGCGTCCCTCGCGACCTTCGGAATCGCGTTCGTGGCGCGTCCGATCGGTTCCGTGCTGTTCGGCCACTTCGGCGACCGCATCGGACGCAAGGCGACGTTGGTCGGTTCGCTGCTCACCATGGGCATCGCGACATTCCTCATCGGCGTGCTGCCCACCTACCATCAGGTGGGACTGCTCGCGCCGGCGCTGCTGGCGCTGATGCGTTTCTGCCAGGGCATCGGCCTCGGCGGTGAATGGTCCGGTGCGGCGCTGCTCGCCACCGAGACCGCCAAGCCCGGCAAGCGCGCGTGGGCCGCGATGTGGCCGCAGCTCGGCGCCCCGATCGGATTCTTCCTTGCCAACGGCCTGTTCCTGATCATGACGCTGCTGCTCGGCCACGACAACGCCGATCCGGACCTGTCGAGCGCGTTCCTCGAGTGGGGCTGGCGTGTGCCGTTCCTGCTCAGCGCCGTCATGGTGATCATCGGCCTGTACGTGCGTCTCAAACTCGAGGAGACCCCGGTCTTCGCGAAGGCGGTCGCCGAGGGCAAGAAGGTCAAGACCCCGCTCGTCGAGGTGTTCAAGAGCAGCTGGCGCCAGCTGATCATCGGTACCTTCGTGATGCTCGCGACGTACACGCTCTTCTACATCATGACCACCTGGGTGCTGAGCTTCGGCACCGGCAAGACCCCGGCCCAGGGCGGCACCGGCGCCGGCTTCCAGTACTCGGACTTCCTGGTCCTGCAATTGGTGGCCGTGCTGTTCTTCGCCGCCGCGATCCCGGTCTCCGGCATCCTCGCCGACCGCTACGGTCGCCGGGCCACGCTGCTCGTCGTCACCGGCACGATGATGGTGTTCGGCCTGTGCTTCGGGTTGCTGCTCGACGGTGACGCCATGGGCTCCGCACGCATGCTCGTCTTCCTGATCCTCGGCATGCTGCTGATGGGCTTCACGTTCGGCCCGCAGTCCGCGATCCTGCCCGAGCTGTTCCCCACCAACGTGCGCTACACCGGGTCGGGCATCGCCTACAACGTGTCGAGCATCCTCGGCGCGGCCGTGGCACCGTTCATCGCGACATGGCTGGCCACGACGTACGGCGTCGGCTGGGTCGGCGTGTACCTGCTGGTCGCGGCAGTGCTGACGTTCGTCGCCCTGCTCGCCGTCCGGGAAACCAAGGACGCCTCTCTCGACGAGGTCTGACACCTACGCAATCGGCCCCCGATCCGCACGGATCGGGGGCCGACGTGTACCCGGGCTACCTACGCGTTCCGGGCGCGGATCGCGTCGAAGACCGAGGGATCGACCAGCGTCGAGGTGTCGCCGAGTTCGCGGCCTTCCGCGACATCGCGCAGCAGACGGCGCATGATCTTGCCCGAGCGGGTCTTGGGCAGTTCCGGCACCACCGAGATCTGCCGCGGCTTGGCGATCGGGGAGATCTCCACCGCGACGTGATCGCGCAGTTCCTTGATCAGCTGATCGCCGGTGTTCTCGACGTGCTCGCGCAGGATCACGAACGCGACGATGCCCTGCCCGGTGGTCTCGTCGGAGGCACCGACCACGGCGGCCTCGGCGATCGCCGGATGCGACACGAGGGCGGATTCGACCTCGGAGGTGGAGATGCGGTGTCCGCTCACGTTCATGACGTCGTCGACGCGGCCGAGCACCCACAGAGCACCGTCCTCGTCGTACTTGGCGCCGTCGCCGGCGAAGTACCAGCCCTGCTCGGCGTAGCGGGACCAGTAGGTGTCCTTGTACCGGTCCATGTCGCCCCAGATGCCGCGCAGCATCGACGGCCACGGCTGATCGAGCACCAGATATCCGTTGCCGCCGTGGCCGAGTTCGTGGGCCTGATCGTCGACGATCTTGGCGGAGATGCCGGGCAGCGGAGCCATCGCCGAGCCCGGCTTGGTGGCGGTGATACCGGGCAGCGGGGAGATCATGATCGCGCCGGTCTCGGTCTGCCACCAGGTGTCGACGATCGGGGCGGTGCCGGCGCCGATGACCTCGCGGTACCAGCGCCAGGCCTCGGGGTTGATCGGCTCACCGACCGAGCCGAGCAGTCGGATGCTGGACAGGTCGTGGGCGTCGGGGATCTCGCGGCCCCACTTCATGAACGTGCGGATCAAGGTGGGGGCGGTGTAGTAGATCGACACCCCGTACTTTTCGATGATCTCGAAGTGGCGGTGCTCGTTCGGAGAGTTGGGAGTGCCCTCGTAGACGACCTGGGTGACCCCGTTGCTCAGAGGTCCGTAGACGATGTAGGTGTGGCCGGTGACCCACCCGATGTCGGCGGTGCACCAGTACACGTCCTTACCCGGCTTGTGGTCGAAGACGTTGTGGTGGGTGTAGGAGGCCTGGGTCAGGTAGCCGCCGGAGGTGTGGATGATGCCCTTGGGCTTTCCGGTGGTGCCGGAGGTGTAGAGGATGAACAGCGGATGCTCGGCGTCGAAGGCTTCCGGGGTGTGCCGGTCGGAGGCCTTGTCCACGGTCTCGTGCCACCACAGGTCCCGGCCGTCGGTCCAGTCGACGTCGATGCCGGTGCGCTTGACGACGAGCACGTGCTCGATGGATTCGGCCCCGGAGACCGCTTCGTCGGCGGCGGGTTTGAGCGGGGCGGGGGCGCCGCGGCGCCACTGACCGTCGACGGTGACCAGCAGCTTGGCGGCGGCGTCGTCGATGCGCGAGCGCAACGCGGAGGCGGAGAAGCCGCCGAAGACCACCGAGTGGGTCAGGCCGAGGCGAGCGCAGGCGAGCATCGCGATGATCGCTTCGGGGATCATCGGCATGTAGATCGCGACGCGGTCGCCGGCGACCAGGCCGAGATCGGTGAAGGTGTTGGCGGCCTTGGAGACCTCGGCGAGCAGATCGTTGTAGGTCAGGGCCCGTGAGTCGCCGGGTTCGCCCTCGAACGCGATGGCGACGCGGTCGCCGTTGCCGGCTTCGACGTGCCGGTCGACGCAGTTGTATGCGACGTTGAGCTGCCCGCCGACGAACCATTTCGCGACGGGCGCGTCGGACCAGTCCAGTACTTCGGTCCAGGGGGTGGCCCAGTCCAGGCGCCGGGCCTGGGCGTCCCAGAAGGCGAGGCGGTCGGCGTCGGCTGCGGCCTGCAACTCCGGACCGGCGTTGGCGGTCGCGGTGAACTCCGCGCTCGGCGGGAACACCTGCTGTTCGTGGTCCTGGGCTGCGCTGGTCATGATGCCGGGGCCTCTTTCCGGGGGGTGTGCGAAACGAATGGGCTCAAGTGAGCGTAGTCACCTGTGACGGGGATCGCATCGTTGCACAGACTTGCAACCTGGTCACTTGCGCCGATCGGTCGATGTCGAGCGACGGGTGGTCGGCTCCGGCGACGAACGGACCGCCGGTGGGAATCCGGGCCGCGACCGGTAGCGTCGACAGTCGTGACGGACCCGCTGCAGCCACTTCTCGACCTGCCCGGCGTGCGCGACGCCGCCGACCGGGCGCGCGACGCGCTCGCCGAGGTGCACCGGCACAAGACCAATCGGCGCGGATGGGCGAACACCGCCGCGGAGGCGTCGGTGCGCGCGGCGCGGGCGTCGGCAGCGATCGACGGTGGCTCGATGGACCTTCCTGCGCCCGGGGAAGCCGGCGACCCGATCCTCGCCGGGGCGCTGCGGGTCGCGCAGGCACTCGACGGTGACAGCCTCGGCATCCTGGTGGCGACGTGGAAGAGGGCGCCGCTACAGGCCCTTGCGCGGCTGCATCTGCTCGCGGCCGCGGATTTGGTCGACGACCCGGAGTCGCTGGGCCGTCCGCGGACCGATCCCGGTATCGGGGAGCGTCTCGATGCGCTCGCACAGCTGGTGACCGGCGGTACCCGCGTGCCGGCGCCCGTCGTCGCGGCCGTCGTGCACGGTGAGCTGTGCACGCTGAGCCCGTTCGGCGCCGCCGACGGGGTGATCGCGCGCGCCGCCTCCCGGCTCGTCTGCGTCTCGACCGGCCTCGACACCCGCAACCTCGGGGTCCCGGAGGTGACCTGGATGCGCCGTGTCCCGGCCTACCGCGACGGCGTCACCGCGTTCGGCCGAGGGACCGCCGAGGGCGTGGGCGCCTGGCTGTTGTTCTGCTGCGACGCCCTCGAGTCCGGGGCCCGCGAAGCGACCTCCATCGCCGACGCGTTCGCCGGCTGAACCCGCTTCGGCGGTCCGGAAGGTCTCGCGATGTCACGACGCGGCAGTCGTGTCAGGGGCGGGGCAGCGCGGCGCCGGAGGCGTAGACGGTGATCCAGTGCGGATGCAACCGGTAGTAGACCACCTCGTTGTTCCAGTCGAACATGTCCTCGCCGTAGAACGACTTGAAATAATCGAGCAGTTCGGGCCAGTCCGCGGCCGGTTCGGCGTTCACGGGGTTGAGGATCTCCACCGTGCCGTGGGTGAAGACACCAAGTTCCTCGCCACGAAGGTGCGCGGCACTCGCCGCGGGCCGCGCGGCGAGGTGGCGGGCCTTGGCGGCACCCCGCGCGGTGCCGAAGTGCCATCTGCCGTGAAGGAAGTGCCCGTCGACGCCGCTGATCCGGGGTTCGCCGCCGGCCGTCACGGTGGACAGGGCGAGTGTGCACATCCCGGTGAGCGCTTCGACGAGTTGTTCGGCGGTCAGAGTGCTCTCGCCGGTGATGATCGACCGGAGGTGTGCGGTGGACCGGGCCAGCGAGGAATCGAGGAGGGCCTGGAGTGCTGCGAGTTCTTCCGGTGTTTCCTGCATCGGGCCCCTTGTCCGTGATCGGTCTGTCCGTGATCGGTCGCTCCGCAGTCCGTGTCCGGTGCCGGACCGCAGGACCATGCTCGCACCGGGACCCTGACATCGTGTGTCAGCAATGTTCGACCCCGTCGCCCTGCGGGGTCGGCACGGTTGTGCCGGACTCGGAAGCTGCTGCGGGGGAGGGAAGTTGCCCTTGCAGACGGGCTCGGTACCCGAGGCTCCACATGCGAAGCGGGTGACGCCGCCGACTTGCGTCGGTGTCGCCACCCGCTAGCACGGACGGTCCGTGTTACACATGCGTGCTGGAATGGGTTGTGTGTCAACGACCTCGGCGATGACTCGGGTTTCGGGAGTTCGCCCTCGCAACGGGTGCGAGGATGTTCGCTCGCGATGCCCCGGATCTCGCAGGCCCACAACGCTTTTGCCCTTATAGTGGCATCGGCTCCGCGTGGGTACTCGGTGTCCGTGCTGGGAAGTCGGTACGGGAGATCGAACCTTCTCTTCCGATTCGCTCTTGGCCTTCCGGCTTCCGTAACACCATTTCTACCCCCTGTAGCCGGGGTCGGCAAGCCCCATTCGCGGTCATTTTCCGTCGAATTTCGCCGGAATCGGACCGCCGTCTCAGCGGCGTCGGCGCAGGACGGAGTACGTGGCGGCGCCGGCGACCAGGGCGGTCGCCGACACGAGCGCGCCGATCGTCGTCAATCCGCGACCGCGGGCGGTCAGCCGTCGCAGCAGCGGCACGGGCTTTACGAAAGTCAATACCGGCCAACCCTTTTCGGTGGCGACCCGACGCAACGCCCGATCGGGGTTGACCACGCGCGCGTTCCCGACCGCCTGCAGCATCGGGATGTCCGTCGACGAATCCGAGTATGCATAGCTGCGCGTCAGGTCGTAGCCGTATCGATCGGCGAGTTCTTTCATCGCCGCCACCTTCTCCTCGCCGAAACAGTAGAACTCGAGCTCGCCGGCATACCGTCCGTCGACGATGCGCATCCGGCTCGCGGTGCTGTGTGACGCCCCGAGCGCGGCCGCGATCGGCGCGACGACCTCCTCTCCGGACGCCGAGATCACCACTACGTCGTGTCCGCGGAGTTTGTGGTCGGCGATGAGGTCCGCCGCCTCCTGGAACACCAGAGGATCGACGATCTCGTGCAGCGTCTCGGCGACGATCGATTTGATCTGCTCGACGTCCCAGCCCTCGCACATCGCGGCGATGTACGCGCGCATGCGTTGCGCCTGGTCGTGGTCGGCGCCGGACATCAGGTACAGGAACTGGGCATAGGTGTTCTCGATCACCGTCCGCCGATTGAGCAGTCCCTGATCGAAGAACGGCCGGCTGAAGGCGAGGATGCTGGACTTCGCGATGACGGTCTTGTCCAAGTCGAAGAACGCGGCGATGCGACCCGCCTCGGTGGGCCGCTGTGTCTCGTCGGTCACCGCACCACAATAGGCCCCCGTCCAGCGTTTCGGCCGGTCCGAGGCGCACCGGGTCCGATCAATGCTTCAACTTGCAAATAGTCGTCGGAGCCGGTGTAGTATCGGAATTACCTGGGCGCAAACCAGGCTGTGTTCAGCCCGACCCCCCGGGGCTGAACACGACGGCCCTCGCCTCCTCCCCCCTGGCGAGGGTCGTCCCGTATCCGAACGCGGTCGGCTCATCGAGTTGTCCACAGGCGCCCGGTTCATCCACAGATTCGCCGTTCGGGCAGAAATCGTCTTCCCCGCGTCGAGGTCTCCGCGCACGCTGTCCGCATGAACGACGAGCGCACCCCGCGAATCCTCGCGCTGATCTCCGACGGCACACTGCTCGCGAGTCTGCGACGTGTCGCCGCCGCATCCGACCGCGACCTCGACGACGCACCCGTCCCTCCGACGCGGCGCAGCTGGGACGATGCCGGGCTCGTCGTCGTCGATCACGCCACCGCGACGGCGGTGGAGACGTTCCCGCGGCGGCGCGGCGTGGTGCTCGTCTGCTCGGGTGCCGCAGGACTCCCGGACTGGCAGGCCGCGGCCGCGGTGGGCGCCGAACACGTGATCGCGCTCCCGGACGACGAGGTCGAACTGCTCGCGGTACTGGGTGCCGCCGCCGAACCCGACACCGGCGGGGGCCGCATCGTCACCGTCGTCGGCGGGTGCGGAGGGGCCGGCGCCTCCACGTTCGCCGCCGCGCTCGCCTGGACCGCGGCGGACCGTGACGACCCGAACGTCCTGCTCGTCGACGGCGATCCCCACGGCAGCGGTCTCGATGTGCTCACCGGTCTGGAGGACCGCCCCGGGGTGCGATGGCCGGGACTCGCCGTCGAGGGCGGCCGGGTCTCCGCGCGCGCCCTGCGAGACGCCGTGCCGGACTGGGCACCCGGCCTCGGTGTGCTCTCCACCGACCGCACGGTGTCCGGGGAGCCGCAGCCGGCCGCGGTCACCGCGGTGCTCGACGCGGCGCGCCGCTCGGGCGCCGTGATCGTGTGCGACGTCTCGCGCAACTTCGGTCCGGCCGCCGAGGCGATGGTCGCCGCCGCCGATCTCGCGGTCCTCGTCACCCCGGCGCGGGTGGGCGGTGCGCTCGCCGCGGCCAGGACCGCCGAATGGGTCGGGGCGCGGAACCCGAATGCTGGCCTGGTGGTCCGCGGACCCGCACCCGGCGGGTTGCGCGGCGCCGACGTCGCCACCGTCGTCGGGATTCCGCTGCTCGCCGCGATGCGGGCCCAGTCCGGCCTCGCCGACGCGCCGAGCGCGCGCGGAGGTCCGGACGCCCTCGGCGCGCGACCGCTCGAAGCGCTGCTCGCCGAACCGGCCGTCACCGATGTGCTCGTGACCGCTCCGGACCGCGTCTGGGTCGATCGCGGCGCAGGGCTGCAGCTCGCACCGGTCACGTTCCCGGACGAGGCGTCGGTGCGCCGCCTCGCCCAGCGTCTGGCGCTGTTCGCCGGCCGGCGGCTCGACGACGCCCAGCCGTGGGTGGACGGGCGGCTGCCCGGGCACGGCGAGTTCGGGGTGAGGCTGCACGCGGTGCTGGCACCGGTCGCCCAGGGCGGGACGTGCCTGTCGCTGCGGATCCTGCGGCCGGCCACGCAGGGACTCGACGCCCTGC
>NZ_LRRH01000146.1 GCF_001646785.1 Rhodococcus phenolicus
GCTGATTGCGACGCAGGTCGTCGCACGGATAGCCGCGGCACTCGAAGTCCAGATCGGTGTCCGCACGGTGTTCGAGGCCCCCACGGTCGCCGAACTGGCGGAGGCGGTCTCGTCGTCGCGTGCCGGAGATCGCCGGCGTCCGCCGCTCGTCCACTATCCGCGTCCGGACGAGATTCCGCTGTCGCTGGCCCAGCAGCGGATGTGGTTCCTGAATCAGTTCGACCCGTCCGCCGCGACCTACAACCTGCCCTTCGTGCTGCGGATGGAAGGAGCCGTCGACGTCGATGCGCTCCGGGCGGCGCTGTACGACGTGGTGGAGCGGCACGAGTCGCTGCGTACCGTCTTCCCCGAGTCGGGTTCCGGTGCGTACCAGCTGATCCTGCCGATCGGCGACGTCGATCTCGGACTCGAGGAGGAGTTCGCCGGACCCGACGAACTCCCGGAGGTTCTCGCCGAGTTCGCGTCGGCGGGCTTCGACGTCTCGCGGGAGATTCCGGTGCGCTGCCGCATCTTCCGGATGGGCGAGAACGAAGTCGCTCTCGCGATGGTCATCCACCACATCGCGGCCGACGGGGTGTCCTTCGGTCCGCTCGCGCGGGACATGGCAACGGCCTATGTGGCACGTACCGATTCGACCGACGCGGCCTGGTCGCCGCTGACGGTCCAGTATGCCGACTACTCGCTGTGGCAGCGCGAGGTCCTCGGCGACGAGGCCGATCCGGCTTCGCTCGCCGCGACGCAGATCGAGTACTGGTCGAATCAGCTGGCGGGGATCCCCGAGCAGCTCGACCTGCCCTCGGACCGCCGCCGGCCGGCGGTGCAGTCGTTCGTGGGCAACCGTGTCGGTTTCGACATCGACGCACGCACCTACAGTGCGCTCTCGGAACTCGCACGCGAACACAATGTTTCGCTGTTCATGGTCATGCATTCGGCGCTGGCGGTCCTGCTCGCCCGGCTCTCCGCCACCGAGGACATCGCGGTGGGGACTCCCATCGCCGGTCGCGGCGAGGAAGCCCTCGACGATCTGATCGGCATGTTCGTCAACACGCTCGTGCTGCGGACCCGGATCGTTCCGAGGACGACGTTCACGGAACTGCTGCAGCAGGTGCGCGAGGTCGACCTCGGTGCCTTCGCGAACGCCGACGTGCCGTTCGAGCGGCTCGTGGAGGTTCTCAAGCCGACCCGTTCGCAGTCCCGGCATCCGCTGGTCCAGGTTGTTCTCGCCTACCAGAACATGGGCAACACCAGCCTCGAGTTGCCGGATCTGACGATCGAGGCGAGCGAGGTGGACGTCGACGTCGCCAAGTTCGACCTGCAGCTGACCCTGTCCGAACGTACCGACAGTGCCGGTACGACCGTCGGTCTCGGTGCCGAATTCGTCTATGCCACAGATCTGTTCGACGTCTCGACCGTGCGCGGTTTCGCCGAGCGATTCCAGCGTCTCCTTGCGGCCGTCGTCGCCGATGCGCACCGGGCCGTGGGGGATCTCGAGATCCTCGATGTCGGCGAGCGCCGCGCGCTCGTCTCCACCACCGGCGCCGGCGGTGCGGAACCGGCCACCCTGGCCCGGCTGCTGACCGACGCGGTCTCCCGGAATCCGGAGGGGCCGGCGCTGATCTCCGGGGATCGCACGCTGACCTACCGCGAGCTCGACGCGGTCTCCTCGCAGTTCGCGCGCATGCTGATCGCGCGCGGTATCGGACCGGAAACCGTGGTGGCCATCGCGGTTCCGCGGTCCGTCGATTCGGTGATCTCGTGGTGGGCGGTCGCCAAGGCCGGTGCCGCCTTCGTCCCGGTGGATCCGAACTATCCCGCCGACCGCATCGAGCACATGATCGCCGATTCCGGCGCCGAGCTCGGCCTGACGACGGAGCAGTACCTGTCCACGCTGCCGGGTGGCGTGACATGGCTGGCGGTCGACGAGGCCGAACTCGTCGGTGACCGTGCGGTCGCCTCGCCGGCCCCGATCACCGATGCGGACCGCATCCGGCCGCTGCGCCTGGACAACTGCGCGTACCTGATCTACACCTCCGGATCGACGGGTACGCCGAAGGGCGTCGCCGTCACCCATTCCGGTCTGGCCGGATTCGAGGCCGAGCAGCGCGACCGGTACGGCATCGGACCCGGCTCGCGCACATTGCATTTCGCCTCTCCCAGTTTCGACGCGTCGATCCTGGAACTGCTTCTCGCCACCGCGGGCTCGGCGGCGATGGTGATCGTCCCGACCAACGTCTACGGCGGAACGGACCTGGCCGACGTGCTGGTCCGCGGTGCGGTCACGCACGCCTTCGTCACCCCGGCGGCGCTGGGATCGGTGGACCCCACAGGTCTTCCGGATCTGCGCGTGGTCGTCGTCGGTGGCGAGGCGTGCTCGCCCGAACTCGTCGCCCGGTGGGTGCCGGGCCGGTCGATGTTCAACGCGTACGGGCCGACCGAGGCGACCGTCGCCTCCAACATCTCCGACGCGCTGGTCGCGGGCGAACCGATCGTCATCGGTGGACCGATCCGCGGCGTGACGACGTACGTGCTCGACTCGCGGCTCGGCCCGGTGCCGGAAGGCGTCGTCGGCGAGCTCTACATCTCGGGTGCGGGCGTGGCGCGCGGATATCACGCGCGCGCCGGTCTGACCGCCGAACGGTTCCTCGTCGACCCGTTCGCCGGGGACGGCCGCCGGATGTACCGGACGGGTGATCTGGTGCGGTGGGTGCCGGGGGCACCGACACCGCAGATCGAATACGTCGGCCGAAGCGACTTCCAGGTGAAGATCCGCGGTTTCCGCATCGAACTCGGCGAGATCGACGCGACCCTCGCGGCGCACGACGACGTCGACTTCGCGGTCACGGTCGGTCACACCGGTGTGTCGGGGACGGCCCAGCTGGTGTCCTATGTGACGGCCGCGCCCGGCCGGACCGTCGGCGCGGATGCGCTCGCCGCGTTCGCCGCCCGACGGCTGCCCGCACACATGGTGCCCGCGGCGATCGTCGTTCTCGACGAGGTCCCGCTGACCCCGCAGGGCAAGCTGGACCGGAAGGCCTTGCCGGCGCCCGTGTTCGAGACCAAGGTGTTCCGTTCGCCGTCGACCCCCGTCGAGGAGATCGTCGCCAACACCTTTGCCGACGTGCTCGGTGTGGCGCGGGTCGGTGTCGACGACGACTTCTTCGAGCTGGGCGGAAACTCGCTCATCGCGACCCAGGTGGTGTCACGGCTCGGTGCCGCCCTGCAGACGACGGTTCCCGTCCGGGCCCTGTTCGAGGCGTCCACCGTCGAGGCACTCGCGGCACGTGTCGAACAGCATGCCGGCGCAGGTGGCCGGGCCGCACTGGCACCGGTCGAGCGGCCGGACCGCATCCCGCTGTCGCTCGCGCAGCAGCGCATGTGGTTCCTCAACCGATTCGACACGGGCTCTGCGGTCAACAACATTCCGGTCGTGATCCGGCTCAGCGGTGAACTCGACATCATCGCCCTGCAGGTGGCGGTCATCGACGTCACCGACCGCCACGAGTCGTTGCGGACGATCTTCCCGGACTCGCCGGACGGACCGAGCCAGGTCGTGCAGGAAGCGGTACAGACCGTTCCCGACCTGACCCCGGAACTGGTCTCGCCGGAGGAGTTGCACGGCAAGCTGTTCGAACTGGCGTCCGTCGGCTTCGATGTGACCTCCGAGGTCCCGATGCACGCCCGGTTGTTCGAGATCGGTGAACGCGACTACGTCCTCGGCCTGGTCGTCCACCACATCTCTGCGGACGGCTGGTCGATGGGTCCGCTCGCCCGCGACGTGATGGTGGCGTACGCCGCGCGATCGTCGTGGGATGCGCCGGCCTGGTCGCCGCTTCCCGTGCAGTACGCGGACTTCGCGCTCTGGCAGCGCGGGGTCCTCGGTGACGAACACGACCCGGAGTCGCTGATCTCGCGGCAGCTCGACTACTGGTCCGCAACGCTGGCCGGACTGCCCGACCAGCTCGATCTGCCGAGTGATCGTCCGCGTCCGTCCACCGCGTCCTTCGCCGGTGCGAGCGTCCGCTTCGTGGTCGAGCCGGAACTCCATTCGGCTCTCAACGCGTTCGCGCGGGAGCACGCGACGACCCTGTTCATGGTCGTGCACAGCGCGCTGGCGGTACTGCTCTCGCGTCTGTCGGGAACGAACGACGTCGCGATCGGTACCCCGGTCGCCGGTCGCGGTGAAGCCGGGCTCGACGACCTGGTCGGCATGTTCGTCAACACCCTGGTTCTGCGGACCCCGGTCGATCCGGCCGAGTCGTTCACGGACCTGCTCGGCCGGGTGCGCGAAACGGACCTCGGGGCGTTCGGGCACGCCGACGTGCCGTTCGAGCGGCTGGTCGAGGTGCTCAACCCGGCCCGCTCGCAGGCCCGTCATCCGTTGTTCCAGGTGATGCTCGCGTTCCAGAACCTCGCCCAGACCTCGTTCGAACTGCCGGGCCTGTCGGTGAGCGGACTCGACTTCGACGCCCAGGTGTCGAAGTTCGACCTGCAGATCACGCTCACGGAATCGGTCGACGAGCAGGGCTCTCCCGCCGGAATGGCCGCCGAGCTGACCTACGCCACGGATCTGTTCGACGAATCGACGATCCGCTCGTTCGCCGAGCGTTTCGTGCGGGTCCTCGAGGCCGTGGTGTCGGAACCGTCCACGCTGGTCGGCGACCTTCCGTTGTTGGGTGCGGATGA
>NZ_LRRH01000018.1 GCF_001646785.1 Rhodococcus phenolicus
AATTACCGAAACATCTGTAATATGCGCTTGACGCCGGAACCGCCATCAGGGCTGTTAACACCTGCTTGGTTAGGTCGGAGTGACAGTGATTCTTGTGCGCGGGTGGTGAGTTGCCCGAGGTCGTCGTCCTTGGTGAAGGGAACATCCCGGTCGTTGAGTACCAGCTTGGCGGTTGATTCGATCAGCTCTTTCGCGCTGCCGATTGCCAACTCGGGATCGTTCTCGACCGCTGATTGAATGCGTTTCAAGTGTGAACGAATCACAGATGCCTCGGTAAGATTTGCCAGCGCGCCTTCCGGCAGGCTGCGTGAGGGGAACTCGAGGCGTCCGGTTTCCATGTCGCGCTTGTATCCGTCCCGGGCTAGAGAAGACCAGAACTTCTCGACGTACTGTTCCTCGAAATCCTCGAGTATGCGTTCCATCGCCCGTAGTGCGCGGGCGACATGGTTTTCGTCGGTCCAATCCACCGACTCCATGTATGCCTGAGCAGTCTGTCGGCGAACGCTGGAGTCCTCGTAGGTCGAGTCGGGGTTCGGTGCGAAACCCTCGTCCTGGAATGCGGTGGTAATTGCCCCCACTGTGCTGTCGGTGGCAGCGTCTCGGAATCTTCCGCGTGTGCCTGGGCTGACGAGGTCCACCCGGATCATTCCGCAGCGTCCTTGGTGGGGGTGCGCCGGCGTGGCTTGCGTAGGTCGGTGCGCGCGCCGCGTCCTGGCCGGTTGCGGGCCCATTCGACGATCTCGCTGCGCTTCCACAGGGGTGTGTTGCCGATCTTCTCGACCGGTTTGGGGGCGTGGCCTCGGTTGACGTAGGAGTGGAAGGTCACCGGCTTGATCTCGTCGCCGGTTTCTTCTTTCAGTACCTCGACGCATTGCTGTGCCGTGAGGCGGTTCGGGTTCGCCATCGTTTCTGGCCTTTCGTTTCTCGGGCACGGTCATCGCGGATGTGCCGGGGTCCGGTTCCTGCAACTTTACATAGAGGGCTTGCTTTGTGGAAACGTGCGCGGGCCTGCTGGGATGTAGCCGGAGTTGCAACATAACAAATGTGAATTGTAAAGTTAGGGGCGAAAGAGCAGACCAGGGAAGGGGAATCGGATGTCGATCATCACCGCTATGGCAGCGACTGCGCTGGCGGCACTGCTCGTCTGGACGATCGGTGCTCCGATTGCCCGCCTCGGCGGCGCTCTGCTGGCGATCGCCTCGCTGCTGTGCATCATCTCCGGTGACCCGATCGCCGCCCGCACACCGCTGCTCCTGGGCGGTGTGGCGCTGTGGCTGGCCGGTCACTTCCTGACCGCCTACAAAACCCGGGTCTGGTCCTCACGGCTGGCCGAGAACTTCGTGACCCGCACGCCGCTGCGCTACCTCGATCCGGTCCGCGGCCATGAGCACCGCCATGCACGCCGCACCGCTGCGCACCGCACACCGGAGTCGAACACCCACCAGATTCAGTCCCCGATCGACCACTTCGCGCAGTGGGAGCAGGAACTGGCCGCCCACACCGCTCCCACCGTCCCGACCACATCCACTCGCCCCGTGGCCAAACGCGTCCCCGTACGTCCGGCCGGACCCTCGCGCAGCACCGTCTACGGCAAACGCGCCGCCAAAATCGCCACCAACATCGCCGTCCGCAAGGTCCCCGGTGCACGCGCCGCCCGCTCGGCCTGGCGCTTCGTGCGCTGACCGCTCCTTCTATCGGCTCCCTTCATTCGCACACACCCTCAGAAAGGTGGACCGCTCATGTCCGCACTGACCATCACCCACACCCACGCCGACGGCACCCTGATCGACGGCACCGCGCGCGGCGACGGCTCCGCCCAGATCCTCAAAGCCCAGCGCTGGCGCTGGTCCCGCAACCTCGGCTCGTGGTACCTCCCGCAGTCGCGGGACCGCCGCGCCAAGCGCACCCAGATCGACGCGACGGCCACCGCGTTGCGTACCGCAGGGTTCACCGTCGAGGTCGATATCGGCGACACCTACCGGCCCACCGCCGACGTCGAATCCGACAAGATCGCCCGCCAGGCCGATCGCGTGGACGCTCTCGATGCCAAGGCCGACCGCAAGGCCGGCACCGCCGAGGCCGCGTGGGCCGCCGACCAGGCCGCACATGATGCGCTGCCCGAGGGCGGTAAACCGATCAAGGTCGGCCACCACAGCGAGACCCGGCACCGCCGCGCGGTGGAGAAGTCCTGGAACGCGCTCAGCAAGGCCGTGGCAGCCGAACGTGAGGCCGCAACCGCGCGGGGTCGCGTCGACGCCGCAGCCAAGACCACCGATCGTCGCTACGCCCCGGTCACCGTCGCGCGCCGGATCGACAAGCTCACCGCCGAGCTGCGCCGCCTCGAACGTGACCGCGACGGATACACCCGGACCCTGCACACCAACAAGCAGACCGGCCAGAAGTACGTCGAGACCCACGAGGCTGCGAGCGGGGACTACCGCGAGCGGATACTCGCCGAGATCGAGCACACCGCCGACGAGCTCGTCTACTGGAAAGGCGTGCGCGCACACCAGATCGCCGCAGGCACCGCGACCGCCTACAGCCGCGACGTTGTGGCCGTGGGCGATGTGGTGCGGTACGTCGGGCACTTCCACCGAGTCCTCAAGGTCAATGCGAAGACGGTGACCATCGGCTCGATCGTCGGAGGTTCGTGGACAGATCGCGTCCCCTACACCGAGATCCGGGGCCTGCGAGACGGGCAAGGCCGCCCGGTACGTATCGACGACGGCGCGCGGGTGGTCGACACCGACGCCGACACCGGGCCTGACGCCGCCTGAACTGCTGCTTCCCGGGGCGCTCGGACAGTCCGAGCGCCTCGACCCTGCGACCTGGACACGATGGGAGAACACATGACCGAGACCCTCACCAACCGGCACGGCGACGAGATCGCCGTCGGGCAGCTGTGGACCGACGATCCGCGCCGCACCACCGTGCGGACACTGCGCATCGACGACCTCGTTCGCGAAGGCAACCTGGGCCCGCGCGCGGTGTGCACTGTCATCCGCTCCTACGACACCGAGACCGGGCAGGTCACTACCCCGGGGAGGGTGGTGTCGATCAAGGTCGACAGCCTGCACACCACCGCCTCGGGCCGGGGCTACCGGCTCGAAGCTGGCCACCCGCCGGCCCTCGGCATGTAGCGCCTTCGCGTACCCCGAGAAACCCCGTGACCTGCTGAGATGACACGTCCCATCGGGTCGCGGGGTGCTGGCGTCCCTGGACCGGGCCGCGGTTCGTGACAGAGGAGCGATACAGCCTGTGACCAGCACGAACGACACGTCCCGACGGGGGAGTCGGACCCGCGCACAAGGTCGAGATACGTCCCCACTGCGGCCCTAGGATGTCTGCCGATCATGATCGAGACTCGAGGAGGTGCAATGCCGCTACAGACACAGACGCCACGCGCATGGGCGAATGCCGTGCTCGCCGACGGGGCGGCCTGCATCGTCGATGTGGAAACCAGCGGACTGGATGGGTCGATCATC
Organism: Rhodococcus phenolicus; assembly: GCF_001646785.1. Classification (GTDB taxonomy): domain Bacteria; phylum Actinomycetota; class Actinomycetes; order Mycobacteriales; family Mycobacteriaceae; genus Rhodococcus; species Rhodococcus phenolicus. The sequence goes on from NZ_LRRH01000018.1 coordinate 3,486, forward strand.
GAGATCGCCGTGATCGACGCCGCGACCGGCGATGTTCTGCTCGACACGCTCGTGGACTGCTCACCGGTCGAGATCGAACCCGGAGCCATCGAGGTGCACGGACTGACCGCTGCTGACCTGGTTGGTGCGCCGCGCTGGCCGGAGGTCTTCGCAACGCTCGCAGCGGTCACCGCGAGCCGTGTGGTGCTCGCCTACAACGCGAAATTCGACCTGGGCCGGGTCCTGCACGACTGTCGACGGGAGGGGATCGACCCGGCGCACCTGGCCGACCCCGACCGCTGGCAGTGCGTGATGGCCCGCCGCTGCGAGGCGCTCGGCCTCGGACCGGATGGTCGATTGCGGCTCGGTGGTGGCCATCGCGCGCTCGCCGATGTGCACGCGACTCGCGCGGTACTGCGGATGCTCGCCGATGGGCGACCCGATACCGATGGGTCTGCTGTCTTGGCGATCCGTGCCAGGGAGGGATCTTGAGAGGTGGCCGTCGACAGTCGATCACCCGGACGACGTCTCTGATAACTCGCCTGCTCATGCGAAGCTCAGCCCGTGGATGAACTGCGGATGGTGGGTAAGTGGTGGCTGTCGGAGACCCCTGAAGTGCGGGTCGGTGGGGTCCTGGAGATCGATACGAATGGACGGAGTCGTCTGGAACTGACGGATTCGCTCGCCGCCGACATGGGTGCGAAGGTGGTGCATGGCGCGGCTGATGGGCGCCATGTGACGCTGCTGGAATGCCTGCCCGCAAATGGCGGGAAAATCACCGTGGGCGAGCAGTACACAGTTGTTGAGGTCTTTCGGTCGCGGGTGGTACTCGTCGGCGTACATCTCGGGTCGGAGGACGAGCAGGCGTTCGATGGTCTTGAGGTGGAGCTTGCGAATCTCACGGCGTGGACACAGCGGACCGGCATCGATCGCAGGAGCTTTTACAAAGCGGATGAGGACGGCTCGGACAAGCTGAAGTTCCGTAGGATCACTGTGGACCCCAGTGAGCTGGATTCGGTCTCTGCTCAGTTGAAGGAGTCCGAGGAGACCGTGACGCTGGGTTGGACTCTGAATATGCCGGGAACGGCGGTAGGAGCCTGGGAGCGCGGGTTCACCGTAAAAGAACGTGCAACCGTTACCGTTCGCTCCGACGAGAAAAGAGCATGGAACGGGTTCGACGACACAGTGTCCGCAGTGCGTGATCTGGTCACGTTGGCCACCCAGGTGGGGTGCCGTGTAGGGAAGAAAACCCTCCTCATGAGGGACGATGACGCGGACTTGAGGGATTACCGCGTAGGGCTCTATTTCGATGCCGGCTCAGGTAAGGAACGCGCGGTGTCTCCCCACGACATCATCTTCACCCTGAAAGATGTGGACTGGGACACCCTCTTGCCCGCATGGGTGGCGCTGCGGAAAAAGGTGGGATTGCCGCTCGATGTGCTTTTCAGCCTGGACTACAACGAGGGCGGTTACTACGAGAACCAAATCTTCAACGCGGCGTCCGCCACCGAAGGGTTCCACGCCGCTTTGTGCCCCGAGTCAGTCGGACTCCCAACCGAGCTGCACGAGAAGGTGAAAGCCGCAATACGGGACTTGTTCCCAGAGGATAAAGACGCCCGTGCATGGATCAGACAGCGCACAGGTGACAACCGACCTGGACTGAAACAGAGGATCACGGAGATCGCGAAGATCCCGGACCAGACAGCAGTGGAGAAACTACTGACCGATGTGGATATGTGGGCAAGGTGGTTGCGAGATGCACGAAACGCTCTCGGCCACCTTAATACCGGCGAGCTAGAGGAAAGAGTTCCCGAGCAGGTCCGGTACCGGCTCGCCTATGTCACAAAGGCGTTGCTCCACTTGGTGCTCATGCAGGAGCTCGGGTTGAGCGCGGCTACACAGCAGAAGGCTGTAGAAAACAACTTCGGCTACTCGGCTCGCGCGTTCGGCGAAGGGGTCCGCGCGGCGAAGGCGTAGACGCCAGGGATGAGGGTCTGTGGTTGGGCGGGGTGCTCAATGCGTACAGCGAACTACTGAAAGTGGGCTCTGAGCTGCATAGATGACACGTCCCGCCGGGTAACCGGCGGTCAAGGCCGGGTGTGGGGAAGCGTTCCCTGCGCCCGGCATTTTGTTGTCGGTTTTCTGGTCCTCGAAAGATGCGTTGATCTGCGGTGACGGCACCCGAGTTGCACCAGGTGAGGTGGTTTCCGGGGTAGTCCGGTGCGTCTGTGCAGGTAGCAGCGGTGCGTGTACGGAAAATGGCACACTAACGGCTCGGTAGACTCCGCCTCATGGCCGCCTACATCCGCAAAGTCCGCATCGCCTCGGGAGCGACCGCGGTGCAGATCGCGGCCAAGCAGGGCCGCCGGGACAAGGTGCTCGAGCACCTCGGATCAGCCCACACCGACAGCGAACTCGCCGCCCTGCTCGAGGCGGCGCGGGAGAAATTGCTCGCCGGCCAGCAGGAACTCGACCTCGACCTCGGCACCACCAGCTCTGCACCGACGATCACCGGGAAGCGGTCCCGGTGGCTGGTCGAGGTCATTGCTGCTGCGTGGCGACGTCTCGGCTTCGATGTCATCGACAACGAGGCGTTCTTCCAGCTCGTGGCAGCCCGGCTCGTCGAACCGACCTCGGTTGCGGATGCGGGCAGAGTGCTGCGGGAGATCGGGATCGCCCCGGCCCACCGCAACACCTTCGTGCGGACCCTGAAGCGGTGCACTGGCCACGGTTACCGCGACGACATCGCACGACGCTGCTTCGAGCATGCCGCCACCGCGGGGGATCTGAACCTGCTGCTCTACGACGTCACGACCTTGTATTTCGAAGCTGAGAAGGAAGACGAGCTCCGTAAGGTCGGCTACTCCAAGGAGCGCCGGGTCGACCCGCAGATCGTCGTCGGGCTGCTCGTCGACCGCACCGGATTTCCCTTGGAAATAGGGTGTTTCGAAGGAAACCACGCCGAAACCCGCACCATCGTGCCCATCGTGCGGCAGTTCCAGGCCCGCCACAATATCGACGGGGTGGAGATGGTCATCGCCGCCGACGCCGGCATGTTGTCGGCGACGAACCTCAAGGATCTCGACGCTGCAGGACTGAAGTTCATCGTCGGATCGCGGGTGACGAAGGCACCGGCGGATCTGGCCAGTCATTTCCACTGGAACGGGGACGTGTTCACCGACGGGCAGATCATCGACACCGTCACCCCACGGCACGCCAAAACCGTGGTCAACGACCTCACCCGTCGCAGTGAGCCGGTATGGGAGCCGACCGACGCGACGGCGTGGCGGGCGATCTGGGCGTACTCGACCAAGCGTGCCGTCCGGGACAACCAGACGCTCAACGCGCAGGAAGCCCGGGCCCGGGAGGTCGTCGACGGCACCCGTGCTGCTCGAACACCGCGGTTCGTCAAGAGCACCACCAGGGGCAAATCCCTCGACACCGATGCTCTGGCCCGGGCGCGTTCCCTGATCGGCCTGAAAGGCTACGTGACGAACTTGCCTGTCTCGCTGATGAATCCACAGGAAGTCATGGCGAAGTATCACGATCTGTGGCATGTCGAGCAGTCGTTTCGGATGTCGAAGACCGACCTGCGGGCCCGCCCGATCTTCAGCCACACCCGCGATTCCATCGAGGCGCACCTGACCATCGTGTTCGCCGCCTTGGCGATCTCACGCTACCTGCAGGACGCGACCGGGATGTCCATCCGGAAGATCGTTCGGACCCTGCGTCCCTTACAGGAAGTCACCATCACCATCGCCGGCCACGAGCACACCGCCTTCGATCCGCTCACCGACGACGCCGTGCACATCCTCCACTCCCTCGGCATCGCGAATCCCCGGTCGGGGTTGGCACACTAATCTGGTGCAACTCGGGTCAAGGCCGGGTGTGGGGAAGCGTTCCCTGCGCCCGGCATTTTGTTGTCGGTTTTCTGGTCCTCGAAAGATGCGTTGATCTGCGGTGACGGCACGTCCCGGAGGGATGCGAGCGGAAGGAGTGGCGGCCAAGGGGTTGCAACAATACAAATGTTGGTTGTATAGTTACCCCTGTCCGGAACGCCCAGCGAAGGAGAAGGAAATGTCGAATACCCCTGTTGCAGAACTGGTCACCGTCACCATCACCGGAACTCCGGTGCTCACCGAGATCGCCGAAATCCTCGACTACCGAACCGACTTCTTCGGCGGCCGGGTCGCCGACGTGCGCCTGGCCGACGGCACCATCGCCCGGCACGTCGATGCTCTCGACATCGAGGTGGGCGTCGCCGCGCGCGCCGCGCGCACCGCCGCCTGATGTGCCTGCCGATCTCGAATCCACGCCCCAGTACAGGAGAATGCCCATGACTGCACCCGTCACCGCACTGCCCGCCGGGTTCGCCACCGAGGTCGACGGAGCCGCCGCGCTCATCGTCGGCGGCGTCCACAGCTTCCCGCGTCATCCGCAGCGCGGCGCGCTGGGGCAGCCGTTCGCGGGTGCGCAGAGCTCGGCGTCGGAGGTCGGGGTGATCGGCGTGCCGCTGTACGCGCTGGTTGCGGTCGAATGGGCCACCGAGGTGCGCACCATCGAGCGGGACGGCAGCACTCGCACGGTCTTCGTTACCGGCTGGCTGGGCACTCCGCAGGGGGTCACCTGGTCCTTGCGCCCGGCTGTCCATGACGTCGAGCGTGGGCTCTACCGGCTCGATGATTCTGAACGGTTCGCCGCATCGGCGTCGACGGCCGAAGTGCCTGCTGCGATCGCGGGTGTGGTGCGGTCCTGGGGGCTGGGTGCGGTTCCGGAGCGGGTGCGGGTCCACAACTTCCCGCTATGAGGCGCATAGGTGCAGGTAGAAGGTTTGCCCACCTTGAAGTTGTCAAACGACAACCACAGATATAGAATCGAGTTGTCATTCGGAAACGGAAGGTGGAGGATGGACAAGTACAAGGGGATCGACAAGGACACCCGCAAGATCCTCAAGGCGGTTGAGGAGGCAGGTTTCGTGGTTCACCGCGCCAAGAGCTGCCACCTGATGGTCTACAAGGACGACGTGCTGATCACGACGTTCTCGGCCACCGCGAGCGATCCGCGGGCGTTCCGAAACGGTCTCGCCCCGCTCAAGCGAGCGGGCTTTCAGTGGCCACCGCGTCGCTGACGATCAAGGGCCGGGGGTGCTGATATCACCCCCGGCCCGGCCTCATTGTCCACCACCGACCGCGCCGACCCCGCACCGCACCCGAGAGGAAACACCGACCGTGACCGCACAGTCCTACAACGTCATCGCCGAACTCGACACCGAGTTCGGACCGGAAAGCGCCGAGCAGCTGCTGGGCCCCATCGCGGACTACAGCGGCGCGGCCGGGCGCTCCGAACTCGGCCACGCCGAGGTTATCTTCACCGTCCCGGCCGACTCGGTACGTCAGGCCAATTCCACCGCGCTGGCGATCCTCGAGACCTACCCGTGGCCGCTGCGCTCGGTACGGGTGCTGCTCACTGCCGATTACGACCGCCTGCTCGACGGCGTGGATCTGCCGCCGTTGCTGTCGGTTCAGGAGGCTGCCGACCGGCTCGGAATCAGCCGCCAGGCCGTGCTCAAGGCGATCACCGCCCAGCGGCTGCCCGCCGTCCGTGTCGGCGGCACCTGGATCGTGCGCGAATCCTCGGTGCTCGCCCACGCCCGCCGCAGCGCGTGAGAGTCACCCTGTTGGTCGAACCTGGCCCTCTCGAGGACAATTCGCGTCCCCGGGCACGCTGTCGTGCCCGGATCACTGCTCGACCTCCACCACAGAACCGACAAGGACCGTCATGCCCACTTCAGCGCTCGTGCTACCGGGAGATCGCCAGTGCCCGGTGCTCATCCACGTCCCGCACGCCTCCCGCGTCATTCCGGCCGAGATCCGCGCCGACCTGATTCCCACCGACGTCGAGCTGGCCGCCGAACTCGATGAATCCACCGACACCGCGACCGACGAGATCGCCGCCGCCGCCCGGCGACACAGCAGCCTGCGGCCGACGACCGTGGTCAACACACTCTCGCGACTGGTGATCGACCCGGAACGGTTCACCGATGCCGGCGAGCCGGCCGATGTCTTCGGCCGGGGCGCGGTCTACACCCGCACCTGCGCCGGCCGCCCGCTGCGCACCGAACCGTATCCGCGTGCCGCCGAGCTGATCGATGCCTATTTCCGTCCCTATGCCGACACGGTCACCGCCGCCGTCGACGAGTGTCTGCACGCGTGCGGGCGTGCGGTGCTCATCGACCTGCACTCCTATCCCGCCACCGCGTCCGGTTTCGAGGACCGGAGCGCCGCGCGCCCCGCACTGTGTATCGGCACCGATCGGGTGCACACCCCGGCGTGGCTGACCGAGGCTGTCCGTGGCGCATTCACGTCCCTGCCCGAGATCGACCGGATCGGCGAGAACACCCCGTATGCGGGCAGTTACGTGCCGCTGCGTCACTACGGTCGCGACGAACGCGTGGTCTCGGTGATGATCGAGCTGCGCCGCGATGTCTACCTCACCGACCCGCGCACCCCCGATCTCGCGCGCGTCGACCGGCTCGGCCGCGCCCTGGCCACCGTGATCGACCACGCCACCGCGCAGGTGGCCGCGAATGTGTAAACCCAAGCCCGGCCCGCGCTGCACCCCACACGTGCGCGCCCGCCTCGATCAGGCCACCGCGCGCGTCGCGACGGCCCGCGCTCGGCTGGCCGAGCATCCGACGCACACGCGGGTGCAACGCCGCCTCGCCGCCGCCGAAGCCGACTACGCGCAGACCCTGGCGCTGTACGACTCCACGCCGGGCGGCCAGGACGATCTGCGAGCTGCGATCGAGGCCGCGACCGACCCGCACGACCGACACGCGCTGACCGTCCGTCTGCGGGACGCTGAAAAGCTCAGAGCCGAGCAGTCGGACGCGCTGCGCCGTGCCCGAGCAGAACACACCGATGAGGAAGGAGTCGACGATGAGCAACGAGGAACCGATGACGCAGGAGCGGCGCGAAGCGTTCTGGAGGACGTTCGGCTGGAGTCCGGACCTTCCGGAAGCCGAGCGGAAGCAGATCGAGGATCGGTGGACCGATCCGAAGATCGAGGAGGCCGAAGCCCTCGGCTTCTGATCAACGGCCAGCAGATCACCCCGGTCGCGACGCACCCCCTGTCCGGCGACGTGCGCGCGAAGCTCGAGTCCCGGGGGTTGTCTGCGCCGCCACTGCACGAGTTGGCACCGTCCGATGCTGGGGTCTATCGCGAGCAGGTGCTCGAGCTGACCCGCAAGAATCCGCACGCGGCGTCGGTGTACGTCTACGACGAGGACGAATACCGGGCCATGCGGCTGCTGGTGACCGACGACGGCAAGGCTGGTGTCGCCCTCAAAGGCGACGAGATCGTTTCGGTGTTCGCGCACAAGGACTGCGCACACCCGCGCGCGGCGCGCGCGATGCTCCGGCACGCCACCGCGCTCGGCGGGCACCGGCTGGACTGCTTCGACACCGTGCTGCCGGACCTGTACGCCGATGCCGGGTTCGTGCCTGTGGCACGACTGAGGTGGAACGACGACTACGCCCCGATGGGTGGGACTACGAGACCTTCCGCGCGTTCAACGACGGCCGCCCCGATGTGGTGTTCATGGCCTACGACCCCGATCGTGTCGATGGCAAGTACACGCCCGGGGCGGGGAAGTACGTCGAGGACTACGACGACGGCATCGCTCGCGCGCAGCAGTACCGGCCGAGTTGATCGGCGCAGCGCGCTGTGGCTCGAATCCGTCCCCGCAACCGAGTGTGTCGGTTGCGGGGGGCGGCTCATTTCCCATCCGACCTGGGCAGATGGCATGTCCCGCGGCGCATGTGCGGACCTTCGGGGAACCGGCAACGTCGCACGGTTGACACATTACAAATAACCTTTGTATTGTTAGGATGCGCCGCCCGGTGCGGCAAGGGTTCGCGGGCGAGTAGTTCGCCCACCTTCGGTCGGCGCGTGAATCCCCAGATCCGAGCAGTATTTCCGCAGATCTAACTATGCAAAACGCGTTTGTTTTGTACTCGATCGTGACGTGACCATTTCGGCAACGTCCTGACCACGGGAGCCCGACAGTGACCCTCACACCTCCGCAGTGGACCACCCCCACCGACTACCGCAGCCTGATGCGCCTGCGCCGCGCCCTGCCCGCCCCGATCCTCCACAAAGCCCTCGGCACGCTCTTCGAGGACATCGACCTGCACACCCTCGCCGTGCGCGGAACCCACCTCGCCCGCCGCGCCCCCGCCGACACCGCCGCTGCCGCAGAGCTGGCCGCCATCGCCCGCGTCCTGGCCGAGGTGGTCGCCTCGCCGAGCGCCGCCCGCGTCACAACCACCATCGCCGCGCTGCGCACCCGTATCGGCCACATCCACCGCAACGGCTTCGAGCTGCTGATGTTCGCCTACCGCGACCTGCTCGACGACCCCTGCGCTCGGCACTACGGCGCCGACGCCCAGGCAGCCGCGCCCGCACACCCCCACGACACCCACTGGAACGAGGCAGCCGCATCATGAGCATCGACTACGCAGCACTGCGGGCACAGGTTCTTCTCGCTGCCCGCGAAGGCCGCGCCACCTACCTGCCCGCCGGGGCGCGCGGAAACGCCACGGCACAGGTCTTCATCGACGGCGAATACATCGGGCAGGCAAGCACGGTCGCGCACTACGTCCGCACTGACCACGACAACCCGGCCTCGGTGTACGCGGAAACCGTTCTGCTGCCCGGCCGCGACCACCAGATCCCGGACCGCCTCAAGATCCCGAAGCACTGAGGCCGACGTCGAGGCCCTCCGGCCACCGACACCACCGAATCTCCGACGAAAGGACTTTCACCATGACCAACCCCACCGCCGCAGCGCCCGAGCCGTACCTGTCCGGCGGCGAACGCGCCGCCGCCCACGGCGCGCACTACATCGAAGAGACCGTGCGCGTGTACCTCATGCGCGACCTGGCCGGTACCGACACCTGGGTCATCGACCCGACCTGCTTCGGTGACGCGCTCGCCTCGGAGTACGACGAGCCGCAGAACTCCGAATGCCGGTGCGAGACACCCGACGAGTGCGCCGACATCGTCGACCGGATGGACAAGGTCGACCTCCCGGACGGCGAGGACCTGATGTTCATGCTCGCCGCCGCGCTCGGCTACACGCTCACCAAGACCGACTCCTGAGCGGAGCAGGCCGGGCCGCGCAGCACGGCCCGGCTGTGCGGCATGTGCTCATACGACCGAAGACAAGGACCTGCCCGATGAACTCTCCCGACCTGTTCTCCACCACGCGCACGATCGCAGATCTGGCCGCTGTGCGCGACGCTCACGCCCCAATTGCTCTGGACCCTGCCACCGACATGGCCCCGGACCACACGAGCGCCACACGGGCGCTTTCGGCGCTGTGGGCGCTGGTGCCGTACGCCGAGCGCACCGGAGCGACCCCGAACGACCTCGAGTCGGTCCTGGCCGACCTGACCGCTGATCTTCGTCACCTGGCGGACCGGCTCGGCACCGACTGGCACGAGATCACGCGCCGCGCGGATGGCTACTACGGCGACGAAACCGGTGGCACCGATCAGGGGCCGGCCCCCACCCGCCGTCCGGCTGCGCCCGAGCTGGAGGTCATCGTCGTGCGCGATCCCGACGGCCCGTCCGTGATCGAGGCGTTCCTCGACGGCGTGCCCGTCCGGCCCACCGAGTACGTCCTCGACGCCGGGGCGGGCTGGCACTGGGAGGACTGGATCGAGGCACGTGATGCGAATCTGGCGACCGCCTCGCCCGCTGCCCGTGCCGCGCTGCTGCGCCACTACGACAACCCGCCCGGTGGGCAGTACGTCGAAGACCGCGACGACGCCCCGTGGATCGATTCCGTCCCTGCGCCTGCCGCTACCGTCGACGGGGCGGCGCAGTGACCACGATGGCGTCCGGAACCCGGCGCACCGGCTCGATGCTGCGCCGCGCGTTCCCCTCGTCCGCCGATCGCTATCGAGCCCTGCTCGGCCGTCGCGCAACAGTCGCCGCAGTACCGGACTACCTGCGGATCTTCGACTCGATCGGCATCGCCACCGTGGCCGCGCGGGGGGTGCGCCTGGCGACCCGTCAGGCCCGAGGGGCCGCCGAGGAGGTGGCCACCCTCGAGATACTCGACCGTCGCACCGGTGAGATCGTCGGGCACCGGGTAGGAGCGGAGTTGTACGCGGCGGCAACAGTGCTCGGCGAGTATCTGGCCCTGCCTGCCACCGATCAGTTCGTCGCGGACATGGCCGATGTGCTCGGACGCGAGCGGCGCTACGAGCTGCGCACCGACGTCGAAATGGTGATGCTGACCTATCGGCTGCTGCTGCTCGACCCCGGCGGCGGCATAGAAAACATGCTGTGAACTGGGGAGATGGCACGTCCCGGTGAGCGTGGAGCTACCGCCGGGTCGGATGGTTCGAAAAAAGCCGTTCCCACGCCTTGACACTATGCAAACGTACTTTGTATAGTTGGGGAGTCCCCAACGGAAGGAAAGGATCATGGAGAACACCCTCGAACAGGCCCGCGCCCGCTACGCCGCAGCGATCAAGGGCGGTGACGAGGCGGAGTTCATCGCCGCGAAGTCCGCGCTGATCGCCACGACCACCGGCACCGTCCTGACCGACGAGCAGGCCGCCTACATCTAAGCGGCCCCGCGACGAACCCCACCGGCTGATATCCGGTGGGGTTCTTCCATTTCCGACCCCTGCCAGCGACAAGGCGACATGACACCGACACTGAGTCTCGACCCGATCGACTACCCCGACGGCGACCCGTACCGCGACCCCGCCGTCCATCGCGCCCGCGAGCGGTTCTGGTGGCACCAGGCCATCGCCGACGAGCTCCGACGCCTACGCGACGAGTGCGCGAACCCGACGACCGGCAGCGGTTATCCCGCCTTCAACGTCCCCGGCCTGGCCGGGAACATTCCCGGCGCACACCTGCTCGACACCGTGCGGCACTGCCGCCAGATGATCACCTGGGGCGAACTCGTCAAGGCCGAGCCGCTGTGGGACTTCGCGCCCGATCTGTGGGTGGCCCTGCGTGAGCCGCCCGCCGCCTGAAGCTCGACCGCGAACACGAAAAACCCGCCGTTACCTGCAACGATGGCACGTCCCGGCGAAAGGCCGGCGCATCGCCTCGATGTAGCCGACCGCGCCGATACCTCCGCCCTGACCTGCGTCGACGCCACGTCCCACACGGACGCACGAGGCCCGGGCGAGACCGGTCGAGGCAGGCATCCGCGATATCCCCGGTTTGAACTACACAAATCAGATATGTAAAGTAACGGGCGTTGGAAACGCGACTGACCAGCCCGAATAACCCCGCCGAATCAGGTGGAGACAAGGAGTTCATGGTGGACAAAATGGTGACAGCAGTGCGAATCGATGTAGACGGCACTGCGGCTGTGATCGAACTGGCGGGCACCGAAGAGCGGGGCGTCGGTACGGCCCTGCGCGCGGCGCTGGATTGCCGGATGTTCGATGTGGTGCGGATCGGCCCGGGTCTGGACATGTGGATCGACGAAGAGGGCCTGTTGGTGGGGGAGCCGGTGGTCAATCGCGTAGCGACCCTGATTGCGCGCGCCCACGGCTTCGTCTGGCAGCCGTATATGGGTGCGGTGGTGTTCACCTCGGTAGACGACGAAGGGGAGACGCTGAGCTTGCGTGAGGGCCAGGTGGAGGCGTTGCTGACGACGGCGCGTCTCGGTGGTGCGGTCGTGGTGGATGCGACGGTGGACGCGGCGGAGGTGGGCGCGTGATGCGTTCGGTGGTGATCGAGTGGACCGAGGTGTCGTCGCACTGGTGGTGGTGAATGTGCCTGCGGATTTCGACCTGAAGGTTGTGGGGTTGGGTGATGTGCTGGGTTCGCTCGAGGATGACGGTTTCCTGGGGGTGGTGCGGGAGGGGATCGTGGTGCGGTGTCTGGGATGCGCTTGATCCGGCGGCTGAGGGGTTGTTCGGTTGTTGATGGGGTGGGGGGCCGGGTCGTGTGTGGCGGTCCGGCCTTCTGCTGTGTCGGCGGTGGGTGAGGGTGCGGATGC
>NZ_LRRH01000147.1 GCF_001646785.1 Rhodococcus phenolicus
CTGGTGAGAAAACCTCAGTAATGGGGATTCGGTGGTGGACGCAATCTGCTGGAGGTGTTGGAACGACCACAAATGATGCGCCCATCGACCGCAGGTGAAGTCCCGGCATGTCGGGGTCCGGCAGGCCAACCTCGATCTTTCGCGCGAATCACGTGCCGGCCCGAGCGGTTTCGGATCGGAGGCGGAGACCGTGGATCCGGTGTGCATCCACGGCCGACGACCCGACACGGTCGGGTGTCGCCGAGGTCCACGGCCCCGGAGAACGGTTTCCTTTCGTCTCGTTGAAAGCGATACGTGCAGGTCACGTGGCCGCCGGAAGCGCTGCGAGCCGGTTCAGGCCGATTACGAGGACATCGACATCTGGAGCGGCGGCGCGGCCGGACGCAGACGGACACGGCGGGCATGCCGGGCGACCCGGCCGTCGATCGATCGCAACCGCAGCCTGAGCGGGTGGTACCTGATCGAGCGGCTCGTACGTCGTCGCGGTGGCCGTCGCTGACATCGAGGTAGAGGCCGGAGGTGCCGAGATGCGGTGACGGTTACCAAACTGTTGCATTGCGATAAAGGCTCTCGGATCGTGCTTTCAGTGCCATGGCAGTCTCGTCGAAAGCACGCTTCACCCACTCGCCGCTTTCGGCCATGATCTGGTGCGCGGCCTCACCGAGGAATGCATCCGTGGAGTAGTAGCGACAACGACCCTCGTCGAGGTGCTCGATGATCTGGTCGCGTCGGGCGGCATCACGGCAGTCCGGCGTCGGTAGGAGCTCCCACGACAGCAGACGCTCAGGCACGACGGCGCAGACATACTCCGTGTACGGGAAGGTCCCGTCGCCCCCGGTGTAATCTGCCAGCGTCATCTCGACGGGCGCACCGATTTCCAGCGTTGACTTCACCGCTACGCAGAAGGGGTTCCAGAGCGGATATTTGTCGAGCTCCGTGAGGACCTCCCACACCAGGCTCGCAGGTGCCTCGATCTCGACCGTGATGGAGCGGACGAGTGTGGCCGGGTCGTAACTCGGGATCTGCAATTCGGACATTTTACCTCCAGTAGTGAGATTCTGATAATCGTGGTCACACGGTCGCTGGATCGAACCTCGGGTAGTCGAGATAGCCCTCGACCCCACCGCCGTAGTACGAGTTCGGATCGGGTTCCGTCAGGGGCCAGCCGTTCTGCATGCGCTCGACGAGGTCGGGATTGGCGATGAACGGTTGCCCGAAGGCGCTGAGGTCGATCAGGTTCTTCTCGATCAAGCCCTCCGCCAGCTCACGTGTCATGCCGCCCGCGAAGATGATCGTTCCCGGATACTCGGCTCGGAACTCGGTGAGAAACTCCGTTCCTACTGCGCGGCCGCCGGCCGAAAGCTGATCGTTGAGATGCAGGTAGGCGAGGTTGCGGCGGGACAGTTCGGACGCCAGATACAAGTAGGTGTCGGCGGTTTCGGAGTATGCAGGCATGTCGAACAGCTCGCTGAACGGTGAGAGCCTGATCCCGACGCGGGTGGACCCGATTGCCTCACTCACCCGATCGACCGCCTCGAGGAGGAAACGGGCACGATTCGGAATGGAACCACCGTAGCGATCGGTTCTCGTGTTGGCCGAAGGGTTGAGGAACTGTTCGAACAGGTAGCCGTTGGCGCCGTGTAATTCGACACCGTCGAAACCGGCGTCGTTCGCGTTGGTTGCGCCGCAGGCGAAGTCACCAACCACCCTGTCCACTTCTTCCGTGGACAACGGCCGGGGCGTGCTCACATCGACGAAACCGATGGTGCCGTCGTCGACGAAGGCGTAGGTCTTGCATTCGCGGGCGGGTGCTGAACCGGCACTGACAGGTCGCTGCCGATCAGGCTGAAGTGACGTGTGGGACAGTCGGCCGACATGCCACAGTTGGGCGAAAATTCGGCCGCCTTCGTTGTGAACGGCATCGGTCACCGTTCGCCAGCCGGCAACGTGTTCCCTGGACCAGATTCCCGGAACCAGCGCGTAGCCTTGGCCTTCGGGGGAGATGGGTGTGCCTTCGGTGACGATGAGCCCTGCGGTCGCGCGCTGGCGGTAGTATTCTGCCGTATGTGCGCCGGCAATGGTGTCGACGCTGCGAGCCCGCGTCATGGGGGCCATCACTACGCGGTTCCTCAGAACGATGTCGCCGAGCCGGTATTGGTCGAACAGCCGAGTCATTCAGTCTCCTTCTGAAAAGTTGATTCACAGACGAGTGGGGCACCGGATCTCGATCTCGATCGGCCCCGGATCGTGACGCGCCAGCGTCCGAGTGCGTAACCTTCGGCGACGTCGGCGGACTCAGAAGCCCGACATGTCGTAGGGGTACTTGTTGGTGGCTCCGCCGTCGACGACCATGACCTGCCCGGTGATGGTTCGGGCGTGGTCGCTCACCAGGAAGACGAGCGCGCTCGCCACGTCGGCGGGCATCGTCACCCGCTGAAGCGGTATCTGGGTTCGGGTGTACTCGAGCGCATCGGCGTCGAGGATCGTCGAGATCCGTGGCGTCAGAACGAATCCGGGAGCCACCGCGTTGACGCGGATGCCGGAAGGGCCCAGCTCGACGGCCGCCGAGCGGACCAACGACCCGAGTGCTGCCTTGTACGCGCCGTAGGCTGCGTGTACCGGGGAGCTGCCGATTCCGGAGACCGATGAGACGAAGGTGATGGAGCCGTCGCCGCGGATACGCGACGGAGTGCCGAAATGCCGAAGCGCGAGGACTGCGTGGCGCAGGACGATGCCCTCCTCCCAAAGCCAGTCTTCGTCGGTGATGTCGACCAGCGGACCGTATCTCGCCATGCCGATGACATCGACGACGCCGTCGAGCTCGCCCGCGCACTCGGCCAACGCGGCCATGCCGGCGTCGTCGGTGGCATCGACCTGGACGGCCGCGGCCGCCGCACCGATCTCTGCGCACACCTGGGCGGCGCGGTCCCGATCGACGTCGGCGACGATCACGGAGGCGCCGAGCTGCGCGAGTGCATGAGAAGTCTGCCGCCCCATCCCCTGTCCGCCACCGAGTACGAGGAATCGGCGTTGCGACAGGTCGAACCGGCCGCGGTAATCGACGATCCCCTCACTGTCGGAGCGGTCGACAGACGTGGCAGGGTCCTGAGGCATATGTACTCCGATCTGGGGACGCGTGCGAGCTTCGTGGCCGGATGGCTGATCCGGATGCCGATTTCGATGACGGCGCGGACAACCGACTTCGGTTGCGCCAATTTCGATTACGGAGTGGTGAAATGAAATCCGATTCCATCCGGTGCGGGCTGTCGGGGGGCGGCACAACCGGTGTCCGCAGTCCTGACGCCTGACAGGTGCGGGGCCACGAAAATTGAATGTCACACCGACTTCGAAGGCAGCGGGGACTCTCCCGCCGAATCCGTCTCATCGGGCTCGGGTTCGCCTGTCATGAGCGTGGTTGCGGGCGCAGTACTGCTGTTGCTGTTCGGCATGGTGGCAATCACCACGATGCCCAACAGTGCCGCGGTGCCGACGACGATGGAGGCGGCATAGGGGTTCCCTGTCGTCGCGGTGAGCTTTCCTGCCAGGTAAGGCCCGAGCCCGCCGCCGAGCGCCGAACCGAGACCGAATCCGATTGCAGCACCGGTGTAGCGAACCGCGGCAGGGAAGGCCGACGTGAGTGTCGCGTACACGGGTACAGCAGAGGCTCCGGCCAGACCGACGAGGAGCATGTGACCGAGCGCGGTGACGAGGAGATTCCCGCCAGTCGCCTTGATGACGTACATGATCGGGAGCATGGTCACCAGGATGGCGCCCAACCCCAGGATCATGGTGTACTTCCGGCCGCTCCGGTCGATCATGAATCCGGCGGCGAATCCGAGGACGATGGCGCAGGTCGATCCGGCGGTGGCCAGCCAAGCGGTGGTGCCGGGGGGCATGCCGACTTCCTGACGCAGGAACAGCGGCATGTACGCCGGAATCACATAGCCGATCGCGAGAACTGATGTGCTGATTGCGATCACACGGAGCAGTGTCACGGGGTACCGCTTGACGACCACACGCAACGGGGCGGACTGGACCTCGTGCTTGCCGGCGAGTTTCTGGAACTCGGGTGATTCCTCGAGCCGCGTACGCAGATACAGAACGTACAGCATGAGCGGCAGAGACATGAGGAGGGGAATGCGCCAGCCCCAGCTTGCCATCGTGTCTTCCGAGGACAGGGAGGTGGTGACAGCGACGACCAGCGGAGCAACTGCGGCACCGAACGCGAATCCCGACGGGGTCATCGCACTCAGGACGCCGTAGTTCTTGGTGGACGCGTGTTCGGTGACGAACGTGGCCGAACCCATCTGCTCTCCGCCTGCGAAGAATCCCTGCATCAGACGTGTGAGAACGAGCAGGGCGGGGGCCAGGATTCCGACGGCGGAGTGCGTCGGCAACAGCCCCATCAGGATGGTGGCACCACCCATGCCCGAGATGGTGAGGATCAGCGTGAATCGACGACCGTAGCGGTCCCCGATTCGACCGAAGGCGATGCCTCCGATCGGGCGTGCGAGGAATCCGGTGCCGAGAACCGCGAGCGAGCTCAGAATCCCGGTCGTAGGGTCGTCGCTGGGAAAGAACTTGGGGGACAGGTATGCGATCAGAAAGGTGAAAACCATGAAGTCGTAGGCTTCGACAGCGGTTCCGAAGAAGCCTGCCAGCGACGCCCTGCGAATCAGGCCGGCTGATGGCGCGTTCTCAGGTGAGCTCATTGTGATCCTGTTCGACGTGGCGTTCGTGACGACCGGGGGGAAGGTCGATTCGGCGTTCGAGCGGCCGGATCGCATCCGCGAGAGTGCGTGGTCGGGTACCGACCGGCACGCGGTGACCTCCGTCACTGTAGCCAGTGGCTATTGGAGCGTCAACAGCTGCGAGTCGGTGTCAGTGTCCTCGCGGTTTGCGCGGTGCCGGACGGCCTCGGCGGCACCCCCTGGCGCGAGCGCGGCCGTGACGGGGGCCCCGAACCGTCGCACACCGAAGTGGTGACGAACGAGAGGATCCAACACGGGCCTGAGGTGAGGCCGGAACAATGCGCTCTCCCGCAGCGGGCACCGCCCACCCGCCGAGGGTGCACGCGAATCGCTATGCCCCTGAGCATGATAATGTCTGCGCCGTATGGGAAACCTTGGCGAACTCGCTGCATCCGCCGACGACGTCTGGACCACCCCGGAGGTGGCCGAGTTTCTGGGTATCAGTCGTCAGGCGATCAACAAGCGTGTCCAGAGCAGGAAGATGCTCGGCTATCCGGGCGACGGAGTGACCGTGTTCCCGGTCTGGCAGTTCGACTTGGAGAATCATCGGGTCCGTCGGGAGGTCCCCGAGTTCCTCGCGGCTTTCGACGAGGGTATCGAACCGCACGCCATCGCCCAGTGGTCGATCACGAGAATCGACGATTCCGAGCGGACGCCGGTCGACCTGCTGCTGGGTCGCGATTCCAAGAAGGATGCGCTCCGGTTGGCCGGCGACTACGTCGTCGGCGCCGTCGAGGGGAATCCCGCGCCGGATGCCGAGTCGACTGCACGGCGCGCGGACAAGGAGATCGCAGAGTGGACACCGTCGCGGGCGGGATCGACCGGCCCGCAGCACGCCATTCTCCTCGCTGCTGCGGATCTCTTCGCGCGCAAGGGCCCGGCGAAAGTGACCTTGCGGGAGATCGCCGCCGCGGCGGATGTCTCCTACGGACTGATCTATCGGTTCTATCGAACGAAAGAGAACCTGTTGGTGGCGGTGATGGAATTGCTCGTCACCTATGGTGGCGAACGTCTATCGGGTGAGGAAGACGCTTACGCCGCGATCGAGAACTCGTTCGGCGCCGATATCGACGCGGGTCAGTTCGGCCGGATGCTGACGTGGTCGCTCTTCGAGGGCACCCGACCGGATCGTCTGCTCGGCGGAGTCCGATCACGGGGTTACCGATCGCAGATCGATACATTGTGGGACGACCCGGCCGAACCTCGAGTGCGGACCGAGTTCGATTCGCGGGTGTTGGCCTCGTTGATCGCCCTCGTGGGCGCGGTGTGGGATCTTTACGAGCCGTATCTCACCGTGCTCGGCGACTACCCGGACCGCAGTCGAGAAGATGTCCGGCAGGAAGTCGCCGACATGCTCAAGGTCCTCATCTACGCGACACGGCCGAACAGGTAGACGCCGGCGTTTCGGAGAAACAGAAAGCACGCGGTGGGCCCCGACAGGGCCCTCCGCGTGCTCATCGCCGTGGGAAGCCGATGTCAGGATGGCATCAGCAGGACTCCGCGGTCGAGCTTTCCGCTCCGGGCGTCGTCCATGAGGGATCGGAAGTCTTCCAGCTCGTAGGTCTTGGTGACGAGTTCGTCGAGGAGGAGTCGGCCGGATCGATACATGTCCAGGTACTTGGGGATGTCTGCGCCCGGTCGTGACGAGCCGTAGCGGCAGCCCAGCACGGCACGGTCCATGTAGAAGGTGCTGGCCGGGACCGATAGTTTGGCCTCGGGCCCGGCGACACCGAGCATGATCAATTGCCCGCCCCAGTCGAGCATCTCCATGGCCTGGCTCGTGATCGCCTCGCCACCGACGCAGTCGAAGACGTGATGGGCACCGCCGTCGGTGAGTTCACGGACGGCTGAGACGGTGTCGCCGGCGGTCGCTCGGACGAAGTGGGTGGCGCCGAAGAGGCGTGTCTTCGATTCCTTGTCGGGGTTGGTGTCGATGGCGATGATCGTCGTCGCGCCCGCGACTCGAGCACCTTGAATGACGTTGAGGCCGATGCCACCGGCGCCGATGACGACTACCGATTCACCGGGGTTGACGCGGGCCCGATTCAGTACCGATCCGGCGCCGGTCAGTACTGCGCAGCCGATCAGGCACGCGGTCGACAGCGGAATATCCTTCGGGATCGAGACCGCCTGTCCTGCTTGAACGACGATTCGCTCACTGAAGGTCGAGAGCGTCGCGAAGTTGTGGATGGGGGTGCCGTCGAGCTCGAACGGTGTTGCCGTCTTCCCGAACGACTCGTGGCACATCGTGGGATGTCCGGAGACGCAGGCGGCGCACTGCCCGCACGTCGCCAGCGTTGACAGCACAACGTGGTCGCCGACTGCGGGCACGGTGACGCCCGCCCCGACGGCCTCGACGATGCCCGCGCCCTCGTGCCCGAGAATCACCGGGGTCGGGAACGGGATTTTGCCGTTGATCACGCTCAGGTCGCTCTGGCACAGGCCGCTCGCGACGATGCGGACCTGGACTTCACCGGGGCCGGGGTCGCGGACGGTGACGCCGTCGACCAGCTTGCAATCGGTGCCGTCGAAGACAATTGCTTTCAACCTCTGACCTCGCTGTTCTCGGAGAATTCACCCGCATGGTGCGCGAATGCGCAGAAAAGTGCAGCGGGAAATGAAGGTGATGAGGAAAACCCGGGCCGCACTGCGGCTTTCGTCTCAACGCTGGTGATGCTAGGGGCGGACACCCCGACCGTCAAATTCCCGGAGGTCGGTGGGCGGTGTGTGCCGTGCACGTTACCGCGGCGGTGCGGGCTTCCTGCGAGGGGCGCGACCTCCGCCGGATGCTCTTCGACCCGTGAAGACGATCGAACTCGGGCGCACATGTTGACGCTGTCGTAGCCACTGGCTACAGTGATGGCAGTCACGGTGTGTTGCCGAAGTGATCTGGGGGCATGATCGCGGATGGAGCGTCACGTCGCCGCGCATCGCAGGTCGATCGATGAAAGCTCTTGTCGTAGAGCAGCTTCTGCGTAGTTGCCGAAAGTGCCGCTGTTGCAATAGTTCAGGAGGATGAAGTGTCACCTATGGCGTTATCGATGAAACCGACCGGGTGGTTCCAAGTCGGTTGGTCTGCCGACCTGGAAGCCGGCGACGTCAAGCCTCTGCGGTACTTCGGTCAAGACCTGGTCGCCTACCGCACTCAGGGCGGTCGTTTCGTGGTTCTGAACGCATACTGCGAGCACCTCGGTGCCCATCTGGGGCATGGCGGTTCAGTGGCCGGTGACGACATCACCTGCCCGTTCCACGGCTGGCAGTGGAGCCCGGAAGGCCGCAACACCTGCATTCCGTATCAGAAGGCGACGAACCGCGTACGCAAGATCGGTACCTGGCCCACCGCCGAGCGCGACGGAATCATGTACATCTGGCACGACGTCGACGGCGGAGATCCGCTCTACGAGGTGCCGAGCATATTCGACATGTTCCCGGGGTCCGGTTCGGCGAACGACTACCACGACCTGGGGGAGAGCGGTCGTCTCGAGACTGCCGAACTGCCGATCCATCCGCAGTACGCCGCCGAGAACGGTGTCGACTTCGCGCACTTCAAGTACGTCCACCGCGCCGACGAGGTCCCGACCGTCGTCAGCCGCGAATTCGGCGAGTACGACTTCAAGACCGAGCTGGCTCTGAATTTCAAGCGTCGCAGCGTCGATGGTGGGGTCGAGAACATCACGGGCCGCACGAGGGCGTTGCTGCTCGGTCTGGGACTGGGCTTCTCCCACGCCGACGGCGTCGGGTCCATCTGCTCACTGACAGCGGTGACCCCCGTCGACGACGAGCGCTCGATCCTGCGGTTCTCCACGTGGGCGAGCAAGGAGGACGGCGAGGACGAATCTCGAGTGGCGAAGCGGCAGCGCAACGCGATCGGACAGGTCAAGGCCGACATCGCAATCTGGGAACACCAGCGCTACACCGAGCCGCCCGGCCTGGCGACCGCCGAAGCCGCAGGCTTCCGCGAGATCCGGAAGTGGGCTCGTCGCTTCTACCCCGAGGGGACCCTCGGCCACGGCGCCGCCGAACAGACCGCAGGCACCGACGAATTACAGGCGGAATACACGTAATGAGAATTGCACTGTCGCAACAGCATGAGGCCTGGCGGGCCGAGATCCGCGAGTTCCTCGACGCCGAACTGCCGGAGGAGAACGCTTTCAATCCGGAATTCGACGACGCCCCGGACCAGTGGGCGATCGCCGTCGAGTTCAGCAAGAAGGTCGCCGCCAAGGGGTGGATCGGACTGACCTGGCCGAAGGAGTACGGCGGCAAGGGATTGGCGCCGATCGCGAACCAGATCCTGCTCGAGGAGCTGTACGCGGCCGACGCGCCGATGATCAACTCGGTCGGAATCTTCCTCGCCGCGGGCACCATCCTGGTGGGTGGCACCGAGGAGCAGAAGAAGCGACTGCTTCCGGACATCGCGAACATGCGGACCCTGTGGGCCGAAGGTCTCACCGAACCGGAGGCAGGTTCCGACCTCGGCTCCCTGCGGACGAAGGCCGTCAGGGACGGCGACGAATGGGTCATCACCGGAGAGAAGGCCTTCACGTCGTGGGGCCCGATGTCCGACGTCCTGTACGTGGCCGCCCGCACGGCGACCGACAACGCCGCGCGTGATGCGATCAGCATCTTCGTGGTCGATCTGCGCAGTCCAGGTGTCACTCTCCACCCGATGCGCAACTACGGCGGTGGCGTGCAGTCGAGCACATACCTGGACAAGGTGCGTGTGCCGGCGGACGCGCTGATCGGCGAGGAGGGCAAGGGCTGGCAGTACATCATGCGCGCCTTCTACGCCTCGGGAACCGTCGAGCCGATCTATGCGATGCAGGAGAGCCGGCTGCGGGCCCTGATCACCCACTGCAAGGCGATTCCCGGCAAGCTGGACGATCCGCATGTGCAGGCGGATCTCGCGAAGCTTGCCGAGATGATCCAGACACAGCGACTTCTCGCCTACGAGATCATCGGCGACAACGCCGCAGGCAGGCAGACGCCGTGGGCCGGTGGGGCGCAGCAGGTCGTCGCCAAGGAGTACGAGCCGCTCTTCGCCCAGATCTTCGACCGTGTCCTCGGACCGACGAGCCAGCTGCGCGGCGAGTCGGCCGACGCGCCGATCAACGGCAAGCCCGAGGCGTGGTACCGGCAGTCGTTCGCCAACCACGCCGGAGGAACGTCCCAGCTCAAGCGGATGGTGCTTGCGACCCGTGGCCTCGGCCTGCCGCGATAGGAGAGATCATGGAACTGACATGGGGCGAGGACTTCGCAGCCCTCACCGATGTAAGCAAGTCGGTCTTCGCGCGCTACTCGCCGCTGGAGGACCGTTCGAACACCGTCGCGTTCGCCGATCAGGTGAGCCAGTTCGCCGAACTGGGCTGGTTGCAGCTCGGCGACGCGAACGGAACGAACGAGGACGGTGCCGCTCTCGGAACGATCGCGGCGGTCTTCGTCGAGATGGGACGGGCGCTGGCCGAGACGCCGCTGCTGGACCTCACCGTCGCGCGTGACGCCGCGACCCTGGCCGGCACTCCGGCCGCCACGGAACTGGCGACCCGCATCGGTGACGGCGACGCCGTCGTCGTCCCGGCCTTCCTCACCGGGAACTGGGGCTCGGCGGTCACCGTCGACAGAGGAACGGCGAGCGGTCGAGTGCTGGGAGTCGGTTACGCGGACCGGGCCGAGAGCTTCCTGGTGCACGCCGTCGAAGCGGGCGAGAGCCTTCTTCTGCACGTCGACGCGGCCGACGCGAAGGTCGAGCCGATGCCGAACGTCGGCGGATACCCGATGTTCGGCATGACGCTGCCCGGCGTCACCGTCGTCGATGAGCGGATCCTCGCGCGCGGCGCCGACGCAGACCGGGCGATCGACCGTGCGTCCCAGCGCGGCGCCGTGCTGCGGGCCGCGCAGGTGTACGGCGCCGGTATGCGCCTGCTCGACATGACCGTGCAGTACGCCAAGCAGCGCCATCAGTTCGGCGGCGCGATCGGACGCTTCCAGGCGGTCCAGTACCTGTGCACCGACATCGCCGTGAACGCACACGTCACCTCGGCGCACACCCGAGCTGCGGCAGCCGCGCTGGACGCGGGTGACGACGGCCGGCCGTACGTCGATCTGATGCGTAATCAGGCAGCGCTCACTGCCCGCGAGATGGTCCATTGCGCGCACGAGGTCCACGCAGGCATCGGTTACATGGTCGAGTCCGACGTCCACCTGTTCACCAATGCCGCCAAGCGCTGGCAGTACGACTTCGGCGACGCCGCCGAGAACAATCGCTCGATCGTTTCGGCGATCACCCGAATCTACGAGGGAGCGTGACCATGCCGCTGATCGACTACAGAGTCGAGGACGCAGTCGGTGTCATCACTCTGAACCGTCCGGAGAAGCACAACGCCCAGAACGAGCCGATGCTCGAAGAACTCGACGCTGCGTGGCGTGCTGCGGCGACCGCTGATGCGGTCAAGGTCATCGTCGTGCGAGCCAACGGCGACAACTTCTCCGCCGGACACGATCTGAAGTCGACGACCTCCGGCTACGAACCGTCGGAAGTCAAGAGCCAGTTGGAGAATGCGTACGGATGGGAGACCGAGTACTACCTCGGCTTCTCGCGCCGGTGGCGCGACGTGCCCAAGCCGTCCATCGCGTCGGTCAAGGGAGCGTGCATCGCGGGCGCGCTGAACGTCATCTGGCCGTGCGACCTCATTGTCGCCGCCGACAACACGTTCTTCAGCGATCCGGTCGCCAAGTACGGGATCGGCGGGGTCGAATACCACGCGCACACGTGGGAACTCGGCGCCCGCCGGGCGAAGGAGATGCTCTTCACCGCGCGCAGCGTCTCGGCGGAGGAGGCGTTCGCGGCCGGCATGGTCAACCGCGTCGTGCCGGTCGACGAACTCGACGCCCGGACAATGGATCTCGCCCGCGAGATCGCGCAGATGGACGCCTGGGCCTTGCGCCAGGGCAAGCGCGCCGTCAACCAGACGCTGGACATCATGGGTCAGCAGGCGGCACTCCAGTCGGCATTCGACATGCACTGGCTCGGCCACGCGAATTCCATGCTGACCACCGGCTACCCGCTGCTCACCGCGGATCCGTTGCCGGCGGAAGCGAAGAAGGACCGTACGTGAACGCGACCGATCGGATCAGCGACGCCACGTCGATCTGGTCCCTGCTCACCCGCCGCGTCGAGGCGACCCCCGACGCTGTCGCACTGATCGACGAGAACGATCGAAGCGAGACGTTCGCCGGTGTGCTCGCAGCCGCCGAGCGCACCGCGGCCGGTCTGCTCGCCGAGGGCATCGAGCTGGGTGCCGTCGTCAGCTGGCAGCTCCCCACCAGCATCGACGCCGTCGTTCTGAGCCTGGCCCTGTCGAGGATCGGCGCCGTGCAGAACCCCATCATTCCGCTCTACCGCGGGCGTGAGGTCACGGCCATGGTCGAGCAGTGCGCGTCGCAGTGGCTCATCACCGTCGGTGAGTTCCGCGGATACGATCACGGCCGCATGGCGGGGGAAGTCCGCGCCGCGGTGTCCGCGCCGCTGCAGGTCCTGGTGCTCGCCGACAGGCTGCCCGAGGGCGATCCGGCCGCACTGGCGCCGGTCGAGTCCGGTGCGGACGAGATCCGTTGGATCTACACGACGTCCGGGACCACCTCGGCCCCGAAGGGTGTCTGCCACACCGACAGCACGCTCGTCGCAGGCGGGCTCGGGATCGCCGACGCCCTCGGGGTGACGCGCGCCGACACCGGAACGATCCTTTTCCCGTACGCGCACATCGGCGGACCCGACATGCTGATCGCCTCGCTGTCGAGCGGCATGGCGTTGGTCCTGATGGCGGTCTATGAACCGGTGGCGGCGGTCCGGCTGATGCGCCGGCACGGCGTCACACTCACCGGCGGATCGACCCCGCACTACTCGCTTCTGCTCCAGCAGCAACGGAAGACGCCGGGCGTTCCGGTGGTCCCGACCCTGCGGATGCTCACGGGCGGCGGCGCGCCGATGCCGGAGAAACTGTTCCACGAGGTCTCCACTGAGATCGGCGTACCGATCCTGCACGGGTACGGGATGACGGAGTCGCCGATGATCGCGTCGGCCCGCCCGTCCGACACCGTCGACCAGCTCGCGACGACGTCCGGACGTCCGGTCCTGAACTGCGAGATTCAGATCCGGTCCGAGTCCGACGAGGCGCTGCCCGTCGGCAGCACCGGCCGAGTGTGGTTGCGCGGCCCGATTCTGTTCAAGCACTACATCTCCGACGGCGCGATCGTCCGTCCCTTCGACGCCGACGGCTGGTACTTCACCGGAGACATCGGCAAACTCGGGCCTGAGGGGCACCTCACGCTCGTCGGCCGCGAGAAGGACCTCATCATCCGCAAGGGTGAATCGATCAGCCCGTCCGAGATCGAAGACGTTCTGGTCGAGCACCCCGCGGTCGCGGACGTCGCCGTGATCGGGCTCCCGGACGAAGTCCGCGGGGAACGGATCTGCGCGGTGGTGCAGCTGACCGACCCGGGACAGCGCGTCGAACTCGACGAACTGAGGGACCACTGCCGGGTGTCGGGCATCTCGCCCGCGAAATTCCCCGAGCAGCTCGAGTTCGTCACGGAACTGCCGAAGACCCCCACTATGAAAATCCGCAAACAGAGCCTGCGTGAGCGCATTCTCGACCACCAGGTCGCCGCACACACCGGTGCCTGACGTCCGTCTGCCCGCAGTCGCAGGCAGCGTAGACGATCCTTCCCAGAACTCAGCAGCGACGCCCGTGCGTTCATGCCCAGGGCATGTACAGGAGTGAGAATGAAGCCCCAAATGCCAGACCGTAAGTTCGTGGAGCGCGCGGTCGCCGACGCCGATGTGAACGTCCTGCGAATGGCTCTGTTCCAGGCGACCCGCGATCCCGATATCGCCGCAGTGCACGCCGAGCGTGTCGCGGGCATGGTGGCGGACACCGTGGTGTTCTCCGACGACGACACCGATCTGATCAGGTCGAAGGCCGTCGAGTACCTGATGTCCGGCGATCTCGCCGATGAGGGCCGGGTGCCGTCGAACGACGAGATCACCGATCTCATCCGCATGGCGGAGGCCCGTCATCTGGCGTCCGACGATCTGTTCATGCGCCGCCGGATCCTGTCCTTCCCCGCGTGGCCCTTCCAGCGGGAGTGGACGGGCACGAAGTGTGTCCCCGAGGGCTACTCGGTCGCGATCGTCGGGGCCGGGTTCTCCGGGATCGCCATGGGAGTCCAGCTTGCCCGGCTCGGCATTCCGTTCACGATCTACGAGCGGCGCTCGGAGATCGGGGGAGTGTGGAGCATCAACACCTATCCCGACGTCCGTGTCGACACGCTCAGTGCGTCGTACGAGTACTCCTTCGAGAAGAAGTACCCGTGGACGGAGTACTTCGCGAGCCAGTCCGAGGTACGCACCTACCTCGACCACGTCGCACGCAAGCACGGCGTGTACGAGCACATCGTCTTCGACGCGGATGTGACGTCCGCGCGGTTCGACGACGTCGCGAAGACATGGACGCTGACGGTGGCGGTGGCCGAGCAGCCGCCGACCACTGTCGTGACGAACGTCGTCGTGGCAGCGAGTGGTCTGTTCGCGACACCGCGCGAACTGCCCGCCCCGGGCGCCGCGGAATTCTCCGGTCGGATCGTGCACACCACGGAGTGGAACGACTCGATCGACTACGCCGGGAAGAAAGTCGCGATCATCGGCAACGGCTCGACCGGTGTCCAGTTGCTGTCCAAGATCGCGAGTGGGGCAGCGTCGGTAGCGGTCTATCAGCGTACCCCGCAGTGGATTTCGCCGCGGGCGAGATACGGCGAAGCGATCTCGGACGAGTTGCAGTGGCTCTTTCAGACGATGCCGTTCTACTGGAACTGGAACAAGTACATCGCCGGATTCGCATCGAACGACCTTCGCGAGCTGCTCATCGCGGACGAGCAGTGGATCGCCGATGGCGGCGTCGTGAACAAGCGTAACGACGCGATGCGGGAGATGCTGGTCGAGTACATCCGTGACCAGGTGAAGGGCCGTGAGGACCTGATCGAGAAGCTGGTCCCGGACTACCCCCCGATGACTCGGCGCCCCGTGGTCGACAACCAGTGGTACGCGTCGCTCACCAGAGACAACGTCGAGTTGGTGACGACCCCGATCGAGCGCCTCACCGAAGGTGGGGTGCAGACCTCCGACGGCACCGTCCGCGACGCCGACCTGATCATCGCGGCTGTCGGTTTCCAGACCGAGAAGTTCCTGTGGCCGACCGAGTACGTCGGTGCGAACGGGGTGAGTCTGGAAGAGGTGTGGAAGGTCCAGGGTGCACAGGCTCATCTCGGGATGACCGTGCCGGGCTTCCCGAACCTGTTCATGCTCTACGGCCCCAATTCCCAACCGGTCGCGAGTGGCGCGGGACTGCCGATCTGGCTGGAGACCTGGTGCGGTTATATCGCCGAGGGGATCCAGGAGATGCTCGAAAACGGATACGCGTCGATGGAGATCCGGCGGGAGGCGTTCGACCACTACAACGAACAGCTGCACAAGGAGGCCTGCCGGCTGATCTACCTGTCGGAGACGAGCGCGACGAGAAAGAACTACTACGTCAACAAGTGGGGTCGTCTGCAGGTCAGCGCTCCGTGGGACGGCGAAGAGTACTTCGCGATGTGCGTGCGTCTTCGCCTGAGCGATTTCGATTTCGCGAGCGCGGAGTAGGAACGTCGTGCAGCCTACGGAGACCGCCGGCCGCGAGTCGTCGGGCCGAGGGCATCTGCTCGAGGTGATGGCGGTGATCGACGAGACGCCGGACGCCCGGTCGATCGTCCTTCGACCGGCCGAGGCAGACCGGCCGACGTTCGCGTACCGGCCCGGACAGTTTCTGACCGTTCGGATCCCGAGTGACCTGACCGGTCACGTCGCACGGTCGTATTCGCTCTCGAGCACGCCGTCGCTCGACGAGGACCTGAAGATCACCGTGAAGCGGGTCTCGTCCGGGTACGGATCGAACTGGTTGTGCAACAACGTGGAGGCCGGCGCGTCGATGACCGTCCTGCCTCCCGCCGGCCGATTCACACTGTCGGGTTACGAGGACGACCTGCTGCTCTTCGCGGCGGGCAGCGGGATCACCCCGGTCATATCGATCCTGAAAGCCGCACTGGTGCAAGGCGTTCGATCGGTCACGCTGTTCTACGCGAACCGCGATGCGGAGTCGGTGATCTTTGCCCGAGAGCTCGACGAACTGCTGGCCGAGCACCCGGAACGGTTCACACTCGTCCACTGGTTCGACAGTGTGGACGGCATCCCGACCGCGCAGCGGCTTGCAGGCCTGGTCGCCGCCGACCCGTCGCGCGAGGTGTTCGTGTGCGGCCCGGGCCCGTTCATGGACGCCGTGAGCGCTGCGGCCGAATCGGCCGGAGTGCCGCGTGAGCGGTTCCACCGTGAGGTGTTCTCCTCGATCACCGGCGATCCGTTCGCCCCGGCGCCCGCCGCGGACCGGGCATCGACCGCAGAGACGGTCGACACGACCGTGCTTCTCAACGGTGCAGTTCACCGGTTCGCCTGGCCGGCCGACACGACGCTGGTGGACGCGTTGCTGGCGGAGAGCGTGGACGTGCCGTACTCGTGCCGTTCGGGTGAATGCGGTTCGTGTGTCTGCCGAGTCGTCGGCGGCAGCGTCAGCGGCGTGGGCGGTGACGTCCTCGGGCCCGACGACGTCGCGGCCGGCTACGTGCTGGGATGCCGGTCCCGGCCGGACGAAGGCCCGATTGACATCGAGTTCTGACCGCAGTACTCGGTCCGATTCGTCGTGCGACCGTCGCACGCGCTGAAGGAGGTTTGCCGTACATGGGTAATCGTATGCAGGACAAGATCGTCATCGTCACCGGCGCAGCATCGGGGCTGGGTAAGGCCACCGTCGAGCTGATGGTCGCGGAAGGCGCCACCGTCATCGCCGCCGACGTCAACGCCGAGGCCGGAGCCGCAGCGGCCGCTGCGGTGGGTGCGGAGTTCGTGCAGACCGACGTCGCGGACTCGGCTGCGGTGGACAGCCTGGTCGGCGGCGTTGTCGAGCGCTACGGTCGGCTCGACGTGATGGTCAACAACGCGGGGGTGTTCGGTGGCAGCCCGCTGATCGACGCTCCCAACGAGGAAGTCGACCGCATGGTGGGTGTGAACATTCTCGGAGCCTTCTACGGCACCCGGGCAGCCGGTCGAGTGATGGCGGCGCAGGGTTCGGGCGCCATCGTGAATACCGCCTCGAACGGCGGCTCGCTGCCGACCGAGGGTATGGCGTTCTACAGCGGCTCCAAGGCCGCCGTGATCGGGATGTCGAAGGCGTGCGCGATCGAGCTGGCGCCCAAAGGCGTTCGCGTCAACACGCTCTCGCCGGGCACCATGCTGTCCGGGATGGTTCCGCCGGATCCCGAGTTCATCGAGACGCTTCACGGGATCCAGCCGATCGGCTATGCCGCAGACCCGGCGCAGATGGCGACCGGCATCCTGTACCTCGCGTCCGACGAGGCCAACTACGTGACCGGTCACGACCTGATCGTGGACGGCGGCGCCACGGCCGGCCGGCCCGCGATCAAGGGCGCGAAGTAGACACAATCCGCCGACACGAAGAGAGGGACCGGCACCACGGCATGAAGTTCACCCTGGAATATCCGAGTGACGTCCCCGACGCACATCCGAGCTTGGCCACGGGAGCGGCGCTCGCGCAGATCAGCCGTCGCGCGGAGACGAGCGGGTTCGAGGCAGTATGCCTCGCAGACCATCCCGCACCGTCAGCGAAGTGGTACCGCAACGGTGGTCACGACACTTTCGAACCTGTCGTGGCGCTCGCGTTCGCCGCTGCCGCGACGACGTCCTTGAAGCTCATGACGAACCTGCTCGTCCTTCCCTTCCGGAACCCGTACCTGGCGGCGAAGGAACTCACCACTCTCGACGCACTTTCGGGTGGCCGGCTCATCGCGGGAGTCGGCGCGGGCTATCTACGGTCGGAATTCGCGGCCTTGGGTGTCGACTTCGATCGCCGCGCCGAGCTGTTCGACGAGTCCATCGACGCACTGTGCCGAATCTGGACTGATCCGTCGGACCCGGTCGTAGGCGTCGACTTCGGCGGCACGAGTGAGATGCGGTTGCGCGAACCGGTTCAGCGCCCTCATCCGCCGGTATGGATCGGCGGGAACAGTGCGGCGGCGCGGCGGCGGGTCGCGCGGTTCGGTAGCGGATGGTGTCCGGTCATCGCCGACCCTGGTGTGTCCGACGCGATCCGGACTCCGGCGATCGACGGCGTCGACGCGTTCCGAGCCGCGGTCGACGATCTCGGCGACCAGCTCGAGCGACTGGGCAGAAGCTTGTCGGAGATCGAGATTCAGGTCGAGGCACCCTCCGTCGACCTCGACGACGCCGCATCGGTGGCGCGGTGGCATCACGACGTCGACCGGCTCCGAGAGGCCGGCGCCACGTCACTGTGCGTGCACGCGGACGCCGGATCGTCGGCGGCCGCCGAGGATTTCGTCGACGGATACCGTCAACTCATAGCCCGGACGCGCGACTGATATTCCGAAGGGTCGGGCCTGACGAAGGATTCCACCCTCGACCTCGCCGCACCGGGATCACCGTCGAATGAAAGAGGAGTGAAGTATGCGCGCCTTCCGGATAATGGCACCGCTGACTGCACCGATATGGGACGAGGTTCCCGAGCCGACACCGGGGCCGGGGGAGGTGGTGCTTCGGGTGTCCGCCGTCGGACTGTGCCGTTCCGATCTCGACATGCAGGAGATGGCTGCGGCCACAGTCGAACCGGCAGGGTGGAAGTTCCCGTTCACCCTCGGCCACGAGATCGCCGGAGAGGTCGCCGTACTGGGTGAGGGTGTTGATCATCTGAGCGTGGGCGAGCCCGTCGTGGTCTTGCCGGCGAGCAGTTGCGGACAGTGCTGGTACTGCCTGCGCGGCGCCCCCAACAACTGCAGCAATGCCGGCTCCGGCCGCGGGTTCGGCGAAGACGGCGGACTGGCCGACTTCGTGCTGGTGAAGAATGCGCGCGACATCGTCCCGCTCGGCGGGCTCGACCCGATCCACGCCGCTCCGCTCGGCGATGCGGGCTCCACCGCCTACCACGGAGTCGACCGCATCCGGGGATCGCTGACGCCGGAGTCGACCGTCGTGGTGTTCGGTGCGGGTGGATTGGGATCCTTCGCCATCCAGTTTCTGCGCGCGGTGAGTCCCGCCTTCGTGGTCTCGGTGGACATGTCGACGGAGAAGCTGGCCTTGGCACGAGAACTCGGCGCACACGAGACATTCGTGGGCGTGAACGACTCGACTCTCGATCGGATCCTCGGCCTGACCGACGGCCGAGGAGCCGACGCGCTCCTGGACTTCGTCGGGATCGACCAGACGATCGCCGCCGGCATCGCCGCCGTGCGGCCGGGCGGCAAGTACGGCTTGGTCGGTGCCGGCGGTGGGCGTCTCGCGACGCCGGGTGAGTGGTTCCACCTATTGCCCCGTGACGGCGAGGTTTTCACCTATCAGGGATCGACAGTGAGCAATCTCGAATCGGTGATGGCGCTGGCTCGGCGTGGAATGATCCAGAGCCCGGTCGAGGTATTCTCGCCCGACGAGATCGAGACGGCCTACGGCAAGCTTCGTGACGGCTCACTGCGCGGCCGTGCCGTGATCGATTTCGTTCGTTCCTGAACCGGCGGCCGAGCGTATCTGTCCAGCAGACCGATGGCGACCACCAGGTAGCACACGGAGCGCGCAACGATGAAGACGCGCTCGAGCCCGGGGACACGCCGCCGAACGCGCACCCCGACCACGGTGATTCTCGCCAGGTGCCGCCGTTGAAATCCATTGCCCACAACATATCTGGATTCTGGTTGGAGTGGTGTTACACCGACTCGTCAGCACGAACAGCCTGCGGGTGCGCGAGGGCGGTCCGCTCCGTGCCTGCGCGATCTCCAGCGTCGATTCCTCGTCCCGTGCGTTTCGGCGGCAGTCGGTTTCGGCCGTTGTAGTAGGTGCGCAGTGAGACCTTGCAACCCTCGGTGTGGGCCTTGCAGATCGAGTCGACTCCACATGATGATCGATGCGCACTTTACAATCCCGTTGGCCCACTCGAGTTCCCGGTCAACCGGCTCTGCCTTGTGTAAACCGACCGAAGCAACGAATTCGATTGTGTGATCGCCGGCGGGATGAACTCGTCACCCCACAACTCTCGGGAGGCGGGAGCGATCGCTCCAGGCGACCTGTCCGATGCGATCAGGCCGTCGACCGACGGCGACCCACAGCCGGGTGGGGGCGTGTTCGGCATGCTGAAAATCAGCGCCGAACTGCGCGATCCGGGGATTCCATACAGCATGTTGACGAAGTGGTAGCCACTGGCTACAGTGACTCCTGTCACGGTGTCCCCACTCGGGTGGCCCCGCTCATACCAACGTCCCGCTGTGCGAGAAGCGCGTTAGCTCGCCCCCGCCGCCGGGAAACAATCGTCGGGGAATATCGACATGATCGACGGACAAGGAGCCGATGTGAGTGCACGCAAGTCGAACTGGGGACGATGGGGCGAATCGGACGAGAAGGGTGCGCTCAATCTGCTGACGCAGGAGACCGTGCTGGCCGCTCTGCGAATCCCCCGAACCGGCAAGCGGTACAGCCTCGGCATCCCGATCCAGCGGTCCGGCGTTCCGAACATGGAGTACCGCGGCACCCCGCAGCGGCTGACGATGACCAATCACAGCGACGAGGCGATGGCGCGGGCGAACGGCGGCGTTCCCGGTGTCGGCGCCCACGAGGATCAGCTGATCATGCCGTCGCACACCTCGACTCACATGGACGCGCTGTGTCATGTGTACTCGGAGAACAAGATCTACAACGGCCATCCCCATGACGGCGTCAGCCCCTACTCCGGCGCCGACAAGTGCGGAATCGAGAATGTCGATCCGATCGTCGGTCGCGGTGTCCTCATCGACGTCGCGGCGTCCAAGGGGGTCGACGTCCTCCCCGCCGGGCACGTGATCACCCGCGAGGAGTTGACGCAGGCTCTCGACGAGCAGGGTGTTGCTTTGGCCTCGGGCGACCTCGTGCTGATCCGCACCGGATGGCTCGGGGACTTCATGAAGTCGCAGGGAGAGATGCTTCCCCAGCCGGGTATCGGCATCGATGCGGCCACATACCTCGCCGAGTGCGACGTCGCACTCGTGGGGGCGGACAACTCGGCGGTCGAAGCGATCCCGTTCGATCAGGGCGTGTACCTCGGAGGGCACATCGTGCTGCTCGTCGACAACGGAATCCACCTCGTCGAGAACCTGAACCTCGAGGAACTGGCGGCCGACAAGTGCCACGAGTTCCTGCTCACCATCGGTGCGCTCACCATCACCGGCGGCACCGCAAGCCCCGTCACTCCGGTCGCTGTCGGCTGATCGCGACCGCCCACTCGTTCACTCGGATTGAGGGAATCACCGCAATGACTCAGAATGCAGCTGCCAGCTCCTACCGTTCCTCCCACGTCGGCCTCTGCGTCTCGGATCTGGCGCGAGCTCTCCGCTTCTACCGGGACGGTCTCGGCTTCGTCGAACTCGCTCACTACGAGCTCGACGAACAGATCCCCGAGGTGGACGCACCGTGCAGCCTCACCGCGACGATGATCGAGAAGGACGGTCTGCGGATCGAGCTGTTGGCGTACAGCAAGCCCGGTGTGATCGGCAAGCCCCACCACCGTCGCAACCATCTCGGACTCACCCATCTGTCGTTCTTCGCGGACGACATCGATGCCGCCGCCGAGGCGATGGTGGAGTTCGGTGGCACCCTCGTGCCCGACACCCGCGTCGGGCTGGACGATCCGCAGGCCGCGCAGTACACCTTCGTCGCCGATCCCGATGGCAACCGGGTCGAGTTCATGTACATCCCCGCAGGCACCGCTTGGTGAGCTCGGTCCACACCGAACGAGACCTCGGCTCCGCCACCCCGCACTAAGACCCCCTTTAGGACTCACCCCATGAATGACCGAAACGTCGGTATCACCGATCCCCACTCCTTTGTCCCCTCCCGCAAAGTCGATCGGCTGGACGTGTTCCGCGAGAAGTATGCAGCCGAGCGCGACAAGCGGCTGACGAAGGAAGGCGCCGACCAGTTCCAGGCGATCGACTTCACCGGAAAGTTCTCGGAGTTCGACGCCGATCCGCACGTCGACGGTCCGCGTGAAGCGGGTCCGATGTCCCTCGATCTGGACGTGCTCGTGGTCGGTGCCGGGTTCATGGGGATGACCGCAGGCATCGAGCTCGAGAAGATCGGGATCTCGAACTACAAGATCCTCGACGTCGCCGGTGACTTCGGCGGAACCTGGTACTGGAACCGGTATCCCGGCGTCCGATGTGACGTCGAGTCGTACATCTACCTGCCGTACCTGGAGGAAACCGGCTACGTTCCCACCGAGCGATACGTCCGCGGCAGCGAGATCTTCGCGTACTGCCGGTCGTTGGCTCAGAAGCACGGTCTGTACGACCGCGCCCTGTTCCAGACGCGGGTCACCGGCATGGAGTGGGACGAGGACACTGCTCGCTGGGTCGTTCGGACCGACAACGGCGACGAGTTCCGGGCGCGCTTCGTCGCCACCCAGAGCGGTCTGTTCATGCGTCCGCATCTGCCCGGCATCCCCGGAATCGGCACCTTCGCAGGCCACAGCTTCCACACGAGCCGCTGGGACTACGAGTACACCGGTGGCGACGACAGCGGAAACCTCGACGGACTGCGGGGCAAGAAGGTCGCGATCATCGGCACCGGCGCCACTGGCCTGCAGGTGATTCCGCAGATCGCCGAGTACGCCGACGAGCTCGTCGTGTACCAGCGCACGCCCACCCAGGTGATGCCGCGCCAGAACGCGCCGACGGACGTCGACTGGTTCAAGTCGCTGCAGCCCGGATGGCATCGGGAGCGCCGCGCGGCGTTCGACAAGTGTGTACAGGATCGCGCCGCGATCAGCGATGTCGACGACGGCTGGGTCAAGTTCGCCAAGTACCAGATGGACGCCGTCTTCGAGGCCGGCGGCGAGAACCCCAGCCTCGAGGTGCTCATCGACGCGATGGAGCGTTCGGACTACGAGTGGAACGAGATGCTCCGCGACCGGGTCGACGCCGTCGTCGAGGACAAGTCGAAGGCCGACAAGCTCAAGACCTACTACCGCACGATGTGCAAGCGTCCGGGCTTCAGCGACGAGTACCTGCCCGCGTTCAACAAGGACACGGTCGACATCGTCGACACGGCGAGTACCCCGATCGAGCGGATCACCGAGACCGGGATCGTGGCGGACGGTCAGGAACGCGAGTTCGACCTGATCGTCTACGCGACCGGCTTCCAGGGCGGACGCACGTGGACGGACAAGGCGGGCTACGACGTGCTCGGCCGCAACGGGAACCGGCTGTCGAAGAAATTCGCTGATGGCATCAGCACACTGCACGGATTCCTGTCGAAGGACTTCCCGAATCTGTTCCTGCTCGGCTTCACCCAGACCGCAACCATCACGAACATCGCCCACCTGATCGACGAGCAGGCGACCCACATGATCTACCTGATCGACCGGTGCGTCTCGTCGGGCGCGCGGACGATCGAGCCGACGGCCGAAGCCGAGGAAGCCTGGGGCAAGGTCATGAGCGATCAGACCGCGACCCGCACCGACTGGCTGCTCACCTGCACCCCCGGTCTCTACAACAACGAAGGAAAGATCGCCGACGCGCGGAACCCGCTGGTCTCCGGCGTGTACGTGCCGGGCTTCCAGTACTTCGAACTGCTCGGGAACTGGCGCAGGGACGGCAGGCTCGAAGGCCTCGTCACATCTCACTGAGGCCGTGCTGCCGGCAAGCATTCACTACTACCAAGGAGACAGATGATGACGGAGGCACCGGTCAAGATCGGCCAGATGCTCTTCACGATGGTCGACCCCACGCGCGGGCACGAAGTCGCCTACAACCGCTGGTACGAGCGGGATCACATCTACGCGGGCTGTATGATCGGCCCCGGCTGGTTCGCCGGGCGCCGTTGGGTCGCGCCGAAGCACCTCAAGGATCTGCGCTTCCCGGAGACGGGTCCGGTCGCGACCAAGATCGAGGACGGCTCATACCTCGCGACGTACTGGGTCCACGAGCCCGAGATGGAGGAGGCAGAGGCGTGGGCCCGCACCCAGGTCGGCGAGCTGTACGCCGCCGGCCGCGGTTTCGCTGAGCGTGAGCATGTGCACACCGGCCAGTATCTGCCGGACTCGACCGTCTCGGCGCAGGCAGACGGCGTGCCGCTCGAACTCGCGCTCGACCATAACTACCGCGGACTTGTCACGCTGATGATCGAGCCGGCCGAAGGCGTCGACCGCACTGCCGCTATCGAGACCATCAATGACGTACCGGTCAAGGCGCTACTGGGCACCGGTGCTGTCGACCTGGTGAGCAGCTGGCGGATGAAGCCCTGGCCCGCCGATCACAACGTTCCGATGAAGATGGGTAACGACGGGGGAACCACCGAGCGCATCATGCAGCTGTGCTTCCTCGAGGGCGACCCCGTCGATAGTTGGCAGTTCATAGTCGACTACGCCGCCGACATCGAGAAGTCCGGCGCCGGGCGAGTCACCTTCGCGTCGCCGTTCATTCCGACCGAGGTCGGAACAGACAAGTACACCGATCAACTCTGGTGATCATCGCGGATGCGCGGGCGCAGTTGCGCCCGCGCATCCGTATCTGCACTCGCGCTCACCATCGGGCGCGACAAATCCGAGACACGACGAGCCTGTACTCGTCTCGTACATCTGTGAGGTCAGTGAAGAATGCTGAGCGGTGAGAAGATCCTGGTGACAGGAGCGGCCGGGCAGATCGCCTTCCCGATTGCGCGTGAGTTGGGCGCGGACAACGAGGTCTGGGGGCTG
This sequence comes from Rhodococcus phenolicus, assembly GCF_001646785.1. Lineage (GTDB taxonomy): Bacteria > Actinomycetota > Actinomycetes > Mycobacteriales > Mycobacteriaceae > Rhodococcus > Rhodococcus phenolicus. The sequence continues at coordinate 24,638 of NZ_LRRH01000147.1, forward strand.
GCGCGGTTCAGCAAGGCGGAAGACCGGCAGCGGCTCGTCGACGTGGGGATCACCCCGGTGAAGGGCGACGTCGGCAGCGGCGAGTTCGACGACCTGCCTTCGGATTTCACCTATGTCGTGCATCTGGCGGCGAATCAGTCTCCGGGCTGGGACTACGACACGGCTCTGCGTGACAACGCCGAAGGCACCGGACTACTGCTTCAGCACTGCCGGAATGCACGGGGCGCACTGGTGATGTCGACTCATTCGGTCTACCGCCCGCAGGAAGACCCGATGTACGTGTTCACCGAGGAGTCGCCGCTGGGCGAGTGCAACAGCACCCACAGCCCCACCTACTCGGTATCGAAGATCGGTCAGGAGGCGACCGCGCGACTCGCCGCGCGGGCATTCGGGGTGCCGGTGACAATCGCACGGATGAACGCATCGTACGGACCGAACGGCGGCCTGCCCGCCCTGCACGTCGACGCGATTGCCGCCGGACGGCAGGTCACCACGCGGTGGGACCCGTGCATGTACAGCCCGATCTTCGAGGATGACATCAACCTGCAGGTGAGCAGCCTGCTCCAAGCGGCGACGGTCCCCGCGACCATCGTCAACTGGGCCGGCGACGAACCGGTCAGCGCCCAGGAGTGGGCGGCATACGCCGGCGAGTTGATGGGCGTCGATGCGACCGTCGATGTGGTCCCGATCGAGGGGACACTGCGGGGTTCGATCGCGGACACGACTCGGCGCATGTCCATCACCGGGCCATGCACGGTGGACTGGCGCGAGGGCCTCCGCCGGACAGTCGCAGCTCGCCATCCGGACAAGCTCGTCGAGATCGCACACTCGTGAGCACTACTTCGTAAATGGTTCCGGGAGAACATATGTCGACAAACCTGCACGAGTCGTTGCCTGCCGAGCGGGTCGGTACACCGGCGAGCCCGGAGCTGCTGGAACGCCGTGCGAAGTTCGCCGCGACCGAGATCGACACCGCACTGGGAGTCACGGCGGGGGATACGGACTTCGCCGGCGTACCGTGCCGAACCATCCGCGCCGGAGACCAAGCCACAGTCCTCTACCTGCACGGGGGCGGCTACCGAATGGGCAGTCCGGAGGCGTACAACGCCTATGCCGCGGCGCTGGCGGCGGGCGCCGAGGCAACGGTCGTCGTACCGCGATATCGGCTCGCGCCGGAGAACCCGTTCCCGGCCGGACTGCGCGATGCCCTCGCGGTCTACGAGGAAGTCGCGTCGACGATGCCCGGGCCGATCGTCGTCGCGGGCGATTCGGCGGGCGCAGGTCTGGCCGCAGCGGTGGTCGTAGCCGTGGGCGCCGAAAGCGGGCGCAGTCCCGACGGGTTGATGTTGCTGTCGCCGTGGCTCGATCTGCACTGCTTGTCGCCCTTCTACGAGAGCGCGACCGACGATTTCTTCCCGCTGACAACTGCGGAGTCGGCGCGGGACGACTATCTGCAGGGCACCCCCGCGGGCGATCCGTTGGTCTCGCCGTTGCTGGCCGACCACACCGGCTTCCCACCCACCTTGATTCAGGTCGGAGGCAACGAGGCGCTGGTCGGCGACGCTCTTGACCTGACTCGGTCACTGGCTATCGCGAACGTCACGTGCACATTGGAAGTCTTTGCAGATCAGGGACATACGTGGCCGCTGATCTACCCCGATCGCGGTGTCTCCATCGCTGCCATCGAGTCGTGTGCACGGTTCGTCCGGTCGATCGAAGCCGACAAGGCCGCCGACGAAGCCTAGTACGGCGTTCGCATTGCGGGGACCGGGGGAGCCACTCGGCTGCGAATCGGTCACCCGGTTTCTTGTCTTCGCTTGGTGCACAACGTGACACCGATGGGCATCCTTGCCGTCCTGTCTTCAACACATGATCGCATCCCAGATCTCGATCAGTGGCCCGAGCCTGTTCCGATGGACCGGGCCGCTGATCCTGTCGAGCGTCGCCGACCAGGGACGCACCCGGCTCCTGTCACCGTGCCTACCCGGGGCACGTCCACAACGCGGTTCTCACGAGGTACTTCACCTACGAGTGTAAGGAACGTCGATGGCACACAGCGCATCAACTGGCGCCTCTGCGCCCCAGGTCCTTGAACAGGGTTGGTCTCTCCGACTGATTTTGTCTCTGATATCGCTGGTCGTACTTCTCGAAGCGCTCACCATGAACGCCAGCATGATCTCGACCGGACTGCCGGCAATCATGACCCACTTCCACACCGATCAGGGCGGCTGGGTCCAGACCGCATTCCTCCTGATTGCTGCGGTGATCAGTCCCACCTTGGGAAAGATCGCCGACATGGTCGGTAAACGTCGCGTCCTGCTCATCTGCGTTTTCATCGCGGCCGCCGGTTCGTTCGTCTCGGCAGTCGCCCCGAACTTCGCGCTGCTACTCATCGGGCGGGCGATGTCGAGCCTGCTCGTATCGTGCATGTTCCTCACATATTCGCTCATCCGCGACGTCTATCCGCCGAAGACGGTCGCCATGTCCGTGGCCCTCGCCACCAGCGGCATGGGCATCGTCAGCATCGCGACGCCGTTTTTGACCGGTTGGCTCATCGACGACTACGGATGGCGGTCGCTCTTCTGGTTCTTCACGATCATCCTGATCGTGGCGGGAACGTGCATCAAGCTGTCGACGGAGGAGTCGACGTACCGCCTTCGGTCCAAGATCGACCTGATCGGTGCCGCGCTGTTGGGCAGCGCCATCGGAGCAATCCTGGTCGCGGTGAGTTTTGCAGTGGAATGGGGATGGACCTCGGGAAAAACGTTGGGCCTCTTGCTCCTCGGCGCCGTTCTGATCGCTCTCTGGATCTACTCCGCGACAGTCGTCAGTGAACCGCTGATCGACCTACGCCTGCTGACCCGGCGGTCCATCGGGCTGACCGCAATCGCCGCAGGTACGGCGTACGGCTCCACCACGGTGAGCTCGACGATCCTTCCGTTGATGTGCATGACCTCCGCGTCCTTGGGTCTCGGATACGGTTTCGGCGTCGACGCCACGGGGTTTGCGCTGATTCAATCGCCGCTCGGTGTCGCACAGGTCATCGGCGGCATTCTCGTCGGTGTGATGATCGGACGCGGACTCACCCCGCGCATCCTCCTTGCCGCGGGTGCCACGCTGCTGGCCACCGGCGCATTCATTGTCCTTGCAGGGATGGACACCAAGTCGATCGTTCTGGTGGGAGCAATCATCACGGGCCTCGGCACCGGCCTGGCCTACAGCTCCATTCCGAACCTTCAAATCCAAACCGTGCCACCGGAGCTGCAGGCGTCGACGGCAAGCATCGTCGCGACCAGTCAGTCCATGATGGGAGCGATCCTGCCGGTTGCCGTGTTCACCGTCTTGAACTCGAACGTTGCTCGGGTCGCCGACGGCGTTCCGCTGTACTCGTCGACGGGCATGCACTTGGCATGGATCATGAGTGCCGGCATCGCGATCACCAGTCTCGTCGCAGTATTCCTTGTCCCACGGCATATCGTTCAACTGACGGTTCCGGCGTCGAAGGTAGACGATGTCTCCATCACTGCAGCCGCACGTCCGCAAGCACCCGTAGCACGCTGACCACACCGCCGCAGAGGCCGTCGACCGCACCGGTCGACGGCCTCTGCTCGTCGGGCCCTCGCGAGTCTTCGAGATCACCCGCAGCCGAGACCAGGACGCGCTGAAAGCAACAGGCGCGGTTGAACCCACGGATGGCACAAAACTGTTCTTCGGTCTCGATCGGACACAGTCTCGTTCGGGCCTTGCCCTCGGTTCTCGGGCATGCTGAATCCATGCCGCGGAATTGGAATCGGCTGTCGCCGAGCACCGTCCGGATCTGGTTGTGACCGATGTGCGGATGCCGCCGGGTTTCACCGACGAGGGGTTGCGCGTAGCAGTGGCACTGCGACGAACCTATCCGGACCTTGCCCTGGCCGCGCTGGGCCAGAAGGTCGAATTGAGTTACGCCGACGAACTCAAGGGCGCGGACGGTGGACGGGTCGGTTATCTGCTGAAGGATCGCATCGTCGATGTCGAGGAGTTCGTCTCCCGCAGCCTGGGCAGGAGCGGCCGTGGGCGTCTTGACGGCACTGTGGCTGCGTCGCCGACCGGTCGCGATTGTCGCTGCCGTGGCCGCGGCGGTGCTGGTGAGCGTCGTGGCGGTGTTCGCCGCGTCTGCAGTCTCGACGCTGCAGTTGTGGTAGGGGCAGATCCGACGTGCTCGACGGTCGGAATCGTTCGAGAGTTGCTCCGCTTGGGAAAACGTGCTTTCGTCACGGGCTTTCGCTGCGGCAGGCCGCGGCCGGGTACACGTTCGCTGCGGTGCTGCTCCGACCGCGGCAGTGACCGCATCAGGTGCCGGTCGCCGGAATCCGGCGCCATCATCGGTGAGAGGTGTACGACGACTTCGCGTTCGGCCGGCGCGCCCGGGCGAGATCGTCGCCACACTCATTTCCCTGAGCGGGAGCAGTCGCTGGGCTTCTCCGAAGGGACGAAAGGTTCGTGCCGTGCAAATGTGGGACCTGCTTACGGCGGAGGAGATAGGTTGTGATCCAATCCCGTGGTTGCCGGAACATCCCCCGGTTTCGGCAACACTCATCCGATTGCGTTGGCGTGCTCTTGCGTTCCGGAGGGTCGGTCGGGGATTGCCGCTGCCGCCCTGGTCGTGAGTCCGGTTCTGGCTGTCCACTGTAGGGGAGTGCAGGGGGTGTCCGGTCGGAATCGGCTTCCGCTGTTCGGGGTTCGGGGTTCGGGGTTCGGGTCCCAGTCCCCGTCGGTGAACCGTGGTGCGGGTTCGCAACAGCGCGGCGCCCGAGACTGTGAGACCGCTGCACCTTTCTGATCCACGGGGACTCGAACGTGCCCGTCGCGGCAGCACCGTGAATTCACCGATCCGTCCCTACGGGCAGGTTGCAGTGCGCAGGAATCCGTAGGCTGCTTCCGGTACCAGCCGGCCTGCGAATGTGCCAGGCTCCGGGAATGACCTGGCCGCAGCGCGTCATCTCACCGGATGCCACCGAAATGGGGGCGATCGCCCACGGCCCTCGGATACTTGCCCGGGATCCGGGACTGATCGTCGGGCTGCGTTCGATCGTGGCGTACTCGTCGGGCTTGGACCTGGCGATCGTGGCGATAGCGAACGGTGTCCGCGCCGATGCCATGGAACAGCTGTTCCAGGCGCCGGCAGAGCTCGATCCGGTCACCGGTGAACCTCGCAGAGGTCGATGGGCAGGCGAAGGCCGACAGCTGCAGGTACGCGCCCTCGACGACGCGATGCTCCAGCCCGTCCCTCGGCGTCACACGCAGGGTTTTCATCAGCAGCCGGACTCGTATCGGCGCGAGTACCTCTACGAGATCTCCCCGCTACCGGATGTCACCGAGCTGCCGTTGCTCACCGCGTGGCCCGCACTCGGCCTCGCGCCGGTCACCACCTATCTGGAGCTGCCGGCGCCCGCAGTACTGCGGGCGGGGACTCTCTTCCTCGACACCGATCCCGGTCATTGGTTCTGACCGCACTCGCGGCCACACTGACGTCCCGCCCGAGGGATTCGTCGACCAGTACACTGCTCGGCGGAGCTTTGTGTGAGACCCGGTTCGTGACCGTTGATCGGTGATCGACACCCGGAGACAACATTAATTGACTAATCGTTCAGTTAATGATTGGCTGAGGTCATGGCGAGAAGCGTCTATCCCCAAGCGTGTGGCAGAGCGTCGCGCCGCCATTCTCACCGCCGCCGCGTCCCTATCCGCGTCCAACTGGTTCGCCGGCACGACCATCGCTGCAGTCGCTCGTGGTGCCTGGATGAGTTCAGGAAACGTCTTCCACTGTTTTCCCGACAAGGCGGCACTGTTCCGGGGAGTGTTCGAGCAATCGATCGTCGAATTTGCGCAGTTGGTGGAGCGTTACGTGCACCATCCGAACCCGGTGCCGACGCTACTGGATCTCATCGAAGCCCAGGTCGGTCAGGCTTTGGACCCCGTTGCCACAGGGTTGATGGTCGAGGTGCTTGCGGCCGGTCGGTCGCGATGGCGAACTCGCCCGCTGACAGCCGAGGAAGAACTTGCATTCACCACCTACCGAGTGCACGCCGACCCGGACAATCCTGTCGATCCGCGCCCCCTGGTGCGGCTGACCATCATCCGTCTTCTCACCGCAGGGAAAGAGTTCAATGACCAACGCCACTGACATCGAACTTCGTCCGCGTCACTGGTGGACCATCGGCTTCGTGCTGATCGGCCTGCTTCTCGGGTGTGGCGTCGGTTTCGTTCTGAACCCGATCGGCTCATGGGTGCTCGAACTTCTCGGTGGTGTTCCCGCACCGGTCCGAATCGCTATGACCTTGCCGCTGGTGTGGCAGGTTCCGGTGCTCGGCGTTCTCGGTGGTCTGCTGGGGCTGTTCGTTGCTGCCGAAGGGGAGAAGGCGGCGTTGAAGCTCACTGTGTCCGATGACCGCCTGATCTTCGACCAGCACGGTCACACACGTGTGGTCCCCCGCGGGACGATTTCTGCGATCTTCGCGGACGGGAAGGATCTTGTCGTCAACGGCGCCGCAGACAGGCAGATCGTGCGGTACAAGGCGACCGATATCTCGATCGATGCTGTGGCCGACGCACTGCGAACTCATCGATACCCGTGGACGGGCGCGACGGACCCGCACGAGCACGAGTACTCGCCCTGGGTCGACGGCAGCGGAGAGACCACCGAGGACGAGGACCACGCGTTCCGCGCCCGGCGGCGTGCCCTCGAGAAGAAGGACCGACACGATGCGGAATCAGCCCTCGACCGCCTCCACTCCTTCGGTCTCGTAGTGCGCGACCGCCGGGGAGGCCAGGAGTTTCGTCGCCTGGACAGCAAGTAGATCCGATACGCCGGTTTCCCGGACCGCGAGCAATGCGGGACATGCCCACCCGGTGATGTCAGATGCGGGTGGTGAACGAGTATCGATGTCCCCCAAACACATACGTGCCCGGACGCAGTTCCCGGCCGGGACACAACAACTACAGCTGTACGCGTGCTCGGCCCGGCCGCACGGTAGCGCCTGCCCATCGCCTCGTCTCGCGGCGGGAGGCGACGCGGGTCGCGAGTTGCCCGGATCATCAGCGATTGCACAAGGAGTCATACACCATGCGCGAGCGGTCGCCCGCCTCGACACCACACCACTGCGGCCAGGTCTCAGCGACCGCGGAGGAACCTCGAAAACGGCGGCGCCTACGCGCGGCAGCCCTGATCGGTGGGTGTGTCGTGCTCAGCGCGGTGAGCGCCGAATTGCTTGCAGCGTATGCGGACAACACCGGAAAACTGGGCCCCATCGTGTTCGCCGTGGTCTTCTTCGCTGCGCTCTACGGCGCACCGGCCCTACTCGTGCGGGAGATCACCCGCCGAGCCGGCTGGGGCTGGGATTCGATGCTGCTATTGATGTTGAGCTTGGCGATCGCGCAGGCCTGTCTCATCGACCAGTCCCTTTTCAGCGAGGACTACCACGACTATGACGGCTGGACCGAGAACTACCAGGCAACACTCATCCCCATAGCCGGGGTGAGTGTGTACAACGCGTTCAACTTCGTCCTCGGGCACGTGATTTACAGTTTCGGGGCGCCCATCGCCCTGGCGGAGGCATGGAGACCGCACACGGCCCAGGACTCGTGGCTCAGAGCGCCCGGCCTGATCGTCGCCGCGGCCGCATACCTCGTTGCTGCCGGTCTGATCATCAACGATCCGGAATCACAGAATGCGTCGGTTCCTCAACTGCTTGCTGCGAGCAGCCTGGTGATCGCCTGCGTGGGGTTGGCATACGCATTGGGCAAGCGACACCAGAAGAAGGCGAGCCACGACACCGACGAGGGCGCGTCGGCGCCGACCGTCGGCACCGTGTTCGCTGTGATGTTGGTACTCGCCTGCCTGCTCAACCTCGCAGGGGAGGATTGGCGCGGAGTAGCTGTGGCCGTGGGGGCCACCGCCGCCGGGGGAGCGCTCATTGTTCTGGGCGCCCGGCGTCGAGGGTGGGGGCTTCGCCACGTCGCTGCGGTGGCGCTCGCTTTCCTTGTCAGTCGTGGCGTTTTGGCGTTCACCTACGAGCCGTTGACGGGCATGGTGGCGGCGTGGTCGAAGTACACCCACAACACCGTCATGCTCACCATCGTTCTGGCTGCCGGATGGTGTGCCCTCACAAGCCCACGACCGCCCTCAGCGCCCCGCCGATCCGCCTCCGCGTGATTTTCGCACTGAGATGCCGTGGCTCTCCGCACGATATTGCGGGCTCGGCGACCTGGAGGAGGGGGAAACAGTCAAATCCTGTGGATCGAGGGGCCGTCAGGCGACGTCGCCCAGGTGGCCGAAGTTGGCGCTCAGAGCTGTCCTCGGAGCAGGAACTCGAGTGCGACGCGCTCGAACGCTTCCTTGGCTTCAATCATCACCCAGTGGCCGCAGTTCGGGAAAATATGAAGCTCGGCGTTGGGTGCCAATCGAAGCGGAACCAGCGGCATGTCGGGCGGGCACTGCCGGTCATCGAGCCCCCAGGTGAACAGTGTCGGGCACTGAACCTTCCGCATCATCGACCAATACGGCGGTGCGCCGGAGGTCTCGAGCGCTCGCTGTTGCACGGCAGCTGCTTCGGATCCGTACATCGCGGCAAGTGTCTTATGGGAGGCAGGGTCTTTCGCGGTCTCCCACCGCTCTTCGATGCGCTCTTCCGTGACGACGGCAGGGTCGTAGACCATGCAGTTGAGCCAACGCACCAGCTTCTCCCGACTGGGTTCGTCGGCGAAGTCCCGAAGCAGTCGAGTACCTTCACTGGGCTGCTGGCTGAAAATGTTCGGACCGACACCCCCGATCGTGATGAGCTTCGAGACTCGGTCGGGGTGCCGCATCGCGACATGGACGCCGACGACGCCGCCCATCGAATTGCCGATGATCGCAGCAGATTCGATACCGACGGCATCCATGAACCGTGTCACTGCGGCGGCGGCTGTGGCGATTGGGTGGCCATCCACCGGGTCACTGATGCCGAATCCCGGAAACTCCAGCACGTAGCAGTGGAACTGCTGCGCCAGCGTCGCGAGGTTTCCACGGTAATTGCGCCATCCGCTGACTCCGATCCCTGAGCCGTGCAGCAGCAGCAGAGGCGGACCGTCACCAGCCTCGTGATACCGCAGCATCCCTTCGCTGGTGACGACTTCCCTCTTGCTCTCCTCGTAGGAAATTTCTGCCTGGGATTCGATCGTCATGGACATATAGCTCCTCCACTCTGTAATCAACGGGTGAGTCGTCATGGCACACCCAAGCTTCGTGGCGCGGGCAACCTCTGGCTTGTCCTCCGTCGAGCGACAAAGCGAGAGTAGCAAGTATCTGCTAACTATCAAGTATCTTATTTATGAGCCTACATGGATACTGCCGCACTTGTGATGCCGCATGTCCAGGTGTTCACGCTCTCGGGGAGTTCATGCGCCGAGCCAAGGTTCATCGGACCGGGACCCTCGAGGGCGGCGACCGGCACAGGCCCGTCGGCAGGCGAATTGGCGCATGCCAACATGAAGCAATATTCTGATACAACAAAGTATGTGTAGACAGAGGAGAAGTGCTCGGTGACGGATGGGGCTGTCAACAACTCGCTGTCCGACGTGCTCGACGACCGACTCGGCACCCACATCCGACGAATCTCACGGCTGATCATCGACGCCAAGGCGGCGGCCCTGCGTCCACTCGACCTCACCGTGCCGCAGTATGCGACCCTCCTGTCGGTCAGGCACCTCGAGCCAACCTCTGCAGCGCAACTCGCACGAACTGGGCAAGGCACCCCGCAAGCGACCGCGACGATGCTGTCCACTCTCGAGAGCAAGGGCCTCATCAGCCGGCGACCGTCCCCGATGCACCAGAAGCTTGTAGAGGTGCGGCTGACCACGCTTGGAACGAAGGTCATCGAGGAGGCCGACGACCTCGCTGCAGGCATCGAGGCCAAGCTGCGGGCCGGCATCGGCGAAGACCTGTTCGATAGCGTGCTCAGAATCGAACAGATCGCGAAGGATCTACTTCAGTAGCTCCTCGTGATACGCCCCTCAATGCACACAGGATGGATATTGCTGCGATGCAGTATCACGAAAGCGCGAGGCTAGTCGTCCTGCTCACCATCGCCCCCGGCGCGGTCTGCAGGGGTTCGCTATCTGCGTCGACTTCGTCGACTCGACCGTCAAGTCCTGCGGATCGAGGGTCGTCAGGCGACCTCGGGCGCAGGTGTATCCGGGGACGGTTCGGGGGGTGATGTCGACGGGTCTCTCGATGGGCGTGCCCTCATGGAACAACGCGCCGGCACGGATTGGCGTCACCAGGTGGGGTGCGTTGACGGCCCGCCACCTCGCTCGGGAGGCCTCGATCAGTTTGTAGGCCATCGCCATGCCCGCCGCCCTCGAACCGGGGCCTTTGATGCACGTGGTTCGTAAACGCACTGTCGCAAAAGTACTTTCGATGGGGTTCGTGCTTCGCAGGGGCACACAACGCTCGGCCGTATACTCGAAGTACGCGAGCAGTACATCGGCGTCGTCGGTGATCGTCGCGACCGCCTTCGGTTACTTCGCGCCGTAGTCCCGTTCGAACGCCGCGATCGCCAACTGCGCCTTGTTGTGTCCTCGGCGCCTATGGTCTCCTTCATCGCAGCCAATACACCGGGATGATCCGTCTTCGGGAGCGCACCAAGCACCACGCTGGCTGGATCGTCGACGAGAACCGTTTGCGCTCACCCGTCTCGGTGTCGGCGCGTCTGTCGTTCACACGAGGCGCCTTAACCGTCACCGCCCGGCGGCGGTCATGACCTCGCGTTCGGCGTGGTAGCTGTTGCGCACCACCATTTGGTGCCCGTTCTCGTCGATGTCACCGGCGTGCCGGACGACATACTCGGCGACCTCCGCTTGCAACGCGGCGGCCAGCATCTGCCCGGCCCCGTCGCGGACGATCTCGTCGAGCAGCGACCGCCCCGAACCCACCCCGGTGCCGGCCTCGGTGGAGTCGTTGTTGTCCACAACCATGAGCACGGGCGTGCCTTCCCGCGCGCACGCCAACGCTGGTCTTGATCAGAATGTGGATTCCTTGGCCGTTTTGCCGCTGATCCAGCCGGGGTATGCACAGACATATTGGGAGAGGAAGTCACATGCCCGACTGGCAACTGGTGTTCGAACCGACCGTTCCGCTGCTGGAGAGCGTGCTTCGAGGTTCGATCGTCTTTCTCGTCCTGCTTTTGCTGATGCGACTGGTGGGCGGTCAAGCCCCTGGTAGT
>NZ_LRRH01000148.1 GCF_001646785.1 Rhodococcus phenolicus
CGGCATCCGTTGTTCCAGGTGGGTCTGTCGTTCCAGAACCTCGCCCAGAGCACCCTCGAACTGCCGTCGGTCACCGTCGAGGGCATCGACCTCGCGGGGGACACGTCCCAGTTCGATCTGCACTGGATCGTGCAGGACACCTACGACGAGGCCGGGGTTCCTGCGGGGATCGGTGGTTTCGTGACGTATGCGACGGCGTTGTTCGACGAGGCGACGGTGGCGGGGTTCGTCGAGCGGTTCGTGCGGGTGCTCGAAGAGGTCGTGGCGGAGCCGTCGCGTCCGGTCGGGGATCTGGAGATTCTCGGTGCGGGGGAGCGGTTCCGGATTCTGGAGTCGTTCAACGACACTGCGCGTGAGGTGGATTCGTCGGCGACGTTGGTGTCGTTGTTCGAGGCGCAGGTCGCCGCAACCCCGGATGCGCCGGCACTGGAATTCGGTGATCGCACCTGGACGTACCGGCAGATCGACGCCTGGGCCGGTGTGACCGCTCGCCGGATCGCCGATCTCGGGGTCGGTCCCGAGGCGCGGGTGGCGCTCGGGATGCGGCGGTCGCCGGAATTGGTGATCGGCATGATCGCGGTCGCGAAGGCCGGTGGTGCGTACGTGCCGGTGGACCCGGACCAGCCGGCCGAGCGCACGGAGTACATTCTGGGTACCGCGGATCCGGTGTGTGTCCTGACGACACGGGGCGACGGTTTCGGGGCCGAGGGCGGCCTCACCGTCGTGTTCGTCGACGACTGTGTACCGCAGGATGATTCGCAGGAAGCGTTCCCGCTGCATGTCGCGTCCCCGGGTCCCGGCCACACGGCGTATGTGATCTTCACGTCGGGTTCGACGGGTCGTCCGAAGGGTGTGGCGGTGCCGCATCGGGCGATTGCGAATCAGTTGGTGTGGAAGGTGGCGGCGTTCGGTTTGGGGCCGGATGATGCGGTGTTGCT
>NZ_LRRH01000149.1 GCF_001646785.1 Rhodococcus phenolicus
CGGCATCCGTTGTTCCAGGTCGGGTTCTCCTTCCAGAATCTCAACGAGGCAGGTCTGGAACTGTCCGGGCTGACGGTTGCGCCGCTCGACCTCGAACACCGGACCTCTCAGTTCGATCTGCACTGGATCGTGCAGGACACCTACGACGAGGCCGGGGTTCCTGCGGGGATCGGTGGTTTCGTGACGTATGCGACGGCGTTGTTCGACGAGGCGACGGTGTCCGGATTCGTCGAGCGGTTCGTGCGGGTGCTCGGGGAGGTCGTGGCGGAGCCGTCGCGTCCGGTCGGGGATCTGGAGATTCTCGGTGCGGGGGAGCGGTCGCGGATTCTGGAGTCGTTCAACGACACTGCGCGTGAGGTAGATTCGTCGGCGACGTTGGTGTCGTTGTTCGAGGCGCAGGTCGCTGCGACACCCGATACCGTCGCGATCCGGGCCGAGGGGGTCGAGCTGACGTACGGCGACGTCGACGCTCGTGTCAACCGGCTGGCGCGAGCATTGATTGCTGCCGGAGTGCGCGCGGAATCGACTGTGGCGCTGGGGATGCGCCGGTCGGTGGAGCTGGTGATCGGCATGATCGCGGTGGCGAAGGCCGGTGGCGCGTACGTGCCGGTGGATCCGGACCAGCCGGCCGAGCGCACGGAGTACATTCTGGGCACCGCGGATCCGGTGTGTGTGCTGACCACGCGGGCCGAGGGGTTCGGGGTGGACGGCGGTCGCGCGGTGCTGTTCGTCGACGACGCGGTCGCTGCGGATGTTCCCGACGGTCCGATCACGGACGCGGAGCGGACGGTTCCGCTGCGGCCGGAGCACACGGCGTATGTGATCTTCACGTCGGGTTCGACGGGTCGTCCGAAGGGTGTGGCGGTGCCGCATCGGGCGATTGCGAATCAGTTGGTGTGGAAGGTGGCGGCGTTCGGTTTGGGACCGGATGATGCGGTGTTGCT
>NZ_LRRH01000150.1 GCF_001646785.1 Rhodococcus phenolicus
CTCTATGGGGCACTACTGAGAATTGAGCCATGCCGCGAAGTGTCATCGAAGACCGGCTGCGCACCGAGGTGCTGAAGGCGATGCCACTGCCGGACATCACCCTCGACGCCGTGGTGGCCGGCATTGTGCTGCTGACCGGCGAGAACACAACGCGCGGCGGCGGGCCCATCGACCTCGCCTGGCCGCCGGAGAGCCCGAACCCGTGGGACGAGGACGGCCCCGGCCGGCTGTAGCCCCAAACGCAGGTCCCACACCGTGATTGCGGAGGCGCCGGCCGCGGCCGGTCCCCGCAGGACCGACCCGCCGGTACCCCAGTGGGATGTCCCCGCACCCACGGCGCGCGGGGGCATGTCTGCTGGATACCTACCGGCCGATCATCTCCGCCCGCGCCAAAAGCCGGGGATATTCTCTCGATGCCTACCGTCTCGACCTCGAAGAGCTCATCGAGTTGGCGGGGGTCAGCTTCCGATGACGCGGATTCGCACAGAATCCGCAACTGCGGGCGTAGGTCGGAAACCACCAGGTCGGGAGCTGTCATCGCCGACGCAGCGACTACCTGGTTCGGTGCCCGGACTTACTCTTGCACCCTCTACTGACAAGATCCCCGCTTGCGCACGCATTCATTGACGAGTCCAAGCGTGACGGTTACATGCTCTGCGCTGTCACCGTCGCCGGCGGAGATGTCGCAGCCTTGCGTAAGCAGGTGGAAGCGCTGCGTCCGCGAGGCAGCGCACGGATCCACATGAAGTCTGTCAGCAAGAAGGAGACGCCGAAGTTGGTCACCGAGGTAGCGAAGCTCGACGCGGCCAGTCGCCTCTACGTCGTCAAGTCGGGAAAGATGCCTGAACGAAGCGCCCGTGATCTCACTCTCGGGGCCGCCGTTCGGGATTTGGCGACGCTCTCGGTGAGCCGGGTCCTTATCGAATCCTGCAATCAGGATTGGGAGGATAATCGGACCATCCGCGACGCCTTGGGCGCCGATGCGCCGTTCGTCTACCACCATGCTTCCCCGAGCGATCCACTGCTGTGGCTCCCCGATATCCATGCATGGGCCTGGGGCCGCGGTGGCCAGATGAGAGCGAAGATCGCACACCGGATCGAGGTGTTCACGCTCTGACAACGAAAAGAACCCCATCCGTGGGTGGGGTTCTTCTCAAGCGTGATGGGCGCGCAAGGCTGGAAACCGCTAGGTGGAGCTGCCCACAGGGGGTACTTACGCTCCGGAGACCTCCTACACGAACCACTTCCCTCGGCTATTGCCTTAGGCAACCACACGATACCACTATCAACCCCTTACGGACTGGTCTCGTCTCGACTTGAGATGCGTGCAACTTCCCCGGATGAACTGGCGTGACGCCCTGACGTGCGGCAGCTCGGACAGGGCCCGCCCAGAACCGGCAGGGGCGCGATCCCTTAGTTTTCCGCGTAATAGTTACCAGCAAACTGGGAGTTGTAGTACCAATCCACCGTCCGACCGCCACTCAGGACGATGGACCGCACATTCTCGTCCTTCAAGTTCAGCATCTTCATCACGTCACCGACCTTGCTCAAGGCTTCGATCCGATGGAACGCGTGACCATGATCCTCGGCGAACCGGGCAAGAGCCTGAAGCTTCACCAACGAGTCGTCCAAGTGGTGGCCGTGCGGGTCCACAATCGACGCCTTCGCTTCACCATCGACCTCATGAAAAAAGATGAAGTCCGGATGCATCGAACGCCAGTTGCCGGTCGTCTCATCGCGATAGGCGATTCCGAGCGAGTCGGCGGTCTGGCGTGGCGGGTTTCGGTACCACGCGAGCGCGCCTGACCGTGCGATCTCGTGCTTGACGATCTCGCCTTCCCAGTCATTAAGCTTGGCGATCGGCGCATCTCCGTTCTCGTCCGACATCAGGTGCAACTTCACCAATTCGGCTCGGCGCAACTGTCCGTCGATCTCCTCGATGTAGTCCTCGATCCGGGTGCGCGGCCGGCCTAGCCGACTGATCTGAGGGGTCGCAGCGAGCGCGTTGATCTCGCGATACTCCTGCTGGCGATCGTCGGCCAAGTCCTGGATCGCGTCTGCATGCTCCTCGAACAACTCCTCAGCAATCTCGTCCGATTTCTTGTCGACCGCTTCCCGGACCTCCGGCACACACGCAAGTGCCGCAGCCCGCACGAACGCATCGCGCAAAACATCGTCGCTGTCGTCTTCACCCGTCAGATGGTCGACGTACGTCTGGGCGATATCTGAACCGAACGCCTTGCGTGCGTCCTCGAATGCGGCACGAATGGCTCGCTCATCGGCCTGCTCGACAACGTCGGTGTATCCGACACCTGTCGTACCGAACTTCGCTGATATTTCCTGCAGACGCACCGTCAAAACCTCGGCGGTAGCTGCCTTCACCCGACTCTTATACAGCTCGGCCGACTCATCGAGAACACTGTGAATTTTCCGAGCCATTTCGGCGAGTGCGCCTGGGCGAACACCGTCAGTCGACAGTGCAAGCGCGAGAGAAGCAAGACGTTTCACCGGCGAAGTGCCGCGCTGGGGAATGGTCATGGACGGCAGGTCGTCCCATACCTTCCAGACCTCGTCGGAGATCGCTTTGTTGGGAGTCATGACGCACTCTTCGAGGATCACTTTCCGACCTGTCGGGTCGGGTACGCCGTCGATCTGAGCGGTCAGCAACTTCACGACGTCACCGGCGGTCTTGCGGTCGAAGAAGGGCAGCAGGCAGTCGACAGAGTTGAGCTCGTCGTCGCCAGGGACTCGCCGCGCCAGCGGTGTGCGCACCATCCGGCCGAGCAGCTGCTGGATGTGGTCATGGTCCTTCGCCGGCCGAAACGAGACAAGCACTTCCGCCCGTGGACAGTCCCACCCTGTGGAGATCGCGTCCTTAGCTATAAGCACCCGAACATGGGTGCGGTCTTCAACTACTTGCGGCTCGATCCAGTTGACCTGATGCGCTCCGAAGGTCTGCATAGTGTGTTCACTCAGTACATGCCGGATGGAGTCAGATCCCAGCTCCGGCATCTCCTCGAAGATGACGTCAATCGCTTGTCCCAGCTTGTCGTGGTCTGGTGTGTTGGGTGCCTGCAGTACCAGTAGTGGATTGACGACGTCCGGCAGACCTTGTGACTCGCAGTATTTTTTCCAACGCTCGGATGAGTGTTTCAGCTTTCTTACGGCTCGACGCACCAGAACCATGTCGATAGCTTGCGCTTCGGCCGGGATGTCGATTTTGACGATGTCCTTGACGAGTCCAGACTCTTGCACTTGGAAACCATCGACCTGGACTGGGGGAAGGTCGCGGCGGTCTCCTGACACTGCCGCGTCGTCCATCGCCTCCTTGAAGTCTCCGATGGTGGCGGAGATTCCCCACACGATCGGGACGGGCGGGTACCCGGCGTGCCCGTTTACGAGTCGCTGGACAATTGTGGACTTGTCGCGGGTCACCTTCGTACCGAACCCACGGTGCGCTTCGTCGACGATCAGGTAAAGCGTGAGATCGGGGTCGTCGATCGTGTTGGCGATGGTCTGCCAGATCGTATACCCCTGCAGATCGGGCTGGATAAAGGAGTGCATCCCGTCCAGAACCTCGTCTTCAGCAAGAGTTTCGTGCCCGCGAGTGAGCAGCGACGACTTCGAGAGCTTCTGTGTGTTGAGGAAATACACCTTGCCCGGCTCAAGTTTGGGCTTCGAGAACGGGGGTTCGATGGTGACAAGGTCTGTCGACACAACCCTGTCGGACGCCTCCATGATGCGGAACCGCGTCTGGTCGTTCAGATTCGGGTTGTCAGAAAACCATATGACGACGGCGCCGTCGTCCGGTTCGAAGTCGAAGTCGTCGTTTCCGTAGAACAGCGACTCGATGACGGCTGAGGCAATAACGGTCTTGCCAGCACCCGTGGTTGCGGACAGTGAAACCGACGTCGGTGTCATCTCGCGCTCATAGATCGCCTTGGCACGGTCCAGCGCCGCAAGCATGTCTTCGAGGGCGGTGCGTTGATACGGCTTGAGCGTGAACTTCATCGTGCGGCCCTTCCTGCCTCGATTTCGAAGTTGCGCAGGTAGGACGAGTACAAGCGGACCGGTTCGACGTGCTCAGGCAACTGTCGCACCATCGCTTCGAACAGTCGGTCCTCATCAGTAACGATGAACGCATGAGTCAGGCCTTGCTGTGCCTCGACCGCCTTGATGAAGGCTTCACTCAAGTCCAGATTCGCGATGACCCCGTACGCGTCTGCCACGTCCCAGCCGGTCGAAATGTCATCAATGCGGCGTCCACGCGATCCAGCACGCAACCACAAGAACGGAGCTATCTTCGGAAACTCGCGGTTGCTAGACACACGCATCACAGACTCGTAGGTAAGTGTGAAGAATTCTACATTCTCTTCGAAGCCGTCCGAAATTGGGAACTCATCGGTAAACTTGTATTCCCCCTTGATGGGATTACCGTCTGGCGTATTCCCTGTGATAGCAGCTTCGATCCGAGGTTTCGTTATGTAATCGCAGATGCCCAGCTGCTCCCACTCAGGGTCGCCGGGGCGTAGCCCCTGCTCACGTAACCGCACCTGTTCCGCCGCAGATACCTCGTTATTAGTGATAGAGATAGACTGGCGATTTCCTCCGTCCTGTTTATTCAATCGAATGACTGCATGCGCCGTAGTACCCGATCCTGCGAAGAAGTCGACTACGGTGGCGTTGGGCTTTTGCAGAACGGCGAACCTCAAAGCATCTTCAACCGCATACAGAGACTTTGGATAAGGGAAAGACCTTCCTGCCAGCAAATCTTTCACCAGAGCAGTCCCTTGCCCAGAAGTAGAATGCGAAGCTTGATTCCAAATCGTCAGAGGAGAGCGCTGACTCGACACCTTCTTCAGCTCCACCGCCCCGTCTTTATCATGGCCGGTCACGATAAGGTCGCCAGACTCGATCGCTGCCAGTTGGCCTTCCATCAAATAGTATGGCGTTCTGCCACCACCATTCTTCGAGCCGAACTTCACATAGCCCTTCTTTACGTATTCGTCGAACTTTGGCTTACTCAGCGACCAGCGTCCATCTTTTCCATTTTTTTGAATAGGCCAGAGCGCAGATGCCCCTTCCGGAACCGTGACCGAATCGATAGGAACGCCATCAGGAATCGGCTCTCCCGCATATAAGAATTCTAAAGTATTAGAATCAAAGAAAAGCGGGTAGAACATATTGAAGCGACCAGACGTCTGGCCAGTAGAGGCGAGACGCAATAGACTCTTCCATCGAATCTTTTCGTTGCCAGCAGCCTCGACTTGATTCAGCATGTCAGAAATCCATGGCGAGATACCTGCATTGCCGAATCGAATAAAATAGATGTATTCCTCGCTCCGCGAAAACTCGCCCCGGCGCGCATTGCCTTTACGATTGATAACAGTGGAGATCATTTGCGATCTACCCTCGGGGAAAATCTGCTCGAGGAGGAGTCCCAGCCGCAGATATTCCTTCTCGTCGATAGTGACGATAAGAATTGAATCGTCGGGGTTGAGCAGTTCCTTCGCAAGGAGAAGGCGCCGCTCCATGAACGCAAGCCACTTGGAGTGACGATAGTGGTCATCCGACTCGACATAGTCGTTGTTGTACTTCCAGTCTTTGGCACCGGTGTTGTAGGGCGGGTCGATATAGATGCAGTCGACTTTCCCGCGATGCGTATACAGCAACGCTTGGAGAGCGTGATAGTTCTCGGAGTTGATCACGGTATGAAACGGCTTATCGCCACCACGCTCGACTTTCCCCGTGGAGACGAGCCCGGGATAGATCGGGTCTCGGAACTCGGCAACCACGACGAGGTCCTCCATGAGCACGGACCACCCCTCGTCGGGATCGTCCACTGCTACAACGTCAGCCCACCGTTGGCCGTCTTCGGTGTAAGTCCTCGCTACCCGATAGAGACGCTCGTTCTCCTTCTTCGGCATTTGGCCCCGGTCGGGGAGGATGCGCACCTTGTCGTTCTTGCGCACTGGCCGGCCCGGCAATTCCACCGCCTCGGGTGTGTGTCGTTCGAAGTTCAGTCCGAACGATCGGCGTTCCGCGAGCGCGTTGGTTTCGCGCTGTAGGTCCTTTGCCAGCTGAGGGTCCAGGTTGGCGACGTGGCGGATGAGGTCGTTGAGGCGTGACACGATGTCGATTCTTACTTACGGAGTCGGTGAGACTGTGGCGACCCCTCGTGCGAAGGTGGCGAGGATGCGCTGATGGGTCTGACGGGGCAGATGGCGGTTCCCCGGTTCACCGAATGGAGTACCTGGGCGTACAGGTGCTTCTTGAAGCAGCCTGTCGAGTCCGGGCCGCGACACCATCAGTAAGCCATGCGTAGCGCGTGTGCAGGCGACTGCGAGGCGGCCGAACGCCGAGTTGAACTCGTCCAACTCGGAGGCGCCGGTGAGGGGATGGAGGGCGATCGTGATGCCGTTCGTCTGTCCCTGCCATGAGTCGACGGTGGACGCGATCAGGTCGGATTCGATCAGGTTGTGTTTGGCCCTGAGTCGGGTGGCAGCGTCGGTGGCGTCGTCAACCGCCTGATTTCGGGTGGCGAGGATGGCGACGAGAGGGTCGTCCGCATCGGCGCCGGGGTGTTCCTCCTTGGTCTTGCCGCTCGGTGTTCCGTCGTCGTTGTAGATCTGGGAGGAAAGGGTGAACCCTGCTGAGAACAGGTCGTCGAGAAGGGTTTCGACGAACTCGATAAGTGGTAGGTCGACGTCGGCAGCTTCGGCGTCCGGCAATCCGTCGACTTCGAGGAGCGTGGGGACGCCGGTAGCGACGGACTCCCACACTGTCTTTGTCAGGCCGGAGAGAGGGCCGAGTCCGATTGATCGGTCACCGGGTGCGGCGACGCAGTTGAGTGACTCCCATTCGGGGTAGAACGCACGCCACAATCCCAGTTGTTCGCCTGTCGGGCGCCAGACCGCCGGCAATTCGGTGGCCCATGTGTTGGGGTCGTCGCCGTCGTAGGCAGTCGGCCAGGCGCGATAGGGGTTGAAGCCGGGGTCGCCGCGCCAGGGGTTTTCGGCAATCTCCAAGGGCGGTAGTTGCCCGACGTCACCGACACCCACGTGAATAGGTGCTGTGTAGGTGATCTTGTCGAACAGGTGGTGCGGCAATTGCCATGCCTCGTCGACAAAAAGGACGTCGAATCGGTAATCGTCGTGAAAAGATGTGCCGAAGTGACTTCGGATGTGCTGGCGGGTCATTCCGAGCATGTGTGTTGTGGTCAGCACGACAGGTACGTCTTGGGGAATCGCTTTGACCGAGTTGACGACGGTGGCCGACGTTTTGACCCAGTCCGGCACGTCATTGAAGACGCGCTTGGAGGCCCACAGCCACACCCGGTCCTTGCCGATGTCGGTTCCGAGGGAAGCGGCAAGCGGCCACAGCTGCCGGTTCTGGAAGGCCGTGACGGCGACACGCAGGCACTGCGGTTGATCGATGGCGTCGCGGACCAGACCGCGTAAGAGGAATGATTTGCCGGCTCCGGCGGCAGCTTTCAGCAGGATGCGTTGAATGTCCGAGCTGCCGTTGAGTGCGTCGAGAAGCTGGCCCTTGGCAAAGGTGGCCGCCGCTTCGTTCTGCGCTGCGGCACGCGAGTGGTGGTAGGCATCGGTAGCGACGAGCGACGGGGATGTAAATGTGACAGTCATCAGCTATTCCACGTCGTCCATCGTCAGCTCGTCGGGTGGTTGGGTGGCCGGCCGATCGGCAGGATCGGGCAGGCTCTCGTCAGCGGCGTTGACGTCGAACGCGTCTGAGTCCAGTACGGGCGGCCATACTTGTGGATTGAGCTCTCCGCGGGCACGGCGGTCTGCGAGGATATCTGACCACTCGGCTTCGGCCGCCTCGTGAGGTTTGCAGCACCACTGATGGTTGGCCGGGTCGTCGATGAACGAGTCGGGGGTGCAGGTGGGTTTGGGCGCGGACGACGAGTCGACGCTCGGCCGGTTCATGTTCAACCACACGTCGCTCTTGTTCTCGGAGAACCACGAGAAATCTGCGACGATCACCTCGTCGCCGACGGTGAAGCCGGGATCGTGGTGGGGCGACCATCTGTATTGGCGTGGGTGTGTCCCGAGAGCCGTAAGCTCACCGATGGGCATGTGGGAGAGCTTGAAGCTGCCCTTTTGGACCTGAACGGTGACCTCGTCGGTCTCTACTAGGGCGTAGCCGTTTTGGTGAAGTGCGACGATGCGCGACTCGTCACCGATGCGGCGGGAGTCGATTTCGAGCGTCAGCGGAGCGTCGTTGATCACTCGTGCCAAGGCGAGGTGGCGTGTGCCTGCATCCTGAGCTGCGTCGTAGGCTGCAAGCGGGTTCGTCAAGGCTGTCACTTGGGCCGTGAACTTGTCGTCCGCTTCGAGGATCGGCACCACGTCGTTGCGCCACCAGCGGGATGTGCGATCGAACCGGACGAGGTCGAATGCGTGCAGGTCGAGTCGTCGACGCCAGAGGCGCTGGGCGTCGGCCTCTACGGTGCGCACCGCTGGTTGCAGCTTTGAGAGGTCGAACTCGGTTTGAAGAATCCGGGAGGCCTTGTCGAACACGGTGGTCTTGTATTCGATCTCGGTGCGGATCAGGTCGTGGTAGACGCTCGGCTTGGCTGGCCGCGGAAGCCCGGGCTTGTCACCTGTGAACGCATGGTGAATCGCATTGGACTGGGTCGGGGTTAACTGTGCGCCGACCGAGTGATCCGACTTCTCGATCAATTCTGCTAGGGCGCGGTGGTCGATCAGAGGTTCGCTCGGGTCTACCCACGGCGCGAGGTAGTCGAGACGAAGAGAGTTGCCGGTTGGACCGCCGGCCGTCACGAGAGAGGCAAGTGCCCTGCGCAAGTCGACAATGGTAGAGCGGGCCCGCATAGTCCGTGCTCGGTCCTGCTCCAACAGGAACGAAACGGCTACGCGGTCCTTCTCTGGAAGGTACGAGGGAATGGCGGCAGGCTCGCCGTTGTAGGTGAGCGCTGGACGCCCCTGCTGTTTGTCGCGCTCCCAGCGCAACCGAGAAAGTTCTTTGCCGGCCACACTGTCAGCGATCGAAACCAGCAGGTCGGCCGTTGTCGAGTCGGGCACAACGAGGTGGACGGGGGCGGGAGCGTCGGCGTTCATCTTGAATTGCTCTGCGATGGCCTTGTTGAGTTCCCTGCCGAGCAGCTTCATGATCGATCGTCGGGTGGCGTCGCTGTCGGGGTTGTCGTACACCGAAACGTGCCAGGGTTCGACAGTGTTCTTTGTGACGCGCTGGACAGCGATGCCATACACGCCGAGGGTCGCACCGTCCGACTTGGCCAGTACCACGTTGACCGTGCCGGGCTGCCCGATCGGGTCGAGGCGTCGCTGGCCGGATAGCATGCCGTTTCCTGCGAGCGTCGCCTCGATCTGCTGGCGGACCGAGTTCGGGAGCTTCCCGACCGGGGTGACACCGTCGATCAGTCCCACGGCCTGTGTTCTGACTTCCGGTTTGACTCCCAGTTCGATCAGCAGGTCGGCCGGGTTGGTCGATTTCTGCAGCTCGGCACGGCAAAACATGAACATGTCGCAGCTAGGACAGGTGTCCGGAGAATAGATGGCCTGTAAGTGTGCAAGATGGGCCGGTAAGTTGGAGCGGGTTTCCGGAGGGAAGCCGGCTGCTTCGGAAGCGCGTTCTCGAACACGCATACGAACCTCTTCACGGTGGTCGTTCAGGTTCTCGATCACTGCAGTCGGAGACAGCGAAGAATTGCGAGGCACGGCGAGGATGCCGAAAGTGTGAACGTCCATTCCTGCAGGCAGCTTCGTCCATGCTGCGGCAGACTCGGCACCTAGGGCGACCTGCAGAAATCCTTTGAGGAGACGACCATCCTCAATTTTGGCGCGAACCCGCTGATAGTCCTTGGCGTCGCCGACGATCAACCATGAACCCTCAGACTTGCCGTCACTGCTTGGAGCCTTGGGCGCAACCACCGCGAAGTCAGGATGCGTGTCCGTAGCGTTCTCGCCTTCGAGCCCGAGAAATGGAACGGCCAACTGGTGGATCAGAGTGGCATGTCCACGCGTAACAGCAGCATTGTGCGCCAGCTCTAAAGCGGACGCTGTCTTGCTCGTGTCGATGTGGGCGTCGGCTACGACAACCGCCTGTGGCCGTTCCAGGCCCAGGGCGCCGACCGAAACGGTGACCACCTCGGACGCGAAGCGCTTGTCGCGGACGAGCCGTTCGAACATCATCGCGCGCATCCAACGTAGCAACGGGATGGCGCTCTGGGGGCCTTTGGAATGGCCGACTTGTTCTGCGAGCTTACGTCGCGTAACGCCGGTGATCAGGGGGTCGGTGCCACGGAACCGCGCACACGCCGCATGTGATGAAGCGGCAACCGCGCTGCTTGCGCCGCCCGTCACTTTCGTCGACAAGCATCCTCCGATGTAACTCATTCAAGACAGCAAGAGAGGCCGCGGCCTAGCTCACGACGCTGGCAGCCGTGAACGCACGGCTGCACTCTTTAGTTCGCTCCATAGATCGATTTCGCTACATGTCCTCCGGCACCCACGGATACCGAAGAACTCGAATGAAGGTGCCAGAGCAAGCACAGAGCTGGCCCTTGCTATCTCAGGAGATAGCCCAGGTCAGCAGGTTGAGCAGGCGCACATCGGTCAGGGCCGCGAGCCGGCGGACCTACTCGGTCTCGGACTGCGCCAGGCGGCGTCGGGAATCGGGAGGGCACCGCTGTCGAGGTTGGTGCACACGTCATCGCGGATGGCTTCCCAGAACATCGCTCGTCTGCCGCGGTGGGGGTATGGGGCAGCTGCGGTACGAGCGTGGAGCCGGTAGAACGCCATGACCTTCGAGTGAGGAACCGCGGCCAGGTCGACAAGGCCGGCCAGCCCTACATCACCCACCCCGCGCGCGTCGCCGCCCGGGTGGCCGGTGACGAGAATGCTGTTGCGGCCGCCTGGCTGCATGACGTCGTCGAAGGCACCCCGGTCACCCTCGTCGACCTCGAGGAATCGTTCCCGGCCGAGGTCACCACCGCAGTCGATGCGCTGACCCGCCGCCCGCGACCTGCGTACCGGGAAGATCGCTGCGGTCCGCAAGTCCGGTCTGCACATCGACTCCCGCGTGACCTCGACCGTCGATGGTCGCTTCGCTGTGGAGATCGCCCGCACCGCCTGAACAGGGAGCAGGAACGACGCGCCCGCTCCCACTATGGAAGGCATGCGATCAGTAACCGTGTCGGGCAGGTGGATCGCCGATGTCTTGATCATGCAGTCTCGACCCGTGCAGCCTGCCTAGGATTGTCTGACGTCGTTGGACACGGTGAGCGGCGCCGAGATGGAAAGAAGGATGACATGGCGGCGATGACGACGTCCCTTCGGGGACGAGTCAAGAACACCGGTCTGCCGAAAGCCACGCGCTTCTCCCGCTGTTGGAGGCCGTCAACGGCATACAGGCTATCGATGCGAGATTCGAGGAGGACAGTTCCTAGGGACGCCTCGACGTGAGGATCGTGCGTAGCCCGCAGGTGGGTTTCGATCTCGGTCTCACCGCGCCCGGGCGTACTGCGCTGGAGCCGATCATCGGGTTCGTAGTCACCGACAACGGCGTGGGATTCACTGCGGAGAACATGAAGTCGTTCGAGACGCTGGACAGTGACTACAAGTCGGCCGACGGATGCCGAGGCGTGGGACGCCTGCTGTGGCTGAAGGCATTCAGCAAGGTGGTGGTCAAGAGCACCTACAAGGGCGAGGACGGCACCCTCCAGGGCCGGCATTTCGGTTCTCGGTCGATCGAGAGGTAGAGCCCATCGAATCAGCCGAGATGCTCGCCGATACCGGGACGATAGTCGAGCTGGACGGCTTCGGCACTGCCTACCAGAAGAGCGCCCATAAGACAGCAGCGGCAATCGCGAGAGAAGTGTTCGAGCACTGCATCTGGTACTTCCTGCGGCCTGGGGGCGCGCCTGAGATCCGGGTCGTCGACGATGGCGAGACCGTCTTACTCAGGGAACTGATGGACGAGTTTGTCTATTCGGCGATGCCGACGAAGACGATCGAAGTCAAGGGTGAGAAGTTCGACATGGTCAACCTCTGCCTGAAGTCGTCGACCCGCAACCAGATGCCGAGGCTCTACTGGTGCGCCGCGAGCCGTGTGGTCACTGAAGAGAACATTACCGGGAAGGTCC
The DNA here is from genome assembly GCF_001646785.1 of Rhodococcus phenolicus. Lineage (GTDB taxonomy): Bacteria > Actinomycetota > Actinomycetes > Mycobacteriales > Mycobacteriaceae > Rhodococcus > Rhodococcus phenolicus. The sequence goes on from NZ_LRRH01000150.1 coordinate 12,152, forward strand.
CCGGGCTTTACGGCCGACTCTAGGACGAGAAGGGCGCGGACTTCACCTACGTCTGCTACCTCGCCTCCGACTACCTCGACGCCAACGTCCGCGCTGACAGGACGGCGTTCGACATCGACGAGACCATCGAGGGCGACACGATCGAGGGTGAGATCACGCTCGCCGACGTACGCACGGCTGTACTCACCGAGATAGAAGTTCTGCTCGCCGATGAGCTGGCGGCAGCCCGGGACGAGGGTAAGTCGCGGGTCAATGACTACGTCAGCAATCATGCGCCTCGGTACCGACCTCTGCTCAAGCGCATGGGGTCGCTGGGACTGACGGTCGACCCGGCGATGAAGAACACGGAGCTGGAAGTGGTTCTTCACCGCGAACTCCAGAAGCTCGAAGCCGAAACTCTCGCCGAGGCCCAGAAGATCTTCGCCGAAGACGGTGCCGAGCGGCCCACGGACTACCAGGAGCGGCTCGACGACTACCTGGCGAAGATCACCGACATCAACCAGTCGGACTTGGCGGCGTACGTGGCGCGGCGCCGGGTGATCCTTGAAGTCCTGGAGAAGCTCATCCGCTCGAACGACGAGGGCAAATACTGCCGCGAGGACGAGATCCACAACCTGCTGATCCCGATGCGGAAAGACTCGAACGAGATCGGCACCGACGCCTCGAACAGTAGTGCCCCATAGAGTGGTGTAACTCGGTGGCCGAGATCGTCTGCGATTCCGTGTTGTGCACGGGTGTAGAGCG
>NZ_LRRH01000151.1 GCF_001646785.1 Rhodococcus phenolicus
CTGCTGTGGGGTCTGCAGCAGCTGCGCAACGGCAATCCCCTCGTCGACCTCCGGGTCTCGGCGAAGCGCACGGTCCTGGCGCCGCACCTCGTGGCGCTCGTCGTCGGATTCGCGTTCTACGGCAACACGCTCATCACCACCCAGTTGCTGCAGGCCTCGCCCGAGAACGGCGCGGGCTACGGGTTCACGATTCTGCAGGCCGCGCTGTGCCAGCTGCCCGCGAGCTTCGCCATGATGATCTTCGCGCTCGTCGCGGCCCGGGTCTCGGACCGATTCGGGGCGCGGTCGGCGATGTTCGTCGGCGCGCTGTTCCTCATCGTCGGCTACGCCGTCCACGCCGTGCCGGACAAACCGGTCTGGACGGTCGTCTCGGCGGTGTTCATCGCCGCGATCGGCACCACGTTCGTCTACTGCACGCTGCCGCTGCTGATCCTCGGTGCCGTCCCGGCCTCGCAGAATGCCGCCGCCAACGGCGTGAACGTGCTGCTGCGCACCGTCGGCAGCACCGTGTGCAGCGCGACGGTCGCCTCGATCCTCGCCGCATACACCCTGTCCGGCGGAGTCGCCGGAGCCGGATTCACGCTCGCGTACCTCGCGTGCGGCGGGTGCGCGGGGATCGTGTTCGCCGCGGCGTTCG
>NZ_LRRH01000152.1 GCF_001646785.1 Rhodococcus phenolicus
CTAATGGTCGAGTGCTCACGACCGTGGCCGGGCACGACATCCCATCAGCGATGCAGACCTCCTGGTGCGCCGGTGGAGGCACGGTCTGACGTCAGGACTCGGCACTCGGTCCGGTCGAGAAGAGTGCTCATCCACCAGCGGTTACCAGGTGCCCAAGTCTGCCGGACGGCCAGGCTTGGTACCTCCCATTAGTCGAGTATGAGCTTGCGGGCGGCGGCGATGGCATCGTCGCGTGAGCGTACTCCGAGCTTGCGGTAGAGCGAACGCAGTTGAGTCTTGACGGTATTGACGCTGACGAACTGTTCTTTTGCGATCGTCCCGGCGGTCCCTCCGGCAAGCAATGCCTCGAGCACGACGCGTTCTCTCGGACTCAGGCGCACGATCGGCCGGTAGGAGGGATAGACCTCGAACTCGAAGGCCCTGTCGGCCACGATCGTCGGGTACTTACTCTCGAGCGAGACGAGGTCCTGCACCATCGGTGCGGGGAGCAAGAGGAAGGGCCGCGCCAACCCGCTGTGGCGGAACAACGCGACGGCACGATCGAGATGGCGTCCGGCTCGGGCGCGGTCTCCACGTGCCGAGGCCGCGGCAGCGCCGATGACGGCCAGTTCCATCGATGTCCGGACGGAACAGCGACGATCGGTGCGATAGCGTTCGACGATGTGTTCGGCGCCGGTCGGGTCAGCAGTGAGCAATCGCATCCTGGCACGCACAGGCGCGGTGAGCGGATGGTCCGCCTCGCCGATGACATACCGAGCCCGTTCGAGGTCTCCGCAAGCCAGATACAGGTCAGCTCGAACGACATTGACGAGTGTTGCCGCGATTCCGGAGAAGAGTTTCGGATAGCGCCGGATCTGGGCCTCGATATGTCGCAGGCCATCGGCCGGCATCCCGGTCAGCAAGGCGTGCTGTCCATGTGTGTAGAGGACGAACGCCCAGAATTCCTCGTTGTCGGCGGGACTGCCGAGGTCGGTGAGGACATCGAGCGCGGTATCCGGGTCGAGCCGGTCGAGTGCCACCAATGCGGTGGCCACACAGCCGGCGGTACGGACGAGTTTCTCGCTCACGTCCGGAAGCGGGCGATGGCGTTTTTCCCGCTCGATCCACAGGTCTGCGTCGGTGCACGCGCCGTGAAACGCATCGATGAGGGCGAGTTTGCCGGCGGCGTCCCGCTCGACGAACATTCCCGCTCCGGCGTGATGGGCCCGCCGGAACATCACGGCAGCCTCATCGGTACGGTCGACCAGTAGATACGTGATGCCGATGTGCAAGTAGTAGAACGCGTAAGCGGATCGGATCGGGTCACCGAGTTCGTCGAACACCGGCACCGGTTCGTTTGAGACGGCGTCGCAGACGGCAGCGGCCTCGGCCAAATTCCCGTCGACTCGCAGTGCCATCGTGTGCATGATCGTCTCGGCGGGATCGGTTGGTGTATCGGAGGAACGGGGTTCAACTGTCGCCACGGGCACATCCCGCGGAGCGGCGAACTGGCGATGCAGGCGCCGGATGGCCGCAACGGTCGGGTGAGTGGCGGCGATCTCGGTGGGGATGTGTTCGATCAGGGCGTCACCGAGGGTTTGGAGGAAGCCACCCGTATACAGGGTGATCCAGTGTTCGTCCACGATCGCAAGTGCCACCTGCCAACGCCGTCCTTCAATCGCGTGTGTCAGCGCGAGATGCGGATCTGCCCGGTCGAGCCAGTACCGGACCAGCGCAGTCTCTGTCGCATGGAGTGCGCCGGGACAGGCGTTCTCAGCCAGACGGCGCAACGCGGCGCGGACCACCTCCGGATACCGCCATCGCACCGATCCGGGACTGTCATCGCCGTTCGGATCAGAGACACGGTCGATCATGCCGGCAGCATCCAGCGTTCCGATCACTGCGGTGCCGTCGGCACACTGCGGAATTGCCGCGGCGGTGGAGGTTGTCAACGGGGAGGCCACCGACGAGAGAAGCACCGTCCGACGCACCGGTGCCAGAACCGGGTCGTCATCGAGAATCTGCAGGAGAACCCTATCCACGGCGGAGTCTATGTCTCTGTCAAGCTGATCCGTGTCTGCAGCCGGCGAGTCCGAGGCCGCCGGCAGAGTCGAGCACACGGCATCGATGAGCAGGGGAAAAGCGCCGGTTCGGCGCATGATCCAGTGCACTACCCGTAAGTCTTCGCCCGCCGCGGACCCCTGCAGAGACGCCCTTGTCTCCTCTGCAGTGAAAGCCAGCACATCCGAGGTGAGCAAGATCCGACCGGGACACTCGTCGACCAGTTCGGGCCACGATCCTCTCGTCCGGGTCGTCACAACGATCCGCAGGCCAGGACAGCGGGCAAGCAGTTCCCCGACACGAGCTTCGATCGCCGTCACTCCGTCGAGCACCAGCACGATCGGCCGGTCCACGGCGGTGACAGCCGCGCACACCGCGTCGAAGTCGTCGATCCGCTCCTGCGGGGGCTCGAGGCAGAGGACCGAACACGTCGCGGTCAAGACTTCGCCCCAGTAATGACGGGGGAGCACCCGCGACGTCGAACTGTCGACGACAATGACGGCCGAGCCCGGGACGGGATCCGTGCTCAGCCAGGTGCGCAGCAGCGTCGTCTTTCCCATGAACCGGTTGCCCTGGACGACGACCAACGACGCCGTGGACGACAACCCCGGAAAAAGACGGGCACGGGATACAAGAACGGGTTCCGGCACCTATCGGGACTCCTCAATCCGATCTATGCGAGCGCCCCGACACGCATATCACATTGGCCACTCATGAAACATGAGCAACAGTGAGGTTTTCTCACCAG
>NZ_LRRH01000019.1 GCF_001646785.1 Rhodococcus phenolicus
GGAAACGCCGGGAGGGATCATATCCACATTTCGACTCCAGACAGGTCCCTCGTTCGATCGCGGCGCGATTCCGATGGATGGGTCTTGGCTCAGTGAAAGGACATGTCCTTTTTGCGTCGTCAAGGCCGGTCTGGCGCGTCGCGGGCTGTGCGGCGTGGTCTCAGGTGGGGTTCGGCGGAGGAGATAGCGGTACGGCACACTCGGGCCATGACTTCTGTGGGGAGTGCCAGTTCCGGAGACACCGCGCCGAACGCTCCGGGGGAGGGCAAGGTGGCGGAACAGCGGATGCCTCGGCCGTCGTGGCGGCTGCCATTGCTTGGCGATGTGCTGCGCCTCGACCCTCAGCGACCGGTGCAGCGGGAAGCGCAGTTCGTGCAGGAGTTGGGCGACGTCTTCGAGATCAGCATCCTCGGCCGCAAGGTCATCGTGGTGGGGGGTGGCGACGCAGCCGCAGAGGTCTTTGACGAAACCCGGTTCGCGAAGGCAGTCGTCCCTCCGGTAAGCAATTTGCGAGAACTGGCTGGTGACGGGCTTTTCACCGCATTCAACAGCGAGCCGGCCTGGGCGCAGGCGCACAATGTGTTGATGCCGGCCTTCAGCCAGGCATCGATGCGCAGCTACCACGACGCGATGGTCGAATGCATCGATCAACTATGTGCCTACTGGGCCGATACGGCCAGCGGCGAGCCTGTCGACATATCTTCTGACATGAACCGGCTGACCCTGGAGGTTATCGGCCGCACAGGATTTGGCTACAGCTTCAACTCGTTCGCCCCTGGACGCCATCCGTTCGTCGAATCCATGAGTCGCGCCATGGCGTACGTCTCCCAGACTGCGAACGATGTTCCGGTCCTTCGGGAAATTCTCGGATGGAAGGCTATGCGCCAAAACCCGAAAGACATTGCGTTGATGAAGACCACGGTCGATCAGGTCATTGCCGCCCGCCGCAGCGGTGAGACACCGCGACAGGACGATCTGTTGCAACGAATGCTCGAGAACCCGGACCCCCAGACGGGGGAGATGATGTCGAATCAGAGCATCCGTAACCAAGTCCTGACCTTTTTGATCGCCGGGCACGAGACCACCGCTGGGTTGCTGTCGTTCGCCTTGCACTACCTGTCACTCAACACTGAGATTGTCGAACGGGCCCGGGAAGAAATCGACGAGGTGTTCGGAACGGGCGGCGCGTCGGTGCGCTTCGAGCAGGTTGCGAAGTTGCGGTACGTACGGCGCATCGTCGATGAGACGCTGCGACTGTGGCCATCCGGCCCGGCCTTCTTTCGCAAAGCTCGCCAAGAGACCACCCTGGCCGGCTATCCGATCCGCAAGAGCGAAACCATCCTGGTGGTCCTACTCGCCCTGCACCGCGATCCGCAACTGTGGGATGACGACGTAGAGCGGTTTGATCCGGATCGGTTCTTGCCCCCAGCCGTACGAGCTCGTCCGGCCCACGCATACAAGCCATTCGGTGTCGGCGCCCGTGCGTGCATCGGTCGCCAATTCGCGCTGCACGAGGCCGTACTCGCACTGGCCCGCATCCTTACGCACTTCGACATCGCACCCGTCCCGGGATACGAGTTGAAGGTGGAAGAGCTTCTGACGATCCGCCCCAAGAACCTGCGCCTGGTTATGCGAGCCCGCATGCGATGAGACGCGACGCCCAATCGCTCGAGAATGGACGACCGTTACACTGACCGCTTGATCGATACGCAATCGTAATGAGCGAGGTCTGCATGGGCGGATGGCACTTGATCGAGACGCTGACTGAGGGCGTCGCGACACTGGTGGCTTCGGGGGACGAGACGAAAAACATGATCTCCACCAGGAGGAGCATCTCACCAGCGGCAGACATCCTTGTCGAGCCGATCATCGAGCACGTACGGAAGACACGGGAACCGTTCGAACGTGTCCTGCACTCGAAGCGCTTGAACCGAGCGTGGCGGTTCTACGCCTGGCCCATCATCGGGCCCTTCGGCGACGTGCACGGCATCCACATGTGGGTCGGCGATCCGAAGGAGAAGATGACGCCGCGACGACTGACGTCAGGGGTGTTCTGGTCGACCACCGATTGGCTGATCTACCAGACCTGGGAGTCCGCGGCCATGTCGGGAACGTTGCTCGAAGACTGGGTGCCTACGGCGCTTTCTTCGGATTACATCAATCGGGCAATCCATATGGAGAAAGAACAGGAGTTCCTCGAGATCACCCTGGCACCCAAGCCGGGGATGGTGCTCAGCACCTGGTTCTCAGTCCGTCACGATCACGGCCACGCCATGCAGTGGCAGGTAATCCTGCGACCTACCGCGGACGGGAAGGGCGTACGTGTTCTCTACCATGACTTCTCCGACGCCTATCCGCCATCCATACCCACGCTCGCCGAACTCGGACTCACCGAAGGACTCGACGGGTCAAAGGTGCACGTCGCACTCTTCGAAGCTCACCGGGGCTCGATCGTGTTGTGGATCGGCCGTGCCCCGGAGTGGCTCGAATGGCAGTACGCGCACCTGACCGGACCTGTCGTGCACCCGGACGATCTACCTACCTTGCAGGCCAGCGCGATGCGAATCAGCCTTGGAGAAGCCCCATATACCGTGGATCTGGTGCAATTGCACCGTGGTCAGGACGAGTGGGTGAAGTCCTCGGTAACTATGCGCCCATTCCAACTCAAGGATCGTCCTGCTCATGCGGAGCTGACACTCATCCAGGTAACTCCGGTAGACGATCATTAATGACCTCTGAACGGCACCGTCTTCGAGCATTAGCGGACCACGCGTGACAACGTAGGGCGGTTTGTACTCGTTCATCGTTCTTCTGCCCTTGAGGCGCTGGGATACCGAAGAACTACGTTGAGGACCTCGTTGATGCTCAGCCCTTCTTGCTGAGAAGGAGCACGCTCTCGTTCTCGGAAACGAAGGTTGCCTGTCGAACTCGGATAGATTGGCGCGGAACACTGTGCACGCGTGGCACTGTACGTATTCAGAGTTACCGTTTGCCGCGCAACTCCGTGTACGCAGCCTCGGCGATGGGCTGGGCCTTTGAGTACTCCGACGTAGCAGTCGCACCGTTCGTATAAAAGCGCTTGTCCTCGAGGTACTCGCGCGTATCGGTCCGCTGCACCGCCAGCGCGTACGCCACCGGATTCCCCGGATCGACGTCCACGCCAGCAGCGTTGTCCATGAACGTGTATGTCGCCGCGCGCACGGCGTCCGCGGAATCGGCCCCGATGTTGTACGCGAACCGCCAGCCGTAGATGTCCGCGATGGCCGTGGCTGGCGCAGGCAGAGATAACCCGGACCTCCAGCCCGTCTCGGCCTGACCGGCGAGGAGTGCTGCCACTGCCTGTTCCGGCGTACCTCCACGTTCTTCGACTGTTTCAATGATCGCGACAGCGTTCCGTTGATGGATTTTGAAGAGGATGTCCGTGTTGTCCTCGCCGAAAACCGAAGCGGTCGCCGGTGCTGCTGTCGTACTCGGCGCAACGGTGGGCGCAGGCGCGGTCGACTTGTCGCTCCCGCACGAGACCACGCCCACTGCGAGAACTGCGGTGATCAAGGCGGCGACAAGGTTCTGGGGTTTCATAGGACCTCCGGGTCAGTAGCGGATTTCGTCGATGAGCCAGCGGTCGTCTTTTCGAACGATCGTGACCCATACCGTGGTGTCGGGCTGGACGGTCGCGGTGCCGCTGTTGGACACCGCTGTCTGTTTGATGGTGGCTACGCGGCGAATGACGGTGTCGGTGTCCTCGGGACAGCCGGAGCACTCGATGCTGACGTCGGCGATGACCTTCGTCTGCTGCTCGGCCCAGTGAGCCCACTGCACGCTTGGCCCGCGTTCGGTGTGGGCATCGACGCTCATGCGTTGGGCAAGGGAATCGGTCAACCAGTGGCGTGCGCGTCCGTAGGCGTCGTTTTGGGTGCGGTCGGTGGTCGGGTGCCAAGTGAACACCACGGTCAGACCCTTCCTCGCCGCGTCTTCGGCTGCATGAGCCTCTGGAGACGGGGTCGTGGCCTCGGCAGCTGTGGGAGAAGAGGCCACTGTCGTCGTGGGTGAAGGTGAGGTCGGAGAGATAGATGGCTCCGAGTCGGCGGGTGCCGATCCCTCGACTTCCCTCTGAGGGGACAGACACGAATGCGCGCCCCAACTGACAGCCAGGACGGTCAACACCACCGCGACAGATTTTCCTACTCTCATAAGGACCCCCGATCACATGAGAATGCTTGATGGCCAGCATGAATAACATGTTCCTCACATCACTCGGCGGGCTCTCATCCCTGCTTGAAGCGGTGCTTCGGTGACGACGTCGTCGGTCGTGGGTGCGTGGACCATCTGGCCGTTGCCCGAGTAGATCCCCACGTGGCCGGGTCCGCTCGGTCCCCAGCTGCCGAAGACAAGATCCCCCGGCTGCGCCCGCACGATCGGGATCTCGACTCCGAGTTTCCACTGTTGCTCGGACGTGCGAGGAAGCGTAACCGTGCCAGCGCTGGCCGCGTGGACCGCGAACGAAGTCAGGCCGGAACAGTCGAACCCTCCACCGGACGGGCCTGCGATGCCACCGCCACCCCAGACGTACGGGGTGCCAAGGTACTCCCGCGCGGCCGCGACGACCTGGCGGTTGTCACCTGATGCCTTCGGCGTGAACCGACCCCGTGAGTTCGGGTTGGTGAAGGCCGCGCGGGCTGCGGTGATCTTGGCGATGTAGTTCTGTGTTTCGGCGTAGGGCGGGGTACCGCGATGCAGCAACACCGCCCCGAGGCCGGCGTTGTAGGCCGCAAGCGTCAATTCGATCGGATCACCCGCAATCCCAGCCACATCTTGATGGAGCGCGCACATGAAGTGCGCCTGCGACATCACTGCATCGCCGATCGAATTCGGGTCCGCTGTTCCGTCGCCGTCGTAGTCCTTACCCCAGGCGGCCCAGGTGCCGGGCATGAACTGCGCTGGTCCAATTGCACCGGACGGTGAGACGGGTGCGGTCGGGCCGTAGCGGAAGTTGTTCTCCTGCTGGAGTTGCGCGGCCAGCAGTGGTGAGTCGATCTCAGGGCATACCGCACCCGCACGGCGCAACCACGGTTCGAACTCGGCTGGGACAGCTCCGAAGGCCAGGTCGCCGCCGCCGGCCGTGCCGAATCCCGAGCAGTCGGCAGTCGAGCGGGCGGCGGCGACGAGCCGCACGTTGCTGTCCTGGTCACCGTGACGGTCGCTGTCGTGACGGTCGGCGACGGACGATGGTGCTCCGTCGTTCTGCCAAGCGATCTCGGGTAGCACGGTCACTGGGTCGATGGGGGTGCCGCCTTGCAGTCTGCCGCCCTGCCAATATTCGAAGTGCAGGTGCGCTCCGGTGCTGCTTCCGGCGTTGCCGATGTCGGCGATGTGATCGCCGGCAGTGACCTGTTGGCCGGGGGTGACGTGGATGCCGTCGGCGAACATGTGTCCGTAGACGGTGCTGACGGGTGAGCCGTCGACGTTCGAGTCGATGATCACCCAGTTCTCGAATCCGACGCCCGGTCCTTCACCAGTGGAGCCTGCAGCGACCACAACTCCGTCGAGAGCGGCAAGGATCGGTGTTCCGGGCGGTCCGGCGAGGTCGTCGCCGTGGTGGTGCGTTCCCCAGCGTGGGCCGAATCCGGATGTGTGGGTCGTGGTTCCGGGATGGACCGGTAGCTGTATCGGGCCGGAGACACGCAAGTGCAGATCCGTTGTCCCCTCGGAGGTGTTGTCGCGGGTGGGGACGGTGCGGCATGGATCGTGGGGAATCACTGGAGGTCCTGTCGTGCAGGCGGATATGCCGACGGTGAGAGCGGCTGCGCTGCTGAGCAACAACACCTTGCTGGCGCCGTGGATGGTCACAATTGCCCCGGGATGGGGGTGTCGAGGTCAGGAATCGGAATTGGCCCAGGCACCGGCGTCGGGGCAGGGTCAGCGCTGCGACTGGATGTGGGCTCGTGTTCCGGCTCGTTAGGGGCGGAGGTTAGTTGAGGGGTGGGCGTCGTGGGTGAGGTCGGCGTCGGTCGCAGTGTCGTCGCCTCCGTCGGTCGCAGTGTCGTCGCCTCCGTCGGTCGCGGTGTCGTCGCCTCCGTCGGAGTTGGAGTGGTTGTGTGGGCGATGGAGCGCGGTGCGGTGTCCTCGACGTCGGAGAGCTCGAGGGTCGGCAGGGGAGTGTCGACCACCCAGCGCTGCGTTCCATCGGACAGCTCCTTGACCACGACGGAGACCGTCATTTCTCCGGCTTGGGTCGGGACGAGGACCCGTGAGCTCTGCGTCCCGGCGGGGCCGGCGACGAGAGTGCTCACCGTGGGTCCGGTAATGACCACCGGAGTGCGCGGCCGGGCCGCCACCATGCTGGGCCCGGGCTCGGAGACGGTGTAGCGGCCCAGCGCGGAGGTCCACTGCGTATCCGACAGGGTGGTGTCGACGAAGGTATGGGCGTAGGCCATCGCGGTGGCCGGTGCACTGGCTGCGGTCTGGGCTGCCGTCGTGGCGACCACCTGGGACTCGCTCACTTCGTCGAGTTCGTAGCTGATGGCGTCCGCGTTCGCCGCAGCAGTCTCAGGCCCTGCAGCGGATGTGTCCTCCACGGTCTGCGGGTGCGGTTGTTCCCCGACCAGCATGCCGACGAGCGACAACACCGCGACGACCCCGACCACAGAGATTGCCAGGTTCGTGCGTGAGTAGAGCACCCAGCGGCGGACAGGGGCGAGTACGGGGTTGGGGCCGGACCGAGACATCAGAGGTGCCTGTCCCGCGGAGTAGGACTGTTTGGGGTGGGCGCATTCCAGACCCGTGGTCGGGACGGTGTGTTCCCGGTCGGACGCTCACTGCGGAGGAGGCCGTGCCGTGACTCACGAGAGCTGGTGCCGGTGCTGGTGTGTGCGGACTCGCGGTGGCGGGGCGGGCTGTAGACCTTCATTGGTGCGATGGCCGAGCGATCCCCGCCGTCCCAGCGCTGACCGACACTGGCGGTCAACAGCTCCGTGCGGGCCTGCCGCTCCCGACGTCGGTTCTCCGCCTCGTCTTTGTCCAACCGTTTCCATGCGGCCGTGCCCGATGCGACGGCTCGCTCGGTGCCGTTGTCACCCAACAATTTCTTACCCCGGTCCAGATCACGGCCGGCACTGACCGCGATACCGGCGATGCGTGCGTCACGGTCCGCTCCGTGGCCCAGGGGCTCAGTTCTGTTCGTGCGTGCTTCTGCTCGTGCCTGGGCCAGTGCTTGCTGTCGACGATTGTTGAGTCCGCGGCCTTCGGGTCGGAAACCGGTGGACGTCGTCTCAACCTCGTCGTCGTGCCCGCGGTTCCTTCGCGTCACGCGTTCGCCGGCCTTGGCTGCGATCGCTCCGCCCGGGCCGCCGAGGGCGGCACCTGCCGCGCCGAATGCCCTCGTCTTGAGGGAGCGCTTTGCCTCCCGGGCCTTGCGATTGACCATGCTCGAGCTGTTCTGTGTGAACGTCTGGCCGACCCGTTTAAATGGGCGCATGATCGTCCAGCACACGACGGTGAGCAGCACCATGAACCACAACCGCCAGGACCCGTCGATCTGTCCGTCGGCGTCGACGTAGAGCTGCACGAGCGCCATCAGATACAGCGCGACGATGACGGCGCCGGCTACGCCCCACAGGTAGGCGGTGGCGAGCATGCGCAGGATGCGGGCCAGCCAGCCACCGGCGATCATCGCGAATGGAACCCATAGCGGCGCGAACAGGATGGCGAACCGGATCGCGAGCAGTGCGGTGATCTTCAGGATCGAGGCGCCGATCCACAGGATTGACGGCATCGCGAGTTTGATCATGCCGATGAAACCGGTCGAGGTGCGGCCGGAGTCTTTGCCCTGGAACTGGTAGTAGGACAACTGATGGTCGGATTCCAGCGATGCGACGATCTCGCGGAACTTGTCGGCCTTCTGCTCGGCGAGCTCGGCTTGGGCGTTCGGGTTGTTCTTGACGCGCTCTTGTTCTTCGTACGAAAACGCCAGCGAATCACGCAGCTTCGGCCCGAGCCCGGCTGTGTCCCCGGGGTCGTAGTTGGTGCCGAACCAACCCGTGCGCCAATCCGGAAGAAAGATCTGGTCGATCAGTACGTTGCGTGGGTCGGTCGGGCCACCGACGAGTGTGCCGCCGCCGGGTCCGTCCCCGAATTGGACCGAGAAAATCTGATCCTGGGTGTCGGTGATCAGTGAGCCGAATGTGTCGTCGGCGACCTGGACTGCTTTCTGTGGTGCGCCGACCATCAGTGCTCCGAGCATGAGCCCGGCTGCTGCGATTGCCGAGGTTCGGGTGACGCCGGCGGTGTCGGCCTTCAGCGATTTCCACAGCACGATCACAGCGACGACGGTCAGCGCGATCCCCAGCCATTGTCCGTAGACTCCGCGCATGCCGTCGCTGATCGAGTAAATGATCCGGTCGAACTGTTCGAGTGCTGAGTCGACTCCGGCGTCGAGCGGGTCGCGTCCGGTCTTGGTTTGGTCGTCGAGCCAGAACGCCGCGGCCGCCAGTGACTTCCCGATCGTCAGGAAGGTGTTGCCGAGGGTGGTGTCGTTGACCGCGCCGGGAGCGCGCACCAGGTCCTCACCGCAGCCGAGGTCGTAGGTGTGCCATCTCAGTCCGGCCCAGCCGTAGCTTTCGTAACCCGTGCCACCCCCGTCCTCGATGGGCGGCCGGTTGGCGCTGGACGAGTCGAAGGTTGTCTCGACGGTCTCGTTCGGGAACTCCGGGGACGGTACGTCTTTGCAGTCGAAACCGCTGGCCGCAGCAGTCCCGGTGCCGATCCCGATCAGTGCGATCGTGGCGAGGATCAGCACGACGAGAACACGGGCTACGAGCTCGCCGGGCCGCCCAACATAGCGGACAGAGAGCGACGGGACCGGAAGCGTCCGGCGTGCTTGCTGCGCGCTCACGCCGGGGCGCCCATCGCAGCTCGGGTCGCACGGGAATCAAGCGCGGCGAATACGTGGGCGAGGTGAACGAAGTGGGTCCAGTCCGAGCGAATCAGTTCGATGTCGTCGGCCATCTTCACGATGAACCGGCGGGCCTGATCGAGGTGGTCGGTGTCGGTGTCCTCGTCGAGGGTGTCTTCCCCGCCGCCACCGAGATCGGCCAACAGCGCTTCGTAGCCTTCCCCCGAGGGGAGATTCAATAGTTTGAGGGCGCCGTCGATGGCGTGGGTGTTGCCGCCGAGATCGCCGATGATCACCTCGTAGGTCAGTGCCGACTTGTCATCGCTGCCATCGACACCGAGATAGTCGTCCGGCAGCTGCGAGCACACCAGGGCGCGGACCTTGTATTTGCGGCTGTCGCGGGCGATGCGCAGGTTCAGCGTGCGGCCGGCGCCGGTCTGTTCGAGGTACTTGTTCTCGTCGAGGAACAGCACCTTGCGCTCGAAGCGCGGCAGTTCGTAGACGAGGCGGTTCGCCAGCCACGCGGCCATGTGCATCAGGGGGCCGGCCATGCGCTGCTGCGGGGTCCACTGCGACGGGTCGGTGCCCGTCGGTGGGAGCTGCAAGCCGGGCATCGTCAACACCGTCAGCCGAGTGGTGTTGTCGACGATGTCCTCCGGCTCGCTGGTGGTACCTGCTTCGGGGAAGAGCACGCGGGCTTCGGCGAGGTCGGCCATCATCGACAATTCCTGGTGCACGCTGCGCGCACAGGTACGCAGCTCGACGTTCTCGTCGTCACGGCCGAGGGCTTCGATCGCGTCGAGGACTTCGCGCAGGTTGTGGTGCCGTCCGCCGCCGACGGTGTTCGCCGCGGTCTGCAGGACCGTTTCGGTCCACTCGTGCTCGAGGCGGGCGGGGGAGAGCATCATCTTCAGCACCGACACCGCCACCGAGATTCGTTCGGCTTGCGCCGCCCGTATGTCAGCCTCGTACTGGGCGCGAGCAGCAGCGACCGGATCCGCATCGTCGGCGTAGTCCGGGTTCGTTGGGTTGTAGTCGGGGTCGTCGCGGCGCGGGTCGACGATCACCCGATACGGATTGAGCGAGCCGGGGCGGGAGGTGCGCCCGGTCAATGCTTGGACGTCGGCGACGCCGCGGAACTCGGGGAGCTGCGCGAGTTTCTTGAGCGGCCCGGACGGGTCGAGCACCACCCCGTACGCCCCTGCGCGCACCGCTTGATAGACGAGCATCCCCGCGAGGAACGTCTTGCCCGAGCCGGGCACCGCGACGATCGGGGTCAAACCCGACTTGTGCTTCTTCTCGTGCGCGGCGAACAGATCCCACACCGCCGGCCGCGGTGCGATCGAGGCAGTCTCACCGATCACCACGCCGGTGCGGTCCCCGATCCGGTCACCGACTGCGGCCATCCCCGCGGAGACGGCCTCGACGCTCATGCGCCGACAGTGCGCGATATTGGCGAGCGGCTCACCCGGGAGGAACTCGCGCAGCAACTGGTACTGCCCGTGCTCCTGCTCTAGGCGGATGCGCGGGGCATACATTTCCTGCAGCATCGACACCTTCGCCTTGGCGTCCTCGGGTGTGGAGCCGACGACGAGGACGCGGTACCAACCCTCGGTGCGCACCGATAGCCCGGAGTGGTCGTCTTCGATGTCGGAGATCACCCGCTGCGCGAGCGCATGCTGCTCGGCGAGTTCCTGCGGCGGGACCTGGTCGTGTTCGACGGTGTAGTGGTCGAACTGCGACTCGATGCGCGCGGTGAGTCGACGCAGACTGCGGATGGTCTGGCTCTTGGTTTTCAGGCGGAGGCGTTCGGACCATTCGAGCGGTTCACCGGAGGAGTCGCCGAGGACCTGCCAGGGCAGCATCTTCTCCGGGATCGGCAGCGGCGCCATGCGCCCAACCGTGAGCACGATGGCGTAGCCGGTGTAGTCGCGGCCACCGACCTGACCACGCACAGTGGTGTACCCGTCCCCGGGAGTCAGCTCGAGGCAGGTGAGGTCTTCGAGCGCCGCGACATCGGAGTGCTCCCAGTTCCCGCCACCGGAGATCACCCCCTCGGCATCGAGAGGTAACCCGATCGACGCCGAGCGCAGCAGCAGATAGTCCATCTGCGCGGCGGTGGCGGGCTTGGCACGCACCCCCTGTCCGGACAGGATGCGTTCGATCGCGGCGAGGTGCTCGGCGAGCGTCCTCTGCTCATTCAGGAACGCCGTACGTGCCCACGCGCGAACCAGTCTCGCGACACGTCCGAGCAGCGGCCACTCGACGACGGGCAGCAGCCATTCGGAGACGGTGTCGAGTCCGACCGCGAGTGTGGAGCGGGGTGGTAGTTCGATGCCCCAGTAGCGGCCTTTGAGGGTGGGGTTGCCCCACAGCATCGCGTGCTGCTGGCCACGCAGGTAATCCGACCACGACAACGCACCGGGAACATCCGGGATCGGTTCGGCCCACCCGTCGTGCGCTTGCGCCCATGCACGCACCGGCCACGGGGTGCGCACCAGCCGACGGTGCAGACCGGTCACGCCGGCTTCGGCGAGATTCGCCAGCACCAGCGCTTCGCTGCGGATGTAACGACGCTGGCGGCCGACCGGGCGCATGTTCCACGGCCCCGGGGGCTGGACGAACCACGCGGTGGACTGCGTGCGGGTGCGGGTGATGTTGCCTTCCACCCCGACCAGCTGCAGGCGCACCGCCTTGCGTGCGCGCTCGGCGCGTGTGGCCGCCGCCTTCGACTGGCGGATGAACTCCGCGTCGGTGTCGCGTTTCTTGCCGCGCTTCGTGCGTCCGCGCGTGCGCTCGTCGACCGGTGCGTCGGCGTCGACTGCAGTGGTCGGCACGGTCTCTGCAGCGGGTGCGGTGAGGCTGCTGCCGGGCACCTGGGACCACGCCAACGTCGACGCTGGGGAAACGGTCGACGTGGTG
Source organism: Rhodococcus phenolicus (assembly GCF_001646785.1). GTDB lineage: Bacteria > Actinomycetota > Actinomycetes > Mycobacteriales > Mycobacteriaceae > Rhodococcus > Rhodococcus phenolicus. The sequence continues at coordinate 11,813 of NZ_LRRH01000019.1, forward strand.
GGGGAGTCGGTGTGATGGGCGGCGATCGCGGCGGCCCACGACGGCGGCAACGCACCCGGCGGCACCACGGCTGGTTCGGGTGCGTCGAAGTTCGGGTCGAACAGCGCAGCGATGTCGGTATCAGGCTGCGAACGCATCGGTGGAGTTCCCTTCGTTCGACATAGCGGCGCCGGTACTGCGCGCGGTGTGGAAGGCAGCGGGGATGCGGAGCACGACGGTCTGCCCCGGCTTGGGTGGGCGCGGCGCGGTCAGGTCGTTCCACGCCGCGGTGATCACCGAGCGCAAGGGGCGGTCGGCGTTGACGTACTTCGTGACCCGCGCGGTGATCACCACACCGATCCCGACGATCAGCACCAGGGACTGGAAGCCGAGCGGGACGTGCACGATCGCGCGGGCGACGACGAAGACCGTGGCGGTGATGACCGTGCCGAGCCCGACCGCCCCGTAGCGCAGCCGGACCGGCAGGGTGAAGCCGGTCGGGCCGAGGTAGTGGCGGTCCACGCGGTGCAGCATGTCGTCGTTGTCGATCACGAACGCTCTCCCATCCATTGGCTATCGGCGGTGCTCACGCGGTGGTGGTCAGACCTGGATGCCGATCAGACCGAGGATCCAGTTGCCGATACCGGTCGCCGCGGTGGTGTTCGTCGCGATGCCCAGATACGCCATGCCGACCAGCGACAGGCCGCCGACGGTGACGACCTTCGACAAGTTGCCGCGCAGACCACCCATCAACACCACACAGGCGATGAGCACGAGGATCGTGAAGACGATGTTGTCTTCGATCCAGGCGCGCACCCCGGTCGTAGTGACCTCGGTGGTCTGGGCCAGCACGTCACCGCGCGGGACGGTCGTGATCGCCAAATCGGCAAGGCTTGACGCGAGAGACATGAGCACTCCAGTGACGGGTTCGGTCGTACGCCCGAAAGGCGACGGCCGAGAACCTAAAATGAGGAGCCGATCTCGACCAAGCAGGTGACCGCACACCCGACGCAGATCCGCCGCAGTCGGCGCACTGATCGAGCGCGAGAAACCCACCTCGCCAAGCGAGACTGCGGGGTAGTGCCGAGCGTGCCCGGTCGAGGTTGCGCAGCAGCGCAGTTCACACATTCAAAGGCGGTACTGACGCAGCGGTGTGTTCGCCAACGCGGCGTCGTGCCTGTGCTGCGGTGAGCGGAAGAGCGCTCACAGTGGTGCCGACTACACATGGATCGACGCCGTGCACATGCGGCGTGAAAAGCAGTTCGCCGGGCGGTGATCGGATCGCCGGAAACAGCTCGCTGCACGAGTGGCGCGCAAGCACGCTCCAACAGCGCTCGAATGAGCGCGCGCACACAGCGGCGGATTCGAGCGGTAGAACGGGGCGCCTGAAGAAGCGCTCGCGACGCCTACCCCTTTACGGGGTCACTCCCCCCGGCGTTCCTTGGGGGGAGTGTAATCCAGAATTCCGCCGGGCGCCAACGCTATTCGCAGACGCCCACGTCGAACGCTATTGGGAGTGCTGAATGCGCCGGCGATGTACATCCTCGACAACCGCACCGTTCAAAGGCTCGGGGAGCGCTCGACACAGCGCCTGCAAACACGATCGCACGCGCTCGGTCGAGCGCTCCTCGCGCCGGTGCACAGCCGCGGTATGTGACGCAGAAATGAGCGCTGCTCGTGGTGCTGTACGAGCGGCATGCTCAACGCTGTTCACGGTGCTGAACCCGGCTCGCTCTCGGCGCACCTCGACCATGGTGAACCGCAGCCTGATCGGTCAGCGCTGTCACGCACCGGAACATGCACCGTCCACCCGATGCTGAACATGCTCACCTGCTTGGTGAAAACCTGAGCTCCCTGCCACGGTGCTCGCACACACCGCACCGGACCACATCCGAATCAGCGCCACCACGAGCGAAAGGCACAGGCAGTGAGCGGAACTCCCGACCCTCTCAAGGACTGGCTCGTCGCCACCTGGCGCGACACATTCGGCGACACCACCAACACTCGCGGCGGTCGTGCCGGTGACGACAACGGCACGTCGTGTGTGCCGCGTTTCGTGCCTGTCTCGCCGTTCACGGCGGTACCTGCCGCAGCGGCCTTCGCCAGCTCCCATCTCATTGCCTCCGCAGCCGGCAACCAGGCCGCGATCGACGTGCTCACTCAGCTGCACGACCACCGGTGGCCACTGACAGTGGTGACCGCACCGCTGGTCGGCCTCGACGTCTCGCGTCACCGTGCTCGCCGCTGGGCGCAGATGCTCGACGCGATGGTCCAGCAGAGCACCGGACACACACCCACGAAGATCTCCGTTCCGCTGCCCATGAGCGGACATGTGATGCGCCGCGCGACGATCAGGCTGCCGCGGGGTGCGGTGATCCGGCCCAAGCAGTTCGAGCAGTTCTCCCATGCGGTCGAATCCGCGTTCGGTGACGAGTGGTGGGCGATGACGGTGCGACACGACGCGCACCGCGACCGCCTGGTCCTCACACGCACCGCGATCGCGCCGGATACCCGCAGCGAACGGCAGAAGGTCCTGCAGGATGCGCTCGATGCGGCGTCGATCTTCAAAAGCCCGAAGGTCAGCGTCGACACCCTCGACGAAGAAGGTATCGAGACCGGTTACCGGATCGCCTTCGCCAAGTCGATGAACGCCGGCGCCCCCGCGTTTCAGGCCAAGGTCGACGAAGCTCTCGCCTCGCTGGCCGGCCCGCACGAATCCGGACGGCACTGGACGTGTGATTGGTACCCGAACAAGGGCTATCTGGTGATGCGGTTGGTCACCGCCATGCCCGACCGCGTCGACCATCCCCTGGAACTGGTCGATGAGAACCTGCGGCACCTGCCGTATGCGACGGGTGCGGCGGATCGGATCATGTTCTGGGATGTGTCCACCAGCTCCAACAAGCCGCACTGCCTGATCGTCGGCCCCACCGGTGGCGGCAAGACCTCGGTGATCCGCACGCTGCTCACCGAGGCGGCGCGGCGCGGGATCCCGTTCGTCGGGGTCGATCCGAAGATGATCGAACTCGACGGCCTCGAGGGCTATCCGGGGTGTGGGGCGATCATCTACGACGCGCTGCGCGCGGCGATATTTGTGCGCGCCCTGCACGCCGAGATGATGGCGCGCAACGCCTACATCCATCAGATGAAGATCGAAGGCTCGCAGCTGCCGTTGATGATCGCGGTGCTCGACGAGTTCTTCATCCTCTCCGGTAAGTGGCAGCGCCTGGCCAAGACCGGCGACGACGAAACCAAGGCGCAGCTCAAAGAACTCGATCCGCTCGGCGCGTGGGCGGATCTGGCGGTGCTCGCGCGTTCGGCCGGCATCCGATTGTTGCTCGGGGTGCAGCGCCCGGATGCGTCGTTGTTCGGCGGCGCCTCGGGCAATGCGCGCGACAACTTCGGCACCCGCATTTCCCTCGGCAATCTCTCGCAGGACGGTGCGCTGATGATGTGGGGCGACTCCACCGTCGGACGCGAGGTCGATACCTCGGTCAAGGGCCGCGGGATCGCCCTCGGTGACGACGGGTCGCCGGTCGATGCGCAGATGTGGTGGACCCCGAATGTCGATAAGCATCCGAACAAGTGGAACCAACTGTCGCAGAGCGAGAAAGCGATCATCGACGGCCTGATACCGGCGGAGGCACCTCAGTTCACCTGCTACTCGCCGGAGCTGGCCGACTTCATCGAATCCGAACGCGCCCTGGCGCGGCGTGCGCGCAGCCACGGCAACGTCCCCGAACCCATCATTCTCGGCGGCGCAGAGACGGGGGAGACCAGTGCGGTGTCGATGACCAAACCCGGCGGTGGATTCGCACCGCAACCCGAGCCGGAGGAGGACGATTTCGCCGATGTCATCCCGGCGTCGAGCGTGACCGCCGGGCAGACCGTGCTCATCGACAACGAGGACGGTGAGCTGGTGCCGGTCACCGCCTCGGCGGTCGACGTGCGCCGCGGCAGCCGCGGCGAGGTTGTCGAGACCGTCCTGACCGTCGGCACCGGCCGGGTGAAAACCCGCATCACTTTCGATGCGACCGGTGTCGTCGTCCTGCCCGAACCCGACCTCGTCGACCAGCCCGCGTGATGCTCCGACATCGCACTGCGCGGGCGCCGAATTGCCACTGAGCAGTCGCGTCCGAAGCGCCCCGGCCTCACCGTCCGTCACCTCCCCAACAACCACTCCCTGGAAGGACTGCCCGATGACCCGTCGCATTTCCCAATCGATCACCCCCACTGCCGAGGACGTTGCCGCGCTGCGCGGACCGTTCGTGTCCAAAGGCGCCAACGATCCGGTGATCAAAGCGCTGCGTGACTACTTCAAGGCGACTTCGCCGGTGTGGCTGGCCAAACTCGATGAACGACAGGAACTCACCCGCGAACGCCTCGCCGAGATCCGCGACGCCGCCACCAAGCGCCGTGTGGTGATCGAAGCGCTGCCCGACGGCAAGGCCCGCGATAAAGCCCTCGACGAGCTGGCACAGACCGAGTCCGTCGTCGACGAGATGGACACCGCACTGGCCGGCGCCGGTGCCTTCGGCGGAATCAACTAACGATGGCGCCGACCGTCGAGATCGAAGCGACTTCCGCGACCACAGCACGCGCGACGCTCACTGGCGCCGATGTACCGCCGATGGACCTGGCCGCGACCGAGGACAAGGCACTGGCTGCTGTCGTGCACGAATTCGTGTGCACACTGGCGGTCAAGCAGCAGTCCGCCGTCGAGGTCATCTACCGGACGGGCAAAGACACGCGGTTTCTCACGGTCGGTCTCGACGGCAAGCTCACCGAGAGCGCTCCGAGCGTGCCCATTCCGGTCGTGGCGATCGAACCCGAACCGGCAGCGGCGGAACCGGTTACTGCGATACCGGCCGGACCGGTGACCGTGACGGCCGACCCGATGACCTTCGAGACGCCCGCACAGAATATTTCCCAGGCCTCTCAGGGGCCCGCAGAGCCCGCGCCGGCACCCAGTCCGGGATCGAAGTCCACACGGGGTACGCGATCGGTCACAGAGCCGCTCAGCGCGTCGTTCGGTGCGTTGTCTGCGCTGTCCGCGCCCGGTGTGGATCCTGCGGTCGGTGCGCCTGCCCGCAGCGGTGTTCGCGGACGCGTCAATGCGATGTTCGGGATGCGGCTCGCACCGAAGGCAGATTCGCGTGAGATGCGGTTGCGCGGCGCGCAGACATCGATCGGTCGCCTTCTGCCGGAGGGCGCGCTCGTGACCGTCGCCAACGTCAAAGGCGGCGTCGGTAAGACCCCGATGGCCATCGGTCTGGCCGAAACCATCGCCGAACACCGCGGTCCCGCCACGATCGCGTGCCTGGATCTTGGGGAGATCGGTGGCAGCTTCACCGACCGGATCGCGGTCCCGCCGGCCGCGGGGCAGGACGCGGCGTCGTTGCTCGCCGATCTGGGCGAGATGGCGCATCAGGTGCGCGCGTCCACGCTCACCCGCTATCTGACTCGCCAGCCGTGCGGCTCGTACATGGTTGCCGGACCGACCGGCACTTCCGCGCCGTTGACCTCTGACGCCGCCGCCACAGTGGCGTCGATCCTCGGACGCCACTACGACGTGTTGCTCGCCGACACCGGCAACTCCAGCCACACCGGTAGCTGGCGGTGGGCGATCGCCACGGCGCACGCGGTGATCGTTCCGGTGCCACTGCGCCGCGACAGCGCGGTGGCGGCGCAACGCACCCTCGCCGCGATGTCCACGGTGCACCCGGATGTGCTCGCGCGCACCGTCGTGGTCATCACCGACGGGCCCGGTGATGTGCCGATGGTCGAAACCGACGCCGTCGATGCGTTCGCTGCGCTCGGTGTGCCGGTGTGCCGGATGCCGTTCGAGCCGCTGTTCGCCTCCGGCGAGCGCATCACCCTCAGCGGGTTGCGGCGCGACACCCAGGACGCGTTGACCGTCCTCGCCGCCACCGTCATCGACCTGATCGCAGACACCGTGGACTGATGCGTTGGCCCGGAACCACGTTCGGGCCGGGCGTGAGGTGCTCCACCCCGACTCTTCCCGATTTCCCACCAAACCCGGCCTCCCTGTGGGGCCGGCACACGAAAGGCACTCTTCGATGAACAACGACACTCCCATCGGTAACCGTGCGGCCCGCCGCGCCCACCGTCGCCGTACGGTCCAGCGTCAGGCCACGGCAGCGTTCGTAGCGTCCGCAGCCGTCGCAGCAGGACTGGTGCTGACTCCCACGGCAGGGGCGGCTCCCTCGCAGGGCGGCACCACCGGCGGCGCAACCCAAGGTGGCACCACCACTGCGCCCGCGCCAGTGCCGGAAGCCGACGTCGTGTCGGTGCCGGAGGCGCCGTCCGAGCCGATCTACTGGTCCGCCCCACCGGCAGTAGCGCCGCAGTATGCGCCGTTGCCGAACTACGACTACGACACCGGCCGCTACGACCGTCAGGCCAGCTACACCCCGCCGCTGGACCTGTCGACGCTGCACGCCCCGATCGAGGTCGAGCAGGCCCCGATCTACATCGCCCCGCCCGAGAAAATCATGGTCGGCGACTACCACGTCACCCAGCCGAACTGGGTCACCGATGCCGACCGCGAGCGCACCAACAACACCGCGGGCCTGACCCGCTCTCAGGTGGCCACGTTCTGGAAGTCCGTCGGTGTCGGCGCCGACCGTGCCGACCGTGTCGCGGCCGCCCAGATCGGCGGTGTCGCCGCCGGTGCGACCGCCGGTGCGGTGGCCGGTGCGGTGCCGGGGGCGTTGATCGGTGGCACCATCGGCGGCATCGGCGGTGCCGCGCTCGGCGGTGTGGTCCCGCTGCCGATCCCGATGCTGCCCGAAGTCACCACCGGTGTTGCGGGCACCGCGGCGGGCGCGGCGATCGGCGCCGCCGTCGGCGCAGTGCCCGGTGCCGTCGTCGGCGGCGCGGTCGGGTTGGCCGCCGGTACCGCCTTCGGTGCCGGGGACGACGAAGGCCAACCGATCGAGATCGAATTGCCCGACGTGGACCAGGACGTGATCACCGAACAGGCTGCGGCGACGGTCGAGCAGTGGCAGTCCTCCGGACCGGTCGGTGCCGCTGCCGCGGAGATGGTGCAGGACGCGGTGCAGAGCGCCCCGCAGATCGATGCGCAGGCCCGCGAGTGGGTGACGGCTCAGCCCGGCGGCGACAGTGTGATCGCCGCTGTCGACAGCACCCTCGAGACGTTCTTCGGTGGCTCGGCCGGGACCGCCGCCGAGATGATCTCGACCGCCATCGGCCAGGGCGCCGGCGCCCCGACCTCCGCCTGACCTCACAGATAAGGATGTGGGTGCACCCCATGAAATTCGGCAAGAACACCTGCCGGCATCCGGCCGTCGTCGACCTTCTCGGCAGTGCACCCACCCCGTCGTCGGGTGCAACCCCTGATGCGGTTGCACCCGGCGATGCGAGGAACGATGCATTGGTTGCACCCGCGGTGACTGCACAAGACCGGTCCGGGCGGCACACACCGCAACGCACACGCATCGTTGCCGCAATCGCGGCCACAGTTGTGGGTGTGGCCGCGGCCGTCATCGCAGGCGTGATCTGGGGTGTTGCCGGTGATGACTCCCAGAATGCTGGTGATGCAACGCAGGTGGATGGCACCGGCGCACCGGTACTCGAGCTTTCCGATGCACCGGCGGCTCCGGTGTCCGATCTCGACGACGAGTGCCGGGCCGACCGGGGTGATCAGAGAAGCGGCGCTGGGGTGATCGCCGCGTGGAACTACGCCTACTACGTGCGGCGCGACGCGGTCGCCGCCCGCGCTCTGGCCACCTCGAACAGTTCCGTCGTCCCGGCCGAACAGTTGCAGCCGTTCATCGACGACATCCCGGTCGGCACCAACTACTGCGTACGCACCAAAGCCCTCTCGCCGGATGTCTATCTCGTCGATCTGTCCGAACTGCGCCCCGACGGCGTGCAACGCATCACCCAAACCGTCACCACCGCGCAGATCGACGGCAAATGGTTCGTCGACGTCTTCAACTGACCACCCGATCCGCCCATTTGCCGTCCCCGGCGTGGTTCGTGCAGCGCGCGTCCTCGATGTCCTGTCCGCATCCATGCGGTAGGGGAGCGGGAACGCGGCACGGGCGTCAGTAGTCGAATCAGCACCCCTCTAGAGATTTTCGTAGAAAGAGGCTCCCGTCGTGTCCGATGACTCCACTCAGTCCGCACCGCCGTTGCGCCACGATGAGCAACCGGTGCGTTCGAAGATGCTCGGTGTCGCCGCAGTGGCAACCATGGCCCTGTTCCTCGCCGGCCTGGCGTTCACGCTGTCGTTCGATGCGTTGCGGGCACTGGCCATCGAAATCAATGTGCATCCGAGCCGTGCGTGGATGGCGCCGGTTGCCATCGATGTTGCACAGGCCGCTGCAACAGCCGGTTACGTCATCTTCCGCGTTGCCAACCGGCACGCCTGGGCGCGCCGCTACTGCATGGCCTTGGCGGTCGTCACCGTCGCGTTGAGTGTGGTGGGCAACTCGTACCACTCGTATCAACTCGCTGCCCGCAACCTCGCGCGCGTTGCAGCAGGGGAGATGCTCGACTTCATCCCACAACCCCCAGCCATTGCCGCGGTCATTGCGGCGATCTTCCCGCTGCTGTGGCTGGCACTGTTCCACCTGTTCACCATGATGCTGCAGGTTGTCATCGACGAACGCACCCAACGCCGTGATGCTGCAACGGTGGATCATGTCGTGCACCGCACGGACACCAGCGTTGCATCGCCCCATGGAGAAGCAAAGAAGGCGTTGGAGCGGGAAGCCCCGCTCGTTGCGGTGGCGACGCCGCAGAATGCGACCTCCGCAGTTGGCGCATCCGATGGGTACAACGCACCGCACGGTGCATCACAGAACGAGTCCGCAAAGTACGGTGTTGCAGCCGTTGCCACCGCCGATGAGATTCCTGTTGCCGACGTTGCCGTGGACCACCGCGGCGGCGATGCAACGCGCAACGGCTACCCGCAAACCCCGGCCGGGCTGCATCAGTTCCTCGCCGACGGCGATTTCACCGACCCGGTGAAGCACGTTGCCGCCATGCTCATCGACGAACCGCATCTGCGGCAGACCCAGGTTGCGCGGCGGTTGCACGTCGACAAGTCGACCGTCAGCAGGCGGTGGCGTCTGTTCGTTGCCGCCGCTGCAACCGAAGGATTCACGGTGCCGCCCTTACCAGCCGCCGACGCCACTGAGATGGTCCGCGAGCTGCAACCGGCATGACTCACACGATCGGAGTGGGGTCGCCGGGTGTTCTGGGGATCACGAGTGCACTGGGCAAACCCCCGGTTGCGACGGGGAAGCCACCGGAGTGGATGCGGTGCGTATCGACGGTGTAGTGAACACTGCGGCGTTGCGGTACGATGGTGTACGGATCGTTCGGATTGTACGGATGGAGGAGGTGTGATGGCGCGCTCACGCAGTGACCTGCACCGGAAGGCAGCGCAGGCAGTCGCGATCAAGCGAACCAAGGCGTGCCGCCATATGCATGCACCGCTAGTGGCATCTGCCGCCGTCACCGTCCGGGGCGGCGCCAGTCGCTCCGCGCAAACCTCGAACGCCCGACCCTCAGAGGGCTCGGTCCCGTCCGTGCGACGAGGCGGCCGGATTCCCGGATTGGTCAAGCCTCAGCCCGGCGCGCCGGACGGTCTCGGGCGCAGCCGGAAGGTGACCGCAGCAACCGCGGCACGCCTCGATCGCATCGTCGACGGACTCGTGGCGTCGTTCCTCGGTTCGAACGGCGTTGCAGCGGTGTCGAAGAAGGTGTCCTTGGGGGCTGCTCCGGAAGCGCACGACACCTTGATCCGCGCGTATCTGCTGGACCGATTGTCGGGGGCTTCCACTCGGGCGCAGTGCCGTGTCGAGATCGAGCGGCAGGGCCCGCTGCTCAGCGTGCGGGTCACCCTCGAACCTGCCGCCGCAACGACGGCTACACCCGTGAAGTCGGAACCCGTAGCGGCGCCGCGCGAGCCGGTGACCATTCCCACCTCGGCAGGTCCGTTCGAGTACACGCCGCCGATCGACCTGCACCGCGACACCTACTCGGCGCAGGAGGCCTCGAGCCGGCTCTCCCGCACGGGACAGTCGACCTCCCGGACTATCGCGCACGAGCGGCGCAAAGAGTCGAAGCTGCTCGCGCTCAAAGTGGCCAATGGGTTCCGCTTCCCGGCCTTCCAGTTCGATCCCCGCGGCGGCATCCACCCCCTCGTCGAACGCGCCAACATGCGACTCGGCGCATTCCACGATCCGTGGGGCACCTTGTCGTGGTGGTTCGAGGACAACGACATCCTCGACAACATGACACCGGCAGCAGCTCTGGCCGCCGGCACCCTGGACGGGCAGCTCCTCGACGCAGCGCTCGACGACCTGACGGCAGGAATGTGAGCGAACACCCCACCAACGACCACCCAGAGCTTCCGCTCCAGCGTCCCGAGGACGACGAGTTCTACAACGGCTCCGCCGTCGAAGTTATGACCGTGCCGGCCGGCACCACGCTATGGCGGTTCGTCGAACTCGACCCGCCCTACGACGTGTCGACGTTCAACCCGAACATCTCGCCACACCACGAGCACCCCACCGGAGCCGAACTCGGCCAACAAGGCCGGTTCGATCCCCTCGACCGTGCACACGGTGGGTACGTGTACTGCTCGCCCACACTCGGCGGTGCGGTTGCCGAAGGGATCCTGCGTGCGAAGAAGATCCCCGCCAGCCGCATCATTGCGGCCGTCCAGGTCGACGGGCGAGCATTGGTGCGATGGCAACTGCACGTCGACCTCGACGTCGCCGTCATGCGCGACCCGCACCTGCGGAAAGTCGGACTGACCAGCAGCATCCACAGCTGCACGCGTCGGGATTACGGGTGGAGCCGCCGCGTTGCGCACGCCATCCTTGCCCGGAACCCGCACCTGCACGGCCTGGCATACCCGTGTCGCAACGACACCCACAGCACGGCCTTGGTGCTCGTACAACGCCCACGTGGGCCACTGGCCGAACCTGGTGCGTACTCCCTCGTCGACATGTGTGCCCCGGTCCGCGACGCTTCCTTGCGTTACGACATCGCACGCACCCTCTTCGTCAATGCCGGCGTCGTACTCGCCGAACCCAACCCCGAGGACGAAGAGTAAACGCTGCAGGTCGTCTGCGGCGACGTCACCACCCTTGCGGGATGCGTCCTCAGCCACACGGCAATGTTGTCGAGCACTTGTCCACGATCTCGAGAAGCTCGCCTCGGACGACACCCGAGCGTGACTCTGTCGGCGACGAACTTGTGTCCGCGTTCGCTCGAAGGGGATTGCGCTCACCCGAAGGCCGTGCAGTCGATGCTCTGCCAAGCCATTGCGCTCGGTGGCCGCCGCTGGACTGCTTCGATACGGTCCTGCCTGACCTGTATGCCGACGCGGGATTCGTGCCTGTTGCACGGCTGAAGCGGAACGACGACTACGCACCCGCTGGCGGGGCTCAAGACACTTCCGTGCGTACAACAACGAGCGTCCCCACGAGGTGTTCACGGCTCACGATCCGGACCGCAGAGGCGGCGAGGGCAAGAGTCTACGTCGACTACGACGCTTCATCGAGATGCTCAGGGATCCTGCTGGACATCGGCGACAGCGAGACCCCAACCGGAAAGCGCCTGCGCATCTCGAAGGCTTCATCTCACCGACACGGGACTACATCGTGACCGAAAACGCGACCGAACGTACTTCCCGTGACTACGTTCGATGGAAACCGAACGTCCACCAGCGGAAAGGATTCCACTGATGTCCGACGCATCGAATCCCGGCGGTGCCGGTTCGCCCGCACCCGGCTACTACCCCGACCCATCCGGTGTCATGCGATGGTGGGACGGAACCCGGTGGACCGATCGCGTACAGAACAGCGGACCGCCTCCGTTGGCACCCCACCCGCCCAAGAAATCGCACACCGTGCGCAACATCTTATTGGCGCTGGTTGCAGTGGGTGTATTGGCGATCGGCGGCTGTATCGCATTCCTCGCTGTCGCCGCGAACGAGGTCAACGAGGCAATCGAAACCGCAGAGGCCCAGGACTCCGCCCCTGGCGGCCCCGACAACCCCCTGACAATTACCGAGGGTCAGCCGTTCGAGGTCTCGGGCTTCCAGTACGCACCCGGATGGTCCGTCACGCAGGACGCACTCGGTTATGCCCAGATAGAGGGCCTGAAGGTGACCAATGCGCGAGGTGACAAGGACGGTGCGCTCGTGGAGATCAAGTTCATGGACGGAAACGAAGTAGTGGCGCTCGTCGACTGCACGACAGAACAGATCCCGGTCGGTCAAACCACGTCCTTGAACTGCTCCAGTGGCGACAAGTTCCCAGCGACCTACGACAGGATCACCATCAACGACACCTTCTGAGCGCAGCAGGAACTCATGCCGGAGCAGACTGCCGCCACCGTCCCGCACGAGGGGTGTTGCTGAGTTCTGCGCGCCCGAACGTTCGTGGAACGCGACAGCAAATAGCGTGCACAGATCCTTCACGTAGCCACCGCTGGCCGGAACACTCGAGGGCATATATCCGCTTCAGCGGCCGGCACGACGCACCATGGCATTTCCGAGAAGTCCGCGTTCAGACGTTCATTCACGCGAGTGCGTTCACCATGAACAGCTCGCCAGTTCACGTAGCCCACGGTGAGGGGGATACCCGCCCCTTCGACCGGCCCGCAGCGGTGAAAGAAGCGCACGTCGTAATCGCCGCATGGCTGCAACGGGCAGATCCGAGACCTGCACGTACGCAACGAAGCCAGATCTTGCCGGACATCACCCGTCGGCCACGTACTTCCGGCAACGTCCCGATCTGGTTGCGGGGGTCCCGTTCGTAGCCGATCGCCATGCAGGGTGATCACACTGCACATCGAGACCGACATCGCTGACCGGATGGATGGATCGATGACTAGCGACGGTCGTTCGGACAATAGCCGGGAGCCCGACGAGCCGTCTGAGCGCGCCGTACATATCGAGGTCGTCTACGAACCTGACCTCGGTGTCATCGCCGAGGTCACTAGGGCCGACGGCCGCCGGTTCTGTGGCACCGACCCAGGCTAATCGGTGGGAATGTGAAACGTTGACGTCCGGCACCGCCCACACCGCATGCTTCCCGAAACGACCTGCAAGACTCCGAGTTCGGCGATAACGTGTTCTAGTCGGGGATTTCGGAACACGCCCCGTCTCGCCTTCGATCGGGGGAGGGCGAGGCGGGCATCCCGCAACCATCGGATCCCGATCGCGTCACGAAGTCACGACCGGCAAGCCGTTCAGCTGCGCTGTGCGCACACATCGCCAATGATCCAATTGCGACCTGAGCGACCCCCGACTTCTCAGGCCGCACAAACGTCCCACCTCGACGTCACCGTCAAGGTGGGATGTTTTCGTCGTTGCCATGGCTCGTCGCCTGTCGGAGCTCCGGATATCCAGTCGGTTCGCAGGCGGGCGCCTGGCTGACGGCACCCGTCGTGCAGCGCGGACACGCTTGATGTCGGCGTGGTCGCCGTCGCTGCGCGCGCCTTCGAGGCCATCCCCGGACTGTCATTGGCCCCGCACTTCCAGCAACACGGCCTGGCGGCGGTCCGTGCCGGCACCGGGGTTGGGGCAGTCCGCCGGCGATGACGGCGAAGAAGATCAGCTGGCGCGGGTGGTGCGCGACAACGGGATGAAGCAATCCGCGATCGCGGAGATCTTCTAAATAGGCCGTATGACGTTGTACCGGCACCTGGAAGGAAGCGCGTGCACAACCACCGTCCTCACCTTCGCGTCGTCTCGGCCACGCTGCTGATCGCGTCGACCAGCTCGCCGGCGAAGCTACCCCCGCCGTGACCGGCATCCTCGACGACAACGAGGCGACTGCTGTCCCACCGGCGGGACAGCTCCCACGCGGTGTCGAGCGGACCGGAGATGTCATACCGGCCGTGAACAAGAACCGCCGGTATGCCCGCCAGCCGGTGCATGCCGTCGAGCAGTTGGTTCTCACCGAGAAAGTGGTCATTGCCCCAGTAATGTGTGACCAGGCGCGCAAACATCATCCGGAACGTCGGATCCTGATAGCGGGGTGAGGGCGCCCATCCGGGAACGAGCGAGACGTGGGTATCCTCCCATTCACACCAGCACAGCGCCGCATTCTCCCGAACGGCCGCGTCGGGATGGGCGAGCAGGCGCGCGTAGGCAGCCGCCAGGTTTGTGTCCCGCTCGGCCGGCGGCACCGGTTCGACGAACCGTTCCCATTCGCGCGGGAAGATCCGCCGCATGTCCCGGGTGATCCACTCGACTTCCCGGCGGCTGCCTGCCGTGATCGCTCCCAACGCCATGCCGGCCACCCGGTCGGGATGTGCTTGCGCATAGGCCAATGCGAGGCACACGCCCCAGGACACCCCGGCCACCACCCACTTGTCGATCCCGAGATGTTCGCGGAGACGCTCGATATCGGTGATGAGGTGATCGGTGGTGTTCGTGGACAGGTCGGTGCTCGGATCATCGGCTTGGGGCGTGCTGCGTCCGCAGCCGCGCTGATCGAACAGCACCGCGCGAAACACGTCCGGGTCGAAGTACCTGCGCGTACCCGCGGTGCAGTCTGCCCCCGGTCCGCCGTGGAGATACACGAGGGGAAGGCCCGACGGGGTGCCGACAGTTTCCCAGTAGAGAACGTTGCCGTTGGATACCGCGAGATGTCCCGAGTCGTAGGGTTAGATTGCCGGGAACAGATCCATTCGGGTGAGTGTGTCACGGCATCTCCCTGTTCGGATCCTCCGACAGCACCGTGCGTCACGTCCGGACCTGCCGGTAGAAGCGCCGTATCGTCCGACCGCATGGCGTGGTTGATGGTGGGTGTTCTGGCACTGGTGGGGGTAGTGGCGGGCGTGGTGGTGCCGCGACGCGCCCGGCTCGGCAGCGTCCCGGGGTTCCCGTGGTTCTGGGTGGCGTTCCCCGCCACCTGCATCGTCATCGCGATTGCAATCGGCGTCTTCGCGTGGCCCCAGGTGTTGACCGGCTCGGGAAGTTACTGGTGGGAACCGCCCACTGCGAATCGACCCGGTGTGCAGTTCTTGTCGAGCGAGCAGTACCAGCGATTCGTGACACTACGCCGGTGGAGATGGGTGCTGCCGGTGGCTTCACTCGCGGGGATCGGGTGGTGCGTGTGGGCCTGGCGGCGCCGCCGGGTGTGACACCGCCATCGTCGACGAGTCCTGCAGGACATTGCGAGATACTCGAAATGGCAGGAAAGACAACGAAGTTGAGCTAGTCAGGGATGCTCGGTGACGTTACGTATCCTCGGGTCGGCGGCCGTCGATTCGTGTGACAGGCAGCCACGTCGCCAAGGTCCGGCCCAACGAGGCCAGCAGCAGCTCGCCGAACACGCACAGGCTCTGCTCCCACGGGTGCCCGAAGGTGCCTTCGCTCAGGTCGTCGCGCAGAAAGATGTAATAGTCGCCGTTCGGGTAGACCGGCACCCGCCACTCGGTGTCCGGGGTGCTCGCATGCACGGCCGCGTCGAGCCGATAGCAGGTGTGCTGCCAGTCCAGCACCACGAATATCGGATCGTCGGCGAACTCGGTCACGAAACACCGCAGTGCTTCGGCGTTGACCGCATCGAACCGGCTCGACCACGCGCCTGCAACATCAGTGGGCGCCCTGAGGTCGAACGTGATCGAGGGTGTCGGTTCGGCGATCGCCGGCCAATCCGGCTCGGCAAGGCCTGGACGGAATCCGAACCGAGCGGTGAACCGATCCCAGTACCGAGACCGATGTTTCTCGTCGAGTGTGGTCCAGCCCGGCGGGAGCGGACTACCGAAGTCGAGCGTGTGCCTCATCATGGTGGGCCTCCTTGCCGCTGGGTATCGCCCCGGTGTTCCTGCACAGAGTTGCTGTCAGCGCGAAGGAGCTTCACGGGGTCCCCGCCGCCCTTCGATGTCAGCGACCGGCTTCGTCACCGCATGTACGGGTTCGGGGGGAGCGGGTTGATGCCGTCACTGGTCCAGGTCACCGAATTCGCAGCGGTGGTGTCGACGGCCTCGACAGCAGAGCAGGCACGCAACGCCCGGGCACAGTCGAGGGACGAGCCGACATAGGTCGACATCAGATCGATGTCGGTGGCGACGAACCACGCTCGGTCCTGCGGCCACCACAGATTCGGTCCCCACGAGTCGAGGGTGCGCACTGCATCGCGCACCGTGCCCTGGACCAGGAAGTTCTCCCGATCCGGAATCTGCACCCGGGGCCCGAACCGGGGCAGTCCCAGGCTTTGCGCTGCGCCGCGCCCTTCCCAGAACCCGAACCACCAGTCGTCCGGAGTGGCGGTGTGCTTAGCGAGCACCGCGGCCAGTGCGGCGAACTGTTCTTCGGGCATGTCCCCGATCTCGGGTCCGTCGTCCCATGCGGTGCCCTGGCCGTCCCCGACGCCGCGGATGGTCCCGGCGTGCAGCAGGGAGAACCATTCGACGGTCGGATGGATCACCGCCCCGGTCGCGGCTGCGACCTCGGCCCACCGCACCGGCACCGACTCGCCGGAGTCGCGCTCGACGCGCATCGCGGGATGCAGTACCCGCGTGTAGCCGGCGTAGCTCGGCGGCACCAAGGATCCGACAGTGGAATCGAAGCGCGTCAGCTCGGCGGTGACCCAGTCACCGGCAGAGACGTCGGCGAGGACGTCGTGTGCCTGCTATACCAGCTCCCGGTCCTCGTCGTGCGGGGTCATCGGGGGTCACTCAGTCGGCGTGTGGATGCGGGTGGCCCGGAATGAGTATCCGTCCTGCTGTGCGTGTTCCCAGTCGAGCTGGACAATTGCGCCTACCGTGAGTGCGCGGAATCCGGTTCCGTCGATGTTGCTCCAGTGTGCCCAGCATCCGCCGGGGGTCTCGGGTGAGTCGAGTACTCCCCATCCCAGCTCGCCGTGCCATTCCCGCACCGTTCCGATTGTCCGACTCATGTCGATCACGATGCCACGATGATCCGTCGTCCACGTGCTGGGTGAACCGTCGGGTGAGGTCACTGGCAGGCTCCGGGGCATGAGGATGATCCGAGTTGCGTGGTCGTTGCTGGCGCTCGCGGTGGGCGGGTTCGCGATGACCGCCACGTACGTGGCGTCCTGGCCCCAATCTCAGTTCACCAGTTGCGAGATCGACCCTGCCTACGATCCCGTTGCGTGCAGTGAATCGTTGATCGATCGGGGCGGTGCCGGGTACGTCGCGGCCATGCTGTTGCCGGCTGTGCTGTGTGCCGTTCCGGTGGTTGTCCCACGGCGAAGCGTGGCGTGGGCGACGGTGGGGACGCTGGTTGTTGCCGCAGTCGTGGCCTTGGTGATGGTGGGCGGTGTCGCGATGATGCTGGTCGCCACTGCGGTGCCTGCCACTGTGCTCGCCGGGTTCCATCGCCGCTTGGCGGAGAGGGACGCTGCAACCTCGGTCAGCGCGCAGTCGTTTCTCGAGCGGGTGCACCAGCAGCAGCGCGGCGAGTAAGGACAAGGAAGGTCGTCGGGTTCTTCGGACTGTGCTGTCGACGATCGTTGAACGGCACATTCGCGGCCGCGCCCAGCAGGCCGGGTGGATTTCCGTCCCGTCGTCGCATGGTTCGAGCACCGGCCTCTGTGCGTTTGTTTCGTTTGCTGCAACGTTTCAGTTATAGGAGGTGTGATGTCCGCGATCGAACATCCCAGTGCCGTGGAGCAGGAACAGGCACGACAGGCGCTGAACGCTCTGCGGGACGTCAAACCTGGTCCCGACACGCTCGACGTCACCGTCGCCGGGACAGCCGAGTCCGTTCGCCTGCCGAGCGCGGCCCTGGAGTTGACGTCTTGGCGAACATGGCGGCCGGCCAGGGAGTGGCCGTGGTTCCCGCGCATGCGGAGCTGACCACCCAGCAGGACGCCGAGCTGCTCAACGTCTCGCGCCCGCACGTGATCAAGCTTCTCGACCAGGGTCTTATCCGGTCTCGGCTGGTGGGCCGGCATCGCCGGATCCTGGCGTCGTCGCTTCTCGAGTATCGGCGCACCCAGCAGCGCGATACGCGTGTGGCTGTGGACGAGCTGGCCGTGCTGTCCGAGGACCTCGAACTCTACTGACGTGACCTTCACCGTGCTCTACGACGAGAATGTGCTGTAGCAGAACGGGCTTCGCGACACCCTCATCCGCCTGACCGGACCGGTGTGGTGCATGCCCAGTGGAGCGAGCGGATTCTCGCCGAGACGTTCCGCAATCTCGCTGCCGACCGACCGGATATTCCCGCCGACACCTTGGCCAGGCTGCGGGAGCTGATGAACCGAGCGGTGCCGGACTGCGTGGTCACCGGGTACGAGGTGCTCATTGCAGCGTTGACGCTGCCCGATGAGGACGACCGGCATGTGCTGGCCGCGGCGATCCGTTGCGGAGCGCAGGTGATCGGTGCCGCGAACCTGCGTGATTTCCCCGATTCCGAACTTGCCCCGTTCGGAATCCAAGCCCTGCACCCGGACGAGTTCGTCATGGATCTGTTCACGCTCGACGGGGCGCGGGTGCACCAGGCGATCAGCGCCACTGCCGCGGCGTGGCGCAATCCGCCCGGCACGCCGGCCGACGTCTGCGACCGCCTTGCCGCGGCGGGCCTACCGATTTCCGCGGCCGCGTTGCGCCGCTGAGACTCCACGATGCGCTCACGACCGAACAGTTCCGAAAGTTGTTCTCGTAATGATGTTTCGACACATCGTTCCGGAATCAATTCGTGAGGGGCTAAGCGCTGGGTCGACTCGTCGGTCAGGCGCAGGTCGAACCGTTTTGTCCCTCGAACAGGTGAGCATGTGTTTACAAGGACCGGCTGATGAGCACCTTCATGATCTCGTTGGTGCCGCCGTAGATCTTCTGCACACGCGCAGCCGCATACATCTGGGCGATGGGGTATTCCATTGTGTAGCCGTAGCCACCGAAGATTTGGAGGCAACGGTCGATGATCTCGACCTGTTTGTCGGTGCCCCACAGTTTTGCCATCGACGCGGTGGTCGCGTCGAGTGTGCCGCCGATGTACCGGGTGATGCAGTGGTCCATGAACGCCTTGCCGACCAGCACGTCGGTCTTGCACTCGGCGAGGACGAATTGGGTGTTCTGGAAGTCCAGGATCGGCCTGCCGAAAGCCTGCCGTTCTTTGGCGTACTTGATCGTTTCGATGACCGCGGCCTCGGCCATCGCAACTCCGGCGATCCCGATGATGAGGCGTTCGCGGGGGAGTTGCTCCATCAGTTGGTAGAAGCCTCGACCTGCGACCCCGCCGAGCAGATTTTCAACCGGTACCCGCATGTCGGTGAACGACAATTCGCGGGTGTCCTGACCGTGCTGGCCGATCTTGTCCAGTACCCGTCCACGTTCGAAGCCGTCGAGGTCTCGGGTTTCGGCGACGAACAGCGAGATTCCCTTGCCACCGGCCGAAGGATCGGTCTTCGCGACGATGACCAGCAGGTCGCAATGGGTCGCGTTGGAGATGAACGTCTTCGAACCGTTGATGACGTAGTGGTCCCCGTCGCGTGTCGCGGTGGTGCGCACGGCTTGTAGGTCCGAGCCGGTGCCGGGTTCGGTCATGGCGATACCGATGACCATCTCACCAGCGGCCATCTTCGGGATCCAGCGCTTCTTCTGCTCCTCGGTCGCGTAGGCGGCGATGTAGTGCGCGACGATCGTCGAATGCACGTTGAAGCCGAATGCGGTGTCGTGTGCAAGGGCGAGTTCCTGCTGGACGACGGCTTCGTGCCCGAAATTGCCGCCGCCCCCGCCGTACTCCTCGGGCAATCCGAGGCACAGCAGACCGGCGTCGCCGGCCTTGTGCCAGAACTCCCGGTCCACGTGGTGCTGTTTGGCCCACCGTTCCTGGTTCGGGGTGGCTTCTTTGCGGAAGAACTCGGCGGCGTGCTTACGGAGCAACGCCTGGTCGTCGGTTTCCCACGGGGACCGGTAGTTGGGGAACAATTCGCTCATGATCGTGTCTACTTTCCGGTGAATTCGGGGGCGCGCTTCTGAAGGAACGCGGCCTGGCCTTCGTGGCAGTCGTCGGACCGCAGTGCGACGTCGAAGTTGCGCTTTTCGTGTTCGAGGCCCTGCGACAGTGATGTCTCGTATGCGCGTAGGGCGGCGTCTTTGGCCAATTCGACGGCTAGCGGGGAGTTCTTCGCGATGCGTTGCGCCATTTTCAGGGCGTGGTCGAGGGTGGTGCTGTCGGGGACGGTGTCGGCGACGATGCCGTCGCCACATGCCTTCTGCGCCGAGATGAAGTCACCGGTGAGCAGCATCGCCATGGCCTTGGACTTGCCGACGGCGTGTATGAGACGCTGGGTGCCGCCACCGCCGGGGATGACTCCGAGCTTCACTTCGGGAACCCCGAACTTTGCGGATTCGCCGGCGATGACGATGTCGCAGGCCAGTGCGAGTTCGCATCCACCGCCGAGCGCGAGACCTTCGACGGCTGCGATGACGGGCTTGCGGTAGGTACCGAGGGCGGACCAGATGTCGCCGCCGAGGGCTTCGCGGTCGCCGAGCAGCGATTGCTGACGCAGCACGTCGAATGTGGTGATGTCGGCTCCGGCGCAGAAGACTCCGTCGGCTCCGGTGATCACGACGGCGCGCACAGTGCCGTCGTGCTTCGCGGCGGCGAGCTCGCGGCGGAGCGCGACGAGAAGGTCATGGTTCAGACTGTTCTTCGCCGACGGCCGATTCAGTTCGAGGATCGCCACCGCACCGTCGCGGGTGCTGCGCAGAACATCCGATTTCATGCCTTCTCCGTTTCCCGTGGCGTCTCTGTTTCTGCGTTGTAGATGTCGGCGTGCTCGCTGCGCATCGCTTTCTTGTCGAGTTTGCCGACACTGGTGCGTGGTAGGGCGTCGAGGTGGATCACGGCGTCGGGTAGCTGCCACTTGGCGAACTTGCCATCAAGCACGCTGTGGATCTCGGTGAGGTCGAGTTCTTCCCCGTCGACGGTGACGACCAGCGCGACAGGGCGTTCCTGCCATTTCGGATGTGACACTCCGATGACGGCGGCCTCTTTGATCTTCGGGTGGCCGACGAGTGCGTTTTCCATGTCGATCGACGAGATCCACTCGCCGCCGCTCTTGATGACGTCCTTGAGCCGGTCGGTCAGCTTGAGGTAGCCGTTGGTGTCGATGCGGCCGACGTCGCCGCTGCGCCAGTAACCGTCGAGGAATCGGTCGGCGTCGTCGTCGAGCTTGTGGTAGCGCTCGATGATCCACGGTCCGCGCAGCAGCACTTCACCCTGGCTGATGCCGTCGTGCGGCAGGTCGTTTCCCCCGGAATCGACTAGGCGGATGTCGATTCCGTTTACCGGAAGACCTTGGGAGCGTTTGAGATCCCACTTTTGTTCGTCGGAGATTGTGTCGCGCAGCGATGGTTTCACAGCACCGTTGATGGTCACCACCGGGGTGGTCTCGGTGGCGCCGTAGGCGTGGATGACGTCGGCGCCGGTGAGCTCGAAGAAGTCGCGCATCAACGATAGGGCGGGTTCTGTTGCACCGGACAGCAGGCGGGTGCGGTGGAAATCGGGTGCCTGGTCGAGTGTCTTGATGTAGTCGAGCATGGGCTGGAAGATCGCTGGTGCGCCGTTGGCGACGGTGACCTCTTCGGAGATCATCGCATCGACCAGTGCCGAGGTGTCCTCGGCGACGTAGCGGCCGGGCAGCACGATCTTCGCCGCGCTGTACGCTGCGGACTGGGGTAGCCCCCAACTCTGTCCGTGGAACATCGGGGTGATGAGCATGGCGGTGTCGTCGCTGCGCATCCCGAGGTTTGCGGCTTGTGAGAGGGTGTGCAGGTAGATGCCGCGGTGCGAGTAGTAGATACCCTTGGGGCGGCCGGTGGTGCCGGTGGTGTAGCACGCACTGTAGGTGGAGTGTTCGTCGATGACGGGCCACTCGATTCGACTTTCGGCAGCGTCGACGAGATCTTCCCAGTGCACGGCACCGGGCAGGTTGGTGGCGATCTGCGACATCGGCTTGTCGGTCATTACGACCCAGGTCGTGACCTTCGTGATCGGGGCGAGTACTTCGGCGACGGGCAGCAACGACTCGTCGACGAGTACCACCGACGCACCGCTGTGGTCGGTGACGTATCCCAGGTCTTCCGGCGCGAGGCGAAGGTTCATCTGCAGCATCACCGCGGCGAGGCCGGGGATGGCCCAATACAGTTCGAAGTGGCGCTTGCTGTTCCAGTCGAGGATTCCGACGACGTCGGCAGGGCCGACTCCGAGCGAACGCAATGCGTTGGCGCTGCGCATGATCCGTGAGTATGCGTCGGCATAGGTGTAGCGGTCCCACCCGCCGTCCGTGGTGCGGTAGACGATCTGCTGCTCCGGATAGGTGCGCGCGGAATGCCGGATCAAGGTGGTGGTGTTGAGCTGGTAGGTGTCGCCGTGCGTGGACGGCAACCCCTGAACGATCTCGTGTCCCATGTCGGTCCCTTTCAGATGCGTTCGATGATGGTGGTGTTGGCGGTGCCGTGTGCTTCGCAGATGGTCTGCAGTCCCAGCCGGGTGGTCGAGCATTCGAGTTCGTGCAGCAGGTCGGTGAGCATGCGGGCGCCGGTGGAGCCGAGCGGATGCCCGATGGCGACTGATCCGCCGTTGACGTTGAGTTTGTCGTCGGGCACACCGAACTCTCGCTGGAATATCAGCGGTACGCCGGCAAATGCTTCGTTCACCTCGAACCTGTCGATGTCGTCGACAGTGAGACCGGAGCGCTTCAGTGCCTTGTGGGTCGCGTCGAGTACGGCGGTGAATTGGATGATCGGGTCGGCCGCTGCAACGCTCAAGGAGCGGAATCGGGCGCGGGGAGTCAGACCGTGCGTCTCGGCGAAGGTGCGGTCGGCAAGCAGCAGGGCTGCGGCACCGTCGCTGATCTGGGAGGAGTTCGCTGCGGTGGTGCGACCGTCGGTGGCGAACACTGTCTTCAGTGACGCGATCTTGTCGGGGTCCAGGCTGGCGCGGATCCCCTCGTCGGAGTCGATCGTCGGGCCCGACGGATCGTGTGGGTCGGAGGTGATGGGGACGAGTTGATCTGCGAAACGTCCTTCGCGGGTGGCGGCGAGAGCCCGTTCGTGGCTGCGGATGCTGAATTCGTCGAGTGCCTCACGCGTGAGTCCGAATCGCTCGTTCATCAGTTCCGACGACGGTCCTTGTGCCATTAAGCCGCCGTCGTAGCGGGCGAGCTCGAGCGGGCCGTATTGAGGCCCGAGCGGGGATCCCGGTCGGAAGGCGGGCGGCATGGAGACCTGTGACATCGATTCGACACCGCATGCGATGGCCAGATCGTAGGTGCCGGCCATGATGCCCTGTGCGGCGAAGTTCACGGCCTGTTGTCCCGATCCGCACTGACGGTCGACCGTGACGGCGGGTACGGATTCCGGCAGACCCGCCGACAGGACGGCGTGCCGGCCGATGTTCGACGATTGCTGGTCGTGTTGTAGAACACAGCCAGCGATGACGTCGTCGATGAGGGTCGGGTCGATGCCGGTGCGGTCGACCAGGTGGCGCAATGTGTGGCCGAGTAGGTCGGCGGGGTGCCATGCGCTGAGGGACCCGCCTTGTTTACCGACAGGGGTACGCACCGCGCCGACGATCACTGCTTCACGCATGCTCATGGTTTTCTCCTGCAGGTGGCGCTCACGCGTTGATGCGCGTGAGGGGGATGTCGGCCTTGACGGCGAGATGTTCGCAGTCGTCTACGGTCTGTGTGCCGAAGAACGTCTCGAGGGCTTCGTGAGTGACTTCCTGTCCTAGGAGGGCGGCTACCCGTTCGGCGAAGCGGGGTTCGAGTGCGCCGAGCGCCACGTATCCGTCGGCCGCACGGTAGATCCGGTAGGAGGGCAGGGCTCCGCCGAGGGGCGCACCGGTGCCCGTCAGGCGATGCCGGACGGCTGCGCCGGCAGCTTGTGCCGCGTGATCGAGCACTACTCGGCGATGTCCGCCGCGTCCTGTGGCGATGCGTTCGAGAAGCAGAAGTACGGCGGCGGTTACGGCGCGTTCGGCGCCGAGCATGTCGGCGATCGGGACAGTAGGCATCAATGGCGGTGTGAGGGTTCCGTAGGCAGCCTGGTAGTTCAGGTCGTGTCCGGCGACATCCTCGGATGTGCCGTCGTAGCCGATGATTTCGATGTGGCCGAGGTGGGGAAAGCGAGAGTTTGTTTCGGTGAGACCGAGACGTTCGGTGGCGGAGGGGCGCATCGCGGTCATGAGTAGGTCCGCGGAGTTGAGCATCTCGTCCAATCGGCTACGGGAATCGGGGTTTTTCAGATCGAGGACCGTGATGTCCTGGCCGGTGGTCAGTTCCGAGTACCAGTTAGGGGCGACCGCGACGAGCGGGTCGCCGGCGGGTGGCTCGACTTTGGTGATTCGGGCTCCGAGCTGGTGGAGGCGCTGGGCTGCGAGTGGTCCGGGCAGATTGAGTGCGAGGGTGACGATGTGAACGTCGTCGAGGATGTGGGTCATGGAGAACCTTTTCATCGAGTGCTGTACGAATGTATAGCAGACGGCATGACTGTATAGGAAGAGTGTGGTCGCTATGCTGCCGAGAGAATGAGGAACCAGATGGAGCCAGGACACACCCACGGATGAATACGAACGATTTGACCGCCAAGGCTCGCATCCGCAACGCCGCACTCGACCTGTTCGGCACCAAAGGCGAAGATGGCACTTCTATGCGTGCAATTGCATCCGCCGCAGGGGTAACCGTCGGTCTACTCGTGCATCACTTCGGCACCAAGGACGGTATCCGTGCTGCCGTCGAAGATCACGTGGTCGACCACTTTGCCCATGCGATCGCACACGCACCGAATGAAGGCACACCTCAGCAGATCGCCGCAGCCCGCGATACGGCGGTAGCGCGCATGCTCGACGCACATCCTGAGATCGTGAACTACATGCGCCGTGCCCTGCTCGAACCCGGCGATACTCGAAACACGCTCCTCGAAAAACTCACTGACCTCACACGCCGCGAGGTAGTGGCGCTACGCGAGGCCGGCGTCGCTTCGACCGAACGTCGAGAAGCCACCCAGATCGTCGAAACAATGATTCGCCAGCTGGGTCAGCTGTTCTTGCAGCCGATGGTCGACGCCATGTGGGAGCACTTGACTCCTGGGCATACCTCGGAACAGGACAAACCGGCCCTCAATGTCACCGTACGGAAGGTGAGATCAAAGACCTGATCACGCGCGCAGCAACGTCGCAGATCACTACTTTGCCGGCCGAGTGGATTCTGTCGGTCAAGTCGGACACCCGCCGACTCCGACGTGGGCGCTCGAGAAGTCGGCATTCGTTGATTCGCTACTTCATGCGTTATCGGACGGCGTACTGCGACCGAAGTTCGGCCGGTTGTTCCCGCAGCAATACCACCAGCTGTGATCATCGCGTCGCGGACTTCGCGCGGATGTACCCGGCCGGGCTCGGCAACGATGTCGAACTACTCGGACCGGACGCAGAACCGGTCATCGCCGGTGAGCCGGGGCAGAGCTGCGTTCCCAAAGAGGTTGTGAACGCCATGGCGTGACGAGACGGGCGAGGACCTTTCGGTATCGGTGCGGTTACCACCCACACCCATACCGAAAGGTCCTCGACGTCACACGCTAACGTCCTCCTGGCTCTACGGGGCGAGTTGCTCTTACCCGGCTCGTCGCCGAGGCCGCGCTCACTTGGAGCACGGTCAAACCAGTTCTGGCGGACAACGGATCCTGTTAGCACTTCACGGTTTTCACCCAAGCGCTCGGCCCGAAAGTGACTCACGAGCGAACCCGGCGCGGGCTGTGCAGGTCTCCCGGTCAGACCCTACCTCGGTGTGCGTGTCGAATCGGGTCGATGGCGGCCGAGGTGACCTTCCGACCACGCCGTGGTCAGCTCGGCGAGACGAAGCTGGCCGTGAGCGCACCGTCTACGGGCAGTACTGCACCAGAGATGTATTTCGCTCGCTCGCTGGCGAGAAACAGTGAGGCATGGGCTACATCCCAGGCTTCACCCATGTGCCCCATCGGGGTTTGGGCGTTGCGCTTGGACCACATCGCCTCGATGTCCCCGTCGGCGTAGGCGTCGGCGACCCCGGCTGAGCGGGCGACCATGGGCGTCTTGATGAGTCCGGGTTGTACAACGTTGACACGCACACCCTGTGAGGCGAACTCCACGGCGGTGGTGCGAGAAAGATGTTCCAGGCCCGCCTTGCCTGCGTAGTAGGCCGCGTACGGTACGCCGCTCCAGCCGGCCGCGGCAGCGGACGAGATGTTGACGATCGACCCGCCGCCAGCTGCCACCATGTGTGGAATCGCGTGCCGCATCGAGAAGAAGGCACCGGTCAGGTTGAGAGCAAGGCCCTTCCCCCAGTCGTCGACGGCGAGGTCGGTGACACCACCTGCGGTGGCGATCCCCACGTTGTTGTGCAGTACGTCAAGCCGACCGTGGGTCTGTACCACTGTGTCGATAACCGCCTTGACCTGCTGCTCGTCGGTTACGTCGACGTGGCACGAGTCAGCACGATGTCCTTCGGCTCGGATCATCTCGGCGGTTCGCTCGGCTGACTCGACGGACACGTCGGCGCACACCACATGGGCTCCTTCGCGGGCGAAGATGATCGCGGTGGCACGACCGAGCCCCACTCCGTCGCCGTCGGTGCCCGCGCCCACGACAAGGGCAATCTTGTTTTCCAGCTCTCGCATGGCTTCTCTCCTCTTCCGGTCCCTAGATTTTCTGCGTGGAGTCAGCCCAGAACGTCTCGCGGAGGTCTTTCTTCAGGACCTTGCCGTTGACGCTGCGAGGCAACTCGTCCACAAACATGAAGTCCTTGGGCGCGCGGACAGGGCCCAGCGCTTGCTTACACAGTTCGCGCAGTTCCCCAGCGGTCACCTTCTGGCCCGGTTTGAGTTCGACGACCGCAGTCACGCGCTCGCCCCAGTCCGGATCAGGAGCGCCGACTACGGCGCAGTCCTCAACGGCGGGGTGTCCCCAGACAACCTGCTCGACCTCGCCCGGGTACACGTTGAAACCACCGCTGATGATCAAGTCCTTCTTGCGGTCGGTCAGGTAGAGATAGCCCTGCTCGTCAACGTGCCCTAAGTCTCCGGTGTGCAGCCAACCGTCGACGATCGTCTCGGCGGTCTTGGCCGGATCTTTGTAATAGCCCTTCATCAACAGGTCCCCGGTCACGCAGATCTCGCCGGTTTCCCCCGGACCGAGCGGTGCACCGCTCTCAGGATCCTTGATCTGCACCTCCACCAGCGGGTACGGGCGCCCACAGGAAGCGAGCCGGTCATCGGCGGCCGGCCGGTCTCCGTCCATGTGCTCGACCGGGCGCAGGAACGAAATGGCCGCGGGTGCCTCCATCTGCCCGTAGCACTCGATGAACACCGGACCTAGCCGGCGGATTCCCTCTTTGAGTTTCTCCAGCGACATCGGTGCGGCTGCGTACATGAGGTAGCGCAGCGAGGAGGTGTCGTAGTCCTCGTGGGCAAGCACCTCGAGCAACCGGTACACCACGGTGGGCGGTAGGAACAGCTCGGTGATCCGGTGCTCGTGGATCGCAGGGAGGATGAGCTCGGGCGTGGCCCGCTCCACCACCACTACGGTGCCGCCGCGGGCGGTGGTCTGCAGGCTGAACATGCCGGCGGTGTGCGTCATGGGCGCGGCCGCGAGGTTGACTGCCTCGCCGTCGCGGTCGTACTGCAGGGCCAGCAGGTGGTGGGCGACCATGACACCGATATTGCGGTTGGTGTTCATCACACCCTTGGGCTTGCCGGTCGTGCCGCCGGTGGGTGAGAGCATCACCACGGCCTCGGGGTCATGATTCACCACCGGCACGGTGTCCGGTACGGCCGCCGTCCACTCGTCCAGATCGGGGTCCGACGTACCGGGTCCGATCGCAATCATGCGTGGAGCGACCGCTCCGTTGATCTTCTTGATTTTCTCTACTGTCTGTGCGAGGTCCGGGTGGTACATGACCAGGTCCACGTCGAAGCGCACAAGCAGTTCCGCGTTCTCTGCCACGGGATTGTGGGGATTCAGGGGCACCCATGTGCAGTCCGCCCGCCACACTCCCAACACGCAGATCCACGCTGTGGGCAAGTTAGGGGACAGGACTGCCACCGTAGCCTTACCGCTGCCGGCTTCAGCAAGCAACCTGTTTGCGATTCGGCACGAGAGTCGGCCCGCCTGTTCGTAGGTCCACACCTCGCCGACGCCACGATAGGCAACTTTGGATGGGTCCATCGACCATCCGCGGTCGAAAAAGTCAATTGCCGCCATTGTCTACTCAACTCCCTCGAGGATCGTGATGGCCGTTACCGCTTCCTCGCCACGGTGAAAGCCACCGCCGTTCTCGGCCAGGGCGATGCGAGCGCCCGCTACCTGGCGGGGACCGCAATCTCCGCGCAGCTGTTGGGTGAGTTCGAAGATCTGAGCCAGGCCGCTGGCACCGATCGGGTGGCCCTTGGACTCCAGGCCACCGGACGGGTTGACCGGAATCCGGCCGCCGAGCGAGGTCTCCCCGCTGGCAGCCGCCGGCCCGCCACTGCCCGGTGGAACCAGACCGAGCATCTCGGTCTGGAGGATCTCCGCAAAGGCGGTTGCGTCGTGCACCTCAGCCACGTCGACCTGGTCGGCTGTGATACCCGCGCGGTCGTAGGCGCGGGCGGCGATGCCCTGACTCAGGTGGCCCTCGAAGGAGGTGATGTCACGATCAGAACCGGTGCCCACAACCGACGCCAGCACCTGTACGGGGCGGGCTGCGGAGAGCCGGGCCAGGCCGGCGTCGCTGCACACGAGGACGGCCGCACCTCCATCGGTGACAGGCGCGCACATGGGCACGGTGAGCGGAAAGGACAGCGGGCGGGCGTCGAGCACCTCGTCCACCGTCATGACATTTCGGTAGTGGGCGCGCTCGTTCTCCACCGCGTGTGCGTGGTTCTTGGCAGCCACCGCTGCAATCTGCTCCTGGGTGGTCCCATATTGCCGCATGTGGCTGCGAGCCATCGCGGCGTATATATCCATGAAGATCGATCGCTTGCCCAGCTCGGGCTCATCGATCTCACCGCCGAGGGCACCCAATGTCGCTTGTAGATCCGCGGGCCGGGCCACGTCGTAGCCCGCGTCGAAAACGGACATCGTGAGCTCGGGATCGCCGACGTTCATCTTCTCGGCACCGGCGGCCAGCACTACGTCGGCCTCTCCGGCTCTGATGTGGGCGCACGCGAGGCTGAACGCGGAGGCGCCGGTGGCGCAGGCATTCTCCACGTTGAACACGGGAATTCGCTGGATGCCCAACTCGCGCAGGGCGATCTCACCGGAGATCATGGCCTGCCCCTCGAGAGGGCCGTGGGTGGCAGTGCCGTAGAACGCGGCTTCGACGGCGTCCGAGTCGAGCCCGGCGTCTGCGAGAGCGTCGGTAATGGCGCTGCCGGCCAGGTCATGCACGCTCTTGTCGACGTGTTTGCCGAAGGCGGTCATTCCGATGCCGACGATCCAGATGTTGTTACTCATGCGGCCCTCCGGGGCGTGTCAGTACGCGGTAGCGTCGCGATTTGTGGCTTGTCCGCGTGGTCACGGGAGCGGCTTGTGTGCGGTTTCCGGCAGCCGGACGAATACGAGGGTGCTGACGACAGCGACGATCGTGACATACCAGCCGAAGAGGCCGATGTTGCCGCTGTCGACCATCCAGGTGGCCACATACGGGCCGGTGCCGCCGAAGAGCGCCACGGCCAGCGCGTAGGGGAACCCGATGCCGGAGCCGCGCAATCGGGCAGGAAAGAGTTCGGATGCGATGGCCGAGGAGATGCTGGACCACAAGGCGATGAACACGAGCCCGGTGAGCTGGACGATCAGCAGGCTGGTGAAGCTTCCCGTGAGGTTGTTGAGAAGTGGGACGGTGCCGAAGACAAAGAACAGGCCGAACACGATCAGCAGCGGTTTGCGGCCGATCTTGTCGGACAGCAGCCCGAACAATGGCTGGAGTACCAGGAACACGGCCAGGGAAATAGAGCCGGTGACCAATCCGACCTTGACGTCGAGGCCCACTGTGATGTTGGCGTATGTGGGCAGGAACGAGCTCCAGATGTAGAAAACCAGTGCGGGGGCGGCGGTCAGACCGAAGATCTGGAGGGCTTGCTTGGGGTGCTCACGAAAGAAGTCGAACATTCCGACTTTCCTGCGAACTTCCCCGGCGGGGGCTTCCTCCAGGGTCTCGACGGCGTGACGACGAATCCAGTAGCCACCGACTGTGGCAAGGGCGCCCGCGATGAACGGAAGACGCCAGCCCCAGGACTCCATATTCTCGGTCGAGAGGGTGTTGGCCAGGATAGCGGAAACCACGATCGCGGTGAGGTTGGCGAGGGTCGCGCCGACGTAGAAGAAGCTGGAAAAGAACCCGCGGCGCCCCTCCGGAGCGGATTCGATGAGAAATGCCGACCCGGCAGCGTATTCACCGCCGGCCGAGGCGCCCTGCAGCAACCGGGCAAGAACCAGGATTGCCGGGGCGAGAATTCCGACCTGGGCGTATGTGGGCGCGACGCCAATCATCAGGCTGCCCACACCCATGCCGATGATGGTTGCGCTGAGAGTGGCCTTGCGGCCGAACTTGTCCGCCAGCATGCCGATAACCAGGCCGCCCATGGGTCGCGCGAAGAATCCCACCGCGAAGATCGCCATCGCACCCAACAGCGGGACCAGACTGTTGTCGGTCTCGGGGAAGAACTGCGGCGAAAAGTACACCACAAGCATCGCGTAGACGTACCAGTCAAACCACTCCAAAGTGTGGCCAACCAATGCAGCGAGAAGCTGCCTGAGATGGAACTTCTTCGCGGTCGTCCCCTGCGCGGGGGGTGTCGGGGGTGAGCTGGTGGGCTCCATCGACTCGTCGGAATGTGCAGTTGCCACAATTGCTCCGATCTCGGTGGGCTCGACGATCACGGCGGAAGTCGACCCGGGAATGTGCGATTCCACAAGTTTGAGACGTGGCTCACGCTTAATCCACGTTCACGGAGCCAACAGAGCACCGGACATTTCGTAGCTAGCTACGAACGCCCCGCCGTTCAGTAGAGGACGAGTGCGAGTTCGACAATGGTGTCCGTAGACTCCAACGAACGCCCTGTCAGCTCCTCGAACCGGGCGAGCCGATATCGCAGCGTGTTCACGTGCACATACAGCGCCTCGGCCGCTCTAGGGATATTGCGCCCGTTGGCCAGGTAGGCGCGGAGTGCCTCGGGGATCAGATCCCTCAGCGCTCCGGACGACTCGAGGGGGGCGAGATATCGTTCTCGAAGTGCGTCCAGGGTCGCGGGCATGCGCGAGACCGCCATGCGCCACCCGAGTGATTCGACCGTTACCACGCCGTTCTCGACATGTCCTTCTGCCGCCCCTAGGACGTCGCCTGCGATGCTGAACGACTCCGGGACTGCTTCCAAAGTCCGCACGGGACCCAGCGCCACGACGCCGTCAGCGACGTCACGTAGCGGATCCTTCAGTATGCCGATGAGCCGTCCCTCCGACGGCAGGATCATCGCTTCGCCCTCGCCGCGCCCGCGAACTATCTGGATGCGCAGAGACTCGAGTTCTTCCGCAGAATGCGCAGAGGTGCGAAACGCCCGATAACCGCCGTCGCGGGACAGTCGATACATGATCGCCCCTTGGTCCACCTGCGCGGTCGAGAGACTTCCTGACAGCAAATCCAGCAACCACGCGTCCCGCCGCCGACGCTCCGCGAGCGCGATCTCGAGCCCATGGTGGCGGTACGCGGACGCCGCGCGCGCCGAGAACGCATCGCTCAGTTTCCACAGCAGAGCGGTCATTTCCACAATCTCCCGCTCTGGGAGCCCAAATTCCTCGGCGAGCGCAACGGTACGGTCCAAGATCGATGAGATCGACACACGGAAACCCGCGAGGATGTCTTCGATCGGCAGGCCAGCGCGGAGCCTCTGGAGTGTCGCTGTCTCGGCTTCCCAAATGTCCGAGGGGGAAGGCACCTTACGCTGACGCAAAGTCACTACAGACAGTCGCAGGTTACGGCGGACACTACCCTCGAGATCTGCATCCGTAGCGGCCCGATAAGAGTCAATCTCCCGCCGCACCCGCTCGATGGTGGGGCGGATCACAGCTTCATCGATCTCAAGCGCACGAATGAGCGAATCAATGCGCTCCGAATCTTGCCCTTCCACCTAATCGAGATTACCGAGCGGTCTACTTCAGGATCGCGCCAGGAACGCTCGCTGTGTCAGTTGCTTTCAGTCATGCTCCTAGCCCGAAGCAATGCGGCAGGCCGATGCTTCCCGAAGTCCGCTGTGCGCGTTCCTCCATCGACCTGCCAAGTCTCACTCTAACGCGCGTAATCGAACAGATGTGCGAAAATCGTAGACATGGCGTCCTACGAGCGCGCTCCGAAGTTCTGCCCGAACGGGCATCGACTGGGACCGAAGCGCGTGATAGTGGGATGGCCGGCCTGCTGGTGCGAGTCGTCTCTGCGGCAATCAGGCGCGAGAGGTCATCGCACCTACAGATGCGTCGAGTGCGCGGCCGAGATCCTCATTCCTCCCCATACCGGACCGCGGCTGTTCGGGGTGCAGTGGCTCTCGCAGGAGCCGAAAGAACGGTGAACTCCTTTGTAGGGGAATCACTCCCGGGCACAATGGAACTTTTCGGCTGCACGTAAACGCGATGCCGACGCCCGTTGCGCAGATCGCGGACGTGGCCGACGGGTGAAGCCGTCAGCTACCGGGCCCGACCACGCACAAGGGCGGCGAGCTCGCCGGTCCAGGACGGACTATGTGCATCAGCGCCCGGCTGCTCTACATGCTCGTGTTCGTCTACAACCGGCTCGGCGTCGGTGTCCTCGTCCGGACCGTCTGACGTCCGGAGCCGGAACGGCCGGCGTCGTATAGCGGAAGATTGCTGTAGTGCCAGGCAGGCTCACACCTCCGGTCGTAGAGTCGGGCGCATGAAAGCCCTCCAGTACACCGAGATCGGCTCCGAGCCGGTCGTCGTCGACCTCCCTACTCCGGCGCCCGGGCCGGGTGAGATCCTGTTGAAGGTCACCGCGGCC
>NZ_LRRH01000153.1 GCF_001646785.1 Rhodococcus phenolicus
CCGAGAGCGGCCGTGTGCACACGCACGTGAGCGCCGGGGGCGCGACCCCGCGGGGGGCCGTGAGAGGGGGGGGGACGCGCGTGGTCGCGACCCGCCAATGGACGAGGCAGAGATACGCCAGCTACGAGAGGAAGACCAACATGAGCACGGTGACCGCGGTCGCGGACCGGGCCAGGATCGCGCCGAAGCCTGCGGCGACGAGAGCGATCTGCAGCTACAGGCCCAGTTGCAGTCCCAGGATGTTCAAGTAGGAGGAAGGCCAACCACATCTGCCAGGTCACCGCGTGAGCCTAGCCGACTGCTCGATCCCGGAGCCGGGCCCGTCCTGACGGGCCCGGCTCCGGGATCGAGCAGTCGGCTAGGCTCACGCGGTGACCTGGCAGATGTGGTTGGCCTTCCTCGGCGCGGCGTGGGTGATCAGCCTCTCCCCCGGTGCCGGCGCGGTCGCGTCGATGTCCTCGGGACTCGCGCACGGTCTGCGGCGCGGCTACTGGAACATCCTGGGACTGCAACTGGGCCTGTTGCTGCAGATCGCGATCGTCGCCGCAGGCGTCGGCGCGATCCTGGCCCGGTCCGCGACCGCGTTCACCGTGATCAAGTGGTTCGGCGTCGCGTATCTGGTGTATCTCGGCATCCGCCAGTGGCGGGCCCGGCCCGCCGAGGCCGCCCCCGAGTCACCGGCCCGCGGCGGTTCCGCGCCCGCGCTGGTGCTGCGCGGATTCCTCGTCAACGCGTCGAATCCGAAGGCCGTCGTCTTCATGCTGGCGGTGCTGCCGCAGTTCCTGGATCCGGTGGCCCCGCTGCTGCCGCAGTATCTGACCATCGCGGTGACCATGGTGGCCGTCGACGTCGTCGTGATGACCGGCTACACGGGTCTGGCGGCGCGGGTGCTCACGCTGATGCGGTCCGCGCGGCAGCAGACGGTCACCAACCGGGTGTTCTCCGGTCTGTTCCTGATCGCCGCCGCGTTCCTGGCGACCGTCCGCCGCGCCGCCACCGTCTGAGCCGACCGGCCGAAAGCCCTCCGAGCCGGGACGGGCCGGGGTTACGCTGGCCCGGACCGCCAACTGCCGGTCGTCCGGTGCCGGGTGTCGGTGCCCGTGTCCGAACCCTCGGTGGTGCGCAACTCGGCCGTCCCCCGGGACGGCGGACGGGAGGCATCGTGAATCCTGTGGTGACCGCACCCACGCCCCGCGCGACGCGCCCCATGCCGGCGCGGTACCACCTCAAGGGCTCGGTGTTCTACAAGCTGATGACCACGACCGATCCCAAGGATCTCGGGATCATGTACATGGTCACCTCGTTCGCGTTCTTCCTCGCCGGCGGCCTGATGGCGATGCTGATGCGCGCCGAACTCGCGGTCCCGGGCCTGCAGTTCCTGTCGAACGAGCAGTACAACCAGCTGTTCACCGTGCACGGCGGCGTGATGCTCCTGATGTACGCGACCCCGATCGTGTTCGGTTTCGCGAACTACATCCTGCCGTTGCAGATCGGCGCCCCCGACGTGGCGTTCCCGCGTCTGAACTCGTTCAGCTACTGGTTGTACCTGTTCGGTGCTCTCATAGTCACCTCGTCGTTCATCACCCCCGGGGGCGCCCCCGATTTCGGGTGGACCTCCTACACCCCGTTGTCGGACGTGACGCACACGCCGGGTGTCGGGGCGAACCTCTGGGTGATGGGCCTGGCCGTGATGGGCCTGGGCACCATCCTCGGCGCCGTCAACATGACCACCACGGTCGTCTGCCTGCGCGCCCCGGGCATGACGATGTTCCGGATGCCGATCTTCACCTGGAACATCCTCATCACCAGCCTGCTGATCTTGCTGGTGTTCCCGCTGCTCACCGCCGCGTTCATGGGCCTGTTCGTCGACCGGGTCCTCAACGGCAACATCTACGACCCCGCGACCGGGGGCGTGATCCTGTGGCAGCACCTGTTCTGGTTCTTCGGTCATCCCGAGGTGTACGTCGTGGCGCTCCCGTTCTTCGGCATCGTCACCGAGATCTTCCCGGTGTTCTCCCGCAAGCCGATCTTCGGCTACTCCGGGCTGGTGTACGCGACGATCGCGATTGCGGCCCTGTCCATCGCAGTGTGGGCGCACCACATGTACGCCACCGGCGCGGTGCTGCTGCCGTACTTCTCGTTCATGACGTTCCTCATCGCCGTCCCGACCGGTGTGAAGTTCTTCAACTGGATCGGCACGATGTGGAAGGGCCAGCTCAGCTTCGAGACCCCGATGCTGTTCGCGGTCGGCTTCATCATCACGTTCCTCTTCGGTGGCCTGACCGGCGTCATCCTGGCCAGCCCGCCGCTGGACTTCCACCTGCACGACTCCTACTTCGTCGTCGCGCACTTCCACTACGTGCTCTTCGGCACCATCGTGTTCGCCACCTACGCCGGTATCTACTTCTGGTTCCCGAAGATGACCGGCCGCATGCTCGACGAGCGACTCGGACGCTGGCACTTCTGGCTCACGTTCATCGGTTTCCACACCACCTTCCTGGTGCAGCACTGGCTGGGCAACGAGGGCATGCCGCGCCGGTACGCCGACTACCTGCCGACCGACGGGTTCCAGACCTTGAACACCATCTCGTCCATCGGTGCGTTCATCCTCGGTGCGTCGACGCTGCCGTTCCTGTGGAACGTGTTCAAGAGCTACCGGTACGGCCAGGTCGTCACCGTCGACGACCCGTGGGGCTACGGTAACTCGCTCGAGTGGGCCACCACGTGCCCACCACCGCGACACAACTTCTACGAGCTGCCGCCGATCCGCTCGGAGCGGCCGGCGTTCGAACTGCACTACCCGCACATGTCGGAGCGGATGCGCGCCGAATCGCACGTCGGATGGAGCAGCGGCAGCCACGAGGTCACCGAACCTCATCTCAAGGATCTCGCCGACCGCACTCCCGAAAGCAGCTGACAGCGGCCCTGTTCGGAAAATCCGGGGTTCGGAGATCCGGGTCAGTGCTCGGCGGGAGCGACGCCGAGTCGTTCGCAGGCCGCGTGGTACAGCGCGACGACCGCGCCCCGGATCGCTGCCCGGTCGGTGGCCGGCTCGAGCCACGGCACCCGCACCGTGTGCTCGCCGTGCCCGCTGGTCACCTGCCACAGCCCGGACTCGGTATCGAGATCCGTCATGTGCGCGGCCGTGGCCGTCGGTTCCGCGAAGGCACGCACGATCAGCAGATTGTCGTCGGCATGATCGTCGTTCATGTGGCCGGTCACGGCAGCGACGACGGCAGCATCGAATCGGGTCACGGCGGTGAGCCTAGCGAAGGTGCAGTGGGTGCCCGACGTCGCACATCGGTCACGAGTGAGTAAAGAACCCGAGGCGGGCCGAGGCACTGGCATACGCTCGAGGTCTGCCGGTGCCGGGCGCGGGCGGGTGACGGACGAGCGGATGGATCGGGGTATCCGGATGCGAATCGCGGATGTGCTGCGCAACAAGGGCCGGACCGTTGTGACCGTGCCCCCGACCGCGACGGTCCGGGACGTCGTGGAGGTCCTGACCACCAGGAACCTCGGTGCCCTGGTCGTCCTGGAGGACGCCGCACCGATCGGCATCGTCACCGAACGCGACGTGGTCCGGCTCATCCACGTCCACGGTCCCGGGGTCCTCGAGGCACGCGTCTCCGACGTGATGACCACCTCGATGTACACGTGCCTGCCCAGCGACAGCGTCGACAGTCTCGCGGCCACCATGACCGAGCGGCGCATCCGCCACCTGCCGGTCCTCGTGGACGGCCGGCTCGCGGGGATCGTCAGCATCGGCGATGTCGTCAAGAGCCGTATCGACGAACTGCAGTCCGAACGCGACCATCTCGAGTCGTACATCGACCAGGGCTGACGAGTCCCGTCCCCGCCGTCCCTCCTACACCGTCGCGCTCACCACATGCGCCGTCTCCAGCGCGTCGAGCTCACTGCCGAGATGATCGAGCAGCGGATGCAGATGCCGGATACTGCGCCCGCAGGAGGTGAGGCCGAACGCGATCTCACCGTCGGTGCTCGTGCAGGTGATGTTCAGCGCCTGGCCGTCGACCGGCACCGACAACGGATACAGAGCGTCGACCCGGCAACCGTTCCAGTACAGCGGATCCGCCGGACCGGGCACGTTCGAGACGATCACGTTGAACGGGGGCCGCGGCAACGCCCGGTTGCCGGTGAGCACCCCGACCGCGAGGGGCGCGATGCCCAGCGCGCTGGCCGCGAGCCGCGAGACCGTCGACATGCCCTCCATCGACTGCTTGCCCTCGGCCATCGAGTCCCGGACCGCATCCAGCCGCGCGCGCGGATCGTCGACGTGCGTCGCCAGATTGCACATCAGCACCCCGATGTCGTTGCCGCCCCCGGGATCCTTGTCCTTGCGCAGCGACACCGGGACCATCGCGATGAGCGGATCGTCGGGCAACGCGTCGCGTTCGAGCATGAACGTGCGCAGCGCACCCGCCGACATCGCGAGGACCACGTCGTTGACGGTGGCGTCGGCGGCCTTCGCGACCATCTGCAGACGTTCGAGCGGCCACGAGCGGGCCGCGAACCGGCGGGCCCCGGCGATGGGCACGTTGAGCATGCTGCGCGGGGCGGACAGCGACATCGACCCGCCGCGGTCGTGCAGCGCCCGTTCGACGGTGCCCACCAGGGCAGGCACGACGCCGATCGTCTCGGCGGCGGTCGCCCGCACCGCGCGGACCATCGCCCCGGGCAGGTCGATGGCGGTCCCGACGGGGGATTTCGGAGGGTCCGAGCGGTCCACGGTGCCCCACGGTGCCGGCATCCCGGTCTCGCACGGATCGGTGCTGAGCACACGGCGCAGCAGTTTCATAGCTCCGACACCGTCGGCGAGCGCGTGGTGGATCTTGACGTAGATCGCGTACCGCCCGTCGGCGAGCCCCTCGATCAGATGGATCTCCCACAGCGGCCGGGACCTGTCGAGCACGCTGCTGTGGAGACGCGACACCAGATCCCACAGCTCGTCGATGCCGCCCGGCCGCGGGAGCGCGTTGAAGCGCACATGGTGGTCGAGATCGAACCGCGGATCCTCCTCCCACGCCCACTGACCGAATGTGGACAGCGACCGGGCCGCGCGGCGGCGCCACAGCGGCGCCACATCGTCGTCGCGGGTGAGTGCCTCGTCGAACAGCGTCCGCACGTCCTGGGCGGTGGCGCCCTCCGGCGGCTCGAGCAGCAGCAGGCCTCCGACGTGCATCGGATGCTCGCGGGACTCGCCGAGCAGGAACATCGAATCGGTGAGTGGCATCGGTAGCCGCATTCGGATTCTTTCCGCTGCCCGCGATGCGAGCGCTCACTTCGGGGTGAGCCCCCTGCAGCTCACCGGACCGCGCCCGAAGTGAGAGCGATCACAGCGGGTGCCTTCCAAGTTCTACGCCATACACAGCGGTGCCCGCCACCGGACACTTGCTTGGTTCGGTTCGGACACCCCGAATCGGGCCTCACTCGCCGGAACCCGCGCGCACCGCAGCGAGCCCCGAATCCGGCCGCAGCGGCACCTCCCGCCACAACAGCACCAGCACGATCGTCACCACGCCCACCAGAGAGGTCACGAGGAACACCGTGTCCATCGCGTCCGCGAAACCGTCGGCGAGCGGCCGCGCGAGCACCGGGTGCAGCCGCTGCACGATCGAGCTGTCACCCAGCACCGACCCGAGCGCCCCCGGATCCTGGTCCAGCACACCGCGAGCGAACGACGC
This sequence comes from Rhodococcus phenolicus, assembly GCF_001646785.1. Lineage (GTDB taxonomy): Bacteria > Actinomycetota > Actinomycetes > Mycobacteriales > Mycobacteriaceae > Rhodococcus > Rhodococcus phenolicus. The sequence continues at coordinate 5,706 of NZ_LRRH01000153.1, forward strand.
GTCGACCGGATCGCCGCCGCGGGCCGCCGCGGCCAGCGCCGTCCGGAAACCGGGATCGTCCCCGGCCGCGGCCAGCCGGTCGGCGATCGCGGGAGTGACCCGCGCGAACAGGATCGACAGGAACACCGCTACCCCGAGGGTGCCGCCGATCTGCCGGAAGAACGTCGCGGCCGCGGTGGACACACCCATGTCCTGGGGCGGGAGCGCGTTCTGCAGCGCCAGGGTCATCGGCTGCATCAGATTGCCCAGGCCGAATCCGAGGATCGCCATGTAGGCCATCACGACCGGCAGTGCCGTGTCGGTCCCGACGGTGTGCAGCAGGAACATGCCGACGGTGAGGAACACCGATCCGATGATCGGGTAGATCCGGTAGTGACCGGTGTGCGCGATGAGCTGACCCGAGAACACCGAACCGATCATGATGCCGGCCACCATCGGGATCATCTGCAGTCCCGCGACCGTCGGCGACGATCCACGCACCACCTGCAGATACTGCGGCAGCAGCGAGATCCCGCCGAACATGGCGGTGCCGACGAGCAGCGAGATCAGCACACCCAGGGCGAACGTGTCGTTGCGGAAGAACCGCATCGGGATCAGCGCCGCGTCCTTCATGGCGATCTCGACGGCGACGAACGCCACCACTCCGATCCCGCCGACGACGTAGCAGCCCACCGCGGCACCGCTTCCCCACCCCCATTCCCGGCCCTGTTCGGCGACGACGAGCAGCGGGACCACCGCGACCACCAACGCCAGGGCACCCCACCAGTCCACGCGGATCGCCCGGTGTTGCGAGGGAAGCCGCAGGTTGCGCGCGACCACGGCGAGGGCGAGCGCCCCGACCGGGATGTTGACGAGGAACACCCATCGCCATCCGGTGATCCCGAGGACGCTGCCGGTCCCGGCGAAGAACCCGCCGAGCACCGGCCCGAGGACACTGGAGACGCCGAACACGGCGAGGAAGTACGCCTGATACTTCGCACGTTCTCGGGGCGCGAGGATGTCGCCGAGGATCGCCAGCGCGAGCGACATCAACCCGCCGGCACCGATCCCCTGGATCGCCCGGAACACGGCGAGCATGTACACCGATGTCGCGAACGAACACAGCAGGGACCCGGCCAGGAACACGCTGATCGCCGTCAGGTACAGCCTGCGCCGCCCGTAGATGTCGGACAGTTTGCCGTACAACGGCGTCGAGATCGTGGCCGTGATGAGGTATGCGGTGGTGACCCACGCCTGCAGCGCGTAGCCGTTGAGGTCGTCGGCGATCGTGCGGATCGCGGTGGCGACGACGGTCTGATCGAGCGCGGCGAGGAACATCCCCAGCATCAGGCCGCTGAGGATGGACAGGATCTCGCGGTGGGTGAATGCGACCGGTGCGGCCGGGCCGGCACTGTCGCGGTCGGTGCCCGTCACCGTTCCACTCTGTGCCCGGCCCGGGCCGGTCGGCAAGTCCTCACATGTCGAGACCGAGGTCCAGGACGGTCACCGAATGCGTGAGGGCGCCGACCGCGAGATAGTCGACGCCGGTGCGCGCGTAGTCGGCGGCGACGTCGAGGGTCAGGCCCCCGGATGATTCGAGCCGGGTCTGCGGCGCGTGGGTGTTGCGGCGCTGCACCGCGATCTGTGTCTGCCACACCGGGAAGTTGTCGAGCAGGATCAGTTCGGCCTTCTCGGCGAGCACCTCGTCGAACTGGTCGAGGCTGTCCACCTCGACCTCGCACGCGATGCCCGGTGCGTGCGCCCGGACCGCGCGCAGCGCTGCGACGACCGATCCCGCGGCCGCGACGTGGTTGTCCTTGATGAGCGCCTCGTCGCCGAGGCCCATGCGGTGGTTGACGCCGCCGCCGACGCGCACGGCGTACTTCTGCAGCCCCCGCATCCCGGGCAGCGTCTTGCGGCTGTCGCGGATCTTCGCCTCGGTCCCGGCGACCGCATCCACCCAGTGCGCGGTCGCGGTGGCGATCCCGGACAGGTGGCACAGCAGGTTGAGCATGGTGCGTTCGGCGGTCAGCAGGCCCCGTGTCGGCGCTTCGACGGAGAGCACCGCCTCGCCGGCCTGCACCCGATGACCGTCCTGGACCCGGTCGAGGACCGTGTAACCGCCCTCCCCGATCACCTCGTCGAGGACCAGCAGGCCGACGTCGATCCCGGCGATCGTGCCCGGCGAGCGCGGCACCACCGCCGCGGTCGCGACCGCGTCCGCCGGCACCGTCGCCTCGGAGGTCACATCGGGGCCGTAGCGCAGGTCCTCGTCGAGCGCGACGCGGATCAGGGTGAGGATCTCGTCGCGGTCGAGGCCCTCGGGCAGCTCTGTGGCCATTGTCTAACGCACTCCTGTCAGGTCGGGGGTGGTCACGGTGGTGGCATCGGCGCCGAGCAAGCTCAACGCGACGGCGCCGTCGACCAGGCGGATCTCGAAGCTGCGGGCCCTGGCCGGATCGGTGTCAGGGAAGTCGCTGCGGGTGTGGCAACCGCGGCTCTCGGTACGGGCTCGCGCCGCGGCGAGCAGAGCGTCTGCCGTGATCGTCAGCGCCGCGTCCTCGAGCGCGGTGGTGTCGGTACACGGACGCTGTCCGGCATCCGCGAGACCGGCCTGCGCAGCAGCGAGTCCGGCCTCGTCGCGGACGACGGGGGCGTGCCGCGTCATCAGGGCCTGCACCGTCGCGCGATCGGCACGGCGGCGGGCCGGCAGGGTCGCGTCGGTCGCGTCCACGTGCATCCCGGAGCGCTCCTCGGCGGCTGCGTGTCCGGCGCGTTCGCCGAGCACGAGGCCTTCGAGGAGGCTGTTCGAGGCCAGCCGGTTCGCACCGTGCAGGCCGGTCCGGGCGACCTCTCCCGCCGCGTACAGGCCGGGCACCGTGGTGCGGCCGTGGACGTCGGTGACGACGCCGCCGCACGAGTAGTGCGCGGCCGGCGCGACCGGAATCAGGTCGTCGGCCGGGTCCAGGCCGACGGCCCGGCACGAGGCGGTGATCGTCGGGAATCGTTCGGCGAAACCGTCGAGGTGGCGCGCATCGAGGAAAACGTGGTCCTCTCCGAGCACGGCGAGCCGTTCGGCGATGGCGCGGGAGACCACGTCGCGGGGTGCGAGGTCTCCGAGCGGATGCACGCCCGCGGTGATCGAGGCACCGTGTGCGTCGAGGAGGCGTGCGCCCTCACCGCGGACCGCCTCGCTGATGAGCGGACGCCTGCCCTCGCCGCCGCGTGCGAACAGCACGGTCGGGTGGAACTGCACGAACTCGACGTCCGCGACCGCGGCACCGGCCCACAGCGCCAGCGCGATGCCGTCGGCGGTGGCGCCGGGCGGGTTGGTGCTGCACGCGTACAGCTGGCCGAGACCGCCGGTGGCGAGCAGCACCGCCGGGGCGTGTACGACGCCGAGGCCGCGCTCGTCGAGGACCAGCACGCCGGTGACGCCGCGCGCGTCGGTGAGGATGCGGGCGGCCGCGGCCCCGAACAGCACGGGCAGGCTCGCGGCGTTGAGGGCGCGCTGCACCTCCATGCCGGTGGCGTCGCCGCCGGCGTGGATGATCCGGCGGGTCGAGTGCCCGCCTTCGCGGGTGCGGGCGACGTCGCCGTCGCGGCCGCGGTCGAACACGGCGCCGAGGTCGGTGAGCGCGGCGACGGCGTGCGGGCCGGCACTGACGATGGAGCGGACCGCGTCCTCGTCGCACAGGCCGCCACCGGCGGCGAGCGTGTCGGCGACGTGCGAGTCGACGCTGTCGCCGGTCGGGGCGACCACGGCGATGCCGCCCTGCGCGTACTGGGTGGAAGTGTCGGTGGGGCCGCCCTTGCTCACGGTGAGCACGGTCAGCCCGCGACGCGCGGCGGCACGCGCCGCGGTCAGGCCCGCGACGCCGCCGCCCACGACCACCAGGTCGGCGCGGGCCTCCCAGCCCACGCCGACACCCGTGGGGGTTGTCACTCGCCGCCGCCGGGGTTGCCGATGGCGATCATCCGCTGTACCGACAGCCGGGCGCGTTCGGCGACGGCCGGTTCGACGTGCACCTCGTCCTTGCCTTCGCGCAGGCAGCGCAGCAGGGCGGCCGGGGTGATCATCTTCATGTACGGGCAGGAGGCACGATCGTTGACCGCCTGGAAGTCGATGCCCGGTGCCGCCTTGCGGAGCTGGTGCAGCATGCCGACCTCGGTGGCGACGAGGACCTGCCTGGCCCCGGTCTCGCGGGCGGCGTCGATCATGCCGCCGGTCGAGAGGATCTTGACCTTGTCGTCGGGCACGAAGCCTTCCCCGGCCAGGTACAGGGCGGACGTCGCGCAGCCGCATTCGGGGTGGACGAACAGATCCGCGTCCGGGTGCGACCTGGCCTGGGCGGCGAGTTCCTCGCCGTTGATGCCGGCGTGCACGTGGCATTCGCCGGCCCAGATGTGCATGTTCTCGCGGCCGGTGACGCGCTTGACGTGGGCACCGAGGAACTGGTCGGGCAGGAACAGCACCTCCCGGTCGGGGTCGATGGAGGCGACGACGTCGACCGCGTTCGAGGACGTGCAGCAGATGTCGGTCAGGCCTTTGACCTCGGCGGTGGTGTTGACGTACGAGACGACGACGGCGTCGGGGTATTCGGCTTTCCATTCGCGCAGCTGCTCGGCCGTGATCGAGTCCGCCAGCGAGCAGCCGGCGCGCTCGTCGGGGATCAGCACGGTCTTGTTCGGGCTGAGGATCTTCGCGGTCTCGGCCATGAAGTGCACGCCGCAGAAGACGATCGTGTCCTCTTCCGCCTCGGCGGCGATGCGCGAGAGCGCGAGGGAGTCACCGACGTGGTCGGCGATGTCCTGGATGGCGGGAAGCTGGTAGTTGTGCGCCAGCAGCGTCGCGTTGCGCTCGCGGGCCAGCCGACGGACCTCTTCGGCCCACTCCGGCGTCGCCTCGATGCCGGTGTAGCCGCCGGGGCCGTCGACGATGGCGGCGGCTCCTGCCCACTCGGTCGTGGTCATGGACTGGCTCCTTCGTGCAATCCGGGCGGACTGGCCCGAATTTCCGTATTGAGGGGTTTTCGACTTAGGATCGAAAACATGCCACATAGTAACACTCGTCACGAAGTGCTCATCGTGGTGTTCCAGGTTCGTCACTTTCCGGCCACACCCGAGAACCCCGGAACCGCGCCGGAACTGGCGGTTCTGCTCTGGCAACGGGCGCTCGATCCGGAGGCCGGGACCTGGTCGCTGCCGGGTGGGCATCTGCGCGACGACGAGGACCTCACCGTGTCGGCCCTCCGCCAGCTCGCCGAGAAGGTGGATGTGCGCGAGGTCTCCCACCTCGCAGTTGTCGGTGTTCTCCGCACCGCATCGCGTCCCCGGCCCGCGCACCATCGCATCCACC
>NZ_LRRH01000154.1 GCF_001646785.1 Rhodococcus phenolicus
GTTTACCGCGGTAAACCACGTCGCATCATCGCTAACAAACATTGCCCGTCGGCTACGAGATCAACCAGTATCTGCCTCCTTGTTTACCGCGGTAAACCGCCCCTGCCTCATGGCAAATGTCAGGTAGGCACGGTTTCCTTGTTTACCGCGGTAAACAAGGAACCACGCCGCGAGGGAAGCTCGGGTATGAAGCGCGGTCGCTGAGGGCAGGAAGATTGTGTGGTTGTCGCGGGATGGCAACGATCTGCATGGCGTCCGTTCGCGATCTGCGTTTACCGCGGTAAACCGACACATGGGGTCGCGAAGGCGTCTCCCGAGGAATAGCGCCAGCGGCACAAGTAGTGTCCTTGGGGTAGGTGTTTACCGCGGTAAACCACAGCCACGCCACAACCGTCGTTCCTCGTCGAACGCGCGCTCGGACTGGTTTGTCACTCTACGGCTCACGACAATCCACGACACCAAGCTGGGCGCGAATGCGATCGTGATTCCCTGGGGCCTGGCGATGGTGATAGCGAATCAACTGAGATCGAGAGGTAGGAACCAGAGGTGGTTTACCGCGGTAAACCGCAGGCCAGGTTCCGACGGGGGACACTATTGGGAACTGACCCACTCCGCAGCACACGCAGACCCTGCTGGTTTACCGCGGTAAACCAAGGGGCAGGGACCAACCGCTGCACCGACACACGTCCGAAGCGCGCATCCTGGTCGCGTCGACGAATCTGTCGATGACAATTCTCGTGCTCGTCGTCAGCTTGTACGTTCCCGGATCGCCTACTTGGAGCGTTTGTCCTGCAGCAGGCTGCGGATCCGTGCCATGGCAGTCACCCGGACTCGTTCCGAGGCAGCCTTCTCGGCTCGTTCCACCATAGCGACTGCAGCTGCGTGACGTTCGGCGTCCCGGAGTCGTTTCGCGGCCTCGGCACGCTCGGTAGGGGAGGGGAGCGACCAGTCGATGCCGGCGAGCCTCCAACGAAGGTACCGGATGGGATGCTTCAGCGAGTCCCGTGTAGGCCAGATCCATCCACGTCGGCGGGTGTCTTCGGTCAGCGCAGCTGCGATATCGCGGCCAGACCACCGCTCAGGATCGACGCAATGGTCCCTGAGAGCCTCGCAGACGGCTCCAATATGTTCGCTGGTGTCCAGACATGGAGCGTGTGCAATTAGGCCCGCAGCAGCCTTCTGGAGGCTGATTGAACGTGGCTCTCGGGGTTGTTTGTGCGAGTTATCGAGGCGGCGCGCGCTCGCGCGCGTTGTCTTGTACTTCTTAACAGAAGTACAAGTACCAAAAGATAGAGCAACAGATTGGGGGCCACGGCTGGCGTCCTGTGGATAAGGAGACCGATGAGGTTCTCCGGCCGTCGGGGCTGCCTTGGTGTAACGCCGAGCGGGGGACGGGGCCGGCGCCGTGTGATCGTGGGTGCTCCGAAGGACGACAACCTTGGGGGAGACGAGCGCCCAGACACTGGTGGCCTTGACCTGTTTACGTCCGTGATGCGCTTCAGCTGCCCACTGTTCGAGTGTGCGTAAGAAACGTCCTCTGACCATCTCGCGGGCCAGTCCGAGTTCAGCCAGGATTCGCCGAGCGCGCTTGAGGACAGTGAGGGAAACTCCTGCCCGTTCTGCGAGTACCTCTCGGGAGGCTGTAACGCGCCGGCCTGTCCTCAGGTCCGCAAATGATGCCATGCTCACCGCGACCGCGAAGACCCGTTCGGGGTCTGTGTGATGGTTCCGGCACAGGTTTTTGCCCTCTTCTCGGTTGATAATTTCTCGGACCTGTCGTTGCCATTGTGCGCGTCCTGACCAAATGGGGGTTTTGGACTGCATTTGGGGCGAGACGGGAATTGACCACGTGCGGCCGCGCTGGCCGCTTTCCTCATTGATTTTCTCGACGCGTTCGATATTTTCTTTCGCTCGGGATACGGCGTCGGAATATTGGATATCGCCGAAATTGGAGAGGGAAGAAGTACCTTCTTCTGCCTCTTGGCGAGGGATCTGCTCATCGGAGGTCGGCGAAAAGCTTGTTTGCTGTTCAGGGCATGGGGTACCCTGAGACGTACCAGGCACGGTAAGTCCCTTCGGGGAGTCGGGGATTTCGGCAACGAAATCCCTGGTGAAAGCACAAAATGGAGTCGAAGCGGCAACTTCGGCCCCAAAAGGACACCTGACGGTGAAGGTGAAAACTAACGCCGTTAGGTGTTCGGAGTTCCGGTCGATCTCGGCAAAGTTCGACCGAATGACGAGCCCCCGCAAGGGGGCTTTGTCATGTGCTGTCCAAGCGTCATGTAGTTGTGTGGGATGGGTACGGTTCGATCTCCTCCGGTCGGTTTATATTCCTGGCAGTAATTTCATCACATGATCCTCCTCATGTCGCGTACCGGCTCGAATTTATTTTCTCGGGTCGATGGTGTGGGGGAGTCGGACAGAAAACGTCGACAGACCGAAATTGCGAATCGTGCCTCCAGGTCCCTGATTTCACGTAGTCAGGTGAAATCAGGAGAGATGGGTGGAAGGTCGGTGTCTGCTGCCCCCGCGTGCCCTGAGGCTTCTCTGCAGCGACATCCGGCACGTTGTGCAGTCGAGAGTGCCGCCGCGCAGGCCGCAGGAGCCGCCGCGGGCCCCATGTACTGGCCGGCAGTGAAAACGTTTCGAATCCGCGACCGGACCGCTCGTGACGTCCTCGACCGCAGAGGGGGCGCGGCGAGTGGATGAACCAGGGCGGAGCGTGCATAGGTGTAGGACGTAGACGAAGTCACTGGCGAGCGCGCAGCGAAGGAGTGCACGTTACCCGTGCGGCGGATGCCGGCAGAGAACGGCTTCCTGAACTCTCCGCGGTGGCCCGCGTGCTCTGCACGCCGTGCTCGGGTGGAACTGCGTTGAGGAGTCCGGGGTAGCGCGTCGGCTTCGATGAGGCGCTCTGCGGTGACCGATGGAGAGTGAGTCAGTCACACGGACAGGGAGTGTCCGGGGTGAGGTCTGGGTCGCGCACAAGCCCATGGCGCTCTCGAGTCGTTCGTGACTTGCGGGTGAGCTGACCCAGACCTCGAGGCGCTTCAGGGTGTTTGCGAGCAGGGTGTGGTCGTAGATCGCGTGTTGCCCACGCTCACCCGTAGGTGCGTCACGCTGAGAAAACTCGAGGTTCGTCGCGCGGCATCCTGGGCCTACAGGGACCGGGACGGGGTGAGCACGTGATTGGGACGTAGGGCAGCTTCGAGTGGGTCGGTGTCGACCTGAGTGGGGGAGGGGTCCGGTACACGCAGCTGCGCACGGATGCTGCCCGCCTCCGCGAAGGAGTCTTCACCGCGCTGGATCTGTCACCGGGTCGGCTTCGTGAGCATCTCGAGTCGTAGAGAGTGCTCTTCTGGTGGTTCGTGAGATGGTTCTTGATCAACCCTTCGCTACCGTCGGGTGAGGTTTCGCAAGGTAGAGCTTATGCCACCGCTGCGTTGTCTGTAGTCCTTGGAGGAGTATCGCCGCAGCCGCAATGCGCGATCTCGACGCAATATCGCTGGCATTCATAGGACGCGCACGTAGTGACGCCTTGATGACTGCGACGGTTTCTCCACTGTGTTGTTTGTTCCAGGTATCCGGAGCAGTCGGCGCTGAGCCGACTGGCGGGGAGGGCGGACTCGAGCGAGGACCGATTCACGGGGTCCGATTCCCCGTGGCCCGGGGAGGTGAGAGGTGTGGTTCAGAGCCGCTACTTCTCGGTCGTCGAAATGCGATCATGGGCATGCGAAACGAAGCGAAAGCTGGCTGGTCGCTTCGAACGGCATTGTTATTCGGTGGTACGAACGACCCCGATGAACAGCTGTGCGAACCGAATTGCGGGTTCGCCCCTCCTGTGAGGAGGGGGTTACCGCGGTGGTGTTGCACCGAACGCTTTCGTGGCCGATGCGATTCCGGAGGGTTCACGCGTCGCCTCTTTGGGTTCGAAGTACGGTGTCGTGCTTGCTGACTCGTGGTGCATCATGAGGGGACGAGAGGGGTCCGTAGGGACCCGAGGGACGAGGCATCGGTCGCATGGTCACTCAGGTGCTGGGTGTCGTACCCGATGGGGAGTGCGGAGTGTGCGATCGATGCGATCCGGGCCGCGATCCCTGTCTTGTGTGGTCACGGGTCTGTTCGATGGTATGTCGGACCACGGTGCTGTAATGGCCCGAGGTGGAGCGTGACGGCCGCACGAAGAGGATGTGTACTGATTCATCTGGTGTCGCATTCGGGTGACGAACCGTGACGGGTAAGGGATTGCGGAACGCTCGGTTGCTCGCCCTGATGAGTTTCAGGGCGCCGGATCGTCGCAGGCGTGCGATAATTTCCGAGTAGACTTGATCATGTCGGTGATGTTGGCTTCGGAGTTGGTTTGCCTTTGATCACAAGAGGCTACTTAGAGTCCGATCGGATGCATTCGAAGAGGAGATCAACCTGTGGCGCGTAGAACAATCGTTGAGACTTTCGACGACATCGATGGAACTGCGTTGGAGGATGGCGGAGAAACCATCAGCTTCGCTGTCGATGGGGTCGAGTACACCATCGACCTGAACAAGAAGAACGCTCGCGACTTCCGGAAGAAGATCGACTACTACGTCGAGCATGCAACCCGTGTCGGAGGACGTAAGAGGAGAGCCGGATCGGCTCGGCCGTCCGATCCGAATGCTCCAAGCTCCAAGGAAATTCGAGAGTGGGCAGTTGAAGAGGGCTTCGAGGTTCCCGCTCGAGGACGTCTGCCTCAGTCCCTCGTCGACGAGTACGTCGCTGCTCACTGACAACTGGCTCACTGCAGAGGCAGCAGATTATCGATTCGAACCGGCCTCGCCCACAGTAAGTTGGGGCAATTGTGGTGGGCTGAAATCCGGGCGGTCGAGTCAATGCGCGCCGGTTGAGCGCCGGTGGTACTTCTGGAGCGCGCCGACAATGAGAAAGTAAGGCGGAATGCGTGGCCGTCTTCGGATGGCGAGAACCGGACGACGACGCTCGAGTGCCCTGCCGAACCCGATCGATCGGCAGGGCACTTCCGTATCTCCTGTCGCGGACAGAATGTCAGGGGAATGAAAAGGGCGCGGTGAGGTGCTCTCGTCGAGAGTAACGATGTCCGTCGATGCCACTCGATGTCATTGCTATCCAGTCAGCTAATTCGGCGGCTGCTGCCCCGACCTGTTGGGGGGTACGGCAGAACGTAGGCTCTCTGGTGACTCGCGAGTACGCAACCGCCCGCGCAGTCTCACCGAGTGTGTTCTCTCCGGCATATCGCTCTGACACAGGTGGTACAGCGCTATATCGAGTACAACCGCTGTGCCGTCGTCGAACAGGATTTCTTTACGGACAACGTCTTCCATCGCTGTCGATAGGCTGACCGGTAGTGGACCGCTCACCTTATCCAGACCGTGCCGAAGGGACACGAAGCCGAATTGGACGCAATCGGTTTCGACGGACCAGCGCAGCCTCCTGCGTGCATCGACAGTAGGTACCGCACGATGGTGCTCGAAAGCGTCGGCGACCGTGAAAAGTGCGTCAGCGGACAAGTTTTCAGTACATACGTTATTGGAGATGATGAGTAGGCGGGGGAGCGGCTGTACCGTAGGGTTCGTCTATCACGCGATGGTGGACTACCTGACGATGAGCGCTCCGTCCTGTTGCTTCTTGTAGCGGGTCCCTGGGCGCCGTGTGTGAGGACCACGAACAGCGGAACGATGGTTTGTCAGCGCTCCGCGCTGACGACGTATCGAGTGGGAATCGGCGTAGATGGGGGTAGATGGGGCCAGTGCTTCCGCCGCCGCCCTCCATCGCGCAGCTTCGTGCGGCAGGTCTGCTGCCGAAGGAAGTACTCGAGTGGCAGTCGAGCGAGATCGTGTGGCGCATACACCGTACGACCGGCTCGTATGTCCTCCCGTGGAATGCGTTGCGTGAGTTCGGGCCGATTCTGCGGTTCGATCAGTATCCGCTCCCGCGTGGGGACCATCCCGGCTACGGCGTTCGGTACGGCGCTTCGAGCCCCCGAGGTGCATTGGCGGAAGCGTTTCAATCGGCGCGGGTGATCGATCGCCATCGTGGTGACCCTTATCTGACCGGTGTGCGCTTCACCCGCGTTCTGCGGTTGCTCGACGTGTCCGGTATCGGTGGAGGGGCATGGGCCACTCGGGTGGGAGGCAACCATGCTCTTGATTCCGCGCCGCACCGTCTCTCGCAGCACCGGGCTCGCACTATCCATCGCGCGCACACCGATCTCGGCGGGATCATTTATCGCGGCCGGTTTGCTGGCAGCACGTCCGTTGCGGTTGTCGAACGTGCTTCTGATGCGTTTCCGCAGTGTCCTGTGCTGTCGCTTCCCTTGTCTCATCCTGGTCTGGCTGATGCCGTTGATGCTGCGGCGTACGAACTCGGCTATGTCGTTGTGTGATCCGGTTGTGGGGCATTGCCATCGCGTACACCCATGTTGATCGTGGGAGGCTACCGATGTCGGGGAGGCGTGGGCGGGGTGGCGGACAGTGAGGAGCAGAGCCATTGGTCGTTTCGCGCAGGACGGTCTGCTCGGCAGTGCTGTGCCGGCAGGCTGAGTCGATCCGGAGTGCCTGTGGGCTCAGCGGTGTCGGGGCATTCGAAAGGGTGGAACGCGGGCAAGGGCAATGCGTCGCCCGTGTGCCGGGCGACGTCGGCAGATCTGATGTCGAGTTGCGTGCCGGCTGGAGAGGGGAGGTGGGCTGGACTCGGCGTCCGAAGTCAAGCGGTACGTCGCCGTCCTCCGACTTCGTGGGAGCCGATGGGGCGGGTCCTCGGGCGTCTTTGTAGAGCTCGAGACACAATGCTTTCGAACGCGCGATTTCTGCACGAGGTCGGTGGTGACGGGCCGTCGACGGTTGGGGGCCTTCATTGCGAGGCCCTATGGTCTGTCTGCTGGTAACGGGAGGGGTCTAGGTTGCGACCTACGGTTTGTGAACCTTCACCAGGTACCGGCCGCCGTTGCTTCTTCAGCCCTTGCGTGTGCAGTGGTTGCCGTTCTGTTCCGGGAGTCCAGCGTTGCCGCCGTGTTCGTGTGTGCGGCAACCGTCCTGATCGTTGTCAGCGCGATACTCGGGATTACCCGGTTTCCTGCTGACGACCGTGTGCTTCGGTGCGAGGTGTGTCGGCAACCTCTGGCCGGTGACGAGCATGGCGGGTTGTGCTCGGCCGCCTGTGCGGCGGAATATCGCGACGTGCTGGACAGACAAGAGGAGGAAGACCACTGGTGGCGCGCCATCGCATAGCTGGTTGGTTGTCGCCGGTGCGGGTGTGCGTCTCGTGCGCTCGCTGGACGGGTTCTTCGGACCGACGTTGTCAGGGCACCTGATTAGAGAGTTCGCAAGGTCCGGCGCAGTCATCGGGATGAGAAGTGGTGGTTCGAGTGGTGGTTCCGCCGCTTGACGGTCGGTTCGATGCTCGCTCACATCAGGTCGCTGCGGAGCGTGATGATCGGTTCGTCGCCCGATCCATGAGGCAGCTCCTTGCCCGCTCGAACGTGATCGCGCCTTCGGACATGGCAACCTGGGGTAAGACGATCGAGGCACCGATGCCGCTTTTCGGGTTCGAGAGAGCAACTGTCTGCGTTGTCGACTGATGACGGTCTCTGCAGTTCGTGCGCGCCGCGCTCGGGCGTCGTGCACGTACCTGAAGGTCGGCCGATGGTGCCGCTCACGGGGCGACTCTGGGCTTCGGGACACGGTTCACCGTGTTGGGGAAATCAGGCGTGTGGGTGAACGTAGGCGCACACATGTCCTTTCGGCCATCAGAGGTATCCATGCCTGTCCGACATTCGAGGTCCCGCCGCACCGCTGCGTTGATCGTTACCACGATCGTCGGCGGAGGCTGCACGCTGTTGACCGTCCCCGCGGTCGCCCAGGCAGGGACGACTGATTGCGCGTCGACGTTCAACCTGCTCATCCCCGGGACGTGGGAGACCGACGAGCATGCGGACCCTGCTGTGCCGGTGGGCATGCTCGCTCCTGTTGCGCACGCGCTGAACGACGCCCACGGTGACGCGGTCGAGGTATACACGCTGCCCTACATGGCGCGTGCCTTCGACAACGGCCACACCTACGCGGACAGTAAGGCGGACGCGGTGTCGCGGGCCACGCGGGTGCTCGAGGATGTTGCACAGGCTTGTCCGGGTGCGAAGTTCACGCTGACGGGTTACTCGCAGGGCGCCGATGCGGCGGGTGATCTCGCCTCGGATATCGGCAACGGTAGGGGACCGATCGATGCGAATCGTGTGCTTGCTGTCGGCCTGCTGGCCGATCCGGGAGCCGGAACACCAGGGACCGCGACAGTGGGACCGCGGACGTCCGGACATGGCATCGCTGATCCACGGCCTCGAGGAATGGGGGCTCTGTCAGGTCGGGTGGCATCGATCTGTGACCCCGGCGATCTGTACTGCTCGATCGACAAAGGGACGAACCCGCTGATCGGTTCGCTCGGCTCGATCCTGAGCAAGACCCCCAGCGCCGGTGACTTCACCGCGCCCGGCGGCAGCGCCCACCTTGCCGGCGCACTGACCGCGGACTTCTCCGAGGCGGATCTGCCGACATTAGGCACCGACGTCACGAGCCTCGGCCACCAGCTCACCACACCAAGCGTCGATCTTGCGCAGGTCGCCGCGACTGCGCAGTCGATCGCATCGACTCTTGCTCCACTGGCCGACCTTCTTACCTCCGGGGCGACGAACTCGGCAGCGATCGGTCAACTCGGTGCTGCACCGGTCGGCACCGCCGAACATCATGCCTACGACGTGCTCACCCGGGCTGGTGAATCGGACCTTGCAGGTGCCGTCAACGCTGCGGTCGAGATCGCCGACACGGCACGCATTCTCGCCAGGAACGAGTCACCATCCCTGCCGATGTCAGATCCCGAGATGCGTACTCTCACGGAGAATGCCGACGCGCTGACCGGGCAGATCGGCCCGTTGGCATCCGCCCCTGCTGATGTGCTTGCGTCGGCGAGCAGCGTGTTCTCGGTGCTCAAACCGACGGTGGTGATCGATCAGGTTCTGAACGTCGTGACCGGCGTGAGCGCGCTCGATATGCCCGGCATCTTGCACAACTTGACCGTGCTGCCGCAGAAGGTTGCCGCGCTCGACGCTCACGGGGCTCACCAGGTGGCCGGGGAGTTGAACAATCAGTTCTCGCCCCTGGTCGACATGGCTGCGGCGGTGGACTTGCGGTGGGTGGCGCAGGTGCTGGCCGTGATCCCGGATCCGTCCGGCGCGACGCAGATCGCGGCGTTGGTTGCGTCGATCCTGTCGAATGTCGACGTCATCAGGCTGGCCACGATCGTCGGTCAGATCCAGGAGATCGCATGGACGGCAGTGGAAAAGGTGCTTCCTCCTCCCGGTGTCGCACCGGATCCGGTCGGGGCCGCTGCGGCGATGACCGGTTTGCTGCCCGTCGGCTTGGACCTGGCATCGGTAGCGGCCGACATGCTCTCCAGCAGGTCGACCAAGACGGCTCCCGACCTGCTGGGCAGGACCACTCACGCTGCGTCGACGACTATCTCGAACCTGGATGCGAATGTGGACTTGCGGCAGCTGTCGGATTCACTTGTTGAGCTCTCGCAGTCCCGAGGTGCCGATGATCTGGCTTTGCTGGTCAGCGAAGGGCTCAGTGCGGCAAGCTTCTTCACCTCCAAAGCCCATACCGACTACAACACTCTCGTGGTCGACAATGCGGGCCGCAGTGCCATCCGATGGCTGTCGGATTGGCTCAATCTCCAGATCGGACGTGCGGTATGAATCCCCGTGCCCATAATCCATCCACCCGTTGGATCTGGTGCGGCCGTTGTCGGCACCGGGGATATCTGACCCGCGGAGACGCGAAGACGGTCCGCAAACGTCACCGAGGAGAAAAGGGCATGGCGGTGTTCGCCTGCCCCCATATCGACGGGTTGTTCCACCTCGGGTACCGCCCGGATGCCCTGAGCACCGGGGAGATCGACCGGGATCGCCTTCGCTCACAAGCTGTGCGAGCAATGGGGAGCTGACGGCGGGAGCGCATGCATGTCCGTTGCGTGCAGGGGATGGCAGGTCACCGTCACTACGCCGAGATGAGGAATGGTGCCGGGTGCTGTGCGTCGATCAGTTGGCGGAGACGACTCGCCCACGAGCCATGGTCGACAACCCCGGAGACGATCCGCTTGCCGCTCGTTTCTGTCCTCGCCTACTGGGGCGGTACGGTCTCTGGATAGCTGAGGTGTGGGCATCGCCATATCGGTCGACAGTCCTGCCGGGGGGCGGGGGCGCCGGGAATGCGGCGGCATCTCTGTAGGCCCCCGCTCCGGGAGGCCGGAGGATCGGCTCGGTCCGTTCGCGTCGAGGAATGTCGTCTCCCGTCCCGTCCGAGTACGCCGACACGCTGGAGAGCATCAAACGCTCGAATTCCTCGCCATCGACGGGGACGCCGCCGAGCGCCAGCTCGAGCTGTGCTTGCAGCGACACCGGACACCATTCCTCCCGCCGAGCAACCGCATTCGGCACCACTACAATCGATCTCGAACCTCTGGACCCCCACGCATCCGGGTGGGCGGCCCTCAGATCCGTCTTCGGGCTCGGATCGGCTCGGCGGCTCTGCACGCAGGATCGGCGTCAGGACTGTGGCGGTGTTCTGGTAGGTCGTGTCCGAGGCACATATGTGGTGGCGTCGAGATACCGGCCGGGTCCACGCGTCGGCGACGCCGCCAGCCGGCCGGAGTCGGGAGCGGCTGCAGCACTTCTCTCCAGCGGAGCCCTCGGCGTCGCGGCTTGCAGATGGTGACCGGTGTCTGCGTCGGGGTCGGCATGTGTGGGTTGCGTACCGAGCATCAATGCTACGAGGGGCACGGCCAGCACGAGTGTGCCGAGGACGAATGTGGGTAGCAGCAGCGACATGACCGTCCATCCTTGCGGTGCCGGGGCGTATGTGCTGATGGTCGCGGCTGTACCGGCCATGCCGATGTAGTGCACTGCGGCTACCGCACCGCCCATGACTACTGCTGCCGATGCACGCGCGAAGACGCTGGTGGGGTGGGAGGTCAACCACAATGCGATGGTGGCCGCGACGATGCCGATGATGATCGAGACCGCTACGAAGCTGGATGCGTGGTCCACTTTGCCTTGGATGCGGATCGCGGCCATTCCGCTGTAGTGCATCACGCTTACGGCCGCACCGATCACCATTCCACCAATCATCGATCGGAAGACGCGCAAATGCCGCTTCGGGACGACGGGTGAGTTCATCAGCCAGAGGCCGAGTCCCGTTGCGGCCATGGCAACCACTGCGGAGAACACCGTCAATGGGGGGTTGTAGCGGATCAGTGTGCCCGGCACTGCAAAACCCATCATGGCGATGAAATGGGTGAGCCAGACGCCCACACCGCCGAGCGCCGCAGCCGCCATGACCAACCAAGCCCTGCCGAGGGATCCACGAGAGCGGGTTGTCTGACGGGCGCACAGCAGACCGACATAAGACCCGGTGATCGAAGTGAGATAGGCGAGTCCGAGAACCCACTTTCCCAGAGCGAAGTGATGCAGCTCGTGTGACATGTTTTCCTACTCGTTGGCACAATCGTCGACCGCGGCCTGGATGGAATGCCGAACCGGGCCGAAGCGGGCTGCATCCTCAGCCCCCGAGCAGCGCAGAGAACATTATCGAGTCCCGTGATCGCACGGTCCACAGGGGCGTGAGCGATTCCCTCCCAACCAGCATTATTACTTGAATAAAGTAAAGATAGTAACCAACGGCGTGAGATGAGAGTTGGTCTCGCACTTTGCGGTGACGTGAGAACGCTCGGCGACGCGCGGTTTACCGCGGTAAACCGCATCCGGAAGGAGTGGGGGGCCTGCCACCCGGCGTCTGGCGGGGTCGAAGACCCCGGATGCCCTGCCGGCAG
>NZ_LRRH01000155.1 GCF_001646785.1 Rhodococcus phenolicus
CACCTCGAGCGCCAGGGCACACCGTTCGTCGAGCTGTTCGTCGACCAGGACCCGGCGGCCGCGCAGACCGTCGCGCTCCTCGGCTACCGGTCCGTCCCGGTCGTCACCGCTGGCGACATGCACTGGTCCGGCTACCGCCCCGACAAGCTCAACGCCGTCGGAAGGTTGCACACCACCGTCGAGGACATCGTCGAGCTGGACGAGGCCGCCGTGCGGTACCTCGCCGACGAGGGGGTTCCGGCATGAGCGAGTACGCGGGCGGGGATCCGGGCGCGGACCCGGCGCACGAGTGGAAGCGCGACGCCCGGGGGAGCGCGGTCGTCGTGGCCGCACCCCCGGGTGCCACGGGGCCGCACCGGCTGACGGTCACGCGCACGACGTCGACGACGGCGATGCAGTCCGGCACGGCCGCCGAGGCGGTTCGGCGGCGCTGCGATCGCCTGCGCGAGACCGGAACTCTCGCGACGATCGCCGAGACGATGGACGGCTACGTCGTGCGGTTCACGGATGTCGACGGTGCCCGCGTCGTCCTGACCTACCAGGAGGCCTGATGCCGAAGCGAATCCAACGCCAGCGCACCAAGGGCTGGCGGATGCCAGAAGGTGCCGTATATGTCGGCCGGCCGGGCGTGTTCGGTAACCCGTATCGAGTCGGCGGCGAGATCCCGGGCACTGGTGGCGATACGTACGACGCCGAGTCCGCGACAGCGATGTTCCGCCTGTCTGCCCGCACATTCTGGGGCGAAGGTTGGCGCGAAGAAGTCCGCGCCGAACTCGCGGGCCGCGACCTCGCGTGCTGGTGCCCGCTCGATCAGCCGTGCCATGCCGATGTGCTGCTCGAGATCGCGAACGGGGAGGCCCGGCCGTGAAGCCCACTGTCCGCCTCCTCGGCGTAACCGGCCTCTGCCTCGCCGGATGGCTCACCATCACCGCCTGGACCATCGACCGCGCCTCACAAACCCTCTACGAGTGGAGCGACCATGAGTGACCGAGACGACCTGACCACCGACCTGTCGGACGCGATCTTCGATATCGGCCTGATCGCCGCCGAGGATGCAGCCGACTACCTCCTCAGCCAGGGCTGGCGCAAGGTCGGCGCGGACGCCGAGACCCGCACCGAGTGGGGTGTGCGCCGGCCGACCCAGCACTTCGGGATCAAGGTCGACAAGGCCCGCGACGAGGAGCACGCCCGCGAATGGGTCGCCGTGCTCCACGACGTCGAGCACGTCCTGAATGCCAACCCGAATGCGGAGGTTGTCTGCCGCACTGTCACCGAAACCGCATGGACCACACCCGAGGAGCCACGGTGAGCGGCGCTTGGGACCGTGCCCGCGCCCAACACGGCCACCCCTTGCACCGCGACCACACCGAGCACCTCGAAACCGGCATCGCCAAAGCCGTCCGAGAAATCGACGAAATGCGCGCCATCATCGACAGCATCCGCGACTACGCGCAACACCTGCGGAACCTCGCCGCAGTCACCCGAGATGCAGGCGGCGACTACCTCGCCCACACCTACGACGACGTCGCCACCACCCTCGAACGCAAGATCGGAGACCAGACGTGACCGCGGCGACCCGCCGCCTTCCTGTCGCGTGGGACGGGCATCCCGTCGAATGGGGAGCGTTCGAATCGGAACCGTTCATGTGTCAGGTCAACATGGACGGCACCTCGGAAGTCGTTCCGCCGGAGCTCTGCTGGCATTGCGGGGTCCGTGCCGAACGGGTCACGGCGGAAGGGACGGTCGAAATCCCGAACTGGCCCTATCGGCTGATTCTGAGCCGCTGCACCCGTTGCGGGCACGACCATGTGCGCAACTGGTTGACGGGGCAGGAGTGGGATCTGGACGAGAGTGACTATGGCCCGTCGGGGTCGTGGGAGGACGCGACGTGACGCCCGACCAGCTCCGGCTCCTCGCAGAGCTCCACGATCGGCAGATCCTCGGATTGGCCGATGAGCCTGGCTACTGGTCCGCGCAGATCCGAGACACGCAGGGCGGCGGCAGCCCGAAGGATGAGCAGTGGCGCGCTGCCGGCCTGTGGCGCAAGACGTACAGGTGGGGGATCGCCATGACAGCCGCCGGTGACTACATGAGCGAACGCGGCATCCGGGCGCCTGAGCATGTCGCCACGATCACGTGGCAGCAGCTCCGCGACTGGGCGACGTCCCTTCCCGAGGACCGCCGCGCCATAGCCCGCCGTGCTCGCATGTCGATCCACGCCGCAGACGAGGCCGCCGCCGTTGCATGCCTCTTCACGCCCGTCGTCGCCAAGGTCGAGGAGATGACGTTGTGGTGACCGAGTGCCCGGTGTGCCGGCGGAAGGTCCACGCCTCCGAGCACACCGGGCGTGTCACCCGGCACGACGACAAGGCATGGAATACGTGCCCGATGAGCGGGCGCCGTATCCCGCTCGAACAGCTCGAAAGGAGGGCCGCCTGATGGCCCGTAGTCATGGCCGGATCGACTTCGGAATCTGGTCGAACAAGGCGTTCCGAGCACTCAGTGAGAGAGCGCAACGCATGTACATGGTGCTGTTCGGCCAGAAGGACGTGAACAACGCCGGCGTGCTGCCGCTGATGGAGTCGCGGTGGGCCAAGTACTGCGACTCGATGAGCGTCGACGATGTGCGTGATGCGTTGCGCCAGCTCGAGGAGGCACGGTTCGTGTTCGTCGACGAGGACACGGAGGAGTTGCTGATCCGGTCGTTCATTCGTGGCGACGGTGTCGTCAAGCAGCCGAATGTGTTCAAGAATGCGCTCAAGTGTGCGGAGTTGGTGGATTCGCCGAAGCTTCGTGAGGTGCTTGCGGGGGAGTTGCGGGGGCTTCGTCGTAAGGATGCCGATGCGGTTGCGGACCGCCTTTTTCCGAACCCTTCGGGAACCATTCCGGACGACGTTCCGAACCCTTCCGGAACCCTTCGCGAACCCTTGAACCCTTCGGGAAGGGTTCGCGAACCCCGCGGGGTAGGGGTAGGGGAAGGGGAAAGCTCTTGTTCTGCAGATGGAGATTTGGGAGGTCGCGGGCGCGCGCACGCGTACACGCACGAGGCCGGCGAACCCGCCCCCCACTGCCCTCAGCATCCGGGAGGGACGGACGCGCCGTGCCGCGCCTGCGGCGACGCCCGGCGTGCGGTCGGCGAGTGGCAGACACGGAAGGCCGATGCCGCTGCCCGGACTCGCTCCGCGGAGGCCCGGCTCCGGGCCGAGGATCGCGCCAGGGCGATCGCGGAGTGCTCCCTGTGCGACGAGGACGGTTACGTCGACACGGCCGTCTGTGGGCACGCTCCGGCGCCGGAGAAGCGCCCGAGTCTGCGGGATCTGTACCTGAAGGCGGAGGCCGAGAAAAACATGCCTGGACACGCGACTAGCGACATGCAAGTCGTTAGTCATTCGCGTAGTGTGAAGCCCTGACCACGAAAAAGCCCCGCCGGTGCGTCAACACCGCGGGGCACGAACACCGAGGAGAAATCTCGATGTCAGTTCCCGAGGTTACCGGACACGAGTCCGCGTCACCATTCGATCGAATCCGCCAGACCCGGCCCGACGGTTCCGAATTTTGGTCCGCCCGCGACCTCTGCCAGGTCGTCGAGTACGAGACCTGGCGCAACTTCGCAGCAGCAATCGACCGCGCGAAGCTCTCGCTGCAGAACTCCGGCGAGGCCGTGACCAGCCACGTTGTCGGCGCCGACAAGCTGGTGCAGCGACCCCAGGGTGGCACGGTCCGGCAAGAGGACTTCGAACTGTCCCGATTCGGCGCGTACCTGGTCGTCATGAACGGCGACCCCCGCAAGCCCGCCATTGCCTCCGCGCAGGCGTACTTCGCGATCCGCACCCGGCAGGCCGAGGTCGTCGAGGAGAAGCTCACCAACGCACTCGACGTCTCCAAGCGGCAGATGGAGCTCATGCAGCTCGCCCAAGGGCTCATCGACCCGCGCCACCTCGAAGCGAAGGCCCGGCTCGTCCTGGCCCGCGCGCTCGGCGAGGCGCCGGAGCTCGACCCCGCGACGACGCCGCTCTACGCGCAGACCTACCTCGAGGAGAAGGGTCTGACGCGCGACGAGGTCAAGTCCGTCTCGCCCGTGTTCGGTAAGCGACTCAAGGCGATGTACCAACTCGAGCACGGCGAGGACCCGAAGCAGTACCCGCTCGAAACGAAGTCGGGGCAGATCCGCCAGGTGAACGCCTACACCGAAGCCGACCGCGACCTGTTCGACCGCGTCTGGGCGAAGTACTACGGCGGTGCGGCATGAGCATCCGAGACGAACTCACCCGCATTATCTCCGCACCGCGGATGCACACGAACGAATCACTCGGTAAGGCCCGCGCCATCGCCGACGCGATCCTCGCCCGGTACGCCGTCGTCGAACGCCCCGAGGCGAACGGCGGTCCCATGGGCATCGAATGGGCGAGCAACGGAGGCCACGTCACGGGCCGAGTCCTCGCGATCGGCGATGACGGACAACCCTTCGAAATCCTGACTATCACCTACACCGTCGAGCAGGCCGCGCAGATGGCTACCCATCTCATCGACGCGATCGGGGGGAAGCGGTGAGCATCCGAGACGAACTCGCTGGCCTGATGTACGAGGCCGGTCTCGCAGACGACCCCGACAGCGACGACCTGACCGCCGCGGCCGACGCAATCCTCGAGCGGTTCGACGTCGCCGAACGGTCCGCTCCCATGAAGCGGATTCCGCCGAACTCGATGGCGGCCTACCTCCTCAACCCCAACCGCGACCGCGCATACGAGCCCGGAACACGGCAGTGGAGCAAGCGCGCCGACATCCCCGCCGACGTCGACCGGGTGCTCGACTGCACCGGAGACGTCGTGCGACGCCTCGAGGACGGATCGGGTTGGCGTCCGCTCTACGACGACGGCAGCGACATGGAGACGAATCTGCGGACGGATTGCCTGGGGCCGTTCACGGAGCTTCGCAAGGCGGTGCAGTCATGAGCCCATGCCATCGGATAACCCACGAAGCAATGGCATGGCCCACGCCTGCCCTCGGGTTCGCCGACCGGACGGAGGGGCAGTCGTGATCAAGTACCCGACCGCATCCGAGCGCGATAAGCACATCGCAGACCTCGAGGCCGCGATCACCCGCGTCCGCGAGTTGACCTACGCATCCGACGACGGCACCGAATACGAACACAACGGCCCAGCCGCTGTGTGCGGCGAACCCGAGTGCCCCGCATGTTGGGCCGCCGCCATTCGCCGAGCTTTGGACGGTGACTCGTGAGCGCCCGCGACTGGGCAGGCGAATACCACGCCCTCACGGACGAGATCAAGCGCACCGCGACCGCGGACAGTTTCGACGCCCAGGCAATCCACAAGCGGAACACCTATGCGATGACGCACTTCCCGGCCGTCCTCGACGCGCTCGATGACGCCGAGTGCGAGATCGAGCGGCAGCGCGGCGACCTCGTGATCGAACGCCGCCGCGCAGAGGCCGCCGAGGCAGCCCTCGACCGCGTGCGGAAGCTTGTGCAGGACGAGGACGGTGAGTGGCTCCCGTACTGGCGGGCGACGACAGACGAGATCCGGGCAGCCCTGGACGGCACCTCGTGACCCGGCTGAAGGTGTCCGCCGCACTCGCCGCGCTCTACACCCTCGCCGCCATCCTCACCGCCAGCCACGACGTGCCGGCCACCCACACCCCCACCCACACCCACACCTGGGAGACCCAATGACCCGGCCACTCGACGAACCCGTCCGCGGCACCCTCTTCGCCCTCCCACCCGCACTCCTGATCTGGGCGCTCCTCATCGGCACCCTGGCACTCATCCTCGCCGCCACCTGAGACCCCGGCCCCGTGCACAGCTTCCCGTGCACGGGGCCGGACCCACACCCACCACCGCGAGAAAGGACGCTCAGATGCCCGCCGCCTACACCGACATCGAAGAAGCCAACGCCCGAATCGACGCCCTCGAGCACGAACTCGGCCAAGCCGCCGAAGCCGCCCGCCAGGCACACAAGGCGAACGAGAAGCTGCGGGCCGAACTGATGGAGGTGCGGATGACGGCGCAGGCGGACCCGAGCATGTACCGGCCGTCTCCGGAGCGTGGCACCTACGCGGCCCCGGCAGGTGGACAGTGAACGGCTACTACCTCGACACAGCCGGACAGGCCGACCTCCTCGCACTCCTCGCCCAGATCCCCGACGTCGTCGACGCACTCGCCGGCGTCCTCTGTGACGGCTTCCCGCAGCGCATCTCGTACGAGCCCCGAGTCAGCTCGAGCCCGGCCGCACGCATCCCGTACGACACCAGCGCCCACGACGCCGCGAACTACCTCGACAACGAACTGTGGACCTGGGCCAACCACGTGTGCGAACACCGCCGCCAGCGCTACGAAGGGCCCGCCAGCACAATCGGAATGGCCGACTGGCTCCGCAAGCACATCATCTCGCTCGCCATGACCCCCGGCGCCGACGAAGCCCCCCACGCCTTCCGCCGCATCATCCGATCCGCACGCCGAGCAGCCCGCATGTCCGGCGAACCCGAGATGTGGCGCTACGGCTCCATCGACGCCGCCCGCGACACCGAACTCAACGCCTCCGGCATCGCCCTCGCCGCAAAGGAGCTCGGCCCCGAGTACGCCAAGCTCACCCGCGAGCGCGTCAAGAGCCTCCGCAGGACTGGGCGCATCACTCCCGTTCGCGAGTACGACGGGATTCCGATCTATCGTCTCGGTGACGTCCTGGACGCTCACTGCGCTACGGCAACCCGCCAACGCGAGAAGGTCAGCGCATAACGAGACATCACGACGTATAACCAGGTATCACCGTTATCCCCGGCCATCTGTTAGGCTGCCGCCGTAGGCGCGAGGATTCCCCACAGGGGCCTCGCGCTTCGTCGTTTCCAGACACCCCCAGTCGTCCATCCTCGAGTGCCGACCCCCTCGCGCCGCTCGGATGGACCCGCCCCGCGTCCGGTTTCGCTACCTGGGAGCGCGGGGCGTCAACTTCCGAAGGAGGGATCGAATGGACCACCCGATGGGACGTCCCAGTCTCGGCCTTCGTGTGCGTGTAGTGGCTCATGGCCGCGTGGACCGATGAGGACAGCCGGCGCCTTCGTGAACTGCATGAGCAGGGCCTGTCGTTGCGTGCGATCGCCGAGAGGATGGATCGGCCGAAGGTCACGATCGGTCGGTGGGCGAAGAAGCTCGAGCTGACGTTCGGGACGGAGCGCACTGCTGAGGCGACGGCAGTGAAGGTCCTCAACGCCCGGGAGCGACGAGCCGAAGCAGCCGAACGCGAACTGGAGCTCCTCGAGTTCGAGCAGAAACGCGCCCTCGACGTACACCACAAGCGCGGCGAATGGATGACACTCCGCCGCGGCGAAGGCGGCGCCGAGTACGTCACCGGTCTCGACTTCATCCCCGCCCGCGACCTCCGTGAGCATGCCAACGCCCGCGCGAGCATGGCCGTGAACATCGACAAGCTCACCGACCACACCACCGAACACGACGACGCGAAGTCGATGCTCGGCCAACTTGAGGCCAAGCTCATCGCCGCCGTCCAGGATGAGATCGAGGAGGCCGGCGAGAGTGGGGATTCTCGATGAGCTGTCGATCTCCCGCAAGCAGGCCTACTCGATCGCTACGGCCAACGCCGACGCATCCCGCTCGCAGATCAACCTGTGGCACGGCGCCGTCCGCTCCGGGAAGACCATCGGCTCCCTCGTCAAGTTCGAGATCAAACTCGCCGACGCACCCAGCACCGGCGAGAACGTCCTGATCTCCCGCACCCGAGACACCGCCTACCGCAACGTCATCGCACCCCTGATGGACCCGGGCCTGTTCGGGAGCCTCGCCGGCCACGTGCACTACAACCGCGGAGCCCCGACAGCGAACATCCTCGGCGAAACCGTCCACGTCATCGGCGCCTCCGACGTGCGCGCAGAGAACGTCATCCGAGGCATGACCATCAAACGGTCGTACTGCGACGAGATGACCCTCATGGCCGAGGAGTTCATCTCGATGCTCGTCTCCCGCCACTCAGTTCCGGACGCCTGGATGGGCGGCACCACAAACCCGGACGGCCCGCGTCACTTCCTCAAGACCGATTACATCGACCGGGCCGAGGAGATGGGCCACCGGATATACCACTTCGGACTCGAAGACAACCGTGAGCACCTACCCGAGGGGTACATCGAATCGCTCAATAGGCAGTACACAGGCCTGTGGAACGACCGGTACATCAAGGGTCTGTGGACCATGGCCGACGGCGTCATCTACGACATGTTCGACCCCGCTGTGCACGTCGTCGACACCCTCCCCGAGATGCAGCAACTCCTCGCCCTCGGCATCGACTACGGCGACACCAACGCCACCCGCGGCATCCTCATCGGCCTCGGCGAAGACAACCGCCTCTACGCCATCACCGAATGGGCGCCAGGACAAGGCACCACCGCAGACCGCGAACACTCCCTCCGAGCTTTCGTCAATGAGCACGGAATGCCCGACTACCTGTTCGTCGACCCGGCCGCAGCCGGCTTCAAGTACCAACTCGACCGAAGCGGATGGCACAACTTCTCCAACGCCGCGAACAAAGTGACGCCCGGCATCGCAACCGTCGCGTCCCTGCTGTCCACACAACAACTGCTGATCCACTCCTCGTGCACCAACCTGCTCGAGGAAATCCCCGGATACGTGTGGGACCGCAAGGCCACCGAGCGAGGCGAAGACGCGCCGATCAAGGAGAACGACCACGCCGTCGACGCGCTGCGCTACGCCGTAGCGACATCCCGCCCGTTCTGGCAGCCCTATCTGCCGAATGTGCACACCGCACGACCGACCGACGATCGAACCGAAGAGAGTGAGGCCGCCGCGTGAGCAGCATCCGACCCGGCGTTGCATGGCCGCCCCCAGAACTGGCGAAGGTCACCGCCCGAGTCGACGAATGCCGCGTCTGGTGGGAAGGCAACCCCGAGAAGCTCGACACGTTCTACGGCGCCACAGGCCGCACCTCACCGTCCGGACAACCCCAGCGCGGGTTCCGGGCCGCGTGGGACGCATTCTGGGGCAAGAACAACACCGGCACAGGCGAAGCCCCGCGCCGCCTGCACGCACCGATCGCCGCCGACATCGCACAGCTGTCCGCGGCCTGCCTGTTCTCAAAGCCCCCGACCATCCTCGCCGCCGACGACGAAGCCGATGACGTCCAGGTCCGTGTCGATGACCTGTACAACGTCCCACGCTTCCACTCCGGGCTGTACACGGCCGGTGAGAAGGCATCAGCGCTCACCGGTGTGTACGGGCGCGTCGCGTGGGATGACAAGATCCAGCAGGGCACGTGGATCGAGTGGATCGCCCCTGACTGTGCGATCCCGACATGGTCGCGAGGTCGACTTCGGGCGGTCACGTTCTTCACCGAGCTCGAATCGGACGATGACCGCGTCGTGTGGCGGCACCTCGAACGCTACGAGATGGGCCGCATCGTCCACGAGCTCTACAAGGGCACCGCTGACAACCTCGGGCGCCTGGAGACGTTGAAGGCGCACGAAGCCACCGAGGACATCCCGGTCCAGCTTGGCTCGGACGGCTTCTCGTATGTCGACCTCGGCATTCCCGACATGCTGGCCGTCGACTATGTGCCGAACAAGCTGCCCAATCCCGAGTGGGACAACGACCCGAAGCTGTGCAACCTCGGCGGCTCCGACATCGCCCCCGACATCATTCCGCTGTACCACCAGATCGACCGCGTGTACTCGTCGCTGATGCGTGATGTGCGGCTGTCGGCGATGAAGGTCTTCGCGTCCGCATCGATCCTGCAGAACCGCGGCCCCGGCAGCGGCCTGCTCCTGCCCGAGGAACAGGAGATGTTCACGCAGCTCGGGCAGATGATGGCCAAGGAAGGCGATATGGAGTCGATCTTCCAGCCGTACCAGCCGGCCATGCGCGTGCTCGAGCACGACCAGGCGGGGGAGATCCTCGTGCGGGAGGTGCTGCGCCGCACCGGCTACAGCCCCGTCTCATTCGGCATGTCCGACGAGGTCGCCCAGACTGCGACGGAGGCGGTCGGAAAGAAGGAGTGGACGGTCATCACGACCGAAGGGAAGGCCCGCTACTTCGGCACCGCCATCCAGCATCTGACGACCGCGGCTCTGCGTATCGACAAGGTGAAGTTCCCGAAGCTCGGCGTCGAGCTGCACGAGCCGCTCGATGTCGATTGGCCGCCGTTCGCGCAGGAATCCGACCTGTCCCGTGCTCAGACCGTGCAGGCATGGGAGACGGGACGGTCTGCGTCGACGCGCACCAAGGTCCGCTACCTGCACCAGGACTGGACCGAGGAGCAGATCGACGACGAGGTCGAGTTGATCGACGAGGCGAACATGGTGGAGACACCGCCATTCTTCGGCTCGGACACCGCCCCTGTCGACCAGGGCGACAACGAGAAGCCCGAGGGCGAGCAGACACCCGAGGAAGGCGCGACCGATGAGTAGCCAGACCATTCGAGTGCCCAACTACCGATTCCGGATCGGCCGCTACCAGTTCGGATACAGCCGATGGCATCGGTGGGAGTGCTCGGACGGGATGCGCGTCGTGGCAGGTCATCGGACGCCGATCGGCGCATGGCTGGCGCAACGGAAGTGGGCGAAGGTCTCACTCTCGCCCGAGTGAGGAGGTAGGCGGTGGCACTCGACCCCGAGGACGCACGCAACATCCCCGCCCACCTCATCGCCCTCTACACCGACGCCGAACTCGCCCTCCTCCGACTGTTGGCCGAAGCCATCGCCGACGGCATCGACACCGACCAGTGGCAACAGGTCCAGGCCTCGCGGCAGGCCGAGTTCCGGCAGGCCGCCGAAGCACTCGCCCGGCACCTCCAGGCCGCCATGCCACCGCTCCTGCAGGCCGCGGTGCAGGCAGCGGCCGACCTCGGAGAACGGGCGGCCGACGAGGACGCCGACAACACCCCCGAATCTCCCGGAGCGGTAAGCGTGGCCGCGACGGGAACGGCTGCGACAGTGGCCGGGAGCGCACCGCGTCGCGACCGCCCCCGGAATCCCCGCACTGTCGCAGCCACACAATCCGCCTGGTCTACCCTCGCCCGCACCACACAGCTGCTCCCGGCGAATGCGGATCGGCTGTACGGGCAGGTGCTGGCGCAGATCCAGGTACGTTCACCGGACGTCCCACGGACCACACCGCACACCGGTGGGATCCTCGGTGCACCGCGTGCGACCGGGACGCGCCTGGACGCGGCGCAGCAGGCCCTCGACATCCTCACGAAGCGGGGCATCACCGGGTTCCGGGACCGCGGCGGCCGTAACTGGTCGCTCACCAGCTATGTCGAGATGCTGTCGCGCAGTGTGGTGAACGAGGAGCTGCGCGAAGCCCACATCGCCCGGGCCCTCGAGCACGGGCACACGCTGATGGTGGTGTCGTCGCATTCGAAGCCGGCACCGCAGTGTCAGCCGTACGAGGGCCAGGTGCTCAGCTTGGACGGCTCGACGGGCACGGTCGAGCTGGAGTCCGCGACGACGGGCCGTCCGGTGCGCGTGACGATCAAGGCGACGATGCGTGAGGCCATCTCGAAGGGCTTCCGGCATCCGAACTGCGGGCACGCCCTGTCCCGGTTCGTGCCGGGAGCGTCACGCACGTTCGCGACGAAGCCCGATCCCGAAGGGTATGCGGCGACGCAGCAGCAGCGCGCCATGGAACGCGCCATCCGTGACACCCGCACACGCCAGGCTGTCGCGATCACCCCGCAGGCGAAGCGCGACGCCGCGGCCCGGCTCCGGGCGCAGCAGGCTGCGATCCGGCAGCACGTCGACGAGCACGGCCTGACGCGCCGGCCGCGGCGCGAGCAGATCAACCGAGCTCGCTAACCCCACAGACTTCCGCCCCTGGGCGGACACCCCGACACCGCGACGGTGCCCGGGGCAACACCGCAGCGCGACGCTGCACACCCGAAGGAGCACCATGCGCACCACCATGACACTCGCCCTGATCGTCGGCGCCGGATACGGCATCGACCCGTTCGCCA